>DASYAU010000055.1:0-28108 GCA_036501185.1 Candidatus Korobacter sp. | reverse complement strand
TCTTCGAGTTCGCCCGTTTCCACGTCCAGCATCGCAATCGTCTGCTGTCGTGCATGTAGATCGCAGCCTATAATGCGCATCTCGGCCTCCTTCGCCCGAGTCACTTACGGTTTCGAACCCAGAAAGTGTACTCGCCGCGCTTGAGGCCGACTTCGTTATGCCATCAGGCCTTACCACAACCAATTCTGACACGGCTCGATTACTTGCGATAAGGCGATTTACCAACAGTAATGCAACTCACACCGCAGCACCGCAATGCAACTCACACCGCAGCACCGCAATTGACGCAATGGCTGCTGAAGCCGTTACGAAAGCCTTTCCGGCTAAGAACAGGCTTTCCGCAGACTGGACACGGCCAATTCTCCACACGGTAAAACACGAGCGCTACGGCAATCGAGCAGGTAGCCAGACTCACCGCAAAAGCGTAGACACTGTCGATGAAACGCGAGAGCAGATACCCGATGCCGATGGTGGCTGGTATCCAGAGGAAAAGAGCTGCGACACTGATTAACCGCCACCATCTGAATTGTTGAAGACCGACGAATCCGTCGCAGCAAGGCACAACGTGAGCAATAGTCGCGCTGGTGTGACAGGGGCAATCGCACTGACTGCGGCTCTTCATGGCGATGACGCGATAGCTGATTTCCCGGGATACCAGCCTTATTCCGATCTATTGTCCCCCACGCCGGTTACTTGTGGTAAGGAGATTTACCAACAGTTATTTCTGTGCGTCTGCATTTTCTGCGACTGCATCATCCGCTTGCTTCACCAGTCGGGCACATATCCTCTTCATTCCAGCCGGACAGTGGTGAATGGCGCTTTCACGAATTTTGTGAAGGTCGTCAATGTTCATCGTTGCATCCAGCATCACCCAGCGGCCGAATTCGGGGTTTTTGCGGATGAGCGCAGACAGGCGCGGCAACGTATCCCAGTGGTCGGCAAGAATGCGTGCCTTCGACTCGCTGTACCCTTCTTGAGCTTCAACGTCATCCAGACACGCTCGGTATGTCATAAACGAACGATACAAAGCATCCCACGAGCGGATTGTGTCCGATTTCGTTTCCATTCTCGTTCGCTGAGATTCCGAACACTGCTTCTGCTCGGAATGTACCGGAAGCGCAGCCATGCTCAGGAACAGAGCGGCGACGGCGAAGTAATTTCTCAATTCGTCATCCTTTTCTTGCTTTTCCTTCTGATAACAGCCCTTACCGCAACCAATTCTGACACGGCTCGATTACTTGCGATAAGGCGATTTACCGATACCTATCGGTAAATCGCCTTCGGAAGGCGAACACGCCGATGAACGCGATGACGCAAAACAGGAGTGAATTTAGGGTTCCCAAAACAAACGTGTATTGCACGAACTTATCGACAGGATCGCCCAAGGCTGTTATGTGTGGGCAAGCCGGACAGAGGTATGGAACCTCTTCGCCCCCGATATACGGCGCATAGAACATTGCGGCCCCTGCGTACCGGCAAGGATTGCGACGATGAGCGCTTTCTTCATTAGATCAACATCTTGAGATCGAAGCATTCACAACGGTCGGTACAATCCTGCCACAGCCCGGTCACTTGCGGTAAGGGGATTTATCGCCAACTATGGTAATTGAACTGGAGGTTTGGGTTCGCAGAGTGGAAAATGAACGAGAGACCGTAGCAAGCCCGGAAGTAGGAGAAGAAATTGAACAGAAGCATCTGGGATGCCGCCACCAACTGATCTGATGACACCCGAACCCAACAGCTAAAGCGCCGAGGAGGTCTCTCATGAAGCGCATCCGACAAATCGTTGTTGCATTGGTGGGTCTGTTTTACATTGGTCTGCTCTATCCGTTGTGCACCGAGTTATGGCACAGCAAATGGCTGCTTGAAATGCACGACAATGAATGCGAGCCAATGTTCATCACATTTCTTGTCACTCTCGGAGTGTTTCTGCTGTTGGCTGTTCGAAGACCCTCAGAGTACAGGCTCGTGATTGCTTTCGCGGCATGGCACGGCCTCGCACATTCTGTAACTATGCTCATTCAATCAATCGAAACTTCCTTGCACGGCGTTCCACGCGGTTACAACGATGTGATCCTCTTCGGAGTGATTGGAATAGCGCTACTGCTCAGTGTTCCACCGAAAGGCGAGGCAAAGGCTGTCGGGTAGAAGCGACCTTTGGAGTCGAGCCCATTGATATAACCAAGTTACTGGACGGGATCGCCAATCTCAGCCACGTACGCGAACACATGCTGGAATCTCCTGCCGGCGCCTAGCCCACAGCTGATTTTATTCTTCTAACCTTCCACGACAGTGGGTGCCGCATTTCTCGCGCTTTTCGCGAGAAGTGGGAGACCCAAAATCTCCGAACCTGCGAAGCTGGTTGGATCGAATAAACCGCGCCGCTCAATACTCCCGCGACGACAGATCGTCCAGCTACGTCTTCAGAGATAAGTTCGCCATCCCCAGGAACAATCGCCCTCTCCCCCACGTACCCGCTTACATGAATCGATTGGCGCGTCGCTTCGCCCTGCCTCTTAGCTTCATCGCGGCCGTAACCACGGCAGCCGCCCACGACATCGTCACCATCCAGCCGTCCGCCCAGGAATGGCGCGAAGACCTGCACTACCTCGCCGAGCAGATGCGCCTTCAGCACAAGTCCCTGTTTCACGACATGACGCCGTTCGACTTCGACCAGGCCGTGAAACACTTGGACGCCGATTTCCCGCACCTGAACGAGGACCAGATCTACGTCCGCTTCCTGCAAATCGGCGCCATGGTTCAGGACGGCCACACCGGCTTCGATACCCGTCCGGTTCCATCGCCCGATCGAAAGGACCACGTTCCCGTGCGCTTCGTTCGGTATCCAGACGGAATTTACGTGCGTGCTGCCGCTCCCGAGTTCGCCGGCGCCGTCGGCGGCAAACTCGTCCGCGTAGGCGCCGTCGACTGGCGCGAAGCCATTCAGCGCCTCGACACCACCGAGTCGCACGATCCTTCCAACCCTGGCGAACAGATCTCCTGGAGCGCATCAACCGCCCTGAACGATCCGCGCATCCTGCACGGCCTCGGACTCAGCGAGTCTGCCGAATCAGCCGATTATGTGATTGAAAAAGGCGGCCAGCCCCGCACCTTCCGCATGAACGCCTCCGTCCCGCTCGGAGAATGGTATTTGAACTCGCTGCCCTCAAACTGGATCGACGCGCGCCCGGCGTCCGCCCCCATCCCGTTATCGCAGCAGCACGAAGACAAGACTTATTGGTTCACGTATCTTCCCGAGCATCACGCCGTTTATTTCCAGTTCAACCTTGTCATCAACGGCGACGAACCGCTGCCGGTTTTTGCCGGAAGGCTGGCAAAGGCGCTTGAGCAGCCCGGCGTCCAGCGCCTCGTAATCGACCTCCGCAACAATACCGGCGGCGACAACACGCTCCTCCGCACCCTGCTCGTCACCCTCATCCGCTCCAAGGTCAACCATCGCGGAGGCATCTTCGCCATCGTCGGTCCGAAGACCTTTTCCGCCGCCCAGAACTTCGTCAACCGGCTCGAGAACTACACCGAAGTCATTTACGTCGGCCAGCCGACCGCCCAAAACGTGAATTTCTACGGCGATCCCGCAACCATCACGCTGCCCCACAGCCATCTTCAGGTAGCAGTTTCCAAACTCTGGTGGCAGGATGATGACCCCCGCGACAAGCGCACCGCCACCTTCCCCGAAGTTGCGCTCGATTCAACTTTCCAGGACTACATCGCCGGGTCCGACCCCGTGCTGCACTATGCTCTGACGGCGCCGGCGCCCCCAACCCTTGCGGACGTGTTGGAAAGCAGTCTCTCCGCCGGAACCGATGCCGTGACGGCCCGCTATCAGGACTACGTCAATGATCCGACTCACAAGTTTCTCCCCGATCCCGAAGCGCAGGTAAATCGTTTCGGATATAAGCTGCTCTCCGCAAAGCGCACACAAGACGCCATCGTGATCTTCGAAGTGAACGCCCGCACCCATCCCAACTCGTGGAACGCCTTCGACAGCCTCGGCGAGGCCTATGCCGACGCCCTCGATAAAGAGCACGCCCTCGCGGCCTACCGCAAGTCGCTCGAACTCAACCCCGCCAACAACGGCGCAAAACAGATGATCGAGCGCATCCAAAACGCGAAATGAAAAATTGCGGACCCGCGCTGCGGGTGGCCCACGCTACTTTTCTTCCCTCCACTCTCCATTCGCGCCCTTGTTCTGCTCGTCCAGCCACTTTTTCAGCGGAGCGAAGTATTCCAGCATCGCACCCGCATCCATGTGGTCGTCGCCAGTCAGGACTTTCAGCTCTTCCGGCCACGGCTTGCTCGCCCCCATTTCGAGCATCGCCGCGAGTTTGTCGCCGGCCTGCTTGTTGCCGTAAAACGAGCAGGTATACAGCGGACCGGTATGCCCGGCCTCGCGGCACATCGCGCGATAGAACTGGAACTGCAATATCCGCGCCAGGAAGTAGCGCGTGTAAGGCACATTCCCCGGCACGTGATACTTCGCCCCCGGATCGAAGTCCGCTTCCGAGCGCGCGACTGGTGGATAAACGCCCTGGTAGTGCTCCCGCATCTGCACCCACGACTTCTCGTAATCCGCCGGCTTGATCTCGCCGCTGAACACCTTCCATCTCCACTGGTCGATCAGCAATCCAAACGGCAGGAACGCAACTTTATCCAGCGCCTGCCGCAATAAGATCGCGGTATCGTCCTGCTGCGGGATTTCATTGATCAGCCCCACCTGCTTCAAATACGCGGGCGTAATCGACAGCGCGATCGTGTCGCCAATCGCCTCGTGGAAGCCGTCGTTGGCGCCATTCTCGAACAAGAACGGCTGCTTGTCATAAGCCCGCTGATAGAAGTTGTGTCCCAACTCGTGGTGCACGGTGACGAAATCTTCACCACGCACCTGCAAGCACGTCTTAATTCGCAGATCGTCCCTTGCGTCGATGTCCCACGCGCTGGCATGGCAAATCACGTCGCGGTCCTTCGGCTTCAGGAACAGCGAGCGCTCCCAGAACGTCTGCGGAAGCGCCGGGAAGCCAAGCGACTTGAAGAAGTTCTCGGCATACTTCACCATCCCTTTTTCGTCGACGTTCTTTTCTTTGAGGATCGCGGTCAAATCCAGTTGCGGATGCTGGCTCGGCGGCGCCACCACCGGATAGACATTCCCCCACTCCTGCGCCCACGGATTGCCCAGCAAATCCGCCCGGATCATCCCATCGTGCACCGCCTGCGGCCCATACTTTTTCACCAGTTGGTTCGCAACATAGGTATGCAGCGAAACGTACAGCGGCCTCACCTGTTGCCACAGCCGCTCCAACTCCGCGCTGAACTGGTCCGGAGGCATGTCGTACCCCGCGCGCCAATACGCACCGGTGTCGGCCCATCCCATTTCGCGAGCGCCCTCGTTGCTCAGGTCCACAAACCGCGCATAGCGATCGCGCATGGGCGCACCGATGGCGTGCCACCCAATCCACAAATCTTTCAGCTCATCCGGATCCCGAGAGGTCTCCATCAGGTGCTCGATCTTCGTAATGTCGAGACACTCCCCCGCATGTTTCCCCGTCTTCGGACAATACTTCCCCTTGCCATAATCCGCGGCCAGCGAGGCCTGCACCCGCGTCAATTCTGCCAGGTCTTTCGGATTGCTCGGCGCAATCGCCTGCAGCTTCAGCAGCAAAAGTTTGCGTTGCACTTCCGGAGACACCGGCGCATTCGCAAACTGCAAGCTCTTCTTGGCGTAATCGGTCGCGACGCCGCTCGCCAATTCGTCCGCCTCCGACTGGATCTCCTCGGTGTCATCGGTAATAAAGTTGGCGCCCACCCATTCGGCGCGGTTTGCGCGCACCTGCAGATCGAGCAGCTTGCTCTCCGCATCGTTCACAAACTTATTGGCGTCGTCCGCGCTCGTGGTTGACTGCGACCAACCAGCACTCACCAGCAAAATTGCACAGAAAGACAGCAGGACTCGTCGCACGAGATAAGACCTCCGGCGGGCAATTGTACTCGGGAGTCCGCGCCAAGTCCGTGTCGTGGGACGAACCGACCCGCTTCCCAGTCTCGCAATGGGCGACAGGCCGCACAGTTACGCCGCGCCAGCCCGCCCCTGTCCTAGAATGTATGTCTCATGGCCGACTACGCTTCCAAGCTGCAGGTGGCCAAATTCCTGCGCGGCGCCCTCATCACCCTCATGGCCGCGCTCGTCCCCTGTGTGCTCATCGCCGCGTTCTTCGCGCGCGCCTACCTTGTCTATGTGATCGCGATTTTTGTGGCTGGCCTGCTGATCGTCCGCCTCGGGTTCCAGCTCTGGCCCTGTCCACGCTGTGGAAAACCCTACTTCCGCTCCAGCACCTGGGCCGGACCGAACATGTTCACCAAGCGCTGCATGCACTGCCAGCTAGCCGAGGCCGGCGAAGAGCTCCCTTCCATAACCGGTACAAACAAAAGCGAATAATCGGAATCTAACCTTGCCGTGGAGTCCCTCGGCATACAGGTGGTTTATCTGCTCCTCATCGCGGTGCCGGTGGCGTGTGTCTCCTGGACCATCACCCACGAAGAAGTCTTCCGCGAGCCGCGCGACTATTGCAGGAACCAAAGTGAGAATGCCCCGTCGTTCACAAAAAGAAAGTTCTTCTATCTCTTTACTTGCGAATATTGTTTCAGTCACTATGTTGCCGCGTTTTTTCTGGTCCTCACGCGTTTCCAACTGCTCTATGCAGGATGGCTTGGTTACCTCATCGCGTGGTTTTCGCTGGTATTCGTTTCCAATCTGTACATGGGCGCATTCGGCATTGTGAAGCTGGGAGTCAAGAAAGAGAGAGTCGAGATCCAGCACATCGAAACCGATGTGAAACGCAAAAACAACAAGTTAACCATTGAGAGCCAGGATCAGAAGCCTGCAGCCTGAAATTGCGGTTAACCGGATGCGCCAAGCCTTCAGTTGAACCGAAAATCCTGCGCCTGAACAACTAAATTTACAATTCCGGGTTCAATACTCCCGGGGAGTTGTGTGGTTCCGGCCAGCGCCGGTCAACCAGGAGCACCCGAAAGTCGAGGAGATCCAAGAATCCATATGAACATTCGACTACGTTCTGTAATTCTGACGATGTTCGTCGCACTCATCGTGGCGGCTATGGCGATGCCCGCCCTTGCGCAAGACCAAGACCAGGATCCGCCGGGAGTGGCAGGGCGGCTGGCCTTCATGCAAGGCCCAGTGTCGATCCAGCCCGGTGGTGTCGACGATTGGGTTGACGCCGTCGTCAATCGTCCTCTCACCACCTCCGATCGCGTTTGGACTGACGCCGATGCTCGCGCTGAAGTCGCCATGGGCAACATCAAGGCCCGCATGGACCAGCAGACCAGCCTGACCATCACCGATCTTGAAGACAACATCACCCAACTTGAACTCGACCAGGGCAGCCTTTTCGTCCACGTCCGTCGCCTCTTCGACGGCGAATCGGTCGAAATCGATTCTCCCAACGTCGCATTCACCATCACTCAGCCCGGCGACTATCGCTTCGACGTCGATCCCGATAACGATACGACCTACGTCTCCGTCCTCAAGGGCGAAGGCCAGGGAACCGGCGAGTCCGATGGCGTGACCATCGCCTCCGGCCAGCAGGCAACGTTCAGCGGCGGCAATTCCGGCCAGTACCAGATGGCTGAGCTTGGCGAGCCGGACGATTTCACCAACTGGAACATGCAGCGCGACGATCACCAGGACCACGCGCGCTCCGAACAATATGTTTCCGCCGGCGTCGTCGGTTATGACGATCTCGACGACAACGGCTCTTGGGACGAGGCTCCCGAGTACGGTCACGTCTGGTATCCGCGCGTTGCCGTGGGATGGGCGCCTTATCACACCGGGCATTGGGCTTGGATCGATCCCTGGGGCTACACCTGGGTCGACGATGCTCCCTGGGGCTACGCTCCCTTCCACTATGGCCGCTGGGTTTATGTCGGCAGCCGCTGGGGCTGGGCGCCCGGACCGGTCGTACGCTACGGATCGCCGGGCTGGGTTCGTCCGGTCTACGCTCCCGCCCTCGTTGCTTTCGTGGGCGGCGGCGGTTTCCATGTGGGCGTTGCGGTAGGTGGCGGCGGAGCGGTTGGATGGGTTCCCCTCGGATGGGGTGAACCTTATTACCCGAGCTATCACGTCAGCGAACGCTATGTGCGCAACGTGAATGTCACCAACACCCACATCACCAACGTCACCAACATCTACAACAACTACACCGTCATCAACAACAATCGGACGGTCAACAACGTCAACGTGCACTACGCCAATGCGGGAGTGCCGGGCGGGGTCACCGCAGTTCCGGCAAGCGCCATGGCAGGCGGTCGTCCCGTGGCAGCCGCCGCAGTGCGCGTCGATCCGAAAGAAATGCAGAACGCGCATTTCGGCACAACTCCGGGCGTCGCTCCGACCAAGGAAGCTGTCCTTGGCGGTCGAACCTCGGCCACCAGCCACGTTCCTCCCGCTGCCGTTACGCAGCGTCCGGTAATGGCGAAGCACGCTCCGCCGCCGGCACCCGTCAAGTTCGAAGCCAAGCAGCAATTGCTTGCCAAGAGCAACGGACGTCCGTTGGCAGCGTCGGAAGTGAAGACCCTCCCCAAGGTCAACCGTCCTGCTGTGATGACCGCCGGTAAGCCACGTCCGCCCCAAGCTGTCGCCGAGTTGAACGCGGCCAAGCCAAAGGGCGCAGCGTCGGCTCCGAAGATTCATCCTCCGGCGGCGAAGCCCACCGGACCGGCCAATGCCGGCAAGCCCGGAACTCCCGCGAACATGAATCGGCCAGCAACTCCGGCGAATGAAAATCGTCCGGGAACACCAGCTGCGGGACGGCCGATTCCGCCGAACACTCCGGCTCCGAAGCCAGGTAATGCTACGGGCAACGACCGCAACGCGGTGCATCCGTCCAACGCGCCAAACGCGAGCGAACCGACCCGCGGCAACGAGCCTGGCCGTAACAATGAAGTGAGCCATCCCAACCAGCCGGCAACGAATGCGAAGCCGGTTCCGCATCCGCCAACCCGGGAGAACAATCCTCCTTCGCGGACGGAAACTTCACCCACTGCTCATCCGGCTAACCCGCCCCATCCTCCGGAGCACGAAGCCAATCCGCCTCGTCCACCGGCACATGAAGCGAATCCGCCTCGTCCACCGGCACATGAGGCCAACCCGCCTCGTCCGCCAGCGCACGAAGCCAACCCGCCTCGTCCGCCAGCGCACGAAGCCAATCCTCCTCGCGAGTCCAAACCTCCCGCGAAGGAGAACCAGCCTTCGAACAACAACAAGAAAGACGAGAAGAACAAGGAAGATAAGCCGAAATAAATCCCTTATCTTCCAAACAGCAAAGCCCGCGCTTTACATGCGCGGGCTTTTTCATGGTTGCAGAAACTCTAAACTGTCTGTAATTCCGGCTTGCGCAACTGCTCGGGGAGTGGATCGAGCACCCAACGTGACGATTTGGAGCTCATGCGGTACTCGCCCGCCTTGTCGCAAAACCCGACCCGCACCGGGTTCGACTCGATCATTGCCGTGCATTTTTCGCAGTCATTTGCGTCTTCCACCACTTGCGTGCGGCACCGAGGCTCCCACACTTCGCCGCCATACCCGAACTGTTTCGCTAACTCCAGTGCGAACGCGTCCTGCAGCTTCTCCACATTTCCCAGCACGTCTTCTCCGTCGCACGTCACCAGCAAGTGCACGTGGTCGGGCATGATCACGTAGTCATGGACGCGCATTCCATGTTGCTCACGCCAACGCATCAATGAGTAAGTGAACAATTCACCGAATCGCTGGTTTTGAAAAAGACGCTTCCGATGGAAGGTTTTTGCAGTAATGAAGTGTGTTGCGGTCATGCCGAACTCCCAGCCCGGTCCAGGCCAGCCATTAGGATGGTCGGCCGTTCGCCGGCAGGGAAGTCCCCGATAGTGGGAATCGGGCTTTAGGAAATTGTGACAGGTTCCAGCTTGTTGGCGGTACTTACCATTGCCACGCACGGCAGGTCGATCTGCACTACCAGCCCGCGCGGTTTTCCGTTGCTAGCCACCACCGATCCGCGGTGCAACCGCACCGCCCGCTCGGCGATAGAGAGTCCCAGCCCAACCCCACCGGTGTTGCGATCGCGAGTCGCGTCCACTCGATAGAAGGGCAGGAATAGCTTTGGTAGCGATTCTTCCGGCACCCCGGGCCCCTGGTCGTGCACGATGATCAGCGCATGTCCATCGTGGCATTCCAGCGCAACACTCACCTCTGTTTTTTCATCCGTGTATCGCGCTGCGTTGCGCACCACGTTTTCAATCGCGCTCCGCAACAGGGTGACGTTTCCTTCTACCTTGCACGGCGCGCTCTTCAACAGGGTCACGCTTCGCCCAAAGGCTTGCGCTTCGAAATCCGCGTCGCCCACCACGTCTTTTACCAGCGGGGCTAAATCCACCACCGTCCGCATCTCTACCGACTCGCCGCTTTCCAGTCGCGACAGTGTCAGCAGGTTTTGCAACATATCGTTCAGTCGATCGGCCTCGATCTCAATCCGCTCCAGCGCGGTCTGGGTTTCGGGATCCGCTTGTCGTCTTGCGAGTCCGACCGCTACGTTCAGCCTTGCCAGCGGTGAACGCAGTTCGTGGGAAATGTCGCTTAGCAAACGGCGCTGGGTTGTGATCAGGTTCTCGATCCGTTCCGCCATGCGATCGAAATCCTGCACCAGGCTCCCAATCTCGTCCCTGCGAGATCCGCCTCCATCCGACCCCGCGCGTGCCGAGAGGTCTCCGGCGGCTAGCTTCGCGCTCGCTGCACGCAAACTCGCAATCGGACGTGTAACGTACTTCGCCAGCAGGAAGCAGATGAGACCCGTGGCGCAAAGGCCGACTAAAATTCCAATCAATCGCGTGGGCGCCGTCAGAAACCATAGGTGCGCCCGCGAAGGCGGCAGCAGCATCAGCGTGTACTTATGTCCATCCGACGCCAGGATTGTATGCGTTGGGAAATGCCGTCTCGCAAGCTCTTCGAACGTCGGCGGCGGCGGTACTGGCCCGCGCGATGGTGGCGGCGAGTATTCACCATTAGGTCCCAGGAACCGCGGCGCCGGGCGTCCACTCAATTCCGTCCCGTGCTCATCGAACAAGATGACCCGGAACAACTGGTCCCGCTCAAGCTGGTGAAAGTAGTTATGCAGCGCGGCCGGCCCGCCGCTGATATACGACTGGGCTGCGGTGCGCGCCATCGTCTCCATTGCGGAATCCGATGTCTGGAAACGCACGATCAACATCGTCGTCATAGCGGCAAGCGTTACGAACACCGCCATGGCGCCCCAAAATGCGAGGAAGATCTTGAGGAACAGGCTTCTCATTTGCTGCCGGCACGCTCTCCCGCGAGCACCGGGCGCGCGTATATGTAGCCCGTCCCGCGCACCGTCTTGATCAATTCGTCACTCTCATCCAGCAGCTTGCGCCGAATTTTGCTGATGTGCATATCGATGCTGCGGTCAAACGGCGAGAAGCGCCGCCCGAGCACGCGTTCCGCCAGTTCTTCACGCGGCACCACATTGCCTGCATTCTCCAGCAGGTAACGCAATAGGTCGAATTCTACCGAGGTAAATTCGACCTTCTGTCCATTGCGATGCACTGTGCGCGCACCCGGATCCAGCGTCACGTCACCCACCGCTACCATCTGCCCGGGTGATTGACCACCCTGCACGCGCCGCAAGATCGCTTGCACGCGAGCCAGCAGTTCGCGGGTATTGAACGGCTTCGGAACGTAATCGTCCGCGCCCAGTTCCAGTCCCACAATGCGGTCGACGTCCTCGCCCCGCGCCGTGAGCAGCAGCACTGGCACTCGCGACTGCGGCCGTAACCGCCGCAGCACGTCGAGCCCCGAGATTCCGGGCAACATCACGTCCAGCACCACGATGCTGTAATTTCCGGCGAGCGCCCTTTGCAGCCCCGCCTCCCCGTTGTGCACCGCCTCCACCTCAAACCCTTCGGCGCGCAGGTAGTCCGTTAGCAGGGAACATAGCTCGATGTCATCGTCAATCAGCAGGATTTGTTTCATGCTTCTGTAAAGGGTAGCGCAGCAAATCTCGCCCTGGCGGTAAAAAAACGTAAGAAGGTCACCGATTTACAGCTATTTTCAGCAATGGCCCGCACCCCTGCGCTGGCTCTGGGCCAGACACCCGCACGGTTCTACTCACCAATCTTTACGTAAACGCATATTCTTTTGACTTCCCAAAGCCCGATTTAGTGGTCTTATACCTGTACGCATACGCTGGTCCCCAGAAGGGGAACTAGGGAGGAAGACCCAGATGAAATCACTCAAGTCCGCGATCGGAATTTCGGCGCTTGCGATTGCGACTTTGGTTGCTAGTGCCGTTGCTCAGGACGCTCCGGTCAAGCAACACGACCACGGGATGCAGTTCATGGCCACGGCGCTTGACCTGACCGACGCGCAGGTTGCTCAGATCAAGCAGATCCGCACCGCCAATAAGGCCGATTTCCGCACCACTCATCAGCAGATGAAGACCCTGCACGAACAACTTCGCGCGGTCATCACGGCCGACACATTTGACGAAGCCAAAGCTCAGTCACTCATCGGCCAGGTGCAGCAACTCCAGGCCTCGCAGATGCTCGAGCACGCTCGCCAAATGAATGCCATCTACAAGGTCCTGAACCCGGCCCAGAAAGCCAAGGCTGAGAAGCTCTTCGGCTCCATGGAATTCGGCGGCATGCACGGTCACCATGGTCATGGCGGCCCGGCTGGCGCGACTGCTCCGCCCCCGACCCAGGACTAGCATCGGCCTCTCGTTTTACTAAGTTCTCCCTCCAGGAGAAACGGCGGACCGTCCTCCCCCGACACAGGGCGGTCCGCCGGTCACTTTTTTGGCGCAATTTGGCGTCCTACCAGCTCTTCTTCCCGCAATTTTTCTCTCAAACGGTCTCAAACCCGCCTCCCCATTGAGCGTTGCTGCCAGGCGCCCTGCGCCCCTGCCGGCCATTTCGCCGAATTCCACGTTAGTTTTTTGAGTACGGTTACTTTCGATCATTGAATCGCCGCATGCCAAGTGAAATGATGCGCGGCACGAGTAGCACGCCGACTCGACTTTTCTCCGTTCGTCCGCTTTGTTTATGGATATCCGCGCCGGCGCAATTTTAGGTCGATATCAACTTCTCGCTGAGATCGGTCGCGGGGCTATGGGGACGGTGTATCAAGCCCTTGACCCGGAGATCGATCGCCTCGTCGCGATCAAGACCTTTTCCGGCCTCGACCCCGATTCACCCGACGTCGCGGAATTCCGCGATCGCTTTGTTGTCGAAGCGCGCGCCGCCGGTCGACTCACCCACCCCGGTATCGTTACCATCTACGACCGCGGTGAGGAGCCGGAATCGCGTACCCCATACATCGTCATGGAGTATGTCGCCGGCCGCCCGCTCAGCGCGCTGCTCGCCAATCAAACTGTTCGTCTGGAAGAGAAGTTCGCTCTCGAGGTCGGCCGCGAAATCGCGGAAGCTCTCGCCTTCGCGCATGAGAAAGGCGTCGTTCATCGCGACATTAAGCCTTCCAACATACTCATCACCGAGGAAGGCCGTGCCAAGATCGCCGACTTTGGTGTTGCGCGCCTCGACATGTCGAACACGACGCTCCACGGCGAAGTCGTGGGCACGCCCGCATACATGTCCCCCGAGCAACTCACCGGCGCCGATGTCGACGGCCGAACCGACATCTTCTCGCTGGGCGTAATTCTCTACACCATGCTCTGCGGCTTCCGCCCCTTCCAGGGAAACGGCGCCAGGACCATCGGCTTCAAGGTCATCAACCAGCAGCCGATGCCGATCACCACCTACCACCTCGATCTTTCCAAGGACACCGAATACGTCGTTGCCCGATCGATGGCGAAGAACCGCGACGAACGTTATGCCACCGGCAACTTCCTGGCCGCGGATCTCACCGATATTCTCGAAGGACGCGAACCGCGCAGCCGCCGCGAATCGTCGATTCCGGTGAACCCGGAGGTAGGCAGGGTCGTTCGTAATTACCGGCCTTTTATTACCACCATCCTGCCGCCCGAGCAGCTCTCGCCGCCATCCAATGGCGCCGCCGTCGCCGCCGCGCCCGCTCGTGCTCCGGGCTCCCTGGCCTCTTCCGCCCTGCCTGTTCCGTCAGAGGCCGCTCCACAACCTGTTTCCCGTCCGTTCCCCTCTTTGGCGACCATCGCCGCCTGCTTTCTCCTCGCCGGAGTCGCCGCAGCCTGGGTCGTTCGAACCGAGCGCACCGCTCTGCGCACCGCCGATGCCGGCCTCGGACTGCCGCCCATCGTCGCTGAAAATTTGACGGCTCCGCCTCCGCCGGTGCGTCAGCCCGCACCTGTCGCGGTCATACTCACGTCGCCCACCGCTTCCGTTCACGACAAGAAGGCCGCTGCCTCTACCGACGACTTCACGCGTACCATGCGTACCCCGCGTGCCACGCGTACCACAGCTTTGCCGCCAGCTCCCGCCGTCGCCGCTGCTGTAAAACCCGTCCCGACTCCCGTCTGGCACGATCCACTCTCCGCGCCGCAGCCCGCCACCATCGAGTTGGCGGTGGAACATCATTTCCACGAAGCTCAAATCTCCATCTGGGTCGACGACAAGCTCGCCTTCTCCGGTGTTTCTCGTGGCGAGACCCACAAGCGTCTCTTCCTTCACGGCAGCCTTGAAGGCAAGGAGTCAAAAGAAATAAAGTTCCCGCCCGGCGATCACGAGATCAAGGTCCGTGTCGTCGCCGCCGACGACTCCTATGACAACTCCGGCATTGTCCACAGTACCTTCCTTCACGATCAGCGTACGACCCTGCAGATCCATTGCAACAAGCATGGCCTCTCGCTCCAGCTTTCCGGCGGCTCCTGACTCCTAGTGCAGTTTCCGTGACCTGCGCCAACTTACCTTTTCCCATTTCGCACATTTTGTAATACCGTTCCTCCAGAACACCTGGTTACGGCCAGAGAGGCCGCGTGACGCAACGCTCTAAAACCTGGCTCGCGCTGGGCCTGCTCCTCGTCGGTTTGCAGGCAATCGTTGCCTACGCACTTCCGCGTCATGGCGTGCTCCACGTCGCTGGGCTTTCCATCTCCTGCCAATACTTAAAAGCCGCTTTCGGCGACCTTCTCCAATTTTCCCTCGTCAGCTTCGCCGCCGTCGTGATGCTCATCAACGGCATCCGCAACCGCGGACCGGCCCGCGTCTTCTGGCTCCTCATGTCCATCGGTCTCGGCTTCTGGATCGCCGATCTCGGCCTTTGGGCGTACTACGAAGTCATCATTCGGAAAGATGTTCCGTATCTCACCATCGGCGATACCTTTCTCTTTCTCCATCTCGTCCCGATGGTCGCTGCCTTGGGTGCGCGTCCAGAACGCCGCGTCGGCCCCGTCGGCCGCCAGCGAACCTGGCTCGACTTTTCTCTCTTGCTGACCTACTGGCTCTACTTCTATGCGCTGATGGTCATGCCCTACCAATATTTGCGCCCTGACCTGGCGACCTACAATTTCAACTTCGATGTCGTCGACAAAGTCGGCCACTGGGTCCTGGTTATCGCCTTGCTTGCTGCCTTCCTGCGTTCCCACGGACCATGGCGCCGTCTTTATCTCCTGTTCACCATTTCGTCCATCTCGTACGCAATCTTCTCCGACCTCGCCAATCTCGCCGTCGATCAGGACCTCTACTACACCGGCTCGGCCTACGACATTCTTCTCATCGCTACCATGTGCGCTTTCGCCTACTCTGCGCTCGAAGGCCGCTGGATGCCCAACGATTCCTACGACCACACTCTCGAAGCTTCTGACCTTCCCAAGAGCGGTGTCCAGTGGACCGCCGTCTTCGGCATGGTCACTACTTTGTCCACGCCGGTCATCGGCATCGTGCTCCTGACCGAACTGCCGAACATGAATCCCGGCGTCCGCGACTTCCGCCTCCTGATCACCCTGATCGCCATGGGCGTCCTCGTGGTTTTGGTTTTCCTCAAGCAATCGCTCCTGCAGACCGACATGGTGCGGACCTTAACCGACGTCTCCGATGCCTATTCCGATTTGAAGAATGTGAAGAACCAGCTAGTGCAGAGTGAAAAATTGGCTTCCATGGGACGCCTGCTCGCGGGTACCGCCCACGAGATCAACAACCCTCTAACCGCAATCCTCGGCTATTCCGATCTCATCGCCACTGACACCAATGCCGACGCGCAGTCGCGCAGCATGGCGGAAAAAATCGGCCATCAGGCCCGCCGAACCAGGATGCTGGTTGAAGATCTTCTGAAGTTCTCGCAGGAAACTCCGACCCAGCGCTCGGTCAATAATGTCCAGGTTCTCCTGGATAACGCCATCAAGCTCGCCGGACTCGACGCCGCCTCGAACGTCAAGGTCGAAGCCACCCTCCGCAGCGACCTCCCGCCCATCGTCGTCGATGCCGGGCAGATACTCCAGGTCTTCGTTCACCTGATCCGCAATGCCGCCGACGCCATGCGCGATTCCGAAGTCCGTGTCCTGCACATCTCCACCCGCCACGGCAACAGACAAGTACAGGTCGAGTTCGCCGATTCCGGTCCGGGTCTTCGCGATCCCAGCCTCGTCTTCGATCCGTTCTACACCACCAAGTCGCCGGGCAAAGGCGTCGGACTGGGTCTCAGTGCCTGTTACGGAATCGTGCAGAAACACGGTGGCCAGATCACCGCACAAAACCGGCCGGCAGGCGGCGCGATATTCACCGTCACCCTGCCGGCCGCTGAGCAAACTGCGCTGCAGAACGCCTAAGCGCCCGCCTGCATCGGCTTTTCGTGATTGAACATCCACTCGATGCCGAACTTGTCCGTGCACATCGAGAACCGGTTCGACCAGAAGGTCTCGCTCGGCGGCATGATCACGCTTCCGCCCTCTGAGATTGCCTTCGTGAACTTGTCCACTTGTTCGTTGTTGTCGCACGAAACCGATATGTGGAAGTTGTTCCCCGCCGTGAACGGCGTCCCCGCCGGCTGGTCCGATCCCATCAGCAACGCCGCACCGTTCACCAGCGCCACATGCATGATCCGGTCGCCCGATCCCGGAGGAAGTTTCTCGCTCATTTCCTTCGGTGCCTCGGAGTACTTGAACATCCTCAATTCGCCGCCCAGGCATTGCTTATAGAACTCGAAAGCCGCGCGACAATTGCCGTCGAACATCAGGTATACGTTGATCGATTTCATTTTTTCTCCTCGAAAATTTGCTTACATCGAACCGGCTTTGCCGATCACCCGCCGCAATACGCCCGTCTGTCCCGTGTGGTAACCCTGGTGGAACATCAGGAACCCAATCACCGAACGTACCGTCTCGTTGGGATCGTTGAACGGCGAAAACGGCGCCTTGCGGTCCAGCGCTTCATTCGTCGCCGCAGCCAGCCCCGCATCCCAGCGATCGATCGCTTCTTTCAGCCCCGCCAGCAGTTCCTCAAACGGCAACGCCGTTTCCGCCGTCACCTGCTGCGATCCGCGGTCATACCGCTTCAGTTTCTCCGTCAACATCACCGGAGGCTGCCCCAGCATCGGCAGCACATTGTTATAAACGCAAAGCAAATGTCCCACGATCCAATTCATCGAATTCCCGCCCGGCTGCGGACGCACCAGGCTCTCCTCGTGCGTCACTTCCGCGCAATTCTTCTCCACCGAAAGCCAAATAAATTTGTTCTGCGATCGAAAGATCTCAACTTCACGCACCGGTTCTACCGCCGTAGCAGCCATAAATCCACTCCTGTTGTCCTTCCCCCAGCGCAGCCCCCAAACGCTGCTTCAGACCTTCCGCCAAGCGCCCAGCCCACACCAATTTCAATCCCCACGACTCTCGCTCTCACGTGTCATCCAGCGGAGCGCAGCCCACGAAGGTCCCGCTTTTCTACCAAGAGCCTCTCCCCCGCTCCAATCTCTCTTCTCCTGACACCTGACACCTGAAACCTGAAACCTAAAACCCAAACCCCAAAACCCAAAACCCAAAACCCAAAACCTGCACTTCACCCCGGCAACCCCGGAATCTCCATCACCGGCCGTATCTCCACCGTCCCTCTCCGTGCTCCCGGAATCCGTTCCGCCACCGCGATCGCATCATCCAGGTTCTTGGCGTCGATCATGAAATACCCGCCCAGTTGCTCTCGTGTCTCCGCGAATGGCCCGTCCGTCACCAGGCGTTTGCCGTCGCGCATCTGTACCGTGGTCGAGTTCGCAATCGGCTGCAGCGGCGCCGTCGAAACGAATTTCCCCTCTTTCTGCAACGTGTGCGCCAGTTCCAGCGATTCGCTGTAGCAACCCGCGCGCTCGGGATAGGGCCATTCCGTTTCCGACGCGTAAATCAGCAGCATGTACTTCATTCGTCCCTCCGAAGTTAGATCGAATGGCCGCCCCTCAATTCGACACGGCCGCCGGAAAAAAATAGAATTTTTCTCCGAATGTCTCTCGACGTCTCCGCCGCAGTCGAAGAAGTCTATCGCGCCGAATGGGGTCGCGTCGTCGCCACCCTCATTGGCATGCTCAACGGCGACTTCGACCTCGCCGAAGAGACTGCCCAGGAAGCCTTCACCGCCGCTGTAACCCAATGGCAGGAATCGGGCATTCCCGAGTACCCCCGCGCCTGGATCATCTCCACTGCCCGCCACAAGGCCATCGACCGCATCCGCCGCAAATCCCGCTTTGAAGACGAACTCGAGCCCCGCCTGGAGCAGGGAACTCTCGAGGTCTCAGTCGCCCCCGAGGTCTACGCCGGGGAAATTCCCGACGACCGCCTCCGCCTCATCTTCACCTGCTGCCACCCCGCCCTCGCCCCCGACGCGCAAATCGCCCTCACCCTTCGCACCCTCTGCGGCCTCGAAACCGAGGAGATCGCCCGCGCCTTCCTCATCCCCGTTACCACCATGGCCCAGCGCCTCGTCCGCGCCAAGAACAAGATCCGCGACGCGAAAATCCCCTACGTCGTCCCCGAGACCAGCGAAATGGCTGATCGCCTCGACGCCGTCCTCCACGTTATCTATTTGGTGTTTAACGAAGGTTACTCCGCGTCATCCGGAGAGTCGCTCACTCGCGCCGATCTCTCCGGCGAAGCTATCCGTCTCGGCCGCATCCTCGTCGAATTGCAGCCCAGCGCCGAAGCCCTCGGCCTCCTCGCGCTCATGCTCCTCCACGAATCGCGTCGCTCCGCCCGCACTTCGCCCGGAGGCGAGCTGATCTTGCTCGACGACCAGGACCGCTCTCTCTGGAACCGCCGGCAAATCGCCGAAGGTACCACCCTCGTCGAACGCGCTCTCGTCTCGCGACGCCCCGGCCCCTACGCGCTCCAGGCTGCCATCGCCGCCGTCCACGCCGGATCGCCCTCCGCCGCCGAAACCGATTGGCGGCAAATCGTCGCTCTCTACGACGTTCTCTCCCGCGTCTCGCCTTCTCCAATTGTCGAATTGAATCGTGCCGTAGCCGTCGCCATGCGCGACGGTGCCGGTGCCGGCCTCGCCCTCGTCGACGACCTCCTCCAGCGCGGCGGCCTCGAAAACTACCACCTCGCCCACTCCGCCCGCGCCGACCTCTGCCGCCGCCTCGGCCGCAAACAGGAAGCCCGTGCCTCCTACGAGCGCGCCCTCGCTCTCACCCAACAACTCCCCGAACAACGCTTCCTGCAAAAACGCATAGCTGAACTCGGCTAGTCGTTCGCATCGCCACTACATTCCGTCGTCCGCCCGACGGCCGTTTTTCCTTAGCCCACGGCTGCAAGCCGTGGGATTACTCGCGAAAGCCATCCATGCCCGCAGGGCTTTTTTCTTTAGTCCAGGACCGTAGGTCCTGGGGAGAGCTAGCGAAACTCTCATCGCCCGGAGGGCACATTTCTCTCTGCCAGATCGTTTCACGAGAGATGTTTTTCGTACTAGCCCGTCGTCCGACTTCACCCGCCTTGCACACCCGTCGAACCAGCGTAAACTTGTCCCATGGCAAAAGAGCAGACTGACGACGAACGCAAAGAACAGATCAAGAAGAACACCTCTGAAACCGCAAAGCGTCTAGGCGTCAAAAAGAAGGTCAACCGCCAGGATGCGAACCCAGCACCCGGACGCCCGGCCAAAGAGAATCCCGAGGAGTAGTTGCTCGGCGGCAACCACTCGCGCTTCCGCGAACCCTCTTTTCCCACACCAAACAGCCCTTTTTCGCGTCCTCGAAGCGTCCTGAAACGCCTCCATTTCCCGGAAATCACCCCGCCTCATTCCCCCGCGATCAAAAACAACGCTTTCAAAACCCGTTCTAAACGCCATTTTTCATCGAAAAAACGCGCAAAATACACGCAAAAATCACTCCAATCGCCACCAGAATTTCAGCCTCATTCGCTCCCGCACATCCCCATCCGTGTACCCTCGCTCCACCCCCGTGGGACAGACCACGTGACACCCACCGCTCTAATCTGTCTACGTGGGTCACTCCCACGATTCACGTCCAGATCTTTGAAATCTCGCCCTCGCCGATTCGCACCGCGAATTGAAATCCGCCAATGACACTTGTTTGTCATTGCGAGGCGCCGCCGTCTGGTACCGTGGCAATCCCGACGATAGCGATCATGAAAAAATGTCGTCAGGCTCTTCCACTCGAACGCCAACCCATTTGTTTTTCTACGCTTAGCGATAACTCTTTTATTTCTTTATTTTTACGAAGAAAATGTAGCTAAGTCGCTGAAAACAAAGCATCGCAGAAAAACTTTTTTGTTACCAATCAGTAAACCCCAGAGCGTAACCCCTTTGCAATGACGATTTTGCCAAAATGGAACTAGCAACTCCTTTGTTTTGACGATTTTGCGAAATCAGGGGGGAGGGGGGTACTACCGCTTTTCCGGAACGCCAACCCAGTTCCGGCCGCGATCGTGCGTCGTAAACGCCTCGCCATCGCTGAGCTTTAGCAAGCCATCCACTTCGCTGCTGAACTCGATGTGAACTACGTCAGCATCCTGCCGGAACGCGGGAATAGTCTGCGTTTGCCAGGTCAGTCCGTTGTTGGGCGAGTAGTACAGCGTGAGATTTCTTCCCGCCGCCCAAACCTGGTCGCCCTGCGTTGCCACGCTCAGCAGGGCGGACTCCGTGCCTGGCGCGGGGTTCACCACCTGCCAGCGAGCGTTCACCAGGTGCGCCAGTTGGCCGCTGGTGTTCACCATCCACGCCGTCGGCGGCGGCATCGCTTTCTTCAGCCGCATCGCCGGAGCCGCTTTGTACGCGCGCGCTTCATCCCGCGACGTCGAGTCGTTCGGCAGCTCCTGCGGCGAGTTCTGGTCCAGCAGCGCCGCCTCATTCGTCACCTGCAAAGCCGAACTAGCGGCTTTCGCCGAGGCAGCCGGAGGCGGCGGAGCAGGGGCGGGCGCACTCGCAACCCGTGCCGCCTGGAGGTTCTCATTTTTGGCCGTCATCGCCGCCACCGAACCGCCAACCAGTCCGACCACGCTCGGCGCGTTCATGGCGCCAGTCGGCGCTTTATCTTTCCGCGACTGCTCGAAGCTGCTCTCCGGTTGTGCGACTGAAGCCTCTCGCCGCGGCTCCTCGCTGGCTGCGGCAGTCTCGACCTTGTTCTTAGCGCGCACCTCCGCGCTTAGCTGTTTGCTTGGTGCTGTCGCGCTGGTCTTAGGCTCCTCGTTAGCGGCAATGCCCTGCGGTTTCGACTCGGCGATTTCCGGTTGCGTCGTCGTCGCAACGTGCGCCATCGGCGTCGACTTATGCGAAGGCACGAAGATCACCGCCGACACGGCAATCACCGCCGTCGCGGGAATGGCCCAAGCCCACCAGCGCACTCGGGCAGCCTTCACCGGCGCAGGCGCAGCCGGAACCTCCTCGTCTTCCCGCGCAGACGAGGCGAGAAACACGGTCTCACGGCACTCCGCGCACACCGAGAGGTGGCCGGCCACTTCCCGTTCCTCGGCCGTCGTCAGCGCATGTTCCGCATACGCGTTCAGCGCGTCGGCCGACGGATGCTCCACCGGGACCTCGTGTTCCAGGCTCTTGCGCAATCGATTTTGAAATTCGCTGCTCATCCCTACGGTTCGCTTCCCTTATAGAACGTGCTTCCCGGCGTTTCTTGCCGTATTTTTTCCATCGGAAACTGCAAGTCGCGCACGTCCACATCCTGCATCAATTCGTCGGCCTGACGCGCCGACATTCCTCCTTCGATCAGCCTCTTCCGGATCCGCTTTCGCAGTGTCGTCGTCACCCGCTCCAGCTTCCGGCTGATCGTCGATTCATGCACGCGCTCCAGTCGCGCAATCTCCGCCAGTTTCCGTCCGTCGAGATAGTAGGAACTCAGCAGCAAGCGCTCGTCCGGCTCAAGTGCCGCAATCTCCGCCGCAATTGCCTTGTCGATCGAATCGCTCGACACTGCCGTTGTTGTCGCTGAGGCTGCCGCGAACTGCTTTCCAGCTTCCACCTCTTCCTCAAGGCTCGTCTCGCGCCGCGTTCGGCGATAACGGTTCACATATTCCTGCGCCACGATCGTGCGTAGAAACCCCTCCAGCGATCCGCGCCCTGAGTAATAGAGCAGCTTCGATCTGCGGTCCGCGCCCTTCTCGGATATCCCGTACAGTTCCGCGTACAGCGAATCGGCCAGCTCCCGACCGCTCGCCTCATCATGCGCGATCTTGTATGCAGCGCTATAAAGCGTCGCCCGATAACGCGCCAGGAACTGCTCCCAAGCACCGTTGTGTCCCGCCGCGCAAGCTCGCGTCAGCACCAGTTCATCTGTACGAAGGGAAGTAAGGAACTGCGCCACATCGCCGCCCGGCGAGGTTGTCCGCCAGCGCTCCACCACGCCCGCAACGATCTTCCCGAACGTGTCGCGCCCAATACCGAATCGCTCCGCTCCGCTCCCGTCGTATTGCTTGGCGCAGAACTCCGCCACAATGCGCTCGATCTCGGATCCGGTACCAGCAGCGGAACTCATCTCAGCGAATCGTACTTTGGCCACCCTGCCCTTGTCACCAGTTGAGAGCAGCCTGCCTCATTGGACGTTAGTGCCAGGTTTCTCGCTATCCGTTCCGTAATCGGACTAAGGCGATTTTTGGGGTTCGTATTCCCGCGCGGAGGAGCAAAATCTCTCCGGACATTTCCAGGAGAGCGCCCGATGCCTCACTACGAATACCACTGCGACGCCTGCGACAAGAGCTTCGAACTCACCCTCACCCTCCACGAGCACGAAGAAAAGATCAAATGTCCGAAGTGCGGCAGTAAGAAGGTCCAGCAGCTCGTCTCGGCATTCACCGCCGTCACCTCGAAGAAGAGCTAACCGAGATCGCGGACCATCGACCGGAAATGGGTCGGTCGTTTACTGCGTCAGTCGAGAAGCCGGGAACATCGCCTCGAATTCTGGCTCATTGTGCAGTAACGCCAGGTCCGGATCACGCCGGATCCAGTCGATATTGCTGTACCCAGCGGCTTTCGCGCGGATCAGCGTTCTCAGCGCATCTTCACGTTTCCCGAGCACGCCATAAGTGCACGCTGCGTTGTAAAGCACGCTCGAATCGTTCGGCCGCAGTGCCACCGCCATCTCGAGTTGGCGAATTGCGTCGTCTTCGCGGCCGACACTCGCATAGTCCGCTGCCAACAGGATCCGCGCTCGCACATCTTCGGGCACGATGTCGAGCTGCTGCTCGAGAACTGCCATTTCCTTTTGCCGGAACGCCAGCACGCGCTTCTTGTCGCCCAGCGCCTCCATAGCGTTCACGAATGGGATGTACATGTTGTAGTCATCGCCATTCGCGGCGACCGCTTCATCGAAGATCGCGACCGCCTCCTGGAACCGTCCCGAGGAAAAATACGCGCGCCCAAGAATGTTGTATGCGCCTTCGCAGTCCTTCTTTTGGGAGATAGCCAGCCGGACATACTGGATCGCGTCGTCGTATTTCTGCTGGGCGTAGGCAATGCGCGCTCGCGCAATAAGTCCATCCGCCAGTTGCGGATCGATGGCCAGCGCCCGGTCACACGCTGCCCTTGCGCGCTCCAGCCACACTGCCTCTTTGCCGTGGTACTCGTACTTCACCGCGCATGCATTTGCTACTCCCGCATGCGCCATAGCGAACGCCGGGTCAAGCTTGATTGCCTGCTCGAACATCTGGATCGCATACTCCAGGCTCTCGCGCCGGGTGTAGCTCCGTCCGCGCAGGAAGTAGTCGTAGGCGGTCGAATTCTCCGTAGGTTTTTTGGCGATGTTGTTCTGCTCGTGGCTGGAGAGCGTTACCCGCAGCGCTTCGGCAATGCTGCGCGCGATCTCGTCCTGCACTTCAAACACATCCTTCAATTCGCGATCGTAGCGTTGTGCCCACACGGTGTGCCCGGTCGAGGTCTCGACGAGCTGCGTGGTGATGCGCAGCCGGTTTCCCGCTCGCCGCAAGCTGCCGCCGAGTACGTGTGATGCCCCGAGTTCCTGTCCTACATCGGGGGCGGTTACCGCCTTGTCGCGGAAGGGGAGCATTGCTGGCCGCGGAAACACCCGCAGTTCCTTGATCCCCGCCAGCTCCGTAATGATGTCTTCGGTCATGCCGTCGCGGAAGTATTCATCTTCCTTGGCGCTGCTGAGGTTCTCAAAGTAAAGTACCGCGACCGATTTCTGGGTGCCTGGCGTGGCGGCCACCGCGGTCGCTCGCGAAGTGGATCCCGTCACCGTACGCACTTTGTTGGAATCGAGGTCTCGCTTCAGGCGCTGCAAGTCTGCATATAAATCGGCCGCGCTTTGGTAGCGCAACCGCGGGTCCTTCTCCAGCGCCTTCGAAATAATTCCGGAGAGTTGTACAGGGACCTCCGCATTGAATCGCTCTGCCGGAGTGGGGGTCAAGTGCAGGATCCCGTCGAAAATAATTGCCGAGGTCCCGCCCGGAAATGCGAGCGAGCCTGTTGCCATCTCGTAAATCACCGCACCGAAGGAGAAGAGATCGCTGCGCGCATCCAAGTTGCCGCCGGTGGCCTGCTCTGGCGACATGTACGCCACTGTACCGACCGCGCTCCCCGGGCTCGTTAGTTGATCGAATGTCTGCGTGTTGGCGCCCGCGGCCACAGCCGCATGGGCCGGCTCCAACAACTTCGCCAGCCCGAAGTCGAGGATCTTCGCCTGCCCTCGCTGGGTCACGAAAAGGTTAGCTGGCTTAATGTCGCGATGGACGATGCCTTTGCGGTGCGCAGCCTCGAGGCCATCCGCGATCTGCGAAGCCAAATCGACCAACAGTCCAATTTTCATCGCGCTTCCGTTGAGCGCGTGTTTCAGGCTCACGCCGTCCAGCACTTCCATCGCAATGAAGTGCTGTCCTTCGAACTCATCAACTTCGTAAATTGTGCAGATGTTTGGGTGATTCAGCGCCGAAGCCGAGCGCGCTTCGCGTTGAAAGCGTTCGATCGCCAGCGGATCCTTCGATAGATTCTCGGGCAGGAATTTCAACGCCACCTGGCGTCCAAGTCGTGAATCTTCAGCGCGATAGACAATGCCCATCCCGCCGCCCCCGAGTTGTTCGAGGACGGTATAGTGCGAAACCCTACGACCGAGCATCCTGGGACCCCTATCACCTGATGTGTAACACGAGGGAGGCAAGTTTTATACTCCCGCCCCGCCCGCGAAGCAATAGTTAACGGCAGTCGTGACCCGTCACAGAGGAGCTCCAGAGTCGTGAGGTTCGCTCTGTGTGCATTTGCTTGCACCAGGCCGCCCAGTGATAAGCATCAGGAGAGATCGAATCGACGAAATCGTCTTCTCCGCATGTTCACTGCTCGCGGAAAACGCGAGATACCCGTCGGGCCGGGACAGCCGAATCCCTGCAGTTTGCGAAGTCTTGATGACCAGAACACCGCTGAATTCCGCGGCCAGGGACTTCAAAGCGTTTTGAAATGACGGAGTTGTGTCCGCTGGGAGCAGTAAAACGAATCGTGATCCGGGAATTTCGCCGCCACGCATGAAACTCTCGAAAATCCGTTCGCCTCCACCGTCGACAATGGGACTGTCTTTATACGAAAAACCGAGCCCCGATAACCGATTAACGAACGCATGCTGAAATGCCGCGAAGTGCGATACCGTCGGAATCAGGGAGTCGCGAAGGAATTGGGCCAGCATATTCGGCGTTCCCATCACCTTCGTTAACCTGTCGGTTGTCTCAATCACATCCGTAATGAGCGGCAGACGTTCCTGGGAATAGCTGTCGAGCAGCAGATCGCTGCCGTGCCCACGCAAATTCATTTCGAGTTTCCAGGCCAGGTTCCAGATGTCGTGTAACCCGGTATTCATCCCTTGTCCACCGAAGGGACTATGGATATGCGCAGCGTCGCCGGCGAGGAACACCCGATTTTCGCGCAATCGCGACGCGTGACGGTGGTGGATGCGAAAGTAGCTGCTCCAGTGGAGCGCGCGTGCCTGAATCTCTCGCGGTCCGCGTTCCGCAAGTACCCGTTGCGTAAGCTCAAGGGTCGGGGCATCGCCTTCGGGCTGATCGATAGTAGCCACGATGCGACGGCGGGTTGCGCTCATCGGGAAGATCGCCACCGGTCCTCGTGTGCTGGGGCAGAGCTGCAACTCGTTCGCGGGAAGATCCTCGTTGCTTTCGATGTCCGCAAGCATGAACGGCATATCGTAGTCTCCGCCCTCAAGCTTTATGCCCAGAGACTTGCGTACCCCGCTGTGCGCGCCATCACAGCCGATGACAAATGCCGCGTAAATGATTTCCGCCGTACCGTTGTGCTCGACCTTGGCCGCCACTCCGTCCGCCGATTGCTCCAGGGAGACGAATGACTTGTTGTACTCAATCTCGCCGCCGCGCTTTTCGAGCGTTCTTGCCAACAGGTTCTCCGTCACATTTTGTGGAACCATGGCGACGAAGGGATAGGGAGTGTCCTCGGGCGTGAACGGAATGCGCGCCAAAGTGCGATCATGCGACATCAAGGCAACCGAAGTGACGCGATTGGCTACGTTCAGAAATTCCGGAACAAGACCGGCCATATCAAAGACTTCGAGCGTCCTCGGAAAAATAGCAAGCGCCTTCGAATGTTCGGACTGGCCCGGACCTGCTTCGACAATCCTCCAGCGCAGGTTGCGCCGCGCACATTCGTTGGCCAGGAACAGTCCAACTGGTCCCGCGCCGACTATGAGAATGTCAACCGTGTTTGTAGATGAATGAACCATAATGCCGATTCCTCGTAAGTTTTTCGATGTGCGTATGCACTATCAGATGCGCAACGTTTTTGGATCGTAGGAGGCGGGTACCGTCCTGAAGCCGATGCAAATACGATTCCATCCATTAATAGCGACGATTGCCATGCTAAGGTTCACGAGTTCCTGCTCCGAAAACCGAAGGCGAGTTTCCTCGTATACATCATCGGGCACCCGGCTTTCATTGATCAAAGTGACAGCCTCAGCCCATGTCAGCGCTGCTCGCCCCCGATCGGTGAAGAATGGCGTCTCCCGCCACGCATCGAGCGCGTAGATCCGCTGTTCAGCTTCGCCGTCGGCGCGGGCTTCCTTCGTGTGCATATCGATACAGAACCCACACCCATTGATCTGCGAAGCCCGGATCTTGACCAACTTCAGCAGCCCTGGTTCGAGCCCCGAGTTCTTGACGTAAGTTTCGAGCGCAGCTATCGTGCGGAATGCTTGCGGCGATATTTTTTGGAAATTCAATCTTGATTGCATTCTGTTTCCTCCCGCCTCAACAAGCTAGACTTTACGCAGAAAGGTGCGAGGTGTTAGTTGAAGCCGCCCGGCGTCGGCTCGCAGGTAAGCTTGACGTGCCGATGGCCGAATCCGGCATGCGCACAATAGGATGGCTGAAAACAAGAGAGAAGGATCTCTCCGTGGCCGCTCGCGCTCGCGCCGTTGGGCTGGAAGTGATATCCGTATCGCAATTCACAGAACGGCACACCCAGCCGAACGGGCTCGTCTTGGGATTCGGAGGATCTCCACCCGGCGAGCTGCGTCGAGGCGTAGACGTCCTCGCATCCATTCTGTAGAGGGGAATCGGGATACGGTAAACTAAACCAGCCGCACAGTTTACCTGCCCGCGGAGGGATGTGTGAGCGGTTGAAACAGGCGGTCTTGAAAACCGCTGTACGGGAAACCGTACCGGGGGTTCGAATCCCTCTCCCTCCGCCA
>DASYAU010000054.1:0-12153 GCA_036501185.1 Candidatus Korobacter sp. | reverse complement strand
GGTGGCGCACGATATTGTCGGCAGTGACCGTGCCAGTGTAGCTGTCGTTATTGGTGATCATCTGGCCGGTGGTGAGCTCGAAGTAGTTGCCGATGGAGGGGTGGGTGTTGGCGTAATAATTCGTCGCCAGGGCGTAGTCCTTGGCGAGCGAGTTCAGGTATGGCATGGACGAGCTGCCGATGACGCTCGAATAACTGTGGTTCTCTTCCATCACCACCACAACGTGGCTGGATGTGGGAACCTGCGCGAAAAGCGATGCGCTGAGAATCGAAAGAACGGCTGCACAATAGTGAAGTTTCAAAGTTCGTACACCTCGAACCAGGGGGAGTACGAAGCGGCGCTTTTGAAACTAGGGTGCCAGTGCATCAACTCACGCTCCATAGGAAAATTGGGCGAGAGTTGCACGTGCGAATTAAGGGCGTAGAAAATGCGCGGTTTTCCGCGCACTTTGGTTACAAGATGACCGGATTGTAATTACAGTTCGCGCAGCGCAACCGCGATCCTGGAACGCGCGGCACGAACTGCAGGTGGAAGTCCGCCCGCCAGGCCCATGAGAACCGCGAAGATAATGCCGCCAATGAGCAGCGGCGTCGTGATCTCAAAGGCAAATGCCAGGTGCGAGAACGTCTGGAAGTTCATGGTTCCGGTCGTGAGGCCGTTGACCGGCAGCACAGCGAGGCACCCGACAACGCCGCCGATGAACGCGATGCAGATGGCTTCGATCATGAACGAAGTGACCACCGCGCTTGCCCCGAAGCCGAGTGCACGCATGGTGGCGATTTCGCGTCCACGCTCGCTGACCGCGGAGTACATGGTATTGAGCGCGCCGAGAATTGCGCCGATCGCCATGATGATTGCAACCAGCCCGCCGAGCACGGTGATCAGCGTCGACATGACACGCGATTGCTTCTCGTAGTAGTCGCGTTCGCGCTGCACTTGAACGGTGAGCCGAGGATCGGTCGTGACCGCGTCCTTGAACTTGTCGAAGGCGGCAGCGCTTTCGAGATGTACAGTAAGTGACTGGAAGCTCGTGGTAGGACGCTTATAGACCTGGTCGAGAATGGTGTTGTCGCACCAGATCTCGCTGTCGAAGGCGCTGCCGCCGGCATCGAACTCGCCGACCACAGTCCAATCGCCGCCGCCGAAATGCACCGTCTGGCCGATGGTGAAGGGAACGCCGGGGCCCGCTTCGTAAGTCCCTCTCACATTCCTGCCGACAATCAGCTCGTTGCGTCCAGCTTCGAAATTGCGTCCGGCGACGATGTGCACATTGGGTCGCACATCGAAGATCTCCGAGGAGACGCCACGCACCTGCACGTTCGCATCGGTGCCGGTGCTCTTGAGTGGGAACGCTGCGACCACGACGACTTCGGGGCTAAGGACGGGTTTGCCGTCCTTACGGGCCACGCCCGGCTCATCTCCAATGACTTTTACCTGGTCGAGATTCATGCCGCTCATCATCTCGCTGGTGGCGCCCCCGCGCAGCACGATGGCGTTATCCGGCAAGCCACTGTGAACGAGGGTAGCCTTGAATCCGTGGGCAAGCGCCAGCATGGCGACGAATACGCCGACCGTTCCGGCAATGCCGAGCACCGCAACGAGAGTGGAGCTCCAGCGCACGCCGAGGCTGCGGAGGTTGTAAGAAAGAGGAATCGCCATGTCACACCCTCCGGATCGCGTCGACCACGCGTAGACGGCTGGCATTCACCGCCGGCAAAATTCCGGCGAGGAACGCGACGAGGAATGTAATCCCGATGCCGAGGAGCGCGCGGTTAGGCGGCAAATAGATCGCCTGCAGAAAACCGCCAAGCGCGTTCTGGATTCCCGGCAACGCGGCCAACAGCATACCTAAGCCAAGCAGAATGCCGATTCCCGCCACCAGCAGAGCTTCTGCCATCACCAGGAACAGGATGAATGTATCCGTGTAGCCGATAGCTTTGAGAACGGCGAGTTCACGGTAGCGCTCGCGTATCGACATGGCCATGGTGTTACCGATGACCAGCAGCAGGGTGAAGAAGACGATGCTGCCGATGATGGTGATCATCAGGCCAATGTTTCCCGTCTGCTTTGCCCAGCCGACCATCATTTCTTTTTCAGTCTGCGTCTTGGTTTCGGTGGAGCTGTTCGCGAACATGGCGTCGATTTCTTTGCTGATGCGGACAGCGTCGTCGGGATTGTCGATCTTCACCATGTACCAGCCGACGGTGCCTTTGCCGAAGGCGCGGCGCTCGTCGAAGAGCTTCCAATGAAGCCAGAACTGCGAGGTATCTTCGTCAGGGCGGCCGGCGGTGTAGATGCCCCGGATGTTGAACGACCACGAAGGCTCGCTGTTCCAGAGAATGCCCTTGAGCGGAACCCGGTCACCGATTTTGAAACCATAGCGCTTGGCGGTCTTCTCGCCGACGATTACGCCTTCGCGATCGTCCATGAAGCCTTTCCACTCGGCGTCGCTCACTTTGAATTCCGGATACATCGCGCGATAGGTTTCGTCGTCGATGGCGTACTGCGGGAAGAAGTTTTTCTCGTCCTGGTACACGCCGCCGAACCAGTTGGCGAAGCTTACGGACTTCACACCCTTCACCTGCTCGATCTTCTCTTTATAGGCGAGCGGCACCGGCTGAATGATGGAGACGCGGTTTTGTACCATCAGGCGATCGACACCGGCAACGTCGAGACCGGCGTTGAACGAGTGGTTCACGATCGCAAGGATGCCGAAGAGGAAGAGCGCGATGGCAAACGAGCCGATCGTCAGCAGCAGGCGCGTTTTTTTGCGAAGTATGTTGCGGAAGAGAAGCGGCAGATATTTCATTACAGTTCTCCTACGCGCGCGCGATCGGCCGCCACGAGCACGCCTTTGTCCATGTGGAGCAAGGAATGCGCGCGTTCGGCGGCGAGCGGATCGTGCGTCACCATCAGAATCGTTTTGCCGTGCTCGCGGTTGAGCTGGGCGAGAAGCTGCAGGATTTCGTCGGCCGATTTACGGTCGAGGTCGCCGGTGGGCTCATCGCAGAGCAGGAACGTTGGGTCGGCAACGATAGCGCGGGCGATGCCGACGCGCTGTTCCTGTCCACCGGAGAGCTGGCGCGGGTAATGCTTCATGCGGTCCTGGAGACCCACGAGCTGCATCGCGGTCTCCACGTGCTGCTTCCGCTGCGATTTCGAAAGCCCGGTGAGCAGCAGCGGCAGTTCGACGTTCTGGAACGCGGTGAGTACGGGGATGAGGTTGTACATCTGAAAGACGAACCCGACGTGGCGCGCGCGCCACGTGGTGAGCTTCGCGCCAGACATGCGCGAGACTTCGTCGCCGGCCACGGTGATGGCGCCCGCCGTGGGCAGATCGAGACCGCCGAGCAGATTGAGCAGCGTGGTTTTGCCGGAGCCGCTCGGGCCCATGAACGCCACGAACTCGCCCTTGTTCACGTCGAGGTTCAACCCTTGCAGCACGTGGACGTCTTCGCCGCCGCGCTTGTAAGTCTTGTCGAGTCCACGGACTTTGATCAGACTGTCCGCCCCGTTGCCATCCACCCGTACCATTCGTGTTCTCCTATTGCTTCACGGCCACGCTTTGGCCGTCGTGCAGGTCTGCGGGGCCTTTCACAATCACCTGGTCTCCATCGGCCAGGCCCGCGATAATCACCGTGTTGTCGCCGCGATCGCCACCGGTGCGCACGGCGCGGCGCTCAGCCTTCCCGTCGTGGAACAAATAGACGATCGTCGATCCGTTGCTGTCGTGTATTGCGTCTTTCGGCAGCAGGATCGCGCGCTCCGGTTCGGCTTTCTTATCCTGCGGCTTCGGCTCTTCGAGGAAGGCGACTTTCACGCCCATGTCGGGCAGGATTCTTGGATCGAGCCTGTCGAATGAGATACGAACTTTGACCGTGGCCTTCTGGCGGTCGGCCGTAGGGATCACCGTGCGAACGTGCGACGGAATCTGCCAGTCGGGATAGGCGTCGAGCGTGGCCGTCACGGGCTGGTGCTCGTACACGCGGCCGATGTAGTTCTCGTTGACATCGACTTCAATCTCGTTGGAATTCATATCGACGACAGTGGCGATGCCCGTGCGCGTAAAGCCACCGCCGGCGGAAATGGGCGAAACCATTTCGCCGCGTTGTGCGTCCTTGGAAACGACCACGCCATCGAAGGGCGCGACCACGGTGCAGTTGTCGAAGTCCTGTTGCGCAACTTTGATTTTCGATTGTGCCGCTGCCACTGCTTCCTGCGTGGCCGCAATGCGGGCTTTGTAGCTGTTAACCGTGGTGCGCGCGTTGTCCAGGGCCTCTTGCGTGGTGACTCCACTCTTTTGCAATTCCTGGGTACGGTGGAGTTCGATTTCCGCGTTCTTGAGGTTGACCTGGAGATCGTCGAGCTGCGCTTGCGTGCTGTCGCGATCGGCGATTGCCGAATTCAATCGAACCCGCGCATCCGACTGGTCAAGAATGGCGAGCACTTGGCCCGCCTTCACATGCATGCCTTCTTCCGCGTAAATCTGCTCCACGCGAGCTGTGATTTTTGCGGCAACCGTGGCGCGCCGCCGCGGCGTGACGTAGCCACTGGCGTTCAAAATGGTTGTGGCCTGGGGACCACCGGGCGCTGTAGTGTGCGCCGAGACGACTTCCACCGCCGCTGATTTGCGGGAAAGCGCGGCGAATGCGCCGAAACCGATCACGACGATGCCGATGACGACCGCGACCCACTTTATCCATCCACTGCCTCGGCGATGGCGGGCCTGGTCGTCAATTTTCAGTGCTGAGAGGTCAGCAGGAGCCATAGGGTTTGTAGGTTCCGGAGTTTTCGTTGCCTTCCAAGCTACATCGGCGCGGGGAAAGCTGGCAAACGCGTTCTCCGAAGAGTTGGGGCGAATCATCATGTGAAGGAAAATACGTTGACTGACCGTTTAGTTCCTGCGCATATCGGCGGACGACAATCCTCTACCGGCGAATGGCGGAGAATCGCGTTCCGATGTCAGCGGGTCGCAGTCGCCAGAACGATGTGCGCGTCGAAATGGACCTGCTCGCCGTCGTAACGCTCGCGCAGAGCTTCGAGCACGGCCGCGTTGACTTGCTCGCGCTGGGCGTTGGGAATCGCCGACAGCATCGGCTTGAAGGGAATAGTCACGTCCTGGAAATAAGCCCACATGTCTTCGGGCGTCCCGGGCCAGTTCCACGCCACTGTACATTGACGCTCATCAATCTGCAAGAAACCGGCGTCCTGGAGGCCGCTCGCGAGCTTACCCGGATGATCGCCGAACTCGAACATGGAGCGGGCGAACGACGAGACTTCTAACTGAGGCAGCAACCGTCGAACCGTTCCGGCGGTCAGATCGAAATAGGGTTGCTCCATCGGCCCCCATGCAAGCAGGGTTACGTGTCCCCCGGGCGTTAATACGCGATGAATTTCCCTGAGCGCTTTAGGGAGGTCACTGAAAAACATAACGCCCAGCCGGCTTGTGACGCGTTCGAAGGTTTCATCCGGAAAGGGAAGCGCGTGCACATCGGCCTTTTGGAATTGGATGTTGGTGAGCTTACGCTCCTTGGCGCGACCTTCTCCGATCTTCAGCGGTGAGTCGGAAACGTCTGTCGCCATGACCATCCCCGTACCTTTCATCGCGGTGGCAATCGAGATCGCGGGTTCCCCCGTGCCGCAGGCGACGTCGAGCACGCGCAAGTTCGGCACGACCTCGGCGGCGGCGACGATTGCTTCGGTCATGGAGTGGCCCATCATGGCGGAAGGTTTACGCCAACGCTGGCTGGCATTCATGCGGGCAAAATCGTTCCAATCGCCCTTTGCCGTTTCGCTCATATTCATCATCATAGGCCAGTCGTGCAGAAGTGGGAGCCGCGATTTACGCCCTTGGCACGCTCACTGCACGTCGCAGCAGGATGTAATACATTAATTGTGAAGCTCTTTGATGTGATGGACCGGCGACGGTTATGACGGCATGGCTTTTTAACCTGGAGCAATTGAGGAAATGGCAAACATTAATAAGAAAAAGGGCGTGATCGGCATTTTGACCGGCGGCGGCGACGTCCCGGGCTTGAATCCTGCAATTCGTGGCGTGACGTTTCGCGCACTGCGTGAGGGTTACGATGTAATCGGCCTGCGACGCGGGTGGGGTGGGCTGGTGGATGTGGTCCGCGACAAGGACTATGACAACAGCGAGAACTACGTTCATCTTTCCGAGACGGTGGTGAACCGCGCGGCCCGCACCGGCGGCACTTTTCTTCATACCTCGCGCACCAACCCCAGCAAAGTTGCAAAGGACAAAGTTCCCACGCACCTGCAAAGCGCGTTCAACGCCGAGAAGAACGACCTGACGGCCGAGGTGATGAAGAACTTGGAGTGGCTGGGGATTGACTACATCATCCCGATCGGTGGCGACGATACGCTCAGCTACGGTGTACGGCTGTACCAGGAAGGCCTGAAGGTCGTCGCGATTCCAAAGACAATGGACAACGACGTGCCCGGCACCGACTACTGTATCGGTTTCAGCACCTGCGTCACTCGTACCATCCAGATGGTGAACAGCCTGCGCACCTCGGCGGGCTCGCACGAACGATTTCTCGTGGTGGAAGTTTTCGGACGCTACGCCGGATTTACCGCGCTGCTCCCGACCATGGCAGGCGCCGCGAACCGCTGCGTGATTCCCGAATACAAGTTCAACATGGAGCAGCTTGCCGAACTTTTGGCCAGCGATCGCAAGCGCAATCCCTCGCGCTATTCTGTTGTGCTGATCTCTGAGGGCGCCATGTTCGAGGGTGGCGAGATGATCTTCCAGAGCGACACGACGGATGCTTTCGGCCACAAGAAGCTCGGTGGCGTGGGCGATCTTATCGCCGCGAAGCTCACCGAACTCTCGCCGAAGTATTGCGGGAAGACCGTGAACTGCCTGACGCAGAAGCTGGGCTACCTCGTTCGCGGCGGCGATCCGGACGCGATCGATTCGATTGTGCCGATGGCCTACGGCAACCTGGCGCTGGATATGATCTTGAACAAAATCCACGGCCGCCTGGTGGTGTTGAAGAATGGGCGCTACGACAACGTGCCGGTGGACGTAGTGACCTCCAGCAAGAAAGTTGTGAACGTGAAGGAGCACTACAACACAGAACGTCTGCGGCCACACTACGAAAGCTTCGAAATGAAGCCGCTGTTTATCATGACCAGCGAATAGATCTTCACCCAAAAAAGAAAAAGCCCTCGGCCGAAGCTGAGGGCTTTTGTTTGATCGTTGTTTATTCGTCGTTGCCGCTCATATCCACTTCCGCATCCTCACTCTCTTGTTTGAGATTCAGCGGAGGCAGGTCGAGCCGCTTCAACTCGTCGTTGAATTTTGGCAGTTCCTGCTGTTGGAACGCCTTCCAGCGCGCGAGCGCTTTCGGCGCGGTGGCGTGGATCTCCCCTGCTGACGCAGTCATTCTGCTGGTGGGCGCATCGTCCGACTCTTGCATCATCGTCATCACCATCAGGGCAGAGTTGCGCACCCCTTCGAGCGTCTCGGGCATTTTGGGCGGCGGCGGGAACGCCGGCGGTCCGGTGATTACGTCATCCAACGCCTTTTTGAACGCGTCAAGCGTGTCGGCGGGCACCTTCGGATTCTTCTCCAAGGCTTCCAGTTGTTCTTGCACCGCGTCGGCACGGCTCGCGGCCGCGGACAGTGCACGTGCATCTTCATACAACTGTGCGGACGCGGTGAACTGCTCGCTCAGCGCCAGCGGCGTGGTCTTCACCCGTGGGTCGAGCTTTACCACGAGCGGCTGCGTATAGGAATGACCGTTCGCGGTGAGCACCACCGTGTATTGCCCCGGCTTCACCCACGGCGAAGTCGCGGCCGGCGCGGTGTTGTGCGGGATGGCGGCGATTGGGTACTGGCCCTTCACTCCCGGGACGGGCTGAAGATGCATGTCCCATACGAAGCGATGCAGACCCGGCGTTGCCTCGAGTACCTGCGGCGGACGCACCCAATACCGTGGGATGGCGAGCTTCGGGTCGGGCGGGGGAACAGGATCGGAGCTCGAATATTTGCGGATCGTCTTGCCCGCCGCGTCGCGAACTTCCAGCGTTATCGCGCCGTTCATACCGTCAGGCAGCATGTAGTCGAGCACGGCGCCGTCGGGCGGATTCTCGGCCATTGGTTCATCCGGCGGCAGCGGCGTATCGGTATTCATGTCCCAACGAACGCGAATTGCAGTTTCGGGATGAAAAAGCACCGGCTCAGAAGCCGACGCTTTGAGCTGCCGTAAAGCGGTAATGTCGTCGAGGATCCAGAAGCCGCGACCGTGCGTGGCAACAATCAGATCGGCTCCGTGGATGTTGAGGTCGCGCATCGAGGTCGCAGGTAAATTCAATCGCAGCGATTGCCAGTGATCGCCGTCGTCGAAGGAAACATAGACGCACTTTTCGGTCGCGGCGAACAGCAGCCCCTTGCGCACCGGGTCTTCGCGCACGGCGTTCACCGCTTCGCCATCAGCAATGCCGTTGTGGATGTCGGTCCAAGTTTTGCCGCCATCGTGTGTGCGCAGGATCTTCGGCTTCAGGATGTCGAGTCGCAAGGTGTTGATTGCTGCGTAGGCGGTGTTGGCGTCGAAGTGGCTGGCTTCGATGATCGAAACCTTCTCGAAGGGCGTGAGTGAGTTGCCGGTCACATCGGTCCAGCGCGCGCCCGCGTCGGTAGTCAGTTGGATCAGGCCATCATCAGTGCCCGCCCAGATGCGATTGCTCTCGAGCGGTGAAACTGCCACGGCGTATATCACGCCACGCTGCTTCGGCTGTGCCGATGGCTGATCTTTAAATATCCCGATGCTCGCTGGCAGCTCGAATGTTTTACGCGTGAGGTCGGGGCTCACCTGGGTCCAGTGCTTGCCTTCGTCGGAAGTCTTCCACAACGTGTTTGCCGCGAAATAAAGAATGTGTGGGTTCTTTGGATCGAAGACGATCGGCTCCGTGCGAAGCACGCGGTAGTCAGGCCCGCGCAGCGGCTTCGGTGAAATCTGTTGCCACTGTCCGGTGCGGCGGTTGAATCGCGTCAGCTTGCCGCCATAAACGATGTCGGGATCCAGCGGGTCGGGCACTACGTATCCGTACTCCTCGGCCGCCACCGGATGCCAGTCGCGGAAGGTGATCGCGCCGTCGTTACCGCGGCTCTCGACGCAGGCCGAGCCGCTTTCCTGCTGGCCTCCGCACACGCGGTAAGGGAATGCGTTGTCGGTGTTCACGTGGTACATCTGCGCGGTGGACTCGCTGTACCAGGAGCTCCAGCTATCGCCGCCATTCACGGTGATGATCGCGCCCTGGTCGCTCACCAAACAAATATTCTTGCTGTCGTTGGGATTGATCCACATGTTCTGGTAATCGTCGCCGCCGGGCGCGCCACGAAAACCGAGCCACGTGTGCCCGCCGTCGATGGACTTCCACGTCACCGTGCTGGTCATGTAGAGCACGTCGGGATTTTTCGGATCGATGCGAGGGACGGGCAGATCGCCGCCGCCAATGCGTCCCGCCGGACGTCGGTCGTCCGTCACTTTCTCCCACGTCGCGCCGGCATCGCGTGAGCCGTAAATGCCCACGCCCTTGCGGGTGGCCACCGAAGCATAGAGCCGGTTGCCGTCACTTGCGGCGACCGAGACATAAGCTTCGATGATGCCGTCGGGCAATCCGCCGCCGAGTTGCTTCCACGTTTTGCCACCGTCGGTGGATTTGAAGATGCCGGCGTTCGGTCCATTGAACTGGCCGTTCTCCCACGGACCCTCGCGCGACTCCCACAACCCCGCATACACAATGTCGGGATGCGAGGGATCGATCTCAACGTCGTTCGCGCCTACATTGTCATCGCTGCCGAGCACTTTGCGGAAGTTCTGGCCTCCATCGGTGGAGAGATAAACGCCGCGCTCCGGATTCGGGCCATACGGATGTCCCGCGACCGCCGCAAACACTTTGTTGGCATCGTGCGGATCGACGGCAAGCCCGGGGATTTGTTGCCCGTCGCGCAGACCGAGGTGCGTCCACGTCTTGCCGGCATCGGTGGATTTGTAGATGCCATCGCCGACAGACAAATCAGGACGGTGCAGGCCCTCGCCGCTGGCTAAATAAACAATGTTCGGATCCGAGGGCGCAACCGCAATTGCGCCGATGGAAGCCGTGTCTTCGTGATCGAACAGGGCTTCCCAGGTGCGGCCGTAATCGTTGGTACGCCACACGCCGCCGTTTACTGCGCCGACGTAGCAAACGCCCGGCTCGCTCGGCACTCCGGAGACGGCGCGGGTACGTCCTCCGCGAATTGGCCCGATGCTGCGCCAACGCCAGGCATGTGAGAGATCGGGCAACGTTTGTTGCGCAAGAAGAAATGTCGAGAGGAAACAGGAGGCGAGCAGTACCAGCAAACGATTGCGCGTAAGAATCAACGTGATCCTCCGAAACCGAGGAGGATATCGCATTCGCCAGACGCCCTACAAACGCGCGGAAAGACGCCGCCCATCCCGAAGGTCATTCGAGCCTGGAACGAGCGGCGATTTTTTCCCCAACTAGTTGCGCTGGGGCTCGCCCGTTGCCTCATCCCAGATGCGCACGCCGTGCGTTTCCTTCAGCAGAAACGTGCCGACGACGAACGTAACGCCCGCGACAATCATCGGGTAATAAAGCCCTGCATAAATGTTGCCCGTGGCTGCCACCGTCGAAAGTCCGATCAGCGGCAACAAGCCTCCAAAGACGCCGTTGCCTATGTGGTACGGCAACGACAGCGATGTGTATCTCACCTTGGCGGGGAAGGCCTCGATCAAGTATGCGGCGATCGGGCCGTAGATCATGCACACGAACAGCACCTGCACGAAGACCAGCGCCACCAGCAGCGGAACGTTCGGCGCTGGGGCTTCGTTGGCGGGCACCAGCGCGCCCGTGGCGTCGGTTGTGAGCGGCGTGAGTGCGATCGCGCCCGTGACCTTGTTCCTCGTCGATTTCACGGTCACCACGTTATTACCGGCCGCCCGCTCCATCAGCCTGTAGAAAGGGATATAGCCGATCACCGCGCACAAACACGCGGCCATCATCAGCCGCTTGCGGCCGATGCGATCGCTGAGCGCACCAAAAACGGTGAAGAACGGCATGGACAAAAGCAGCGCGATCGCCACGATGATGTTCGAGGTCTTCACGTTCACTTTGAGAATGCTTTGCAGGTAGAACAGCGCGTAGAACTGGCCGGTGTACCAGATCACGCCTTGTCCGGCAGTGGCGCCGAACAGCGAGATCAGTACGTTCTTCAGGTTGGCCCAGTGCGCGAACGCGTCCTTCAGCGGCTGCGTCGAAGTCATGCCCGAGCTTTTCAACTGCGCGAAGATGGGCGATTCCTTCATCTTCATGCGGATGTAGAGGGACATGCCGACCAGCAGGATGGAGATGAGGAAGGGGATGCGCCAGCCGTAGGCCGAGAAGTCTTCCTTCGACATGGAGGCCTGTGTCACCAGGATCACGACCAGCGAGACGAACAAGCCCAGCGTCGCGGTGATCTGGATGAAGCTCGTATAGAAGCCGCGCCGGTTGTCGGGTACGTGTTCGCCCACGTACACGGCAGCCCCTCCGTACTCACCGCCCAGCGCCAGGCCTTGCAGCACGCGGATGGCGAGCAGCACGATCGGCGAGAACCATCCGGCCTTGGCGAAGGTCGGCAACAGGCCAATGATGAAGGTGGAGAAACCCATGATCGAGAGCGTGACCAGGAACGCGTACTTGCGGCCGATAAGATCGCCGATGCGTCCGAAAAACAATGCGCCGAACGGACGCACGACGAAGCCCACTGCGAACGTAGCGAGATAAGCGATGTAGGCAAACGTATCGTTGCCCGGTGGATAGAACTTGGGACCGAGGATGGCCGCCAGGCTGCCGAAGATGTAGAAGTCGTACCACTCGATCATCGTCCCCATGGACGATGCTAGGATCACGCGCCAGATGCTGTACTCGGGATTTCCTGTGCCGCCAATTGCCGCGGAATTCGCCATACGGTTTCTCCCTTGGAGTTCACAACCACCGCAAACGCAAACGATTGCTGAATACGGCAAGGAACAAAACTGAACGACAGATTGACAACTCTCCAGGGCCTGTTCTTCACCCCATCGAACCGAAAACCGGCTTGTTGGGGACCCCGAATCCCGCACGCAGCAATGAAGAGAG
>DASYAU010000053.1:0-12974 GCA_036501185.1 Candidatus Korobacter sp. | reverse complement strand
CCAGTTCGAGCGATTGCAGAAGGTCGATGACGTTCATCTGGGAAAGGCTTCCGGTCAGGGCGGCGTCGTCGGAGCCGGCTTCGCGCGCCATTTTTTCGAGCGCGACTTTATCGATGACGTGTTTGAGATGGGTGCCGGCTTCCTTGATGTAGAACGGCTTCTCGAGGAAATCTTCGACGGTCTCGCGGACCGGCTTGAGCCTTTCGTTCAGGTCGGTGCGGCTGGCCATGATGATGATGGGGATGCGCGAGGTATTGGCGCGGGACTTGAGCTTATCGAGAAGCTGGCGGCCATCGAGACCGGGCATCTGGTAATCGCTGATGATGAGGTCGGGCGGATCGTCGATGGAGCGGAGGAGCGCGTCGGTGCTGTCGGTCGCGATGTTCACGATGCAGTGCGGCTCAAGGGCCTGCTTCAGCATGGCGATGATCATCGGATTGTCGTCGATCAGCAGGACGCGAACATCAGAGGCCATGACGAAAACTCGGTGTTTCCGGTGAAACAGCTACACGGGCGGACGTTTGCGGCGATAGTCTCCGCTTTTTCCGCCGGTTTTCGAGTCGAGCACGATGTGCCGGATCTCGATTCCCTTGTCGAGTGCTTTGCACATATCGTAAACGGTTAAGGCGGCAACGGATACCGCAACGAGGGCCTCCATCTCCACCCCCGTAACCGCTTTAGTGGTTACTCTTGAGCCAATAGCAACGCCATTTTCGCATAGCTCAACCTGCACATCAATGTGGGTGAGCGGCAACGGATGACACAAAGGGATCAGCTCTGCCGTGCGCTTGGCGGCCATAATCCCCGCCAATTTCGCAGTCTCAAAGACATCGCCCTTGGGATTTTCGGGCAAGGCCTCGAGGACGGCGGGCGAAAGCAGGACGTGGGCGCTAGCTGTGGCGGTGCGAACGGTCTTGTCCTTGGCCGAAACGTCAACCATGGAGGCTCGGCCTTGTTTGTCGTAGTGCGAGAGCTTTTTTTTCACGAGACTTTTAATCCTTCAGCAGCACGGTGACGTAGGAGTCGCGTGCAAGCGCGGTGGCCTCGGGTGGCACCACAAGATAGCAGTTTGCGCGCACGATGGCGGCAAGATCTCCCGAGCCGTGCCAGGGAACGGGGGTGACGGTGGCGTGATCGACGGCGCTGGTGAGGACGGCGGGAAGAAAGCGGGTGAGACCGGGAGAGACTTTGAGGTCCTCGCCGAGCCGGGCGTGCGCGAAACGAAGCGGCGAACTCTTCGCGCCAGAAAGAGCGTTCAACACCGGGGTGACGAAGAGGTCGAAGGTGACCATGGTGGAGATGGGATTGCCTGGCAGGCCGAAGAACGGGAGCTCGCGGGCCGCCCGGGGAAGTGTTCCGAAGACGATGGGTTTGCCGGGCTGGATGCGAGCGCCGGTCATGTGGAACTGCGCCCCTTCGGCTGCCAGCACTTGTTCGACGAGATCGTACTTGCCCATGGAGACACCGCCGGAGAGAACGAGCAAGTCGGCGGATTTGGCGGCGTTGACGCCATCGCGGATGGAGGATTCGCGATCGCGTGCGATGGGGAGGATGCGTGGGGATCCGCCGGCACGACGAACCTGGGCCGCTAAGGAGTAGCTGTTGGAGTTGCGAATCTGCGAGGCGCCGGGTCGTTCGCGGAGTTCGACCAATTCGTCGCCGGTGGAGAGGATGGCGATGACGGGACGACGGAAGACTTGCAGTTCGGCGTTACCCACCGAGGCGGCGATGGCGATGGCGGCGGGATTGAGACGAGTTCCGGCGGAAATGAGCAGAGCTCCGGCTTCAGCTTCGGCGCCGCGAGGAACGAAGTTGTCGCCGGCATGGGCAGTGCGTTCGAGGGTGACGATTTCAGTTTCGTGATGGGAATACTCGACCATGATGACGGCGTCGGCGCCGTCGGGAAGCGGTGCTCCAGTCATGATCTCGGCGGCTTCACCGGCATGCAGCGGTTTCGTTATCGCGGAGCCGGCGGCGATCTCTGCGATGACCTTCAGTTTGGCGGGAATGGATTGGACGTCGGCGGAACGGACGGCGAAACCATCGCGGGTGGCACGCGGAAATGGAGGGAAGTCGCGGTCGGCGTGGAGGTCGTCGGCGAGGACGCGGTGGTCGGCCTGGGAGAGCTCGACGATTTCGGTGGGGAGCGGCGCGATCCTGACGGCGTAATCGTCGATCAGCGCGCGTGCTTCAGCGAACGTCGGGAGCTCGTTCTGGCTCATCTGCTGACGATTTTATTCCGTCACAAACGAAAAGGGCGGCCGAAGCCGCCCTTGATCACGAATTGCTGATTACTTGCTCTTCTTCTTGCCGTTACTGAAGCTGGTTTGCACAGTGCCGCCGAGAGCCGCAATCATGTCCTTGGCGTTCTGCGCGTATTTTCCGCTGGGGTCGAGCTCGAGATACTTGTTGAAGGCCTCGACGGTTCCGGGGGCGGGGATGTACTTGCCGTCCTTGCCAGTGGTGGCCTTGCCCATGAGGTTTACACCCTTCTGGTAGTAGGCATCGGATTTGTTCGGGTCGGCGGCAATGGCCTTATCGAAGGCGGCGTTGGCGTCGTCGGTCTTCCCGAGGTTGGTTAACACCGCGCCTTCATTGAAGTAGTAGGTGCCAGCCTGGGTGGGATCGAGCTTGGCTGCACTGTCGTATTCGGCGATGGCCTTGTCGGTCTGGTTGGACTTGGCATAGGCCTGCGCGAGGTTGTTGTGGTAGGCAGCGGCATCGGGCTTGAGCTGAATGGCCTTCGAGTAGGCGTCCGCGGCTTGCGGATATTGCTTTGCACCGAGATAGGCTTCACCCATCTTGGCGAAGACGAGGTCGTGCGTGGTATCGACAGCAACGGCTTGCTGCATGGTGGCGACCGCCTGGTCCCACTGCTGGGCCTTCATCTGGTCGGTAGCCTGAACGAGCAGCTTGTTGACATTGCCGATCTTCTCGTTTTCTTTCTTGATGGCCTCGTTCTTGGCCATCGCTTCGGCGACCTTGGGGTCGCTGGCGGCAGCCTTCTCTTCCTTGGCGAGATCGATGTTCAAGGGCGGCGTATCTTCACGCAGGGTAATGGGGAACTTCTGGACGGTCCAGATCTGCTTGCCGTCCTTGGTTACGGTGACGTTATAGGTGCCCGGCGGCATGCCGATGCTGAAGATGTTGCCCTGCTTGTCGGTCTTCAGGGAACGCTTCTGGCCGTTGTCCTGGTTGACCATATCGACTTCCGCTCCGACGATGGGTTTGCCTTCGGCGTCTTTGACATACCCCTTCAGCGTGGCGCCCTGCGAGAACGCCGGCACACTGAAGCCGAGCACCAGCGCAACGAATAGAAAGATTAGAGCTTGTTTTCTCATGTCCGCCTCCCAGCGAGACTTGTACTTCTTAAGAACCCGGCTAACGGCCGGCGAGTCGCGGTACGTAAGGAATAGGGTCGACAGCGCCGGCGCCTGCAAAGGCACGAAGCCGAAGCACACAGCTGTCGCAAATGCCGCACGCGCAGTCCTCGCAGCTATAGCATGACCACGTTAAATCGAAGGGCGCGCCTAATTCAAGGCCAAGGCTCACAATCTGATGTTTAGGCAGGGCAATGAGCGGGGTGACGATCTCAATGTCACCAGCTTTGGTGCCCCGGCGAACCGCCAAGTTGTAAGCCTCGTAGAACTCAGGACGACAGTCGGGGTAGCCGCTGCTGTCCTGGGCCACAGCCCCTATATAGATCTTAGATGCGCCCAAAACCTCGGCCCAACTGACGGCCATGGCCAGCAAATGGGCGTTCCGGAACGGGACGTAGGTGACCGGGATTTCGTGTCCGATGAGCTCACCGGCGTAGGGGACGGCAATGTTGGCGTCCGTAAGCGCTGAGCCACCAATGACTTTGAAGAAAGGCGTTTCCACCGCCAGCCGGGTGCTGATGCCAAGGCGTACATTGACGTCCGTGAAAGCCTGCTTCTCGCGAGCCTGCGTGCGCTGGCCATAGGAGACGTGCAGGGCACCGACGTTTTCCGCGCCGTACTCGCGGACGGCGAGGGTGGCGCAGACCGTGGAATCCATGCCGCCGCTGAGGACCACGACCGCCTTGCTCATACGCCTTTGGTCTCCGGGGCCCAAATGAACTTGTGTGCCTGCAGGCCGAGGCGGACTTCGAGACGGTCTGCGAGGATCCAGTTGGCGAGGTCCTCTGGGTCGACCAGACAGTGCGAGGCGTCGCGGGTGCCGCGGGCGTCTTTTCGGAAGGCGGGAGAGAAGATGACGGAAGAGACTTTGGCGGCGAGATCGTGCTGGCGGGTGAAATCGCGGGCGAAGTCGTAGTCGGCGCGGTCGGCGATGACGAACTTGATTTCGTCGTGGGGGGTGAGGGCGCCGAGATTTTCGAGGCGGAAAGAGCCGGCGTGGCCGGAGCCGGGACATTTGACGTCGACGATCTTCACGACTGCTTTCGGCACGCTGGCCAGCGGGCGCTCGCCGCTGGTTTCGATGAGAAGCTTGTAGCCCTTGTCGATGAGGCGTTCCATGAGCGGGATGAGTTCGCGCTCCTGGAGCATGGGTTCGCCGCCGGTGATTTCGACGAGCCCGCTGGGCGCGAGGTTGTGGACTTCGGCTTCGACTTCATCGATGGACATTTTGCGGCCGCCGGTGAAGGTGTATTCGCTATCGCACCACGAGCAACGGAGGTTGCAGGCGGTCAGGCGAACGAAGATGCACGGAATCCCCGTGTACGACGATTCACCCTGCAATGAACGATAGATTTCGGTGATCTGCATGAATCTCAGTTAGCGATTGGTAGTTCACCTGGGCTGCTACTCGTAATACGTCGCGGTGGTGGTGTCGGTCTCCCAGATGGTGACGTCTTTGACCCTCACGCGGCCGGCGGTTTGGCCGGAGAGATACTTGTTGGTTTCGTCGTAAAAATACTTGGCGAGATTTTCGGCTGAAGGATTGAGGACGTCGAAGGGAGCAATGTCGTTCATCATCTGGTGGTCGAGGTGGTCGACAACGGGCTTGATGACGATTTTGAGGTCCTTGAAATCGAGCAGGAGGCCGGCGTGGTCGAGCTCACGGCCCTGCAAGGTGACGCGGACCTTGTAATTGTGGCCGTGCGGGTTCTCGCACTTGCCTTTGTAATTGCGCAGGTAGTGACCTGCGGCAAACGTGTCTTCGACGGTGACTTCGTACATAAATCCTTGACAGCATCCTGACTGGTCGTGCCAGAGAGGTGCGGGGAAAAGTCTATTTTAGCGCGTAAACACGGCGTGCCGCTTGGTCCATGGTAGGTTTGCTGGATGTTCGATTGGACTACCGGCGATCTATCCGAAGGAATGAGCTGCTATCGCCGCGGGCAGTTCTTTGAAGCGCACGAGCATTGGGAGGCGGTTTGGCTGCGGATGGAGGAGCCGGAGAAGACTTTCCTACAGGCGCTAATCCAAGTGGCGGGTGCGTTCCATCATTTTCATCGCGACAATCGGAACGGTGCGCGGTCGATGATGCGGAAGGCGCTGCAGAAATTAGAAAAGTATCCGGCTGAATTTGGCGGCATCGAAGTAGAGACACTGCGCGGGAATCTGCGAGGGTGGCTGGTCGCGTTCGATACCGAGCTCGTCGAGGTGCCTGCAGTTCCGCAGATCCAACTTGTGCCTTCTGAAATTCAAATTCGACGATTCCAATCTGGCGATGCCGAGGCGTTTCGCGCGCTGAACGAGGCATGGATTTCGAAGCTCTTCGTGCTAGAAGAGCCGGACCGCAAGGCGCTTGCCGATCCCCAGGGTTCGATCATCGATGGCGGCGGATCGATCATGATGGCGTTTGTTGGGACGGAAGCGGTCGGAACTTGTGCGCTCCTTGCCGAAGGCGATCGCGTTTTTGAGCTGGCTAAGATGGCGGTTAGCGACGCGTGGCAGGGGCACGGGATCGGGCGCAAGATTCTCGAGGCCACTATCGAAGAATCACGTCGGATCGGGGCGCGAGCGGTGCGACTGGAGACGAATTCCAGCCTGGCGAATGCCATCCATCTTTACGAAGCGGTCGGATTCCGACACATTCGGCCCGAACATCCATCGCCTTATGCGCGGGCGGATGTATTCATGGAAATGAAATTTTAAGAGTCGTCGTCGGCGCCGAAAAACTGAGCGACCACGCGGATGTCCGTCGTCCGGCGATATTTTGGCAGGCTCTCGATGAAGACGCGGCCGTATTGTTTTTTGAGGATGCGATTGTCGAGCAGGCAAACGATGCCGCGGTCGTGGAGGGAGCGAATGAGGCGTCCGAAACCTTGTTTGAGTGCGATGACCGCGCTGGGAACCTGGTAGTCGAAGAAGGCATTGCCGCCGTCGGCGTCGATGGCGCGGATGCGGGCGGCGACGACGGGATCGTTGGGCACGGCGAACGGGAGGCGGTCGATGATGACGCAACTGAGCTGCTCGCCCTGGACGTCGACCCCTTGCCAGAAGGAACTCGTCGCGAAAAGAACGGCGCCGGGAGTCATGCGGAACTCCTCGAGCAGCGCGCTTTTCGGGGCGTCGCCCTGTTTGAGCATGGGGTAGTCGAGCTCGCCGAGCAGGCGGTCGTAGACATCGTTCATTTGCGCATAGCTGGTGAAGAGGCAGAAGGCGCGGCCGCGGGTGATGTTGAGCAGCTCGCGGATGCGGTCGGCGGCCTTGCGCGAAAAATTCGGCTCGCGCGGATCGGGCATGTCGGGCGGAACGTAGAAGACGGCTTGAGTTTCGTAGTCGAAGTGCGAGGGGACGACTAGCTCGCGAGCGTCGGCGAGGCCTAGGCGGCCGCGGGCATATTGGAAGCCGCCGCCGACGGCGATGGTGGCCGAGGTGAGCACTGCGGTGTTGAGGCTGGCGAAGAGTGTGTGCTGAAGGATGGCGGAGACATCGATGGGCGTGGCCTGGATGAAGACGTTGTGCGCGGCGCGTCCGGCGCGGCGTGATTCGCCACGACGCTCGATCCAGTAGACGGTGTTCTTGTCGTTCGACTCCATGAGGAATTCGAGCTGCACGCGCATTTCTTCGGTGCGACGTATGAGGTTGAAGAGCTCGTCGGGTTTTTCTTTGAGCGAATGGAGTTCGCTGTGCAGGTAGACGAGCGCGGTCTGGAGGGCGAGAAATTCTTCGCCATTTTCTTCCAGGAACTCGCGGCGATTTTCGAAGGCGAAGCGGCCTTCGCCTTGCGGCAGAAGGGTGAAGAAGAGCTGCGAACGCTCGCGCAGGCGGTTTGCGGATTGAAGCAACGTGGGCGAGGCGATGTGGAATTCCTTGATGGCGAATTCGACGTCGCGGGCTAGCTCGTCGATGCGGACGTTAGAGGCACTGACGCCGAAATAGCTTCCGGCTACGTCTTCGAGCTCGTGGGCCTCGTCGAAGATGACGGCGGCGGCTTCGGGGAGGATGCCGACGTCGGGGGCGTTTTCCGCGGCGCGCTTGATGGCGAGATCCGCGAAATATAGATGGTGGTTGACGATGATGATGTCGCTATCGAGGGCGTTGCGGCGCATCTCGGTGATGAAGCAGCGGTCGTACTCTTTGCACTTGCTGCCAATGCACGTGTCGGCGCGCGCATCGAGCTTGGGCCAGACGAGGCTGCTTTCGGGGAGGCTGGCGAGCTCGGCGCGATCGCCGGTGGTGGTGACGGCTTCCCATTCGCGGATGGATCGGAACTGATCGATCTCTTCAAGGCCATTGAGGATGGGCTTATCGGTGAGGTCGTAGAGCTTTTTGCGGCAGAGATAGTTGTTGCGGCCCTTCATGTAGCAGACCTTCAGGCGTTGCTCGGAGCCTTCGCCGAAGATGGCGCGCTCGAGGAACGGGACGACTTTGTAAAAGAGCTGCTCCTGGAGGTTCTTAGTGCCGGTGGAGATGATGACGCGCAGTCCGGAGCGAATGACGGGAACGAGGTACGCGAGGGTTTTGCCGGCGCCGGTGCCGGCTTCCACGATGAGGTGACGCTTCTCGCTGAGCGCCTGCTCGACGGCCTGCGCCATTTGCAATTGGCCGCGGCGAAATTCGTACGCGGGATGCGAGTTGGCGAGTACGCCACCGGGGCCGAAGAATTGGTTCAAGGTGAGCGAGCGGATGTCGCGCGCTGGAGATGCCGCGGATTGTGAGCTGCTGGACACAGGAAGGACGTCGCTGTCCCTATAATAGACGGGCAGAGTAATTCGCGCCCTCAGGGGTTCCACTTGGCACGATCGAAATTTCCTCACCAGGACACAACCGTTCCACTCGTTGGCATGCTCGCGATTGTGGGCCGCCCCAACGTGGGGAAATCCACGCTTTTTAACCGGCTGGTGGGACAGCGGCGAGCGATTGTGGGCGATGAGCCAGGCATTACGCGCGACCGGATTTATGGCTACGCCGAGTGGGAGGGCAAACGGATCCGCGTGGTGGATACGGGCGGCATCATTCCCGATGACGAAGCGTTGATTCCAGCGGAAATTTTTCGGCAGGCCAAGGTCGCGCTGGAGGAAGCGGACGTGATCGTGATGGTGGTGGACGGCCGGACCGAGCTGGCGTCGTCCGATATTGACCTGGCGAGATTGCTGCAGCGCACGCGGAAACCGCTGATTCTCGCGGTGAATAAGGTCGACGATCCCAAGCTCGAGAGTTACGTGGAAGATTTCCGGCGACTCGGGATTAGGACGATGATGCCGGTTTCGGCAGAGCACTCGACTGGCGTGGCGGAGCTGCTGGACGAGATTCTGACGCGCATGCCGGAGCACGCGGAGACGACAGCGGAAGAAGAGCTCGAGCCGGTTGATTTGAGCGATGAGGTTGATGACGCGGCGCACGAGGGCGAAGAGCAACCGGACGAGGAGCAGCCCAAAGAGGTCAAGATTGCGATTATCGGGCGGCCGAATGTTGGGAAATCGACGCTGCTGAACCGGTTGACGGGAACGGCGCGGGCGATTGTTTCACCGATTGCAGGAACCACCCGCGATGCGGTGGACGAGGTGATGGAGCGCGATGGGCAGACGTTCCGCTTCATTGATACGGCCGGGATTCGACGCAAGGGCAAGACGCATTTGATGGCCGAGAAGCTTTCGGTGGTGATGGCGCGCAAGCATCTCGAGGCTGCGGATCTTGCATTGATCCTCATCGATGCGACTGAAGGTGTGACCGCGCTGGATGCGACGATCGCGGGGTATGCGCACGAGGCGGGACGGTCGGTGATCATCGTGGTGAATAAATGGGACGCGGTGACGATCAATCGGACCGATGGAAAGCCGGCGGCCAAGGCGGACATCTTCGAAGAGCAGACGCGCGATCACCTGAAATTCCTAAGCTACGCGCCGCTGATTTTCGCGTCGGCTGAGACTGGGTATCACACAGAACAAATCTTCGACACGATTGAACTGGTGGCACGGGAACGGCGGAAGCGGATTCCGACGGGCGAGATGAACCGGTTCCTGAAACACATTGATTTCGAGCGCGCCGGCGTTCCTTATTCCCAGCGCGTTCGCATTCTTTACATGACCCAGGCCGCGGTTTCGCCACCGACCTTCATTCTCTTCACCGATCGCGTCACGGCACTGCACTTCAGCTACCGGCGGTTTTTGGAAAACCAGATTCGCGAGGCATTCCAGTTTGTGGGCACGCCGATCTGGATCAAGTCACGCGCGCGAAACGCCGACCGCGAATAAAACATCTACCACGGAGACACTGAGACACGGGGTTCCTTTTGGTCTAGAGGCTGCGTGCAGGATTGGCGCGCCTACGCGGGGGCCAGCGGAGGATTGGGCTCCGGCATCATGGGTGGCGGAATTGGAGGTGGCGGGAAGACGATGCGGCCCAGTGGTTCGTAGCGTCCGGCGAAGAAGTAGATGGAATAGGCGGGGAAGAAGTATGCGATGGGCGCGCCGGCCAGTGCGGAGAGAGCCAGAAAGACCAGGAACAGGATCACTCCCCCGATAATGCCAACGGTGATGAGAAGCGCTTTCACTACGGCAGTGGATCCGGCGCCAATTGCGACGCCCGCAATGATGAGGATTACGGCGGGAATCATTAGGATGAAGATCGGAATGAGCATCGCAATGGTGTGCAGAATGCCAGCGGCGATGCGCAGTACGAACTTCATCAGCAGGTAAATGACGTACTCTCCGGCATGACCAGCGGAGATGATGCGGAAACGTCGCCAGCCTTCCTGCCAGGTGATTCCTTCCAGAGCCATCATGGGGACGATGAAGTCCTTGGCGAGTACCGCGGCGATGTTGAGCGCTAGTCCGAGGCCGACCATCACCAGAAAGCCGAGAACGAGGGTTGCAACGGCGATTGCGTCCATAAACCAGAAGCCGATGTGGTGACTGGTGAAGAGGAAGAACAGCGGCAAAAGCAGACAGACGAAAACCAGCATCCAGCCGGCGAGTGCGAGGAGGAGTTGCCAAGTGAAAAACTGGCGGCCTTGCTGGCGCCATTTGCGCCAGCCTTCGCCGATTCTTGGATTCGCGTGGAGAACGGCGTCGAAGAGCACAAAGCGCAGGATGGAGTTGATGTAAACGAAGATGAGCGTCAGGACGATGACGACGACCGCTCCAAGCGCCGCGATTTCGATGATGTGCGTTGGAGTGAACCAACCGAGCTGGGCGGGGAATGGATTCGACCGGTGAGTGCCTCCGGACTGAGCGGGGAAACTGGGAGGGCTGAAGCCGCCGCCTCCGGCGAATTCTCCGGTGAACAGACCGAGGACCGCGATGCGCCACCAGAAAGCGAAGCGAATGGGCTTGAACATCTGCTGCCAGGCGTGGCGGAACGCGGGGGTAATGGCATCGGTGGCTGAGAGAATGGGCAAAGGCGAATCCTTGCAACGCTGTCGCGCTCACCATACGGGTTGGCGGGCGGGCGGTCAAGGCGCAGCAGCGGGTCGAGTTGCGGTTTTGTCCAATAGGGAAGAGGCGGGGAACGCATTCCAATTCTGGTGCATGAAAAGGGCTTGCAGGAAGCGAAATTCAGGCGCCGCCGGAGAACAAAGAAGCGGCTGCGCCGCTTTTCAGTCCCACCCTAGCTCGCCAAAGGAGGCGAATTGGAGTGCGGCACCCGAGAATGTCCGGAGGTGATTGGGTGGGCCACCCGCCGCGGACGAGCCGGGAGAAATCGATGTGGGCCCCTTCCCCATTACTACCTGGTAACACCCCCTCCCCCTCTGGCCTCATGGGTTTTCATCGAGTTAACCCAAAAAACCGCCTATCGCGATGATTCCACGCCTGTTATAGGCAAGGTATTGATAAGAAATAAGTTGGGGGAGATGCCCGTCGGCTCTCGGTGAGCGTCGGCTGCCGGGGTACGGCCGGTCGTCTCTCCACTGTTGCTTCTCTGGAAGTGCTTTTCAAAGAGCTTTTTGGCGCTGCCTGGGACATTGCCCCACATGCGCAGATTAATTGAAGAGAGTCAACGGAGTCTGTGATGGGGAGCACGTCGGAGGGTGATGAAGGCGAGGTCTCAGGTGTCAGGTGTTCCACGCACGCCTTGTTTGAGCTTTTCCGATGCATTCGGTGACGATAGGATCGGATCGAAGACATGGGCGTGCAGGAAATCCATGATCTGTGTCTCTTTTTGTCCGCTTGAATGAACCATGTGTGCTCCGGAGTGGAATTGCCACTGGTTTATACCGCGGGACGAACTCTTGTGCCAAGACTGTTGAAACTGGCCACCCTGAGATGTGGGCCACCCGCCGAGGGACGAGAGGTGGTCTAGGCGGGTTCGTCGAACGGCGGAAAGAACAACGAAGCGGCTACGCCTCGTCTTCCTAGACCCACTTCCGTTCGCCAACAGAGGCTCACTGGAGGTGGGGCACCCGGCGGTCTATCCGCGAATTTAATTTGAATTTCCGGAATTTCGAGCTTGCTAGTGGGCGGCGCCGGACTGCTTTGCCCAGTCTTCCATGATCAACTTGCAAGCCTTCTTCATGCCGCCGGCGATGCTGCCGCCTTCCTTGGTTTTCGAGATCAAGTCGCCATCGTGGTTCGCAAGTTCACTTGTAGCGCAAGTGGGTGATACGTCTTCAACGTATCAGATCTTTTATCGTAAATCCTTTTCTCCGATTCGGCGATAATTTGGCACAGTCTTTCCAAATTTGTGTGCTGCAATTCCCGAAACTCCTTTGCACGCTTCTCATCGGGAATTGAAGAAAACGGAGCCGCATTTCGATATTTCAAGAGTTGATCGTAGCCCTGAACAAATTTCACATCTTCTTGCGGAACGACATCGCTAAACTTTTCATCCGCATACAAAATGAACCGTAGCCGCTCAAACGTCGAGATTGGGTCCTGTTTAATCAGCTCCTTCTTCCGCTTCTTGACATCGATTGTGGGAATGTAGGCGATTACTGGCTTGCCCTGAGCGAGTGTTGCAGCGAGTTCCGAATCCTTGCTAAGTGTGTCCGTATCCTGCACAGAATAGACAGTGCATTTTGCGCGTTTCAGCATCAATGATTCGACGATGCCTTTGTCAATTCGGCTTGGTGTGTAGCTTTGGGTGGGGTCGAAAAATCGAATAGCTAGATCGCTGACGTGCGGCGATGACATCAGTTCTTTTATGAAGTCGTATAAATCTTCGTATTCCCAAGCCTTGCGCATTGACGTCGCGAAATAGACGTCCATCTCATCCCACGTCAAGTACACGTCCTGGTTCTTAATCCCTCGCGCCTGAACATCGTCCAATCGCGCTTTTCGTTGCTTCAATTTTGGCGTAACGTTCTTCAGATAAGCCCTTGCAGACTCAGGAACAGTCTTTCTGATTTCAAGTTTGTCTAAAAGGGCGATGACGCTAGGGGCTTCATCGGGCTTGCTAACTTCTCGGATCAATTCCTCGAGATCAGATCTCTTCCCTTTGGCGGGTAGATTTCCGATGCAAGCGGTCAGAAGTTCAGCGCGTAAGGCCTCGGCAATGATGCCGGTCGAGAGATAGCTGTAGTGCACCCTACTAGAACTGGACACGCATGATTGATAGGATCGAGGGCCTCCGCCAGGAGGCGAGATGGGAAGAAAGCCGAAG
>DASYAU010000052.1:0-1599 GCA_036501185.1 Candidatus Korobacter sp. | reverse complement strand
CGTCGTGTTGCTGCTGGCTTACGGGGCGGGGTTCAGCCGCGCGATCATGGCGATCTTCTCGCAGTGGGGCATCAACTCCATCGGCGTGTTTCCCGGCACCACCAGCGAGCAGGCGGGCGGCAAGAAGGCCGGCGTGGTGGTGCGCTTCACGCAGGACGACATAGACCGGCTCTCCTCAAGCGTTCCCGGCCTGGAAGAGATTGTGGGCAACCTGGAGAAGGACGATGTTCCTATCCAGAACGACCTGCACAGCTACACCTGGCACGTCGAAGGCAGCCATGCCGCGATCGCGGACATCCTGAACTACGACGTCGTCAAGGGCCGCTTCTACACCGAGCAAGACAATGAGGAGCGCAACCACGTCGCGGTGCTCGGTGCCGAGGCGGCGACCAAACTGTTCTCGGGGATTTACCCGATCGGGCAGCATATCCGCGTGGGCGGCATCAGCTTTACGGTCATCGGCGTGCTGAAGCCGAAGATGACGGAGGACGAGAACAACATCAACCGCGAAGTCCACATTCCGTTCAAGACCATGGGCGACCTGAAGGACACCAAGTATCTCGACGGCATCTGGATGACCTATCACGGCAACAACGAGGCTGTGGAGCGGGCGGTGCGCCAGACCTTGGGGGCAGCGCACGGCTTCCGGCCGACGGATCGCAACGCAATCTATGTCGCGAACCTGATGGAGCAGCTCGAGCAGTTCCGCATCATCACGGCGGCGCTCGAGGTGTTGATGGCGTTCATCGGCTCGCTGACCCTGGGGATCGCGGGCATCGGGCTGATGAACATCATGCTGGTGAGCGTGCAGCAGCGCACGCGCGAAATCGGCGTGGAAAAAGCGCTGGGCGCACGCAGGCGGCACATCCTGATTCAATTTCTCGCGGAGGCGCTGGTGATCTCCGCTACCGGCGGCGTGCTGGGCATGCTGCTGGCGTATGGAGTGTCGCTGGCGGTGGGGCGCATTACCTTCTACAGCGCCATTGCCGCAAATGCGACCGATGCTGACATCCGGCTGCTGATCTCTCCGCTGATCGTCGGCGTCTCGACGGGGATCCTGATTGTGGTCGGGTTGGTGAGCGGGATGGTTCCGGCGCTCCGTGCCGCCAATCTGGACCCGATCGAAGCATTGCGTTACGAGTAACCCCACCCCCCTCCCCCCGGTCACCGGAGGGCGAGATGTAAGTCTTTTGGTTGGTTCGGCTTAAGTGGCTTCCCGAGGCTCAAATTCGTCCAAACAAAGCGCTTAGTCGCAAAGTCGTCTCAATAAAGGGCTTAGAGTTCAATTCTTGCCTGATTTTCGGTGCAGAGTGCCGTTCCGGGCGTTACATTGCTCTGCCGAAATGACTTACGGCTAAATTCGTCCAGGCAAAGGATTTAGCAGCGACGTTGCGATTTCTGGTTGCCGCGGCCCGATATCTCCCCTTATTCAAGTATGGCAAATCGCGGGATATAACATGCCAACTTTCGTCGCGAGGGATGCGTTCGCGTTCCGGAATGGGCTTGCTGTCAGGACGACGACTCTGCGACATGCATGGTGGAGGGCGCAGGCCCGGGAGACGAATTTTTATTCCCGGACCTGCCAGTGAATCAACATGA
>DASYAU010000051.1:0-38180 GCA_036501185.1 Candidatus Korobacter sp. | reverse complement strand
GCGCGCTAATTTCTCTGTTCCTGAATAACGCACCACGACGCGGCCGGTATCGCCAAGATCGTGCTCGGCCTCGTGAATGGCGGCAGCAACCGACGGGATTTCGCTAAGCGGGGTTTTCTCCCGGACCTTGATGTTGCGGATGACCTGCGGGAAGACTTTGAGGTCGCCCAGGAGATCGGCAAGCGACTTCCCGGAGCGCGCGAGCACTTCGAGGACTCGGAGAGCAGTGAGAATGCCATCGCCGGTGGTGGCATCGCTATCCATGAAAAGGATGTGGCCGGATTGTTCGCCGCCGAGGGTGGCTCCGGTCATCTGCATTTCTTCCAAAACATATTTGTCGCCGACGGCGGCACGCAGCATGCGGATGCCAGAGTGCTTGAGGGCGGCTTCGAGCCCCATATTCGACATCGTCGTGGCGACAACGGTATCGGACGCGAGGCGATTGCGGGATTTCATATCGCGGGCGGCGAGCAGGAGAACGGCGTCGCCGTTGACGATGTTGCCGCCGGCATCGCTGAAGAGGGCACGATCCGCGTCGCCGTCGAAGGTGATGCCCAGGTCGAAGCGGCCGCCGGCTTGGGCGACGCGTTGGGCGACTTCCTGGGGATGAAGAGCTCCGCAGTTGGCATTGATGTTGCGCCCAGTCGGGCAGACGTGCGTGAACTCAGTGACGATGTTAAGCGCGGGGAATACAAGGTTGGCAATGCTGCAGGCGGCACCATTGGCGCAGTCGAGAAGGACCCGAAAGCGGCTGAAGTCGATGGCGGCGACCTGCGAGCGAAGCCACGCAGCATAGTCTTCGCGCAGTTTTGCATCGCCGGGGAGCATGACGGGACCTTGGCCCTCGCTGTCGGCGCGCTCGAGTTCTTCGAGGTGGAAAAAAATTTGCGATTCGATCTGGTGCTCGATGTGGTCTGAGAGCTTGTAGCCGTTGGCTCCGAAGACTTTGATGCCGTTGTCGTTCCAGGGATTGTGCGATGCGGAGATTACGATGCCGGCGGAGAAGCCGTGAGTGCGGGTGAGGTATGCGACGCCTGGGGTGGTGATGACGCCGGCGCTGACGACGTCAGCTTGCGAGCTTTGTAAGCCGCGAGCTAAGGAGCGGCTGATCCAGTCGCTGGACTCGCGGGTGTCTTGCCCGATGAGGACTCGTGGCGATGCGTGTTGGGCCGCGAGACGTGATCCGAGGGCGCGGCCAATGGCGAAGACGGTATGGGCGTCAAGCGGATATTCCCCGGCGACGCCGCGAATGCCGTCGGTACCGAAGAGTTGTCGAACGCGGGGCTGAGTAGTTTCGGGGGACAACGTGGTCACTTCTCTCCTGGCTTTGTTTTGACGGTCGTCACAGTGACGTGAATCGGTTCGGGATTCATCAATTGTACGAGAGGATCGCCCACGAATGCCTGGGTAGTGAAGGTGCCTCGGCCAACGAGGCCGGTGGCATCAACTGGATCGGTAATGGCGGCGTCGATGGTGGTGAGCCGGGACTCGGGACCCGTGATAGTGATGCGGTTGGGGGTGACCTCTACGTCGCCGAGACGATAGCCGGTTGCGAAGGTGCCGATGACCCGAGGAGTGAGATTCACCGTTTTGGAGGCGCTGCGGTCGAGTTCTAAACGGATCTGCGAGGGCACGACCTGCACGATCTGCACGTTATGCGGCACGTGACGGATCTGTTTTGGGGTCAGATCGAAAGTACGTTCGCCGACCTTGGTCCCGCTGAGATCGATAACGGCGTCGATGTCGGCATTGGTCATCTCGCGGAGAGTGCGGGCGGGGCCCTGGACGCGGACTTCGGCGCGTTGAATGCGCTCGGAGCTAATTTCCAGGTGCTCGGGCGTGTTGTAAAACTCGATGGGAACGCTGAGTGCGATTTCGGCAGGCTGGTCATGCGCAACGGCGTACCACAGGGCAGTGGCAATGAGCAGGGAGAGCAGCTTGAGGCGGAGATGTCCGAAGACGTGTTGGCGGAGCCAGTGGATCATCGCTCGATCTCCGAGGAATCGTCGTTGACATTACCCAAGCCAGTCTGCAAGGCGCCGGGCTCGAGGTCCTGGTCCTGCGTGCTGGGAAGAGCGGAGGCAGGCACGTGGCGGTGGAGAAGGATGCTCAGTCGCTCGCGGAGTTCCTCAGGAGTGATGTCGCGTTCGATCTGTCCGGCGACGGCAAGCGAGATAGCGCCGGTTTCTTCGGAGACGATGACGGCAATGGCGTCGCTCTCTTCAGTGATGCCAATTCCGGCGCGGTGGCGAGTACCGAGCTGGGTGGAGAGAACCGGGTTGATGGAGAGCGGGAGGAAACAGGCAGCCGCGGCGATGCGGTCCTTCTGGATGATCACGGCACCGTCGTGCAAGGGCGCGCTGGGACGGAAGATGGTGGCCAGGAGATCGTAGGAGATGTGGGCGTCGAGGGCGACACCACTCTCGATGTAAGTGCGAAGACCGATCTCGCGTTCGATGACTATCAGTGCACCAGTTTGGTTTTGCGAAAAGAGATTGGCGGCGAGAACGATGTCGTCGTAGGACTCGGCGTTGGCGGAGTTGGAGCGCGAGCTGGTGAGTTTGCGTCCTAAGCGCGCGAGGGCGTGGCGGATCTCGCTGGCGAAGACGACGATGAGCGCGAAGATGCCGTAGGGCAGCAGCGTGGTCATCAGCCAGTCGAGGGTGCGGAGTTCGGCGAAGCGCGCGGTGATAAAGGCGATGGCGAGCACGAAGACGCCGAGGAGCATAGGCGTGGCACGAGTGCCGCGGATGAGCTTCAGGAACTCATAGATGAGCAGCGCGACCAACAGAATGTCGATCACGGCGGTTGCCAGGTCGGTAGCCTGGGGTACGCGTCCACGTGCCAACCACTGGCCCATCCGGGTCCTCTCCACAACCGGGGTGCGAGCTCACGGCGAGACTATTTTAATGCACGGACGGTGAGATGCAGGGACCAAAGCCGGGACACAGATCAAAGGCGCTATTCAGGTTTCTTTACAGTAGCCGAGATTTGGCCGAGGGCCAACTGGGCGTGGATTGTGTCGCCTTCGTGCACCTGGCGGGCGTCTTTCAGCAGGTGGCCTTCGGCGTCGAAGACGAGGGCGTAGCCGCGCTCGAGGATGGAAATGGGAGAGAGGCTCTGGAGTTGGGCGCTGAGGCGTTCCAGGCGCGATTGACGCTTGAGCAGGTAGCTGCGATAGGTGGCGGCGAGCTTCTGGAGCCCGGTTTCGATCTCGCGATGGCGGGCGGTGAGACGACTGCGCAGGTCGTGGTGACGCACGCGGGTGGCAGCGACATCGAGCCGGCGATGGAGCTGGCGGAAGAGCTGGACTTGGGCGGCGCGCAGGCGGAAAACGAGGTCGTCGACCTTTTGCTGACGGCGGGCGAGGGCGGTGCGCATTCCGCCAAAGGCACCGTGACGAGCAAGCCGCTCGAGACGCTTTTCGTATTCAAGCAGACGGACGCGAAGAGCGCGGGCGAGATGGGTTTGCAAGGCGTTGAGGCGCTCGTCGAGCTCCTGCTTGGAACGGATGACGAGCTCGGCCGCGGCCGATGGCGTGGGAGCGCGGAGGTCGCTGACGAAATCGCAGATGGTGAAGTCGGTTTCGTGGCCGACAGCGGAGATGATAGGAATGGTGGAGGCGGCGATGGCGCGGGCGAGGGCTTCGTCGTTGAACGCGGCGAGGTCTTCGATGGAGCCGCCGCCACGGGCGACGATGATGACGTCGACATTCGCGGTCTTGTTGAACCAGCGCACGCCGTTGGAGACCTCGGAGGCTGCGGCCTCGCCCTGGACCTGTGCGGGGAAGATGAGGACGTGGACAGATTTGTGGCGACGGCGGAGGACGTTGAGGATGTCCTGGATAACCGCGCCCCGCGGTGAAGTGACGACGCCGATTTTCTTTGGCAGAGCGGGGATCAGCTTTTTGCGGTCGCGATCGAAGAGGCCTTCCGCCTGGAGCTTGGCCTTGAGCTGTTCGAAGGCGAGCTGCAATGCGCCGGCACCTTGCGGCTCGAGGTACTCAGCCATGAGCTGGAGCTCGCCACGGCCTTCGTAAAGGGTGACCCGTCCGCGGGCGACGACTTTCAGGCCGTTTTCCGGGCGAAATTTCAGGAGGCGCGCCTGCGAGCGGAACATCACGATGCGGAGTTGGGCGGATTCGTCCTTTAGAGAGAAATAAAGATGGCCAGAGTCGGCGGGACGGAAGTTGGAGATTTCGCCTTCAACCCAAACGTCAGCGTATTCGCGTTCGAGCGCGGTGCGGACGGAGCTCACGATGTCGCGCACTTGCCAGATGCGGCGCTGAGGCGCGCTGAAGGTGAAACCGAGCTGGTCGCTGAAGGACACTGAGGCAAGTTTAAATCACAGGGAAGCGGCGTGAGCGAGGGGTATAATCGCGCCCGGTTTCGGCATGGCGACGCAACGCAGCACGGGGCCTTTCCGCGAGGCTGAAGAGACGATGGAAAGTTTCGACAGCCTGATGCCGTTCCGCGTGCAGGACATCCTGCTGGTTTCCAGTCTCTACGATTCCTTCATCCTGCGAGAAGACGGGCGGCTCAATGAGTTGCTGATCGGCGAGTCTCGTGAACTCGATCTACAACATATTCCGGGAATCACACAGGTTTCGAATTGCGCGCAGGCGCTGGAGCTGGTGCGCTCGCAACCCCGATTCAACCTGATTGTGACCAACCTCGCCGTGGGCGAGTTGAACGCGGCGCAACTTGCGCGCGAGATCCGGAAGAGCGGGATCGATGTGCCGGTGCTGGTGCTGGCGTACGACTATCGCGAGGTGAAGAACTTCGTTGCGCGAAATCCGGTGACGGATGTGGACCGGATTTTCTTGTGGCAAGGCAATGCGCGGGTGCTGGTGGCGATGGTGAAGTACATCGAGGACAAGCGCAACGCACTGCACGATACGCGCGCGGTGGGCGTGCCTGTGCTGCTGGTGGTGGAAGACAACATCCGGTACTACTCGTCGGTGCTGCCGGTGATTTACACCGAGCTGATCACCCAGTCGAAGCGGGTGATCCGCGAGGGAATCAACGTTGCGCACAAGTTGGTGCGGCAGCGAGCGAGGCCGAAAATCCTGCTGTGCTCGGATTACGAAGAGGCGGAGCAGTATGCGCGTCAGTACCGCGACAATTTGCTGGCAGTGGTGTCGGACGTGCAGTTCCCGCGGCACGGAGTGGCGGCACCGGAGGCGGGCTTTGAGTTGGCGCACGTGATCCGCGAACTGGTGCCGGATGTGCCGATCGTGCTGCACTCGAGCCATACCGAGTATCGAACGAAGGCGCACGAAGAGGGATTTGCATTCCTGCAGAAGCGCTCGCCGACGTTTCTGCGAGATTTTCGCAGGCTCTTGACCCAACAGTGTTCGTTTGGCGATTTCGTGTTCCGGCTGCCGAGCGGAGAAGAAGTTGGCAAGGCAGGGGATCTGAATGCACTGGAGGTGGCACTTCATCGCATTCCCGCGGAAAGCCTGGCGTTCCATAGTTCACGGAATGATTTCTCGCGATGGCTGACGGCGCGCACCGAGTTTGCCGTGGCGCAAAAGCTGCGGCCGAGGAAGGTTTCCGATTTTCCGACGGTCGAGGACCTGCGGCGCGACCTAATCGATTCGATCAGTGAATATCGTCGCGAGCAGACAGAAGTTTCCATCGGCGACTTCGACGCAGCGACGTTCAAGGTGGGCGATGCGTTCTTCCTGCGGATCGGAACGGGATCGCTGGGCGGGAAGGCGCGCGGACTGGCGTTCATGCGTCACCTGCTACATAAACAGCGGTTTTCGCGAAGATTTGCAGGAGTGAAGGTTTCAGTGCCGCCGGCAGTGGTGGTAACGACGGAATATTTTGATCGCTTCCTGGCGGAAAACAACCTACTGGAGTTCGCGATCCGATGGAAGGATGACGAACAGATCCGTCGAAGATTTTTGGAAGCCGCGCTGCCGGAGCAATTGCTGAAGGACCTGCACGCGTTCCTTTTCGAGGCGACGTATCCGCTGGCGGTGCGGTCGTCGAGCTTGCTGGAGGATTCGCACTACCAGCCGTTTACGGGCGTGTATGAAACGTTCATGCTGGGAAATCCGAAGGCGAGCGTGAATGAGCGGCTGGAGCAGCTTGGGCGAGCAATCAAGCTGATCTATGCTTCGACCTTCAGCCAGCATGCGAAGGCCTATGTGCGGGCGACACCATACCGACTGGAAGAAGAGAAGATGGCGGTGATCCTGCAGGAGATAGTGGGCGCGCAGCACGGGACGCGGTTCTACCCGGATTTTTCGGGCGTGGTGCGCTCGCACAATTTTTATCCGACGGCGCCGATGCAATCGAGCGACGGGATCGCGGCCGTGGCGCTCGGCATGGGAAGAGCGGTGGTAGCGGGCGGGCGGTGCTTGTCGTTCTGTCCGCGGTATCCCCGGCATCCGATTGGATTTTCGGACGTGACAGAGATCCTGGCGAATTCGCAATCGGAGTTCTGGGCGGTGGATTTGCAGCGCGCGGACGGTGACGATCCGGCAGAATCGCTGCGCGAAGCGCGGTACGCGCTCGATGTTGCAGAGCACGACGGGACGCTGGCGGCGGTGGCTTCTACTTACAACCGCGATAACGATGCGGTGTACGACGGGACCAGTCGCACGGGCGCGCGGGTCGTGAGTTTTGCGCCGGTCTTGAAGCAACAGGTATTTCCGCTGGCGGAGATATTGGAGCAACTGTGCGCGGTGGGCGAGGGAGCACTGGGGCAGGCAGTGGAGATCGAGTTCGCGGTGCGGCTGCCGCAAGCCGCGGGAGAGGCGGCAAATTTCGGTTTCCTGCAGGTGCGTCCGCTGGTGCTCTCGGGTGAGAACGAGCCAGTAGCCATGGAGGGCGTGGATCCGGCGTCATTGATTTGCAGAAGTACGAGCGTGCTCGGCAACGGGCGCGTGCAGAACCTGCACGATGTGGTGATGGTGGATTTTCATCGCTTCGAGCGCGGGCGAAGCCAAGCGGTGGCGGAGGCGGTGGCGCACTTCAATGCGAAGCTGATGGAGTTGGAGCGTCCGTATTTGCTGATCGGAGTGGGGCGATGGGGATCGAATGATCCGTGGCTGGGAATTCCGATTGAGTGGGATGAGATCGCCGGAGCGCGGGTGATTGTGGAGGCGGGATTCCGCGATATGGCGGTGACACCTTCGCAGGGTAGCCACTTTTTCCAGAACCTGATGGCGTTTCACGTGGGGTACTTCACCGTGAATCCTGAGGCGGGGAAGGGTCAGTTGGATTGGCAGTGGTTAGGGAATCAGAACGCTGTTGAGGAAGAGGAGTGCGTGCGGCATTTGTACTTCGAAGATCCGGCGGTGGTGGTCATGAATGGTATGACGCGCGAGGGAATGATCTTCAAGCCGGGGACGGCGCCGAGGCCACAGTAAGAGTGGTGCGAGGGTAGGGGTCCTTCGACGTCGCAGGCTGCGCGTGCTTCGCTCAGGATGACAGCACAATCATTGACGTTTATTTGCGGGAGCGGACGGCCATGGCCAGTTCGCGGAGGAGTGGTGCCGTTTCCTTCCAGCCCAGGCAGGCGTCGGTGACGCTTTGGCCGTAGGTGAGGTTGCGTCCTTTGGCAAGCTTCTGCGAGCCGGCGACGAGATTGCTTTCGAGCATCACGCCGACGATGCTTTTGTTGCCGGCGGCGATCTGTGCGGCCACATCGCGGCCGACTTCAGCTTGGCGCGTGTAGTCCTTGTTGCTGTTGGCGTGGCTGCAATCGATCATCAAGCGCTGCGGAAGGTCGGCTCTATCGAGGAGAGCACAGGCTTCCTTCACGGAGGCAGCGTCATAGTTCACGAGCTTGCGTCCGCCGCGCAGGATGATGTGGCAGTCCGGATTTCCGGTGGTGGCGAAGATGGCGGACTGTCCGTACTTGGTGTGACCTAAGAACGTGTGAGTGTGGGCGGCGGATTGCACGGCTTCGATGGCGATACTGACGTTGCCGGAGGTCCCGTTCTTGAAGCCGACGGGACAGGAGAGGCCGCTGACGAGTTCGCGATGGATCTGGCTTTCGGTGGTGCGCGCGCCGACAGCGCCCCAGCAGACGAGACCTGCGAGATATTGCGGGGTGATCATGTCGAGGAACTCGGTGCCCGCGGGCACGCCCATCTCGGCAAGGTCGAGCAGCAGGTGACGCGAGATGCGAAGGCCGTCATTGATTTTGAAGGACTCGTCGAGAAACGGATCGTTGATGAGGCCTTTCCATCCGATGGTGGTACGAGGCTTCTCAAAATAGACGCGCATTACGATGCAGAGATCGCGAGAGAGCTCGTCGATTGCGGACTTCAGCAGAAGCGCGTATTCGCGGGCGGCTTTGACGTCGTGGATGGAGCAGGGGCCAACGACGACGAGAAGGCGGGAGTCTTCGCCTTGGATGATGCGGCGGACCTGGTTGCGCGCTTCATGAACGACCGTCGCGGCGCGCTCGGTGGTGGGGAGCTCTTCCTCGAGAAAGGCGGGAGGAAGAACGACTTTTGTCCACTGGATGCGAAGGTCTTCGGTGCGGCGCATGGGGATCGCTCAAATCAAAATTAACATAGCGCGGAGAGAGGGCGGGGGCTAAAGCCCATCACTTGGGGAATGCTTTGCGGCACGACTGAAGTCGTGCCCTGATATACGAAGCATGCGTTCGATCCAGAACTCGCGGCAATTTGTCGTCAGCTGACACGAATACACGAATAACTGTCGACCGAGAGATGTTGTGGTTCGAAGATTAGTGGGTGGGGACGTGCATGATGTACATGCCGGGATGGACGACGAGCGCGGCGGCACCGGCGATGCCGGAGTCTTCGCCGTAGCGGGTTTTGACGAGCGGAACTTCACCGGCGCGCGGATTCACCGACCAGGAGCGCAGGTGCTCGCGAATGCGCGGATACCAATTTGAGAGCATGGTGCCGACTCCGCCGCCGATTACGATGACGTCGGGCTCGAGGAAGTCGACGATGTTACCCAGCCAGATGGCAATGAAATCCGCTGTCTCTTCGAGGACCTTGGTGGCGAGGTAATCGCCGGCACGCCAGGCGTTTTCGACGGTTTCGCTGGTGATTGCCGAGACATCTCCGTCGACCAATTCGAGTAGCTTGCGCCCGCCGTTGTTCGGCGAAGATTCGATGCGGCGACGCGCGCGCATGGCGATGCCGGGACCGGCGGTAAGGAGTTCGATGCATCCGGGCTTGCCGCACTTGCAGCGTGGACCGGGATGATCGTAGTTGATGCTCATGTGGCCGCCTTCGCCGGCGGCTCCGGTACGGCCGAGATAAAGATGGCGGTCGAAGAGGATGGCGGTGCCGATTCCGGTGCCGATGGTGGCGTAGAAGACGCAATCGTAGCCGGCGCCGCTGCCCCAGATGGCCTCGGCGAGTCCGGCCGCGTTGGCATCGTTATGCAGCTCGGTTGGAATTCCGTAGTGGTCGGCGATGAATGGAGCAAGGGCGAAATTCCGCCAGCAAGGGAGATTCGTGGCCATGACAATGGTGCCGGTGCGGGGATCGACAGATCCGGGGGAGCTGAGGCCGATGGCGCGCACGTTTACCGCGGGATTCTCCCGCATAGTGCGGTCGATGGCATCACGAACGGCGGTGACCGCCTCGTCTGCGCCCTGAGTGGCGTTCATGGCGTTACGAGTTTTATAAAGGATCTCGCCTTGCTCGTTCACGAGACCGGCGGCGACTTTCGTGCCGCCGATATCGACGCCGAGATAGAGATCGCCTGAAACTTGCATACGAAAACTCCGAGGGCGGCCAGTGTACGCGCGCGGGCGCGCCGATGCTAGCGATAACGGCGGATGCGCAGCACGTGACGGTCGGCGCGATACATGCCGAGTACATAAAGAATCGGTTTGCCCTGCGTTGAATAAATGGTTTGGCGGATGCGCAGGACGGGATACCCCTTGTGCACGCCGAGCATTTTCGCCAGTTCGGGGTCGGCGCCGGTAGCATCGATTTCTTCATCGGCGTGCGCAATGGTGACGCCGTATTCCTTTTCCATGAGGGTGAACAGAGAGCCGCGTTCAAGGGCGGGGCGTGAGATGCCACGGAACTCGTCGGCGGAAAAATAGCAGGTTTCGACAGCGAACGGTTCGCCAGAGCCAAGCCGCACGCGTTCGAGCCGCACCAGGCGGCTGGCGCCGGGCAGCGAGAGACGCGCGGCGATCTCGTGCTCGTCGTCGATGACTTTGAGGGCGAGGACACGCGACGAAGAATCGAGGCTGCGGCCCGCTAGCTGCTCGCTGAAGCTCATCAACTTGTTGAAGTGAATCTTGGGTGCAGCGACGAACGTTCCGGCGCCATGACGGCGCTCGACGAGGCCTTCTCGTTCGAGGCCGACGAGAGCGTGGCGCGCGGTCATGAGGCTGACATCGTGGAGGCGTGCGAGCAGGCGCTCCGAATCGACGGCGTCGCCGGGCTTCAAGTCGCCGCGCTCGATGCGCTTGACGATGGAATCCTGGATCTGTTTGTAAGCGGGCGTCCCGTTTTTGCGGATGGTGGGCATGGGAAATTTCCAAGCGGGCCGCAACGCGCAACTGGAGCGGATCCGGCGACTCCTCATGGTTCAAAATCTCTGGCCTTGAGCAACAGCTATAGAGCGTTATATACGACGTATGCGTCGATTGCAACACTTTCAATTCAGGATCGTTGCCAGATAGGCTATATAGCATTCGTTGCACCGGGAATAGAGCACTTGGACGACTAAATGTCCCGGCAATCGCGTCGATTCGGCGCATGCTGCCTTAAAGCGTACCGAAGAAGGAAATCAACGACGGTAGCGGTGGCGGCGGTTGAGCTATAGCAATTCTTCAGATCCGGGAAAGTTTTTAGGACAAGGCCACATTTTTATCTTGACGTGATCTGACTTACAGCTATATAGCATTAGGCTGCGCATTGTAGAGCGCAACCTTGCAGCACTTTCCTCAGGCAATTTCCTTCGGAGGTTTGGAGATGTTTCAGAAGAAAAGCTGGTTGAGCATCCTCGCCCTCGGGTTCCTCCTGGCGTTCCTCACGGCACCTGCGCTGACGCAGCAAGTGACCGCGACCATTACCGGAACGATTCTGGATCCGAGCGGGGCCCCGATTGTCGGCGCCGATGTGACGGCGGTCGACATGGAGCACGGCGTTACCATTCCCACTAAGACAAACGAACAGGGCGTATACGTGCTCCCGCGCGTACCCGTTGGCAGCTACAAATTGAAGGTGGCGGCGAAGGGCTTCGAGACCGCTGACCATCCGCCGTTCACGCTGGTGCTGAACCAGACGGCACGCGTCGACGTGCAGATGAAGATGGGGCAGGGCAGTGAAGTGCTGGAAGTTACAGCGGGCGCGCCGGTGCTGCAGACGGATACAACCGAGATCAGCACGCTGATTGATTCGAAGACGAACGAAGAACTGCCGCTGGCGACACGCAACTACGTGCAGCTGACGCTGCTCACGCCGGGCGCGGTAACTCCGGATCCGGCGTCGATGACGAGCGGTGCGGACATGACGACCTCGGGGCGTCCTTATATCAATGGCAACCGCGAGCAGGCGAACAACTTCATGCTCGACGGCATTGACAACAACCAGATTGGCGACAACGAAGTGGGTTACGCGCCAAGCGTGGATGCGATCGAGGAGTTCAACCTCATTTCGCAGAACGCGTCGGCCGAGTATGGGAACTTCCAGGGCGGCATCGTAAACACGACGATCAAGTCGGGGACGAATGGCTTCCATGGAGATGCTTTCGAGTTTTTCCGGAACGACGTGCTGAATGCGAATACGTGGGCGGACGGGATTCCGAAGTACACCACGGGTGAACTGGCGACGCCGAAGCTGCGCTGGAACATGTTCGGTGGCACATTTGGCGGACCGATCATCAAGAACAAGCTGTTCTTCTTTGCCGACTATCAAGGGCAGCGGTTCGACTCCCCAGCATCAGCGAAGGGCTACACGCTGATTCCAACCTCGATGCGCGGCGGAGACTTGAGCTCGATGTGCCCCGAAGGATTCACGGCGGGACTTTGCAACAATCCCGCCAACCAGCTGTACAACCCGTATAACGTTGTGGCCGGACAACGCCAGCCATTCTTGGGCAACCAGATTCCAACGGGGATGATCAGCTCGGTGGCTACGAACCTGTTCAAGTCGAGCTACTATCCCGGGGCGAGCGACTTGGCGGGCGGCGCGAACTACTTTGCCAACAACTCGCAGCAGTACAACAACGACCAGGGCGATCTGAAGATCGACTACGTGATGTCGACGAAGGACCGCATTTCGGGCCGCTGGAGCGAAATGTACTTAAACGAACCGTTGAATTCGGCGTGGGCGCTGGCAAATACCGGTGCGAATACGACGAATGAGCCGGCAAAGAACTTCATGGTGAGTTGGGACCACACGTTTAGTCAATCGTTGTTAAACGAAGCGCGCGTCGGCTTCAACTGGGTTGGTTTCTTGCAAAATAACAGCGCGAATGGAGTGGGAAATCTGGCATCGGACCTCGGCATTGGCAACGGCAACAGCGGAGGCGCAGGCATGCCGCTGTTGGTGATCGGTTCGGGCATGTCGTCGATTGGGAATATCGGCGTGTTGCAGCAGTTCGGCGATACGGCGATCCAGGCGCAGGACGTTTTGATCTGGACTCACGGACGCCATCTCTTCCACTTCGGATTCCAGTTCAGCCGCTACCGGATGGATTCGGCATATGCCGGAAACGCCGGGACGTGGGGTGAAATGGATTTTGGCGGCGGGTTCACGCAATCCAGTGGAGGTATAGGCGGATCGAGTATTGCCGACTTCCTGCTGGGTACGCCGGCCTTGATTCAGCGGGGCGGTGCGCTTGGCTGGGGACAGCGGTCCAGTTTGTATGCAGGATTCATCCAGGACGATTGGCGCATCACCGATGAGCTGACGTTAAACCTCGGTCTGCGCTATGAACACAACACGCCGTGGGTGGAAACCAACAACCACCAGGTGAACTTCGGCCTGTACAGCGGAGCGGTGGAGTTTGCTGGGCAGGGCGGCAACAGCGACGCGCTGTACAACTCGTATAACGGCATTGGCAACTGGCAACCGCGCGTGGGTGTTGCGTGGGCGCCGAACGCACTGCGCCGCAAGACGGTATTCCGCGCTGCGTATACGGTATCGAGCTATGCCGAGGGGATGGGCAGCAACAACCGCCTGGCACAGAATGTTCCATTTGTGCCGAGCGAGACGGTGCAGCAATTCAGCGGCTCGGGAGTTCCGACAGCGACGTTGACGACGGGCTTCCCGGTAGCACAGGCTCCCGGGGCATACACGGGCGTGGCTGATTTCGCGGGATCGGCGATCCGGTTGTGGGACCCGAACTGGCGGCCGGGGATGGTGCAGCAGTGGAACGTTTCCGTGCAGGACCAGATCACCAGCACGATAACCGCACAGGTTGGTTATGTTGGGCAGCACGGAACACACCTGACGAACTTCTGGTGGGCAGACCAGCGGATCCTGAATTCGGATGGCACGACCTCGCCAGGGCCGTTTGTCGCCGGCAACCCGGCGTTGAAGAACGAAATCAGCGCAATTCGCATGACGCTCTCCAACGGCGGCAGCAACTACCAGGCCCTGCAAGCGAGCCTCGATAAGCGGTTCTCGCAGGGGCTGGATGGGCAACTGGCGTACACGTACTCGAAGTGCCACACCGATGCGGTTGGCTTCTATGGAAACTGGTCAGCTTCGCAGACGGATATTGGTATGCCAACGCCGCAGGACATCTATAACCCACGCGGCGATTACGGCTACTGCAACTTTGACGTAGCGAGCGTGGTCAGCGGCTATTTCAACTATGATCTGCCGTTCGGCACGAACAAGCAATTCGGCGGCAGCATGAACCGCGTGACGAATGCCATTCTCGGCAATTGGTCCACGACGGGCATTCTGCAGTATCACACGGGCTTCGCGATGAACTTCGTGGACGGTTGGGTAGATCCGGCAGGAACGGGGAGCTTCATGGAGCGTCCGAACGTGACCGGCGGAATCAGCTATCCGCAGACCCGCACGCCGGTGGGACTGGTGTGGGTGGATCCGAGCTCATTCGTGCAGGCTTCGGCCGGACACTTCGGCAACGAGCCGGTCGGTGACATCCGTGGACCGGGGTTGGCAACCTTCGACTTCGGCCTGCACAAGGCGTTCGCGTTCGGCGAAAGCAAACGGCTCGAGTTCCGCGCCGAGGCGATCAATCTCTTCAACCACCCGGTGCTGTATATGGGCGCAGCGAACATGTACCTGTACTCGGGCAATCCACTCACGAATCCGTTGACTGGTGCGGCAGGCGTAATCAACCAGTCGAAGGACGAACGGAACCTTCAGCTTGCGCTGAAGTTCTACTTCTAGCTTCTGACGCTGTAACAGAGTTGTAAATTCGGCAGGATTGCTGTTACCTCCCAGCAATCCTGCCTTTTTTCGTCCCCGCGAAATTCGCGCGCAGCGGTGCGTGTATAGGACAATGGTTGGCGCATGCATGAGCAGGTGGTGGTCCGCTGCAAGGACCTGAAGAAAACTTATGAGGGCAAGGTCGAGGCCGTTCGAGGGCTCGACCTGACTATCTATTCCGGACAGTGTTTTGGGTTGCTGGGACCGAATGGCGCGGGTAAGACGACGACCATCGAGATCTTGGAAGGCTTGTTGGACGCGACTTCCGGCGAAGTGGAGATCCTTGGACACACGTGGAAGAAAGATTCGCGCGCGTTGCGCGAGATGATCGGGATCTCGCTGCAGGAGACGAGACTGGGCGAGAAGCTCACCGTGCGGGAGACGGTGCATCTCTTTGCGGGCTTCTATAAACAATCGCGGCCGGTGGACCAGGTGCTGGAGGAACTTTCGCTCACGGAGAAGGCCGCTGCCCGAGTGGGAAAGCTGTCGGGTGGACAAAAGCAGCGGCTGGCAATTGCCGCGGCGCTGGTGGCGAGCCCGAAGATTTTGTTCCTCGACGAGCCAACGACGGGACTTGATCCGCAGAGCCGGCGGCAAGTTTGGGACATTGTGCGGCGGTTCCAGCAGGCGGGCGGTACGGTGCTGCTGACGACGCATTACATGGATGAGGCGGAACGGCTCTGCGACTACATCTCGATCATCGATCATGGGAAGGTGATCGCCGAGGGAACACCGGCGGAGTTGATCTCGGGAGTGGGCGGACATCATCGCGTGGAGTTTGCGCTGGACTCGAACAGTGTGGACGACAGCACATGGCGCGGGTTGCCGGGGGTGGGTAGCGTGCATCACGATGCCGGCATTACGGCACTTACGGTGGAGGAGCCCCATCTGACGATTCCGGCGTTGCTGGCGCTGGTGAGCGAGCGCGGATGGAAGCTGAGCCAACTCACTACGCGGCAATCGAGTTTGGAAGATGTATTCGTCAATCTGACTGGGCGGCATTTGCGAGAGGAATAGATGGCAGAAAGCGAGAAGCTGACGCAACACGGCCGCTGGAGCGGATACATCGGGCTGCTGGACGCACGCATGAAGGAACTCTTTCGCGAGCCAGAGGTGATCTTCTGGATCTTCCTGTTCCCGATCCTGCTCGCGTTTGGGTTGGGGATCGCATTCCGAAGTCATCCGGTGGAAAGCGTGAATGTTGTGTTCGCGCAACAGACCGGTAGCCAGCAACTGGAGCAACTGCTGAAGTCGGCGCCGGGTGCGGAGAAGTTCAAGATCCAGGTGCAGCCGCCAGACCTGGCCGCGAACAGTTTTCGTCTGGGCAAAGTGGATTTGGAGATTGTGCCGGACGGAAAGGGCGGAGCGGAATATGTGTACGATCCGTCGCGACCAGAGAGCCTGCTGGCACGCAACGTGGTGGATGATGCGCTGCAGACGGCGGCGGGACGGAAGCCGGTACTGGAGTCGAGTTCGAAGATCAACAGCGAGCCGGGAAGCCGGTATATCGATTTCCTAATCCCAGGACTGCTGGGCATGAACCTGATGGGCTCGGGGATGTGGGGGATTGGTTTTGCGATAGTGGATATGCGTCAGAGGAAATTGCTGAAACGCTTTGTAGCGACGCCGATGCGAAGGAGTGACTTCCTGCTGGCTCTGGCTTCGAGCCGGTTGATCCTGATGATCCTCGAGCTGTTCATCGTGCTCGGATTTGGGATCCTGATGTTTCATATGCGGGTGATGGGCTCGTGGGGGGCGATCATCCTAGTGAGCTGCATTGGGGCGATGACGTTTGCCGGGTTGGGATTGCTGACGGCGAGCCGGGCGCAGAAGATTGAGACGGCGAGCGGGATCATGAACATCATCATGATGCCGATGTGGGTGTTTTCGGGCATCTTCTTCTCGTACGAGCGGTTCCCGACGAAAGTGCTACCGCTCATCCGGGCGCTCCCACTGACGGCCCTGAATGACAGCCTGCGGGCGGTGATCCTGGAGGGAAAATCGCTGGCGTCCCAGACGGAGCCGATCGTTGTAATGTGCTTATGGGGCGGCATTTCATTCCTATTTGCCCTGCGTCTGTTCCGTTGGACATAATGCTTGGGCCGCGAAACTTTTGGCGGGGTGGGTGTTTATAGGAAGTGAGTCCGAGGGAGTTGTGTCGCTAAACCGGCTCACCCTGGAGTGAACTCGAATGCGTAACGTAATTTCTCGAATTGCCTTATTTCTTTTGTCACTTTTTGTGCTGACGCTAGGAGTTTCGGCGTTGGCGCAACAGCAAGGGCCGCCGCAGGGTCCGCCGCCCGACGACCAGGATAACGACCAGCAACAGCAGGGCCCTCCGCCCCAACAGCGTGGACGCGGCCAAAATGTGGGCGGACACTGGATGATGTTTCAAGGCGAAGACGCGATGACTGCGGCCAAGCTGGTGCGGTTCGAACTGCTTTCGAACAACACCATGCCTGACAGCGATCGTCGTTCGCGGATCGTGATCATGTGCAAGAACGGGCACTACGATCGCGCGAATTTCGTTCCGAATCTCCACATGGCGGGACCGAACCGTCCGGGGTTCTGGGGACAGCCGCAGATGGAAGTGATGGTGCGGGTGAACGACGCACACAGCGAGCATGGCTGGAACTGGGAAGGCCGCATGCTATCGATGGACAAAGGTACGGTGCGAGAGTTGATCGGAGCCCACTTGTTCCGCATTGAATTCTTATCTCAGCCCGGACGGCAGCGTCCACAGCCGCAGATCGCTGAGTTCTCGCCCGAGGGGCTGGACCTGGGCGCGATCCATCGCGCTTGCGACTTGAACCCGAAAAAGCCGTAAAGCGAATATAGACAAAGGTCAATCTTGAAAGAGGCATCTTCGGATGCCTCTTTTTATTTGCTTACTGCACGAGCGAGCTTTCCATGGAGGCGGGAAGAGTGCGCGGATCGACGAGGCGACGGTGTTCGGTCATGCGGCCTGCATCACCGAGCTTCATTTCTGGGACGATGGAAACGACGAACAGGACGTCGCGTTCGCGGGTGCCAGCTTGAAGATGAAAGCGCATTTGGATGACACCGGAGCCGTCCCAGGGGTTGCTTTCGAGGCGCAGCACGGAGCGGATGAATTGGTCAGCGATGGGGTGCGTGACTTGATAGCCTTCGAGATTGAGTTCCTGACGGGCCACTGACTTGCCCGAACCGGTCAAGTAATCAAGGTAGACGAGACGAAAGGGTTTGTTAGCTTCGAGCACGACCTGTTGCGGCCCAGGCGGATCTCCGGTGAGATAAAAGAACGGTGTGATAGCGAGTTCCGATGCGCTCTCCTGGGGCTTCGGCTGGGATGATGCGACAGGGCGGGTCTCTAAAGGCGCAGCGGGGGACGAGGGCTCGGGCGATCGAGGCCGGAATCGCCACACGAGCAGGCCAGCAATCATGATGCCGGCCAACACGGCTGCCGCGGTGAGGATCATTCCTTTCAAGCTTGTGCGTGGCGGGGTCGTTTTTCCAGTATCTATTCTGATGCATCGCCCTGCGGAAACAGGTGGGACAAACGCCGCCGCGTACTCGACAGCGAAAGCTCGCGAACGTTAGGGTGGAGCGTCGATCTCAAAGGTGCGCGGCATGGACATTTTGTGGCAGGACGTTAAATACGGGATTCGATCACTGCTCCGGACTCCGAGCTTCACCATCATCGCGGTGCTTACGATTGCATTGGCGATCGGCGCGAACACCGCGATGTTCAGCGTGATCAATGCCGTGCTGTTGCGGCCCTTACCGTATGCGAAGCCGGATCGGTTGATGGCAGTTTGGCAATATGACCCAAATGGCAGCATCAATGCGTTCACCACGCCGAATTTCGTGGATTGGAGGCGGCAGGGCGGGATCGTGAGCGGACTGGCGGCCTATTCGGCGCAGTCGTACAACATTGCCGACCAAGATGTGCCGGAGCACGTGGGTGGAGGATTGCTGTCGAAGGAACTCCTGACGGCGTTCGGCGTGCAGCCGATCCTGGGGAGGAATTTCACGGCGGAGGAAGACCGTCCAAATGGGCCTCCGGTAGTGCTGCTGAGTGACGTGCTCTGGAAAACGCGATTTAATTCCGATCCGAACGTTCTGAGCAGGACGGTGAAGCTGGATGGGGCGCCATACACGATTGTTGGCGTGATGCCGCCGAATTTTTCGGTGCTCAGCAAGAACGAGCTTTTGTGGACTCCGCTGAAGATGGACCCGAATGACCCGTCGAAGTCGCGGCGCATTCACTGGATGTGGGCGTTTCTCCGCTTACCGGACGGGATGTCGCAGCAACAGGCACAAGCGGAAATTGATGGGATTGCTGCGCGTTTAAAGACGCAGGATCCAAGCGGTGATGCGGCGCGCGGATTACAGCTCCAGTCGATGCCCGAGTTTGTGTATGGAAACGTGAAGCCGGCACTTCTGTTGCTGATGGGCTCGGTTGGGCTGGTATTGCTGATCGCGTGTTCAAACGTGGTGAATTTGCTGTTGGCACGTGGAGCAACAAGGCAAGTGGAACTTTCCGTGAGGAGTGCGCTGGGGGCGCCGCGCGGGCGTTTGATCCGCCAGCTTCTAACGGAGAGCCTCGTGCTTTCGATCGTCTCGGGGGCGCTAGGACTCGGATTAGGCGCACTGGCGCTCAAGCTTCTGCTGGCGATGCACCCAACGAACATCCCGCGGGTAGACGATATACGAATCGATCCGGCGGTGCTGCTGTTCACGCTCGGCGTTTCCGGGCTGATGGGAGTGATTTTTGGACTGGCGCCGGCCTTTACTGGGTCGCGAGCGAACCTAAGCGAGGTGCTGAAGGAAGGCGTGCGCACGTCAAGCGGACGCATCGGCAAGCAGCGCGCGGTCTTTGTCTTCGCCGAAACGACTTTGGCTTGCATGCTGCTGATTGGTGCAGGCCTGGCGACGAAGAGCCTTTGGGTGTTGAGCAAGGTGAGTCCCGGATTCAATCCGAAGAACGTGACCGTGATGCGGGTGAGTGTGCCGAAAGGAGTGGCCACCGAGCAGATCCCAGAATTTTATCGGCGAGTGCTGGAGAGGGTGCAGGGGCTACCCGGGGTGGAGGCGGCAACGCTTGGACGCGACCTGCCGATGACAGGGTCCGCGGACCCCTCGATGCCGATTCAGTTAGATGGCGCGACGCCGACAATTGGTCCGAACGAGACGATTACACGCTTTCGAGCGGTGGCGCCGAGCTACTTCCATACTCTGCAAACTCCCATGCTGCGAGGAAGGGAGTTTGCGGACACCGATACCGCAATCTCGTTGAACGTGGTAGTGGTGAGCGAAGCGCTACTGGCCCGGCGAGGACCCGATCGGCAAGCGACTGAAGCCGGAGATCCCAGGGGCACCGTTTTACACGGTTGTGGGTGAGGCGGCGGACGTGCGGCACTGGAGTCTGGATGTGGAATTGGAGCCGACGGCGTATTACCCATACACGCAGATACCGGTTTCGATGCTCCCGTTGTTAGAGCGAAACATGACGATTGCGGTGCGCGGGAATACGGCGGCGATTGTGCCGTCGGTGCGCGCTGCCGTGGGGGAAATCGACAAGAGTGTGCCGGTGTTTAATGTGAACACGATGACCGAACTGGCATCCGATACGGGCGCCGTGCGGCGATTCGATATGGCGCTGCTACTGAGCTTTGCCGGATTAGCGCTGGTGCTTTCCGCGATCGGAGTGTACGGAGTAATCGCATACTCTGTGGCACAACGCACGCGCGAGATCGCGATCCGAATGGCGGTCGGCGCGAAGCGCACGGATGTTTTACGCCTGGTACTCACGCAAGGGGCGAAGCTGGCTTGTATAGGGGTGATTGCCGGCACGGTTGGTGCGCTGTTCCTGTCGAAGGTGATGGAGAGCCTGCTGTACGAGGTGAATCCGCGGGACGCGCTTACATTTGTAACGGTGCCGGTGGTTCTTGTCGTGGTGATTTTGCTGGCGTGCTTCGTGCCGGCGCAGAGAGCGGCCTCGATCGAACCGAACACCGCTCTGCGATACGAGTAGCTAGCGGATCATGAAGGCTTTGCGAACCGTCTCGCGGACTTCGCAAATGCCTTTCCAGCCTGAGGGGAAGAACGCCAGAGTATCCGGGAGGATCTCGATGATTTCGCCGTTGTCGTGGGTGTAGTTGCTGGAGCCAGTGACGAAATGGCAGAACTCATCGCTCTTTACTTCGCAGCGCCAGGTTCCGGGAGTGCAAGTCCAGACGCCACTTTCGGCGCGACATGGAGGATCGCTGCGGCTGAGCAGGATCCCCGCCTTGTGCGACATTCCCACAATTCGCTGGGAGACGGCGCCCCAATCGTTGAGTGGCCCGGCGTGATGGACATCATGCAGTACAGGGGTGACCTCGGATGGACCGCCGCGACAACGCATATAGCTCATGCGAAGAGTCTCGTCGACGAAAGCTTTGCCGTTCCACCCTTCCTTGAAATGGACGAGGGTTTGTGGCCGGATGTCCGTAGTATCGCCGGAGTCGCGGCGGAGCTGGGCGTGACCGTGCATGATGAACCAGACTTCGTCCTGGGAGAAAGAGAGGTCGCGTTTTCCGCTGAGGCACTCGCGCAGACCGCCTTCCACGCGAAACTCGGGGTTGCGGTACATGACGAGTTCTTCGTTGTCGTCGTCCGGCTCCCATTCAAAGGCGGGGTGCACGTGAGGCGCCGAGGATTCAAGATTGGTTCGCATCCAGAGACTCTGCTCGTCCGCGAATATATCGCAATAAAAAGGCCGAGCGCAAAGCCCGGCCGTGCCTTAAGAAAACTATGGTCACTGATGGCTAACTCGCCAGATTGAGTTGGAACCGTCGTCGGAGACGAGCAGGGAACCATCGGGTGCGACGGTCACGCCTACGGGACGTCCCCAGACATGGCCGTCCGGCGTGACAAAGCCGGTGACGAAATCTTCATATTCGCCAGTGGCATGGCCCGTCTGGTGCAGCGGCACGCGGATGACTTCGTAGCCGACGCGGACGGAACGATTCCAGGAGCCATGTTCGGCTGCAAAGATGTCGCCGTCGTACTCCTTGGGAAACATTTTTCCGTCGTAGAAGGTGATTCCGAGGGATGCATTGTGGGGCTGGAGGAGGACATCGGGCACGATGACCTTGTCCTTCAGCTCAGGATGCTTGCCGGGATGGCGCGGGTCCTGATGATCTCCTATGTAATACCAAGGCCAGCCGTAGAAGCCGCCGGGCTGGACGTGGGTGATGTAGTCGGGGACGAGGTTGTCGCCGAGGGCATCGCGTTCGTTGACTGAGCACCAGAGCTCGCCCGTCTTGGGGTTCACCGCCAGCCCGACGGGATTGCGAATGCCGGAGGCGTAGACGTGGAGGTTTGAACCATCCGGATTCGCGGCGAGAATGTCGGCGCGGTTTTTCTCTTCGGGGGTGGTGTCTGGGTCATCGACGTTGGACGCGGAGCCGACCGCGACGAAGAGAGTTTTGCCGTCGTTGCTGAAGCGGACGTTGCGAGCGTCGTGACCGTCAGGAGGAAGATTGAAGAGCTTCTGGGGCACGCCTCGAGCTTTGAGGTCGCCATTCTGGTAGGGAATGCGGACAAGTGAGGTTGTGTTCCCGATGTAGATCCACTGCGGGTTCGGACCGAGCGGATAGAAGGCGATACCGAAGGGGCCATCGAGGTCCGTAATGAAAGCGGAGGTTTGCTGCGGCTTGCCATCGGCGGTCATTCCGCGAAATACAAGAACCTTTCCGGCATGCTGCTCGGCGACAAAGATGTCGCCATTCGGGGCGGTGCGAAGTTCGCGGGGATTCTCGAGATTGGCGGCGTAGAGATCAACTTTGAAGCCAGGCAGCGTCTGCGGCCACGCGTCTTTCGGGCGCGGAACGATGCGCGGGCCGTTTCCCGCGGATTTGGTGGCGTAGGGCTGCGGGAGGTCTGCCATGGTGATCTTGCGGACCGCACCGGGCTTCTCGTTTCGGTAGTCAATGAAGGGGCTCCCGGATTTGTTTACCGCGGTACTGGCTGCAGGCGTGCCGGTAGCGATAGCGGGCCCTGCGGTGTTGATTGCCTTGATATAAGAAACCAGTTGCCAGCGCTCCTGGACTTTGAGGGCGCTCCAGGCGGGCATCCCGTTATTGGGATCGCCGTGGGTGATGAACCAGAAGATTTCGCCGTCCTTGGCTTGCTGCGTATGACCCGACTTCAGCGCGGGAACGTTGCCGGTGCCGTCGCCGGCCGGACCGTGACAACTGGCGCAGTCCTGCCCATAGAGCTTTTTACCCGCCTCGATTGCTTCGGGTTTCCCGGTTTGCGGATTGTGAGCGAGGGTGGCAGACGGCGGGGCATTGTGGAATGTGGATGTTTGTGTAAATGCAAAAGGAACAACGAAGAGAATTGTTGTGATGACAACTAAACGCGAAGGCGAAAGGAGCACACAAACCTCCAAGTGACGTCAGAACAAACGCGGCTTCCGTGCCAGCGACACCGGCTTAGCCGGACTGGATGAACAAAAAAAGTATCACGTTTCGGACGATCTCGGATTTTACGGCAACGGATTCAAGTACTTAGAACGAAGAAGGGGAATGCGGCGGCAAATTGAAATTTTTTCTTCCGGCATTGTTCCTGAAACGAAATCTAGGCATGGACCAGAGGGCCATAAGCCTTCTTTTCCGCGACGCAAACCCGGTTGGGGAACCGGGTCGTTATAGAAGAGAAAGTCTCGCCGGAGAAACGGGACTTTCTCTTTTTTGTTTTTCTAAGGCTCGCCCGAGAGGTTAAAACTCGCCCAGAACTTTGGCGACTCGGGAAGAGTGATGGGGCCGAGTGCAGTCTTCGCCTGGATCTTGCCGGCTCGCAGAGCAGCGATGAGATCCAACTCCGCCAAACGAAGTGCCTGGCTGCGGCTTTTTCCTGCATTCAATTCGCGATAAAAACGGGGCAACAGCATGGCTGTCGGCTGGTCGGCGACGTCCCAGAGCGTGGCCACGAAAGAGGCCGTTCCAGCGTAAAAGAAGGCGCGGCTGAAGCCGTCGATGCCATCGCCAGTGATGCGACCGAGGCCGGTACGACAGGCGCTGAGCACCACGATGCGAGTGTGGAGCTTCAGTCGGTACACATCGGCCGTGGTGAGGCGGACCGGGGTGGTGCTGCCGGGTTGCGGCGACAACAGCAGGAAGCTTTGGCGGGGATCGGCGTCGTCGAGCACGGCGTGGGTGGCAAAGTGAGCGACGGTCGCCGAGGAGAGTGCGTCAGTGATGGCTGTTTCCTGCGCCTTCGCGCCTGCGAGCGAGGTGACTTCGCTAGCCGGAAGCAGCCGCGCGATGGAACGCACCTCGGAGATCGTGGCGGGCAGTTCGGGCAGGGTGGTGTTGTTCTCGAGCTTCACGCCGCTCGGGTTGGCAACAAGGAGAAAATGCGGCGGCAGCGATTTCGTCTTGTCGTCGTTCTCCTGCGTGTAGCGCAGCAGGCCAGCTGCTGAAACCGTGTGCAGTGCGTGGCGCTCGATGAGGTATTTACCTTGCGCGTCGGTGAGGGCGGCGAACGACAGCCGGAATAACTCGTGATGCGGAATGATGGTGAGAAGGCTCCCGGTTGTGCGTGGGAGGTAGCGCTCCACGGGTGCGATCAGCAGGTCGTACAGCGTGCGCCACGCGGGATTGCGGTTTTCTTCGGCGTCGACGACATCCGCGCTGCGGGCAGCGACAACTTGTTTTTGCGCCGGAGGTTTGGGAGTTTCGGTCGTCGCACGAACAAGCTGCTCTAAACGCTTGCGGGAAACGGCGACTCGAGCGTCGTGGATCGCGCCTTCGGTATTCACAGTCCAGATGTAAAGCGCGTTGTCGCTAGCCCAATACACCAGCAGGGTCGAACGGTAGCGCCGCGCGGCGGCGATCATGTCATCCGCGGTGAATGGAGGGGCGGAGACGTAGCTGGCGAAGCTGGGTGCATCAACCGCGACTTGTGTGTGTTCCAGACCCGTCGCGCCTTGCGTTCCCATTAGATCAAGGAAGGCGCGAGCGCGGCCCGATTCAGCGGCCTCGAGCGCTTCGCGGTGACGGCCCATTGCGTTGAGCAGTTCGATGGTGTCGTCGTAGAGGTCCTGGATACGTTCGTTGTAGCCCTGTTTCCGGGCATCGTCGGGGACGAGGTGCGAGCGAGTATCTTCGCGGATGGTCATCCCCTCGCGGATGTCGGCGAGCGCAATGTCGTAGCGTTTCTGAGCGCCTGCAACTTTAGCGCGGTCCTGCAACGCGTCAGCGAGAGACTCGCGATCGCCCCGTTTGCGACAAACGCCAACACCCTGATCGGCAGCGCGAAAAGCTTCCTCAAAACGGCGGAGGTGCAGCAGAGCCTCGGCGAGCTGACCTTCCCGAATGCAGGCCTGGTAATCGCTCAGGCCTTTGGCGAGCACCATTTGGAGCTGACGGGCAGCACTGTCCCACTGTCCGAGCTTGAGGTATTCGCCACCAATGTTGCCTTCGAGCAGGGGGATAAACTGTTTCGCCCCGACCTCGTTGGCCTGGGCGAGGGTCCTTTGGTACTGCATGAGGGACTCGTGGCGGAGACCGATCGCATCGTAAGCAACCGCCATAGCATTCATGGTCTGGACGGCATATTCCTCTTCGCCGATGGCATGCTGGAGCTTCAGGGCGAGTTCGTAGTCTTTCAACGCCTGGTGTGGCTGACCTTGGACGCGCTCTAGCCGCCCCATGCTGACGAGCACAGTGGCAAGTGCGGAGTTGTTGCAGGAACATTCTTCAAAAACAGTACGGGCTTGTTGATAGTGGTCGAGTGCTGCGCTGAAGTTTCCTTTGGAGAAATTGTCGTCGCCCCACAAATGCAAAATACTAGCTTCGGTGCTCTTCGAGTTGACCGCGCGCGCTTCGCCGAGCAGGGCTTCCATTTCGGCATCGGAACGAGCACCGCTCTCCATGATAACGGCGGAGACCTTGGCGCCGATGGCGTGGACGGCATCGTGCGAAGCGGCGTATTCGACTGCGGCCTGACGGATGACGGCGGCTCCGTCCTTGGGCTTTCCTGAGCGTTGGAGGACACGGCCCAGGATGTAATGGGCCTGCGCGAGTGCGTGTTGAGCAGCAATCGAGGAGAACAGGTCGATGGACTTTTGCAGATGAGATTCGATGGCGGCGACTTCACTGTGTTCAAGCGCCGCGGCAATGCCGTACTCGGCGAGAGCTTCGCCACATACATCCTCAGCGGTTTTTGCAGACTGCAGCGCCTGCTCGAAGATAGCTTTTCCTTTTTGAGGATCGGCGTATCCCTTGGCAAGCAGCGCGGAAAGCTCGGAATTCTGCGCGTCAACGAAGGCTAGGTGCGGTTTGGGCTGGTCGAGGTAACTGAGATCGCAGGATGGGCCGGGCGTTTGGCTGAGCGTGGGAATGGCCGCGCAAAATAGAGCCAGCGGCAAAAGACGACAAAAGCCCCGGAGCATCACTGGGAACGCCCGACAACAGGATTCAGGTCCGTTACTTGAGCTGAGATTCTATCGTGCAGGCGCGGTCGGCGTAAGTGCTTTTTCCCTGGCAGAGATCGTGAAAGAGCGGCATGGCAGCGGTGACGTTCTTCAGGCGAAGTTCGGCGACCCCGAGATACCAGGAGGCGTCAGCCTGGCGATCGCCTTGGTTGAGAGCTTTAGCGCGGGTAAGATCCGCCGCGGCGGGATCAGTTTGCCCGAGAAAGAGCTCGCTGACGCCGAGATAAAGAGGAACAGTTGCGTCATTTGGGTACTTTTGGGTGAGAGTCTTGAATTGATCGACGGCGGCGGCGTAGTCGCTCTTCTGATAACGGGAAAGAGCCTTCACCATTTCCGCGCCAGATGGCTCGCCAGCAGTGGCGGCTCCGCGAGTGGCGAGTAATGCCGCTGGGTCCACGTGGATGGGAAGTTTATCGACTGGAATATCGGGAATGGGTTTGGCGGTCGCTACCTGTAATGCAGACGACGCGGTCTGCGGCTCCGTGGATCGGAGGAGCACGACGGCGAGGATGGCGCAGGCAGCGAGAGCGAAAGTGGGCACCCACCAACGACGGCGCAGCCAACCTGGCCGGCGTTCCGCCCGTTGAAAAGCGCGGGGCGCACTTTGGGTGATACGCTCGCGAATGTTGGCGGCATCCGACGCGGTTGGATTGCCGAACTCGATGGCGTCGAGGTCTTGGCCGAGCAACCGGCAGACCTCGCAGGTGGCGAGATGCGCGTTTAGCGAAGTCGCCTGATCTTCCGGCAGAATGCCTTCCCGCGCGGAATAAAGGAGGCCGATTTCAGGGCAGGCAGGCAGCTTCACATCGCCGAGAAAGTCCTTTTCTTCGGTGTCGAAATCATTCTTCTGGGATCGCATGTGCTGCCTCCTTTCCGCCGGTAAGGGCTGTTCTCAGCAAGTGCAAAGCGTATTGCAGGTGGCCCTTGACCTGGGTTTCGCTGAGGCCGAGTTTCGCGGCGATCTCCGTACGCGTCAGTCCGTGTACATACCGCAAGGTGACACAGACGCGGTGCAGCGGCGTAAGGCTGCCACACTTGCGGAACAAATCGTTGAGGCCGAGCGTAGGCTCGCGGACCGGCGCAACGGGTTCGATGTCTTCCAGCGACGTTTGTTCCCGCGGCATACGACGCCAATAATCGGCAGCCCTGCGTTTTGCAACGGTAAACAACCAGGCCGGCAGTTGCGAGGTATCGATACGTTCGAAGTTCTGATACAGCGCCAGGAAAGCTTCGCTCGTGATCTCTTCGGCGATGTCCCGCCGCCCAACGCACCGCAACGTCAATCGGAAGACCGCCGCAAAGTGCTTTTTATAGACCTGCTCGAAGTCCTCACCCATTGATTCGCGCCACATCGAGAGCCGGAAGAAAATCGGTATAAAAACAAGTTGATAACAATGAAAGAGCCGGAGAGCGTCCCGCGTACCGCGGGAGTGCCATTGTAGCTTGGATCACTCCCAGCACAAATGTAAAGACCTCACAACCGTAGGGGTGCTGCTGGGCGGCAGGTGAAGGCGCCGATTCGGACTTCCGGTGCGAGATCGGCAGCAAAGTAGATGGCTGTCCGCAAGTGGACAGGATAAGACGGCAGCGAACACCAGTGCCGTAAAAAACGGGCTAAGCCCATTATTCTCAGTCTCTGAGTGGCAACTGAGATGCACGGAATCTCTGCACAGTATTGCGGAGGTGTTCTTTTGTTGCTGATCCAAGACCTGAAATACGCATTTCGTAGTTTGCGCAAGAGCCCCGGATATGCGCTAGCTGCATTGCTGGTTATGGCGCTTGGGATTGGCGCGAATACCTCGATTTTCACGGTGGTGAACGCGGTGCTGTTACGGCCGCTGCCGTTTGGAAACCCGGCTCAATTGGTGAGGATTTGGCACACGCCCCCGCAGAGCAGTTTTCCCGGCGTGAAGATCTTTTCGGTCTCGGCGGCGAACTTCCTCGATTGGCAGCGCGAGAACAACGTGTTCGAGCAGATGTCGATCAGCGCGTATTCGCAGATGAACCTGACGGGCTCGGGAGAACCCCAGGCGCTGGTGGGAGAGGAAGTATCGAGTAACTACTTCTCTGTCCTCGAGGCGAAGCCATTTCTTGGGCGGACGTTTGCAGCAGATGAAGACAAGCCAGGACAGAACCATTCGGTCATCCTGAGCTATGCAACGTGGAAAACGCAGTTCGCAGCCAACCGCAATATTGTGGGTAAGCAAATCACGCTGAACGAGCAGTCGTATGACGTTGTGGGTGTGATGGGACCAGAATTCAGGTTTCCGGACTTCGCGAAGATCTGGACGCCGATGGGGATGACACCGGCGCAGGCAATCGTGCGGGGAGAACATCACTACACCGTCGTGGCACGACTGAAGCCCGGAGTGGATGTGAAGCAGGCGCAGGCTGCCATGGACACACTCTCGCAGCAACTGGCGCAGCAGTATCCAGCGGATGACAAGGGCTGGGGCGCGGTGGTGATCCCACTGCGCGAAGCGATCGTAGGCGATTCGCGTCCGGCACTCTTGGTGTTGCTCGGCGCGGTGGGATTTGTGCTACTGATCGCGTGTGCGAATGTCGCGAACCTAACGCTCGTCAGAACGATTGCGCGGAGCAAGGAAGTGGCGATCCGCACGGCGCTGGGAGCAACGCGCTGGCAGGTGATTCGGCAAGTGATGGCGGAATCGGTGCTGCTCTCCCTGTTCGGCGGGCTACTTGGTATTTTGCTTTCGGTATTTGGTACCAACCTTATCGTGAAGGTTCTGGGCGACCAACTCCCACGGTTTCACGAGATCGCGCTCGATACGCCGGTTTTATTGTTCACGTTGGGATTGTCGGTGCTCACCGGGCTTCTTGCCGGATTACTGCCTGCACTCCGTTCGACCAATGCCAACCCGAACGATGCGCTGAAGCAGGGACTCGGCCGGACGAGCGCGGATGCGGGACCAGAACGAGCTCGCGGCGTACTGGTGATCGTGGAGGTGGCGTTATCGCTTGTCTTGCTGTTCGGGGCTGGACTGATGATGCGCACTCTCGCGGCACTGCACAACGTAAATCCAGGCTTCGAATCGACAAATGTGCTGACGTTCCGGCCGTCGGTCGGCATTTCCAGGTTCGAAAATGCGACGCAGCAGGCGGAGTTCACGGACAGGCTCGTGCAACGACTGCAGCGGCTACCAGGCGTACAGGCAGTTGGCACGGTTGATTCGTTGCCTACCCAGGGCGGCTCAATGCAGCCGGTAGGGATCGAAGGGCGGCCGGTATTGGCCATGGCCGATCAACCGGAGGTAGGGGTTCGGGTGATCACTCCCGGTTATCGCACCTCGATGCACATCCCGTTAGTGCGCGGCCGTGATTTCTCCGCAAGCGACAATGCGCAAGCGCCAGGAGTGGCAATGATTAGTCAGTCCATGGCGAAACGGTTCTGGCCGGGCGAAGACCCGATAGGCAAACACGTGACGCTTACTTTCTTCGATAAGCAACTGGAAGTGGTGGGTGTGATTGGAGACGTTAAGCTCAGCGAGCTGAATTCTCCAGAGAACGATGATGCGCTGTATTTTCCGTCCGCGCAGTTTACGCTGCCGAACAAGGAAAAGTGGAGATCGTTTCTTCCGACGTTCGTGATCCGATCGGCGACTCGCCCGGAAGACCTTATTCCGGCAGTGACCGGCGCGGTGAACGAAGTCGATTCGTCGATCCCCGTGCAGGACATGAAAACGATGGATGAAGTCGTTGGAGAGAGCATCGCGCAGCAGCACTTCACGATGTTGCTGCTGGAGGTGTTCGCGGGATTGGCATTGCTACTGGCGGCTGTGGGCATCTACAGTGTGCTCGCCTACAGCGTAAGACGCCGCATGCGGGAGATCGGGATCCGAATGGCATTGGGCGCCCTGCCTTCGCAGGTGCTGCGCATGGTGGTGCTGCAAGGATTGCGACCGACCGTGATCGGGCTAGTGGTTGGCGTCCTTGCATCGCTGGCCGTGGGGCGAGTGATGACATCCATCGTCTTCGGGGTGAAGTCCACCGATCCGATTACATTCGCGGCCGCTGCTGTGGTGCTGTTTGTCGTGAGTCTGCTGGCGAGCGCATTGCCGGGCTACCGTGCCATGAAAGTGGAACCCATGAAAACCCTGCGCGACGAGTAGCCGCGGCGCACATCGCGAGGCGTGAGACACTGCATCGAAGTTGTGAGCAGGTGAGCGATGCAGTACTTTGTTCGCACCTTTCTGTTTCTCGCTTTCAGCGTATTCGCGATGACGCAGATGCCGCCGAGCACGACCATCGCGGCAGAAACCACCAACAACACCAGCGCAGCGCAGGCGTCGCCCAATGGAAACGCAGAGCCTGGGAACGTGAGCAAACTGCCGATTCGTTCGTTGCTCTATCCGGGCGCGACGACGACGGTGCTGGTGCGGTTTATGCCGTGGTTTGGCGACGAAAGTCACAAGACATTTGGATATCACAGCGACGACGAGCGGCAGATCGCACGCCAGATTGAGGATATGAAGAGCCGTGGAATCGACGGTGCGATTGTCGACTGGTATGGGCCCGAAGCTGAATTCAAGAACCACGTGACCGAACACTTCTTTCGTGAAGCGGAACGCAGCGGATTCAAGGTTGCAGTTTCTGAAGATGGGGGTGCGCTTAAAAAGTGCGAGCAATCAGGATGCGACGTGACAGGGAAGCTGATCTCAGATCTGCGCTATGCGGCCGACCACTTCCAGAATTCCCCGGCGTACGTTCGTTTCGACGACCGGCCAGTCGTGACCTTCTTCGGAGTCGAAAAGTACGGAATTGACTGGGGGCGCGTGCGCCGCGAGCTGCCCGGGAATCCGATGCTGCTGTTTCGCAACTCTGGGGGATTCGAGGTGACGGGAAGCGATGGCGCGTTCTCGTGGATCGCTCCTGAAACCGTGAAATCAGGTAATCCTTACGGACTTTCCTACCTTGAACACTTCAACGAAGTAGCGCGCAAACACTCAGGCAAGTTCATTATGGGATCTGCGTATAAGGGCTTTGACGATTCCGAGGCAGGCTGGGGCAAGGGACGCAAAGTGGAGCAGGATTGTGGGAGAACGTGGCTCGCAACGTTTGACGTGCTGAACCATTTCTATAATCGTAATCATCCTTTGCCAGCGCTCCTTATCGTCACCTGGAACGATTGGGAAGAAGGTACAGAGATCGAGAGCGGGATCGATAACTGTGTTTCCATCAGCGCGACGGCGGAGGACGGGCGCTTGCGCTGGGAGACGCAGGGCCCGAAGGAGACACTCGATCACTACGAGGTCTTCGCGTCGCCGGATGGGAAGCAGTTATTCAAGATTGCGGAACTGCCGTTGAAGGAACGCGAATTCGTGTTATCGAACGCAAAATTGCCCGCCGGCCGCTATACATTCTTTGTGAAGGCGGTGGCGAAGGCTTCGCTAATGAATCATCTGTCGAGCGGGGTACAGGCGGAAACCGCGGCGAGCCGGTAGAAGTAGATGGTCGGGGCGAGAGGATTCGAACCTCCGACCCCCTGCGCCCAAGGCAGGTGCGCTACCAGGCTGCGCTACGCCCCGACTGAGTTCATTATAACTGCTGAGCTCGGACGGAGCCGGTGCGGCCGGCGCAATGGTCGCGGAACAAAGACTATAATCATCTGCGGTATGCAGCCCCTCCAGTACGCGCTGGTGGCCTATGTTCACAACCAGGTGGGTACCTTCGTCGAGCACTTGCGGGGGGAGATTCATCCTGAACACGGCCATCTTGCAGCCCATGTGACGGTCCTGCCTCCGCGCCTTTTGCGCGGTAGCGAAGAGGAAGCGGTCACGGCGGTTTCTCGCCTTGCAAGTGCGCAAGCGGCCTTCGAAATCGGCATGGGGGAAGTCGAGTCCTTCGTACCAAGTACTCCGACAATTTTCATTCGCGTGGCGCGTGCGGCATATCGCATGCGTGAATTGCACGACGCGATGAACCAAGGTGCGCTCGAATACGAGGAGCCCTGGCCTTACATGCCGCACCTCACGATTGCAAAACTCGATTGCGCTCCCGATGTGGAACAGGTGATCGAGACCGCGCGGCAGCGATGGCGCGAGTACAACGGTTCGCGCCAAGTGACGATTGACAATCTTGCTTTCGTTCGCGGATCGGGTCACACCTGGTTCGACATCGCGCGCTTTTCGCTGGATGGCGACAAAGTCGCGCGTTAGGCGTATTCGCTGGCTTTTCCCCCGGTAGTGCATGTACCAGTTCCGTATTGCCAATGAACTACCGAAAGCACTACAAATAGCGACTGTCCCGACGCCACCAGCGTCCTCCCCCCGGTAAATCTACGAGAGGTGTAGATATGAACCTCGGAGTGTATGGCTCGGGATATTTGGGCACAGTCGTGTCCGCCTGCCTTGCCGATCTCGGCATGCCGGTTACCTGCTACGACGCAGATACGTCACTTGTGATGGAGAGCGCTTCGGGCACACTGCGCTTCCATGAGAAGAACCTCAAAGAAATCATTCGTCGCAACGTGCGCGCCGATCGCCTGAGATACACCACGGAGATCGAGAGTATTGCACGGCGCACGACTGCGATCTTTATCGCGCAGGACGATGCCGCCGGCGTTGACAACATTGTCCTTGACCTCGCGGCCGTCGCAACGTCGCAGGCCATTTTCGTGGTCGTTACGCCAACTCCTGTAGGAAGTGTGCGCAAGATCGAAGAAGAGATGCGGCATCGCGGCTACAAGCAACATGTGGTCACCCAGCCGATGTTCCTGACTGACGGCTGCGCGGTCGAAGACTTCAATTGGCCGGACCGGCTGGTGCTAGGCACGAACTCCAACGAGGCGGTAGATGCGCTGAAGCAAATCTACCGGCCGATCGTGATGCGTGGCGTTCCGGTGATCGTGACCTCGCATGAAACGGCCGAGTTGGTTCGCGAAGCCACGACCGCCTTCGTCGCGACGAAGCTGTCGTTCATCAATGAGCTGGCCAGCCTCTGCGATCACGTGCAAGCCGACGCGGCAGACCTGGCGCTCGCGATGGGACTCGACAAGAAAATCGGCGGGCGCTGCTTGCAGCCTGGTTCTCGAATCGGCGGTGCATTCGTGGAAAACGAGATGAATGCCCTGGCGAGCTTAGCCGGTCAGTACAACGTGTCTATGAGAGTGCTCTCCGCAGCGCGGGAAGTGAACCACGACTTCTCCGACCGCATGATGGATAAATTGACTTCGGTGATGCCGACAGTAGTCGGAAGAGAAGTGGGAATTCTTGGCCTCGCATTCAAGCCGAACACGAATTGCATCGCGGGATCGGTATCGCTCTCGCTGGCCCGCGGATTGATCTCCAAGGGCGCGCGGGTGCGTGCGTACGACCCGGTGGCGATCCCCGAAGCGCAGCGCGAGCTGAATGACGTGGTGCACTTTTGCCAGACTGCATACGAAGCGGCGGAAGGTAGCGACGCTCTCGTAGTCGGCACCGGCTGGCCGGAGTTCCGTGCGCTGGATTGGCAACGAGTGAAGAAGCTGCTGAAGTATCCTGTGATTTTCGATACCAAGAACATGCTGGATGCGGCACGGATGCGCACCATGGGCTTCCGCTACGTTGGAGTTGGCCGCTAAGGTTGGCTTTTGAATTGGGCCCGCGATAAGACTGCACAAACATGCCGTAACCTCCGCTTGGCCTGAGCGCGAACCGCTCAGGCCTTTTATAATTTCCAGCGGAGGAATTTCATGCAAAGAACAGCAAGTGCACATTGGGCCGGCGGACTGAAGGACGGCAAAGGGGCCGTTTCGACCGCGAGTGGCGTATTGAAAGACACGCAGTATTCCTTCGCGACACGCTTTGAAAATGGAGTTGGGACGAACCCGGAAGAACTGATTGCTGCCGCCCACGCAGGTTGCTTCTCGATGGCACTGTCAGCGGAACTCGGCAAAGGAGGCTTCACGGCGACCAGCATCGATACCAGCGCTACGCTCACCATGGACAAGACGGATGCGGGCTTCACGATTACCGCCGTCCATCTCGACGTACACGCCAAGATCCCGAATATTGATGAGAAGAAGTTCGAAGAGATTGCGAACGGTGCGAAGAAAGGGTGCCCGGTATCACGGGTTCTGAACGCGAACATCACCATGACTGCACATTTGTCCTAGGACAAAAGGCTCGAAGATGCACCGCTGCGGCGGTGCTTTTTATTTGCCGGAATCGCCCCCGGAATTCAGCGTTGCTTCAGCCAACAGCTTCGCGGAAGGCTTCATCCCAATTGTGAGTACGATTTCGACCCCCTCGACGACCGCCCTGGAGCGCGAAGTTGAAGATCACGATATTTGGACTAACGCTTTCATCCTCCTGGGGGAACGGGCACGCCACACCCTACCGTGCGCTGATCCGCGCTCTCGACCGGATGGGTCATAGAGTTCGCTTCTACGAGAAGGACGTTCCCTACTACGCGCGACACCGCGACGCGGGCGATCCTTCGTATTGCGATCTTGTGTTGTATCCCGATTGGAACACTGTCCGTTCCGAAGCGCTCAAACACGCAGCCGATTCCGACGTAGTGGTGGTGGCCAGCTATTGTCCTGAAGGCGCTCGGATCTCGGATGAGATGTTTGGTCTTCCTGGACCGATGAAGGTCTTTTACGACCTCGATACGCCTGTGACCTTTAGCAAGTTCGAGGAGCAGGGCGGCACCGAGTATCTCGAGCCAAAGCAGATCTCGGCATTCGACCTGATTCTGTCGTTTACCGGCGGAAAGGCGCTGCGGCGATTGGAAGAGGAATTCGGCGCGCCCATGGCACGTCCCCTGTATGGGTGCGTGGATCCGGACTATTACCGGCGCACGGAAGCAAACCCAACCCTGCAATGTGACCTGAGTTACATGGGAACGTATGCGCCTGATCGGCAGGAGAAACTGGAGCGATTCTTCCTGGATCCGGCGCGCAACGCGACGGCTTCGCAATTCCTATTGGCTGGAAGTTTGTATCCGTGGGAGTGGAGTTGGCCGGCGAATGTGAACAAGTTGGACCACGTAGCGCCGGACGCGCATCCGTTGCTGTATTCATCGTCGCGGCTGACACTGAACATAACCCGCAAAGACATGGCGGAGTCGGGCTATTGCCCTTCAGGCCGTTTCTTTGAGGCCGCCGCATGCGGGTGCCCGATCGTGACAGACACATGGGAGGGTTTGGAGAGCTTCTTCTCCGACGAAGAGGTCCTGCCGGTGAATTCGTCGGCCGCAGTGCTGGAGGCGCTGAGGTTGCTCGACTCGGAATTGCACCGCTTCGCTGATGCAGCGCGCCAGCGAACACTCGACGAGCACACCGGGGCATACCGGGCGCAGGAAATGCTGCGCTACTTTGACGAAGCCCGCGCAAGATCGAATCGGGCACGCTCGGAGGTCGCATGATCGGGATTATTCCCGCTGCTGGAGCAGGAGAGCGAATTCAGCCGCTGGGCTGTTCCAAAGAACTGCTGCCGGTAGGATCGCGCGTGGTGGACCACGTCGAGCGGCCAAAAGCAGTTTCGGAGTACCTGGTAGAACGAATGATCGCGGCTGGGGCGGAGCAGATCTGCATGGTGATCTCGGCGGAAAAAAGCGATATTGTGCGCTATTACGCCGAGCGCAACTACGGAGCCGAGATCTTTTATGTGGTGCAGCAGAAACCAGCAGGGCTGTGCGACGCGCTGTTTCGTGCCGAACCTTTTACGAGGAATCACGACAAAGTGCTGATCGGGCTGCCGGACACGATCTGGTTCCCGGAGAACGCGTATCGACCTGCCGTGGACGACAAGAAGGCGGATGTGAATCTCGTGCTTTTCCCGGTGGATGATCCCAGCGCGTTCGACGCCGTGGTTTGCGATCCGCAAGGATACGTGGAGAAGGTAGAAGTCAAGCAGCGAGACTCCCATAGCCAGTGGGTGTGGGGCGCGGTGACCGCGACCGGCGAAGCCTTTCACGCATTAAAGCTGCTATGGGAGTCGCGGCACCGGGAAGATGAGTTCCTTGGCCATTTGTTGAACGCGTACATTGCGGCGGGCGATGTGGTGCGAGCGACCCATGTGGGTGAGCTTTACATGGACGTGGGAACGCTGGAGGGGTATCACCGGGCGTTACAGTACCTGCGGTCCACGCGCGAGGCGCGGATTAACCCGGCTGCTTAGGTCGTAAACTTGGCTGAGACTAGCTGTGAGCGCGGAGGATATCGCGGATTTCGCGGTTGATCCGGGCGGCATCACGCGCAGCCTTGTCGATCAATTCCACCCAGCGTTTGTTGGTATCGTCGAGCGACGCCTGCGCGAGCAAGTAGGAAGCCTGCATCACGGTTTCAATGGAATTGCTCAGATCGTGCGCAAGGGTGCGCATTTGCGCGATGGTTTCGCCTTGAATCGCCTTGGTCTCGTTCATAATAGGTTGGGTAGGGTTTGCGGACATTTCCTCTCCCATTCAGTCTAATACTTCCCGGATGCAGCCGGAACCACTCTGGCTTCGAGAGTCAGCTTGGTTGGACGAGAAATCGCAGGAATTCGTTGTTCGGAGCTCCCGTTTTTTGCGGCTCCCTATGTTCGTCTTGCAATTTTCTCTCGTATTGCGAGACTGTAGGTGGTTTGACACTCCGAAGCGAGCCTGTAGAATAGAAAAGTACGTCGCCTGCTGCCTGCGTTGTTCCTATCGTTCCCCATTCCAACGGGTTGAACGCACACGCAGAGCAATCCAGAAGTGCCGAAGTGGCGGAATTGGCAGACGCGCATGGTTCAGGTCCATGTACCGGCAACGGTGTGGGGGTTCGAGTCCCTTCTTCGGCACCAAAGCTTTTTCCTTGTCTGTTGGTAGTCCCCTCCGATCGCGCGCGGCCGTTCTTGCCGTATCATGCGTTACTTGGGCTGTACCACCACGGTGCCGTTCTTCATCACGAAATTGATTCCACGCAGAGCTTCGGTATCGTCGAAGGGATTTCGAGGCATTGCGATGATGTCGGCGTATTGTCCGGTTGCGATCGCTCCGCGCTCTTTGCTGATGCCGAGTAACTCGGCATTGTTGGTCGTCATGCACTTCAGAACTTCGACTGGTGGCACACCCGCCGCCTTCCAAACGGCAAGATAGTCCCAAGTCATGGTGGCGCGCGTGGTGCCAGGAAAATCCATGACGATGTCGCTGCCGAAACCCATCTTCACGCCAATGACATAAGCGCGGTGCAGGCGATCAATAATCTTCTCGCCCCATTCTTTGCCATTGGGAAGTCCGCCGCGAATGAAATGTTCTGCCGGGAAATCCGTGCCAACCAGGAACATTCCTTTTTCCTTCATGCGGCGCAGCTCATCGTCGGTCAGGAAGAAGCCGTGCTCGATCGAGTCTGCACCGCCTTCAATGACGTTCGCTGCGGCCTCCGGACGTAGCACGTGCACAGCAACCTTGTAACCGGCAGCGTGCGCTTCCTGTACGGCAGCTTTGATTTCATCGACGGAGTAGTAGTAGGGAAACTCGTCGGCGACGAGCTTAATCACGTCCACGCCGTAATAAATGTTCTTCCGCACCGCGGCACGGACCTCGTCCGGACTGTCGGCCTGCAGGTATTCGAACTTCCAGAACTCGCCCTGCTCTGCCGGAATGCCGCCGTTCTGGCCGCCATACGGGGCGATGATCTTGCCGGCGGACAAGATCGTAGGTCCGATGAACCAGCCTTCATTGATAGCGCGCTTCAAATCGACGGCGGCATAGTTGGCCTCGTTTCCGATATCGCGCACGGTGGTAATTCCCGCGTTCAACAAGATTTGGGCGGTGTGCAATCCACGCAGGCTGCGAAAGCCGGTGCCCTCGCGGAGATAATTGGCGGTTAGCTCGCGCCACTTCTCTTCGCCTCCCTCGGTGATGTGCGTGTGGGCGTCCATGATGCCGGGCATCACCCAAGAATTCGACAGGTCCAGGACGGCCGTGCCGGCCGGAATCGATACGTGATCGCCTACTTCAACGATCTTCTTGTCCCTTACCAGGATGACTTGATTCTGCGAGACCTTGCCGCTAGCCGGATCGATGAGGTGCCCCGCGCGAATGGCGACAGTTTGTGCGGCTAGGAGGGTAGGTAGGAAGAGAAACAGAAGAGCGACCACACGGACCCATCGTGTTTGCATATGCGCCTCTCGGTGGAGTGCTGAAGTGGCGCAATAGTAATCGCTGCAAACGGCTGCGTCCAACGGGAAGAAATGTGATCGGAAAGCGGCAATTTTCTACTTGTGAGGGGAATGTATGGTGCGCCCTGAGAGATTCGAACTCCCGACCTTCTGATTCGTAGTCAGACGCTCTATCCAGCTGAGCTAAGGGCGCGTTTCGAAGATGATTATACCAAAACGGCTGTCGATTTTCGGTTCTCGGTTCTCGGTT
>DASYAU010000050.1:0-16212 GCA_036501185.1 Candidatus Korobacter sp. | reverse complement strand
CGCATCCTGTTTTCCGAGACCGGCAGAGCGCATTCCCCCAGCCTAGTCTTTTGAAGTTCATGCTGAACCTTGATGGCCGAACACCCGGCCGGGCGATGCCGAGCCGCTTGCTGTGCACCGACTGCCATAACAGCGACGATAACCGCGAATCCGGTGGCACAGGTCCGGTCGGCCCGCACGGCTCAAAGTTCTCGCACATTCTCGAGCGCCGATATGAGTTCAGCCAAGTCGCGCCGGGCTTGCCTCCAAGCGGGGGACCGGGGAGCACGATCCAGAATCCGCAACCAATGGTGCTCGACGCATCGGCGAACGGCCCGTATTCCTTGTGCGCCAAGTGCCATGACTTGAACAACGTCTACTCCGACGCGAGCTTTAAGAAGCACTCCGTCCACATGAAAGCGGGATTCTCCTGCTCCGTATGTCATACTTCGCACGGCATGGGATCTACCCCGGCCAATCCTGGCGGCGATCGTCTAGTGAGCTTCGATCTGCGCGTAGTAGCGCCGCTAGAAACAAGCGCAGTTGGCGGATCGAAGCCCGTTGTCGCGCCAGTCGCGTACGACCGCGCGACCAGCAGCTGCACCTTGAAGTGCCACAACTTCAACCACAATCCGAACGGAACTGTGACGCCCGTGCTAGCAGGGATTGCGCCGGCGGGCGCGAGACACTAAGCGCACGAATAAACACAAAGACCCCCAAGACGACAGTGTCCGGCTTTCGGGATTCGACTCGAAGACCGCCACCAGCGGCACACAGATCACGAACGACAAGCTTGTGCAGGGCGCGTTCTCGCTCTCGGGTCCTCTTGCCCACAAAGCTTTTATTGCCACCGACGCGGAATGTAGTTGGGAAGATCGCGCGTCTCCGGTCACGGCCGCCATCGCACCAGAAAGTTACGGAGGTGAAAATCGCGACGTAGCGGCGTTTTGGCGCACGGCAAGTGCAGTTTATGGCACGGATCGTCGCATTCTAATGGAAGCAGCAGTGCAGCAGTTTTTGGCATCCAATCGACACGTGGTTAGTCGTCTCTTCCGCGGAATTGTCCTACTCCTTTCCTTTTGCTCTCCAGTCGCGGGATTTGGCGGGGCAAATGATGCCTGCCCGCGCCCCGCACCTCAGAGCCACGTTCCTGAGCCTGCCGAATTGCGCAGTGTGAATGGGGTGCTCGAAGTCTCGCTCATGATCCGAAATTCCAGAGAGCCTGACGGCTCAGTGCGCTACTGCTATTTCGACCACCAAGGCAATCAGTCGCCCACGCTGCGCGTGAAGCCCGGAGACGAGGTCGTTCTTCACTTAAAAAATGATCTTGTTGATCTCGGCACAATGACTGACGGTGCCGCTCACGCTGAGACTGGTAAGTCAAAGAGCGGCCATCCCTGCGGACGCGCTGTGATGAGCCCAATCGTGACGAATCTGCATTTCCATGGACTCACGATTCCGCCGTTGTGCCACGCTGACGACGTCCTGCACACCTCGATCGAACCCAACGATCCTCCATTCACTTACAAGTTCCGGATTCCTGCCGACGAGCCGCCGGGGATGTACTGGTACCACCCGCACATTCACGGTTTTGCGAAAACGGAGATCGTCGGTGGTGCTTCCGGTGCGCTTATTGTTGAAGGCACAGAACGGGCTGATATCGCGGTGGCTGGGCTCCCCGAACGTGTTCTCGTGATTCGCGATCAAGACTTGCTGAACCCGAACGCGCCTCCGTCGAAAAAAGAATCCGCCGTGCCTGCCCTGCTGCTTGATAGCGATGGCGACACGGTAAATACCGGCACGGGTGGCGGTCGTCCGGCGAAAGACCTGTCGGTGAACTTTGTCCCTGTGCCTTATCCCGACTACGACCCATCGATTGTTGAAATGAAGCCGGGCACGAAAGAGTTCTGGCGGGTGCTGAACGCGAGCGGCCTCACCTACCTCAACCTCACCGTGTTATTGAACGGCGCTGCGCAGGAAGTAGGTCTGGTTTCGCTCGATGGCGTCCCGATGAATACGAATGGCGGACCGAAGGATTTCGTTTATTGGACCACACGAGTTGGCATTCCTCCGGGCTCACGTGCCGAGTTCATCGTGAACGGTCCTCAGGCCGGGAGCACCGAGACGCTGGTCACCCGAACGGTGGACACAGGTCCGGGGGGCGAGAACGATCCCAATCGTGCGCTTGCAATGCTTATGCCGGTGGAAAATGCGCCGGAACTGCCAGTGCGTCTTGACGCGCAGCCGGAACCGCTGCCGAAATCGAAGAGCGCATGGCTGGGCGACGTCACTCCGGTACGCGTACGGAAGCTTTATTTTTCCGAGAAGCTCGACAAGCCGAACGATCCCGCGAGCGCCAGCGAGTTCTATCTCACGCCCGAAGGTGAGACACCGAAGCCGTTCGATATGAGCGCGACTAAGGCGAACATTATGGTGAACCAGGGCACCGTCGAAGATTGGATTATCGAAAACCGCTCGAACGAAGTACACGCCTTCCACATTCACCAGCTTCACTTCCTGCTGCTCGGGGTCAACGGCGCGCCGGTGGACGAACCGTACCTACGCGACACCATTAATGTGGAGTATCATCACGGGAATCTGCCCGACTTTCCCTTCATCCGATTGCGTATGGATTTTCGCGACCCGAACATCGTGGGGACATTCGTTTATCACTGCCACCTGCTGGACCACGAAGACCGGGGGATGATGGGCACGATCGAGGTCATTCCCGCGGACAGACCTCAGCATGCCAGCAACAATGGGGTGTGTACTGGAAAAGGGCACGATCCCTGCTCGAACTTTGACCGAGCCGCTACCGCGAGCAAGTAAAAGCCCGAACCGAAGTCCGGGCTCCGAGAGAGAAAACGCGCATGGCTAGTAGCCGGGCGCCTTCTCGAGGTTCTTGTTACAGGCTCCGCTAGTAGGTTGCGTCGGCATGGCCGGCGGGATCGCAATCTGAGGCGTACTGAAGTCGAACATCTCGGTCATATCATCCTGGGCTGCGTCGCGTTTGGTGAGAGCCGGCAACCCAAAACGTGTCTCGATGAACTTGAGCATCGCAGTGTAATCGCGATTCACATGCGACACATAGTGCGGCTTCGTCCATGGTGAGACAACGATCAGAGGTACGCGGAATCCTGAAACTGTGAAGTCGCCTTTGAGGTCGCCCGACCTCAGCATCGGCGGAATGTTATCCGGCGCCGGCTCGGAGAACGGAACGACGTGATCGTAGAGGCCGCCCGGATCGTCCCAAGTCAGCATGAACACCGAGCTCGAGTACGACGGACTCGCCAGGAATGCGTTGATGATATTAGCCACATCCGCCGCGCCCTTTTGAATATTGTTCAGCGGATGTTCATCGAGGTTCAACTGAGTAGCGCGCTCGATGAAGATCACCTCCGGTAACGTACTCGGATTTTCGATGTCGGTGTAATAGTGACTGATGTTGTATACGTTCTTCTCGTAGGTATTCCAGTCGGAGAAGTTCGACAGGTAGACGGAGCTGTCCTGGTAGTAGTAGCGCCACGTAATGCCGTGCTGCGAGAGGTCGCGGAAGATCGTGGCCTGCGGCCATCCACCACTCGGCGGCTGGTCCTGGGGACGAATATGGCCGAACGATGTCGCGGTGAATAGGTACATGCGGTTCGGGATCGTGTCCGACAAGATCGGCGTGTGCCACGTATCGCTGGTTGCGTATTGTGTCGCCAGCTCGTAGTAATAGGGCAGATCGACCTGGTCGTAGTAGCCCATCATGCGCGTGCCCTGGGGATCGATCGACGACGGCAATGACCCTTCGACCTTCATGAAATTGTCCATCTTGCCGTTGTCCCACGAGTAGTGGCTCTCGTTCCAAGAGGGCGTCATGTTATCGGTACACATGGTTTGGTAGTGATAGGGGCTGACAGTACCAGTGCTCTTGTAATCCTCGAGCTTGACGCTCAGCGGCACGCCATTAAATGTTCCGCCGTATCCTTCACTCTGACGATAGGCACCCAGCATGCCGAAATAGCTGTCGAACGAGCGGTTCTCTTCCACCATGAAGATGATGTGTTTGACGTCGTTCAGCGTCCCAGACCCCGGCGCCGATGTGACGTTGATGTTCTCGGTCGTCTTGAAAACGGTGCCGGTCGAGTCGCCCGCTTGCACGGTGAGCCTGTGCGAGCCGGTCGTCATTGTGACGTTGGTATTCAACGAGCTCGCGTTCACCGAGTAAACGCGCGTGCCATCCACATAAATCTGGATGTACGAAACCTTGTTGCTGTCTGTGGTGCCCGCCACCACATTCACGGGAGTGGAGACTGTAGCTCCGCTTGCGGGGTTGCAGATCGTAACCGTCTGGTTCGTCTTATTTAGAGTGCACTGGCAGAACAGGTTGAGTGACCCGAAGGAAAAGAAACAAAACACAAGAGCCGCGAACCGGGCCCGGGGCCTACATATTGAAGCCATGGTGACGATATCCTTCCGGGAACTTTGAATGCTCTCCGTATGGATGCAATCCAAAGGCGCCGTGCAGCCGCTCTGGATTGGAAAATTCGCAAAACAAAGAAAATAGGTCCTCGAGCGGGGGTCATCAGGCGCCCCCTAACCGACCAGATTTCGCCATTAAAGTCGCGATCGATGTCAGGTAGGTTAAAAGGGGTAGAGCTCCGCTGGGAAAGTACCTTCGGCCTCGAAAAACATCCATCTACCGTCCTCTAATTGCCCGCTTTAGAAAAGTCGCCCGCACCCACGATCACCAGTTGAGTTGGGGGGATGTACCGCTTCATGGCTATCTCGACCTGTTGCGGGATAAGCGCTTTGATTTCGCTTTCAATTGGTCGTCCCACTTGGCAAGTGCGGCCATCGAACAAATGTTCCGCGGATGAGGAGACGAGATTTCCGTCGTCGGATCTGCGCACTTCACAAGATTGCGTCCTGAAAGGCCTTTTGCACTTTCGGTTCATTTTGCGGTGCGCTGATCGACGCTGGCTCACGAACCTCGATGTATGTTTATGCCCAAGCGATCGCTGAACACCTTCGCGCCACGCAGTCGAAGCTGGTCGCAATGACTCACTCCGCAGCAAACTGCAAGTCCGGAGAAGAGTAAGAGTAAGAGCTAAGAGTAAGTAGTGGGGATGTGAAGTAACGTGCCCAGCAGGAAAAGCCAGATTCTTCGAAGTCCTTTTAGAATCTGGCGGGGACGACGGGACTCGAACCCGCGACCTCTGCCGTGACAGGGCAGCGTTCTAACCAACTGAACTACGTCCCCGCTTCCTGGAAATCCATTGGGAGGATATGGTGGGCAGTGCAGGACTCGAACCTGCGACCTCCTGCTTGTAAGGCAGGCGCTCTAACCAGCTGAGCTAACCGCCCCCTCGCGCGCTGACGCGCTGTAAATCACGAGGGGAAAGCCGAAGCGGAATTGCTACTCAACGAGTATATGGGAGCGCGGAAAGAATCGTCAAACCCGCGCCACGACTCGACAAAAAACTGCCGCGACCGAAGTCGCGGCAAACAACTACAGAGGCTGAACTGAATTGGATTAGTGCTCGGCTCGGTGGGTTGTCGTCGCTCTGGCCGCATCGGGTGCCGCGAAAAACGCGCTCAAAGCGCTGCGGTGGGCGCTGGCCGAATGGGACCTGTCCGGCTGGCCACTACCCGTTCTGCTGCCAACGATGCTGGCGGCCAAAAGCGCCGCCCACAAGACAAACAACCACTTCGGCCGAGGATCCGATCGCCTCTCCTCCATGTTGGCAAATACGTTAATACCCTTGCCGGACTCGTTAAATCGGCAGAAGGCCTTACGCGGTCCCAGCGCAATCCCATAGACATACTGTCATTTGCCGTAGTACTAATGCTCCGCCGGCATACCCGGGGCCGAACCGCGCCCGCTATATTTCGCCCGGCGGGCATCTTTTCTGGATGGTTTTGAAACAAACTTACTGCGTAATTTGCCGGACGCACGATAGGAATCCGCTCCACGAGAGGTCCCCTAATGAAGGCAATTCTCTTTGTTGACGACCATGAAGTTCTGGCCCGGCTGAGCTGCGAAATCCTTGAAATGCAGGGCTACAAAGCGGTGAGCGCCTACAACGCCGAAGATGCGCTGAATAAGTTCGACACCGAAAACTTCGACCTCCTCGTGACTGATTTCCGCATGGAAGGCATGAATGGGCTGGAACTGGCGAAGCGGGTCCACCAGAAGAACCCCGAAGTGCCGGTGATCATCGTTACAGGCTACGGTCCGATCGACGGCGGCCAGGACGTAAAGGCCTGTCTGCAAAAGGAAGAACTGTTCCCGGCCCTCCTCGAGAAGATCAAGCTTTACCTCGAAGACGCCAACGAGCTTACCCCGGCGCAGCGCGCATCCTAAGATCCCCCCGAGAGAGCAGAGGCCGCTTGGTGCGGCCTCTTTTCATTGCTCGAAACACAATCATTTATCCTGAGTCGTGGCCCGGCTGATTGTAAATGCGGACGACCTCGGCTTGACTGGCGGCGTGAATCGCGCGATCGAGCGTGCGCACGCCGAAGGCGTGGTGACCTCAGCAACGCTGATGGCGAATGTGCCGGCCTTTGCGGAAGCCGTTCAGTTCGCCAAGGGCGCGAGTACTCTCGGTGTTGGCTGCCACATTGTGCTCGTGGATGGCCTGCCGGTTTCCCCGCCGCGATCTGTGCGCTCCCTGCTCGAAGGTCAGCAATTCCGCCGCAAGCTCTGGAAGTTCGCGGTCGCCGCAATTCGCGGGAAAATTTCGTCAAACGAAGTCGAAGCGGAAGCGACCGCCCAAATTCAAATGTCGCAGAGGGCCGGCATCGAGCTCACGCATGTCGATTGTCATAAGCACGCGCACATGTTTCCTACTGTGCTTGAAGGAGTACTCCGGGCGGCCAAGAGATGTGGGATACATGCGATACGAAATCCTTTCGAGCCGGCCTTTGCACGCCACGGCGGCACATTCCGATCAATGGAGACAGGAACGCTCCACGCGATGTACGCAGCTCAGTTCGTAAATCGTGTGCGGGAGTTTGGTTTCGCTACCACGGATGGTTCGGTTGGGGTGACAGCCACTGGAACGCTGGATGGCTCAGCCTTTGAGGGTATTATCCGAAGCCTACCGCGCAACGGCACCTATGAGTTCGTCTGCCATCCCGGGTATAACGATGAAGACTTAGCGAAGGCGGGAACCCGGCTTCTCGAATCTCGAGAGTCGGAGCTGGCGTTGTTATGCTCCGCGGAGGCACGCGCTACGCTTACCAATGCCGGAATCGAATTGATCAATTTCCGGCAACTCGTGCCGGACACTGAATCGAAACCAGCGGTTTCCCATCCAATGGCATAGCCTATGAGAATCGGCATCACGTGTTATCCCACGTACGGTGGTAGCGGCGTTGTGGCAACGGAGCTCGGGATCGAGCTGGCGCAGCGCGGCCATCAAGTGCACTTCATTTCTTACTCACAGCCGATTCGCCTTACCGAGCCTCATCCGAATATTCATTTTCACGAAGTGGAAGTTTCGCGATACCCGCTTTTCGAATATCCGCCTTACGACTTGGCCTTGGCCACACGCATGGCGGAAGTAGCACAGATCTATTGCCTCGACCTTTTACACGTGCATTACGCCATTCCACATTCGGTCAGCGCATTTCTTGCTCGCGAGATGACCGCTTTTGGACCAGGCAAGAAGCGCCACCTGCCGTTTGTAACCACGTTGCACGGAACCGATATCACGCTCGTAGGTCTCGACCGGTCGTATTTGCCGATTACCCGCTTTTCCATTGAGAAGAGCGACGGTGTCACCGCGATCTCGAATTATTTGCGCGAGAAAACTCTCCAGGAGTTTGAGATCAAAAACAAGATCGCGGTGATTCCGAACTTCGTAAACTGCGACCTCTATCATCGCGATGGGAAAACGGAGAAGTATCGCGGCGAATGGGCACCAGGCGGCGAGAAGGTCGTAGTGCATCTTTCCAATTTCCGGCCAGTGAAACGCGTGCCCGATGTAATCGAAATCTTCGACCGCATCCAAAAACAAATTCCGTCGAAGCTGGTAATGATTGGCGATGGGCCCGACCGCTCACGTGCCGAGTGGATGGTGGTGGAGAAGAACCTTCAAGACAAAGTTCTATTCCTCGGTAAACAGGACGAGGTCCACGAGAAGCTTCCTGCTGCTGACCTCATGTTGTTGCCGAGCACACTGGAGTCGTTTGGGCTGGCGGCACTTGAGGCAATGGCATGCGAAGTTGTCCCCGTCGCGACGAACGCTGGAGGTGTGCCTGAGGTCATCGATCACGGTGTGGATGGATTTCTCGCGAACGTTGGAGACATCGACGCCATGGCGAAGTTCAGCATAGAGCTCCTCGGCGATGAGGAGAAGCTGACCGAAATGGCCAAGATGGCCCGCTTCAAGGCGCAATCCACTTACTGCGCTTCCAAAATTATTCCGATGTATGAGGCTTTCTACCGCGAAGTGCTGGAACGCGCTTCGTAGACCGCTCCGGCAACCGAACCGCCCATGTTTTCCGGCTGCGGGATTGGCAGCGTGACGCGAATCAGGGTTCCCTTACCGGGCGTGCTATCGGTCTCGATGTGCGCTGAGTCCCCATACAGAACCAGCAGACGCTCGGTGACATTTGCCATACCGATGCCCGTGCCTGAGCTGGCTGCCCCATCGGTGAATCCCACTCCGTCGTCTTCCACTTCGATCACCACCCGCGTATCCGCGAGACGACTGCGCAGGTAAATGCTGCCGCCATCGATGCGCGGCGCCACGCCATGTTTGATCGCGTTCTCCACCAGCGGTTGCAGCATCATGCACGGCACCATCACGTCGAGCGATGCAGGCTCAAGTTCTTTCAACACGCGGAGCTTGTCCGTACCGAAGCGGACGACTTCAATGTCGAGATAGTCGTCAATGAAATCGAACTCTTCGCCCAGCGGAACAAACGCTTCTGTCGTACGCATCAAGCGGCGAAGTATGTTGGCGAGCTTCACGATCATCTCGCGTGCTTTATCGGGGTTGAAACGAACCAGCGATGAGACTGAATTCAACGTGTTGAAGAGGAAGTGCGGATTGATCTGGCTTTGCAGGGCCTCCATGCGGGTTTGCAGCAGCAAGCGCTCCTGCTCTTCCAGCTTCATCTCGATGCGCGCATTGTTCAGCACTTTGAGCGCAATCGCCACACACATGACGGTGCCCGCATAGATCGCGAGCTGCACCGCCCACTGCGGGTCGTAGAGTGCGAATAGCCGCTTCGGCAGCAGGCGATGAAGTTCGAGCCTCGCGAGTGTCAGCACGATGATCAACACGAAGAACGACGTCTGCCAGTCGATGAGCGATTTCTTGATACTGCGGCGGATCCAGTGATAAATGCTGAGGTCGAAAAGTGGGGAGAACGACCAGATCACCTCGCGGTCCGCAGCAATGTGACGCAACAGCCCGGCACAAATCCCTACCAGGAGGTTGAATGGCAGCGTGAGCCACTCACCGAAAATCATGGCCGGGATCGAGACGATAATACCGCCGCCGGCACCGACGACGCGGCCGCCAATCACCCCCATGAGGATGGAGAACTCGAAGCCCATATCCGCGGCGAGGAAGTTCTTCACCCAGTGACGGGTAATCACCCCGAGGGCGATGGGAATGCTGACGATGGCAATGAGTTCGAGCTTCTCTTTGAGGGTGCGCTCTTCGTGAAAGAGCAACTGTCGGAAGCGTCGAGCGCGGACCAGCACGCTGCTCACGGCTGCGGCAGCGCCGAGCCGGATCAACAACGTGATTAGAATGAGTTTCTGATCCATGCGCTGCTAATCTGTGAATTCAACTGAGATGCTAGTACCTGCCCAATATAGATACGCATTCCAGTTGCTCACGAACATCCACCCCTTCAAAAGTTCCCCTTCAAGATCTCTGTAGATATCGGCGTGCTTCTCCAGCAACTCTGGATCTGCTTTGCCTCCATCTATCGAAAGGGGTCCGCCCCAGGAGTCCTCGTAAACGGAACAGAACTCCCACACCCATCGTTGAATACCCTCAAGCGTGAGCCAAGCCCGTTTCCAACCCTCAATCTCTTCACCGGTGGGCCACCAGAACTCAACGAGCATTCGCACTCTGCGTTCTTGAAAGTGTTCCTCCACCCTCAAGACCTCCGTATCGTGCAGGCCCGCCGGGAGCAGCTCATCTAATTCTTCGAAATTCATGGGATCGCGAACTTTCCCGCAAACTTCTCGAGAACCGACTCTATCTTAGTCGCGTGCTGCGCTGAGCCCTGCGCCATATCTTTGCTGCCCCCGCCACGGCCCCCAAGCTCGACGAGAGCTTCTTTCATCAGGGCGCCCATATCGCTTCCTACCCCGGGTGTCTGAGCAAAGACAACGGACGGCTGCGACCCACCGCATCCGAGGAGCGCGACAACGTTGCCCTGGCGTGTGAGCCGTTGAGCCAGCAGCTTGGTGAATACAAGTTCGCGATCGGGGAAGTATTGGACGATGACCTTCGAGTCGCCTGCTTGAGCCAGCAACGAGTCGGCCATCAATGTAGCAATCTCTTCCAGCAGCTTGTGCTCGCGCTTGGCGCCCGCTTTGCCTTCGTCGATCACCTTGCGCGTTTGCGCAGGCACTTCGTGAATATGAGTAGAGAAAACGCCGGCGGCTTCCGTCAGCGTCTCAAAATCCTTGCGGGCCGTGTTGACGGCACGCATGCCACATACGAACTCCACCCGAATGCCCTGCTTCTCCTTGGAAATCTTGCGGAGAAGGATCGATCCAATCTGGCCGGTTGAGCGCACGTGCGTGCCGCCACAGGCGATGAGATCGAAGCCGGCGATATCGATCAGGCGCAGTTTCTCACGTTCCGCCGGTGGAATTTTGCGCACGCCCATGGCTTTCGCCTCATCCACGGTTGCGTACTTGATTTCAACCGGCCGATCTTCCGAGATGACTTCGTTCGCCAATGCTTCCGCACGGCGAACTTGCTCCGGCGTGAGAGTTTTCGTATCAAGATCTATGGTGCAACTCTCGGCTCCCATGTGAAACGAAACGGTCGGCATTTGAAATAGAGCGACGAACGCTGCCGAAAGCACGTGCTGCCCGGTATGCTGCTGCATGTGGTCGCGACGGCGATCTACATCTATGAATCCGCGCACGCGTGCTTGCTGCAGCGAGGCGAGGTTCGCGTGTTCTACGACGTGCAGGATCGTGCCGTCATCCTTTTCGCTGACTTCCACCACCCGCAATTTAGGAGCGTCACCATTCGCAGATTCCACTTCCATCCAGCCGGTGTCAAACACCTGTCCGCCGCTGGTGGGATAAAAGGCAGTTCGATCCAACACCACGGTGGCCCGGTCCTCTGAGGCAGGTTCTGCGTTTACAACCTTCGCAGTAAAGTTCAGAAGGAAGCTGTTGTTGTAATAAAGACGCTCGGTCATGGCTAATAAGGTTGAATGATCCCACCCAGGCTTCGCGCTTGCGGCTTCGCCATCCACGATTTTGCCTGCGCTTTGCCGAAGTATTCTGCAATTACATCGATGTACTTCAAGCCGCTGCCGGTGTTGAACAGCACCACACGGTCGCTCTCTTTCAAGAAGCCGGTCTCGCGCAATTTCCAGTAGGCTGCAAGTGAGGCCGCGCCCTCGGGGGCTGCAAAAACGCCTTCTTCTTCGGCACAGACTTTGAAGGCACGCATGATCTCAGCGTCCGTCGCCGCAACGGCCGTGCCGGCGCTGGCATGCAGGATGTGCAGGATCTCGCGATCGCCATACGGTTTCGGTACGCGGAGTCCGGCGGCATTGGTGTGCGCGTCCTTCCATATCTCCATTGTCTCGCGCTTCTCTTCCCAGGCTTTGACGACTGGCGCGCAGCCCGCGGCCTGCGCACAGATCATCTTCGGACGCTTACTTCCGATCCAGCCCAGCGGCTCCATTTCCTCGAAGGCTTTCCACATCCCAAGCAATCCGACACCGCCGCCAGTGGGATAGATAATCGCGTCCGGCAACTCCCAACCGAACTGCTCCGCGACCTCGTACCCCATGGTCTTTTTACCTTCGACGCGAAACGGTTCTTTCAGGGTGGAAATATCGAACCAGCCCTCGGCCGCCTTTCGCTCGGCGACCATCTTCCCACAGTCGCTGATGAGACCATCAACGTAGGTGACCTTCGCGCCGTAACCTTCGCACTCCATGCGGTTCGCCATCGGCACGTCTTTTGGCATGAAGATATGAGCTTCGATTCCAGCGGCGGCGCAATAGGCAGCCAACGCGCTGGCCGCGTTTCCGGCCGAGGGGATTGCGATCTTCTTGATCCCGTAAGAGCGCGCCATGGTCACGGCCATCCCGAGACCGCGCGCCTTGAATGATCCGGTGGGATTGAGGCCTTCGTCCTTGATATAGAGGTTCGCAGTTTTGCGACTCGCAAGCAGTGGCGTGAAACCTTCACCGAGGGTAATCGGAGCGACGTCGGGCAGAACTTCGCGATAACGCCACATCGAAGCCGGGCCTTTTGAAACGGCATCTCGCGAGACGTTCTTTGCGAACTCATAGCGGACCCACAGCATCCCTGCACACTTCGGGCAAACATTCTGCGGCTGGCCCGGCGCGATCCTCTCATTACAGCGGGAACACTCGAAATGCGAGATTTTTGCCATAGCTTTATCTTACGCGGGGAGCGTCTTTAACAGCGCCTTCGTGCGACGAAACCAGGGCCGTTCGCGCCGTCTTTGGAACCCTGGCATTGTTCGTCGCTTCGTGAGAATGCTCTCCAGCGCCGTGCGCGCTTCGGCTTTCTTTCCCTGCCGGGCAAGGAACTCGGCGTAATGAAATTGTGTTTCCGTGAGAGTCGAGGTGCGCGTCACCGCTTCGAATAATTGTGCTGCGCGCTCCGGTTGCCCAGTGTTCGCATACGCATACGCAAGCAGTCCCGGAGCGCGCTGAAAGTCGTATTTCGGGTCTTTCGTGATTACAAGTTCAAGGTCCCGGACGGCGGTGGCAAATTCGCCCAGCTCAACTTCAGCAACGGCGCGCCGATAGAAGGGATCGATAGAATCCGTGCGCGAGGAGATCGCGTGATCGTAGGCTTCCTTGGCCTTGCTCCACTTGCCTTCGTCGAGATAGATCTGCCCCAGTTCTTCGTAATTTCCAGCCGACGGGTTATCGATGACTGCCGCTTCCAATTCGCGCTTGCGCGAGCCGCGCGCGACAAAGCGAAATGCGCCGGGATCGGTCAGCTCCGGCAACGCCTCTACTGCGAGGTAGATGAGTGCTCCCAGCGGGCCTAAAAAGAGGATCACCCATATCCAGAAGAAATCCGGCCGCTTGCGGATGAAATGGATAATCGCGGCAATCATCAGAATGCCGCCAATTCCGAAGAAGCCGCCGAAGTTCAGCACGCCTCATAGTACCAACTCGATCGGGCTAAGGCTCGCAGAAGCACGTTCTCACGATGGTAAAATTGAGCCAGTGAGCTCCCGCATCCGCCTGATTGCCATTGACATTGATGGGACCCTGTTGAACTCGAAAAACGAGCTTTCAGCAGCGAATTTGGCCGCCTTGCGGCGGGCGCATGAGGACGGAATAGAAGTTGTTCTGGGTACGGGCCGCCGCCACGCCTTCGCCATGCCCATTGCCGAGGCCCTTGGCTTCGATCTCTGGATGATCAGCTCCAATGGCGCGGTCACGCGTTCCACCAAAGACGAGCACTTTTTCATCGATTTCCTTCCAGCAAACGTCTGTCGCGACCTTTGCGTGTACATGGGCGACGAGTTCCGCGCTAACACCGTTATCACCTTTGAACGGCCGGGTAAGGGTGCGCTCATCGTGGAACGCACGGACGAACTGACCGAATCGATCCAGCGTTGGATCGAAAAGAACTCACAATTCATCGAGTTCGTCGTCCCTATAGAAAGTGCCATCGATACGAATCCCATCCAGGCGATGTTCTGCGGCAGGATCCCAAAGATGGAATTGGCGCAGGCGAAGTTGTTTGCATGGAAGGGCCGCGAGCACATTACGGTACTGAAGACGCAATACGATCACCGAGATCTTTGCATTGTCGACATCCTGAACCGCGACTGCTCCAAAGGCCATGCGCTGGAACGGTTTGCAACCGCCCGCGGCATTTCCCGCGATGAGATTGTGGCAATTGGCGACAACTATAACGATATAGAGATGTTGCGAATTGCCGGACATCCGTTCATCATGGGCAACGCGTCGAATGAGCTGAAGCAGAATGGCTGGCCGGTAACTCTAACCAACGACGAAAGCGGAGTAGCCGCAGCCATCGAGCAAGTGTTGGCAGTGAATGCGTAAGCTGCTTTCAATCACGGCGATGTTTCTCGCGACGACGGCATTCGCCTCCGCCGCCGAGCTTGCCGTGCTGCAAAACGGCTTCAGCATCCGTCACGAGCATCGCCAGGTGATCGGCGAAATAACGCGCCTGTACATTGCCGCCGGCGACGATAGCTATGTCGACGTGCCGACGGCGCAGATCGCGTCGTTTGCTCCCGATGATTCGCCGGTTCCGGAAAAAGTCGCGCCCGTCGCGAACTCGAATGTGGACGTGCATGGCTTGGTTGCCGACGCCGGGGTGAAACACGGCATCGATCCGGACTTCGTTGCCAGCGTTGTGCATGCCGAAAGCGACTTTAATATCCATGCGGTTTCGCCAAAAGGCGCTCGCGGATTGATGCAACTCATGCCGAAGACGGCTGACGACTTCGGCGTGAAAGACAGCTTCGACCCGGCGGCGAATGTGGATGCAGGCGCAAAGTATCTTCGCGCGTTGCTCGATCAGTACAACGGCGACGTTCCCAAGGCGCTTGCGGCCTATAACGCGGGTGCAAAGCGGGTGGCGCAATACAACGGCGTTCCTCCATATCACGAAACGCGCGCCTATGTGCGCAGCATCATTGCCGAATACAACCGCAAAAAAGCCGCCGAGAAAAAGGCGCTGGAAGCCTCGACAAAACACTCCTCGGCAGCGTCCGCTGCGGGCTCCCGCTAACCCACGCGTTTGACCCGTTTCGCCTACTCATTTAACTTGAAAGTTCGCCCCACCGCGGTCCGCCGTTCATGAAACGTAAGCAACTCATCACATCCATCGTTGTTGTCGTAATTCTTGCAGTTCTCGTTTACCTGCAAGTCAAAGCTTGGCGGCATTTCGACTGGACGACGTTCTGGCAGTACACCGGCTCCGTCAACAAACTTGGCGTGCTCGGGGCAATCGCGATTATTTACTTCATTTATGTGTTGCGCGCGACGCGCTGGCGGGTGTACCTGCGTTCGCGGCAATCCGTCCGGGCGATTGATCTCGTTCCGTCGCAGTTCATTGGGTTCGCAGGTTTGGCGCTACTCGGCCGTCCCGGCGAGTTCATCCGCCCCTATCTGGTCGCCCGCAAAGTCAACCTGAGCTTCGCATCACAGCTCGTCGTGTGGACAGCCGAGCGCATTTGCGACATGCTCTCGGTCATTGCGATCCTGGCGGTCACGCTGCTGATACGGCCCGATTTCCGGCACTTCTTTGTGCTTCCCCACATTCGGATGAAGGCACTCGCCGCGCTGATCGCGATTTTCGTTCTCATCGCGTTAATTCTCATCTTCAGCAAGGGTCTACGAAACAAGATCCATCGGCTGGTTGGGGACCTCAGCCGCTCCGTCGCGCACGATTTCATCTCGTTCATCGAGATCGCCGGAACTTCCCTGGCAATCTGGCTGCTCATCGCCAGCACATATTGGCTCACGCTGCACTCTTATCCCACGCTGCACAACCAGATCCGCGCCACCGACGTTCCCCTCATCATGGGCGCCAGCACGTTGGGTTCAATCATTCAACTCCCGGGCGTGGGCGGAGGCTCGCAGCTCGCAGTGATCGGCATTCTCTCGTCGCCAATCTTCGGCCTCGGCCACGAACTTGCTGTGAGCGCGGGTATCATGCTTTGGATCGTAACTTTCGTCTCGGTCACACCTATGGGACTTTTTCTCGCGCATCGAGAGAAACTCTCGCTTACCCGCCTTTCTTCGGAGAGCCAGAAGGAAGAAAAGGTGGCCGAAGCCGCCACTTAGCCCCTGCTACAATAACTAGTTACCGAATCCTGCTGGAAAGCCCTGTAGAGCCATGCGCTGCCCTTTTTGCGGCCACCCCGAAGACAAAGTCGTCGATTCGCGCGAGAGTAAAGAAGGCGAATCGATCCGGCGTCGCCGCGAATGTTTGAAGTGCGAAAAGCGCTTCACGACCTACGAGCGCATCGACGAAATTCCATACATGGTCGT
>DASYAU010000049.1:0-33731 GCA_036501185.1 Candidatus Korobacter sp. | reverse complement strand
GAAGGTGGTGGACATTGTTTCCGTGCAGAACGAGTACAACATCACCAACCGGAAGAGCGAGGAAGTGCTGAATTATTGCGAGAAACATAACATAGGATTTATTCCGTGGTTTCCGGTGGCGGCAGGGAAGCTGGCACAGCCGGGCGGGAAACTCGAGCAGGCGGCGAAGAAGCACAACGCGACGGTCGCCCAGTTGTCGATTGCATGGCTGCTGCATCGGTCGCCGGTTATGCTGCCGATTCCGGGAACATCATCGGTGGAGCACCTCGAAGAGAATGTGAAATCGCAGGAGATTTCGCTGTCGAAGGAAGAGATGGCGGAATTGGAGAAGATGGCGCGGTAGAAATGCGAAACCCCGGTAGTCGGCCGGGGTTGAAGCGTTGCGAAATGGGTACGCAGTCTGTGAAACGACTTTATCGTATCCCCAGCGACGCAAAAGTCAATCGATGCTGCTGCCGGGTGGGGGCTCGAGGATGAGTGGGTAGTGATCGGACTAGGCGCCGTATAAATGTATTGCGGCGCCGAGGATTGGGCCTGGGGGTATCGGCCCTGAAATACGAAACCCCGGTAGCCAACCGGGTATAAAGCGTGTCCAGTGGGACCCCTGCCTGACACTGAAATGCTACACCCACTGCACAATTTGTCAATGATACGGGGAGCGCTGCGAAGGGCGACGGAATTGAACCGTAGCGGCTGGCTAAGCCACTCCACTGTGTGTCAGACAGGGTCCAGTACCCACTGGATACGCCCTCCAGACCCGTTGTCTGACAGAGACACGATAACGATCGCATCCGGTGGATCCCTGTGCCGTGTCGCGATACCTTCGTGGGACGCGTTCCGGAGTGAAACGCGAATCCAAGAAAAAGAAAGAGGACTGAGCCCCAGCCCTCTTCGTGTGTTCGGTTGTTGATCGGCGGCTATGCCGTCGCGCGGGTGGCTTCTTCGCCGAACCGCACGCTCACAATCTTCGAGACGCCCGGTTCCTGCATCGTGACGCCGTACATCACCGGTGCATTCGACATGGTGCGCTTGCTGTGGGTGATGAGGATGAACTGCGTTTGCATGCTCATCTCTTTCACCAGCTCGTTGAAGCGGCCAACGTTGGTTTCGTCGAGTGGGGCGTCGACCTCGTCGAGGATGCAGAACGGGGACGGCGCATACTGGAAGATGCCGACGAGGAGCGAGAATGCGGTGAGCGTTTTTTCGCCTCCGGAGAGCAAGAGCACGTTTTGCAGCTTCTTGCCCGGGGGCGAGGCAATTACGTCGATGCCGCTTTCGGCGGTGTTGATTTCGTCGGTGAGCCGCATGAAGCCCTGGCCGCCGCCGAACAACTTCTTGAATGCTTTGCCGAAGTTCTCATTGATGGCGGCGAAAGCTTCGTCGAATTTGACCTTGGTGATCTGATCGATTTCCTTGATCGTGTTGTGCGTGTTCTCGATGGAATCGAGCAGGTCTTTGCGCTGGGTCTCGAGGAACTCGTGACGCTGCGCGGTTTCCTTGTATTCCTCGAGCGCCATCATGTTCACAGGGCCCATGTTCTCGAGACGAGTGCGCATTTCGCGCTGCTCGTTGTCGGATACGTTGAGCTCTTCGCCGGCGAGGCGCGGCAGTTCGGGGATCGCCATAAGGTCGGAACGAGTAACGCTGAGGTCCTGCACGCAGGTCTCAGCCATGTGCTCGGCGTCAGACTGAAGACGGGCGACCGAGGCGTGTAGCTCGCCGCGGCGATCGCGGGCGGCGTCAAGTGCCTGGCGCGCGCTCTTGAGTTCTTCTTCGATAGTGGCGATGCGAGCGCGGACCTGCTCGCTCTCGGCAAGGAGTTCGCGGTCGCGGGTTTCGGCGGCCTCGCGTTCGGCGGTCCAGGTAACGAGCTGCTCGGCGATGGTCTCGTTCTCGGATTCGCGCTGCTGCTTCTCGGCGGCTGCTGCTTCGAGTTGACCTTTCAGCTTGCCGATGCGGGCGGAGACCTCCTGCACCATCGACTCGATGCGCTGCAGGGAAGAAGCCGCTGCGCGGTGGCGCTCCTCGAGGGCTGCGACCTGGGCGCGGGCTTCGGAAGCAGATTGCGAAGCGTTGTCGCGGGCGATGCGAAGATTGTCGAGCGACTGCTGCGCGGTGTGCATCGCCTGCTCGAGCTCGCGATGGTGCTGCTCGGCCGCTTCAAGTTCGGTGCGCAACCCAGCGATGGCGTTTTCGCGATCGACCTTCTCGCCCTGCACGCGCTGTAGTTCGCGCTCGTAAGTGGCGTGACGCTCACGTACCCGGGCCATCTCGTTTTCGAGTTGGCGCAGCGTGTGGCCGCTGGTCATGGCCTGCTTCTCGCTCTCGCGCTTTTCGTCTTCGAGGCGCTGGAGCAGGGAAGTGAGCTCAGAGATTTCTTTCCCGAGTACTAGGATCCGGGCTTCACCATCGCGCAGCGAACGCTCGATATCGTCGATCATCCGCGTTACGTCGCGCAGTTCGCGCTTCAGAGACAGCGGCCCTTGGGCGCGCTGCTTGCCGCCGGTGACGGTGACGTTGTGGAAGCACTCGCCGGATTGCGCGAGGAAGAACGCGTCTGGATTGGAGAGCGCGAGCTCACGGCCGATGGCGGCGTCCGGCACGATGTAGCCGTTGCCGAGCTTGTCGAGGACGACCTCCAGCGATTTGCCGAAGCCGTTGAGCACGCGGATGCAGTTCTTCATCGGCGTGACCTGACCCGGATTGAACGGCTGGCGCGAAGATTCGTCGAACTCGAAGGAGAACTTGGCTTGCGAGTCGCTCGGGTGGACGAGGAACGTCGCGCGTCCGTCAACATCGCCCTTAAGAAGACGCAGGCCTTCGTCCGCCGCGCCCCACGACTTCACGACCACGAAGTTGAGTTCGTCGCGCAGGAAGTCCTCGACGACGTGCTCGTAGCGATCTTCAACTTCGAGGAAATCCGCGAGAACGCCGGCGGGCGTGTGGCCGTCACGCAGGCCACCCGATTGGAAGAGGCGCTTCACGGATTCCGTGGAGTAGCCATGCTCGTTGATGACCGATTCGAGCGAGCCTTTTTTACCGAGCAGGGTGGCGTACTCGGCGCGGAGACCGTCCATTTCGCGCTTGGCCTGCAGTTCAAGTTCGCGCTTGAGCGCGAGCGACGCACGGACTTCGGTGATCTGCGCGCTGAGCGAATTCACGTGCGTGGTGGCGGAGTCGAATTCAAGACCGAGCTGTCCGCGCTGTCCGCCGAATGATTCAAGCTGCTCATTAGCAGTCGTGAGTTCGGCGGTGAGGCGGGCGTGCTCGCGATCGAGGGCGGAGATGCGCTCTTCACCCTGCCCAATGCGATTGCGAACGTTAGAAGCCGCGTTGACGGCCTGGAAGATCTGTTGGCGACGCTCTTCCTGTTCGCGCTCTACGTTCATCAGGTTGGCAGCGGCGGCGGAAGCCTCCTGCTGCTTGGTCTGGAGATCGGACTGCGAGACCGAGACGTCGGCGGCCGCGGATTCGAGCACCTGCTTGTTGGTCGCGAGTTCTTCTTCGAGACGCCCAAGCTGTTCGGTGGTGTTGGCGATTTCGGCTTCGGCACCTGCGGAACGGGCAATGAGTTCGGCGCAGCGTTCTTCGTTGGTGCGACGGCGTTGTGAGGCACGATCGATTTCGAGCGAGATGTTGTTGAGGTTCTCGCGGTTCTGCTTGGAGTCGGCGTCGATGGCATAACCGCGCTGCACGCGTTCGCTGTGCTCGACATCCATCGCGGTGACGGCTTCTGTCCGGGCGTGGATGTCTTCGCTGACGGTGGTCAGTTCGGCTTCGAGGCCGGTGATTTCGGCGTCGATGAGCGTGAATTTGCTGGCGAGAACGATCTTGAGCTTCTCGCGCATTTCGTCGCGCAGCTTGGCATAGCGCTCGGCTTTCGCTGCCTGGCGCTTGAGCGAATTCATCTGGCGCGTGACTTCGTCGAAGATGTCGTTGACGCGCGAGAGATTTGTCTTGGCGTCTTCGAGGCGAGCTTCTGCCAGCCGCTTCTTCGTCTTGTACTTGGTGATGCCGGCGGCCTCTTCGATGATGGCGCGGCGGTCGGTCGGCTTGCTGCTGAGGATCTGACCGATGCGGCCCTGCTCGATGATGGCGTACGACTCCGGTCCAAGGCCGGTGCCCATGAAGATGTCGTGGACATCGCGCAGGCGGCTGAGCTTGCCATTGAGGAGATATTCGCTGTCGCCCGAGCGGAACAGCCGGCGGGTGACGCAGATTTCGCCCTTCTTAAAACGATTGGTGTTGAATTTGCGGCGGCGAATCTTGAGAACCACCGCGCTGGGATTGATGACGGCTGCTTGCGTATCGGCTGGCTGGCCTTCTGCAATTTGTGACGGGGCGGCTTCGTTGGTGATGGACGGGGCGGGGTCCCCAGCGAGCCCGGTGTTGGCTCGTTGGGGTGTTGCGGCAGCGTCTGCGCCTTCGATGGGCGCAGTTTGTGCCGGGCTGGTGCTGTCAGCTTCTGTATCCGACGTGGCGCCCGGCTGCACCTCGGCGGTATATTCGTCGACTTCCTCGGCAGCGGCCGTGCGAACCGATGCCTCATCCCAATCGTCGGGCATTTCGTCGCGGATCTCGATTTCCGGCTCACCGACCTGACCCTCGTACTGATCGGGATCGATCAGCGTGAGAGAGACTTCGGCCATTCCGGTGGGCTTGCGGTCGCGGGTGCCGGCGAAGATGACGTCCTGCATATTTACGCCGCGCAGCGACTTAGCCGACTGTTCGCCGAGCACCCAGGAGATGGCGTCGGCAATATTGGACTTGCCGCAGCCGTTCGGGCCGACGATGGCGGCAATGCCGTCGCCGGGGAACTTGAGCTCGGTGCGATCGCAAAACGACTTGAAGCCGAGGATTTGGAGTTTCTTAAGTTTGAGCAACTTCTACTCCTTCGAGCAGCGCTGCCGTGAGCGCCCTTGCTGTAGGACGAACGGCTAAAGCTGTTGTCTGGTGGTGCGCGGCGCATGGCTGAGGTGCGCAGTGGTGCGTATCACTCAAACGATTCCGGGAAGCAGGGTACCGGAACAAGGTTGAGAGAACTTTAACGGGGTAAAGTGCGAGAGTCAAGCACCGCAATACTAAATATTGGGGTTGCCAGTCGACAACCGCAAGGGATAGACGTCCGAGTGCGAAAACTGTGGAATTCGGGGCGAATCCCGGTGCGATGCGTTGGGGAGGAAGCACGGACTGCGGGGCCTGGGTCACACGTATGGAAAGGGGCACGGCGGGAAGGGGAGAATCGCGAGAGCAGGCCCTAATCTACTGCGTTTTTCAGAGGTTTGGCAAGCAATTGAGGCAATTTTAGTACGGAAAAAGGGCAGGAATCGAAAGAGTAAATAGACGGAGTTCGTTCATGGTCATGGTAATATGACCATGGTCAGGAGTATGGTCATGAAGACGATTTCCGCAGGGAAGTTCAAAGCACAGTGTTTGGCGCTGATGGACGATGTGAATGCGACGGGCGAGCCGGTGTTGATTACGAAGCGGGGGAAGCCGGTTGCGAAATTGATCCCGATTGATCAAAAGAAGCCGAAGAGCATTTTGGGATTTATGGAAGGCGAAGCGAAGATCGTGGGCGACATCGAAAGTCCCGCGTATCCAACGGAAGATTGGGACATCGTTTCCGGTACCGATCCGGTCTTTCCGCCTGAAGAAAGTAAGGGTAAGAAAACGCGGTGATTGTTCTCGACACACAAGCAGCCGTCTGGACAGCTCTTGAACCGGCGCGACTATCGAAGGATGCTGCGGCGGCAATTGAACGGCGAGGTTCGAGTGAAGGTCTGGCGATTTCGGTTGTAACTCTGGTAGAGGTTGCGTGGCTTTTAAGACGTGCTCGGATCGAATATCCCGGAACCATCGCGGCCTTCCTGCGCCGGTTGACAGAAACCTTTCGCGTTTTACCCATTACCGTGGAGATCGCAGAAATATCCGCGCAATTTCCAGCGGAATATCCGAAGGATCCGTCGGATAGGGTGATCGGTGCGACCGCCGTGTCTATGGGTACTGTTTTGGTCACTTCCGACCGCGGCATCCGCGAGAGCAACGCCGTTCATACAATTTGGTAGTCTGGGTCCCTTGACCTCAACACCCACCACGCATCCTCTGCGCGGCTACCTCTATGTCGCTGGCGCCACTCTTTGCTGGGGAATCTCGGCGAGCCTGGGACGCGCTGCGTTTACCGGCCGAGTGTTTGGCGGGCTAAAGCCGATTGATCCGCTGATCCTGGCACAGGCGAGAACGACGGTTGCGTTCCTGCTTGTCGCGCCGATTTTGTGGATGGTGCGCGGCCGAGCCAGCGTCACGCTGCCGCGGCGTGAGATGTTGCAGGCGTTCGTGCTGGGCGTATTTGGCCTTGCAGCTTCGAACTACGCCTATTACCTGGCCATTCAGAAGACGACAGTCGCGACGGCGATCATTCTGCAATATGTGGCACCGGTCTGGGTGCTGCTCTACATGGTTCTGACACGGCAGCAGCGGGCGACGGCATCGCGCGTCTCGGGCGTGGTGCTGGCCGTGCTCGGCTGCGTGTTTGCGATCGGGGTATTCGCGGGGGCGCGGCGGTTTCCTTTCCTCTCAATCGCTGCGGGAAGCATCAAGCTGAATGCAGTGGGAGTGATGGCCGCCGAAGTCGCGGCGATTGCGTTTGCGTTCTACAGCGTTTACGGACGCCATCTGCTGCAAAGCTACGATCGCTGGCCGGTGCTGACGAACTCGTTGCTCGGCGCCGCGATTTTTTGGATCCTGGTGAACCCGCCGTGGAAGATCGTGGCGGCGCATTATTCAGCGGCGCAGTATGGGTTCATGGTGTTGTTTGCGATCACGTCGGCGGCAATCCCTTTTTCGCTATACTTTGCCGGATTGCATCACCTGGATGCGACGCGGGTGATCGTGACGGCGGCGCTGGAACCGGTGTTTTCCGTCTTGATTGCGGCGGTCTTCCTTGGTGAAATAGTGTCGCCAGTCCAGGTGGGTGGAATGGCAGTGGTGCTGAGCGCGATCCTGCTGGTGCAGCGTCCGGAGAAGGGCGCAGAGGTGATCGCGGTGGAACCGATTGAGTAACTTGCGTGGTTCCAGGGCACAAAGCGGTATCGATATTCGTTGCGAATTCCGGCACAGTAAAACTGCAAGCCTCGATCAACCCCCGATGTTTGAGGTGCGGAAATGTGGGAAGACCTGGAACGAATGCTGCAAGAACGTCGCGACTGGCGTTTGCGGCGGCGTAGACGGAACACGAAAGTGAGCGAACGGTGCGCGCTGGGCTGGAAAAACCTGGCAGAGGCGCTGCACAAGGAAGTGGTTCGCCATAACAACTTAGGTAAAAAGCCAAAGCTCGGAGTTCGACGAGCGAAAGATCGGCTGGACATCCACCGCTTGGGGGATTTGTCGCCGCTAGTGAGTTTTGTGCTCGATGACGACAACGTGCAGATTGTGAGCCGCGCGCCCATCTATGCGGGTTCTACCAGATTCAGTGAGAACGGGAAGATCCTTGCGGCTTTCGTGGGATCGGTGCTGATCGTGGATCCGGATGGGCGAATGGTGCGCTTCGGATATACAGAGGCGGCCCAACACCTGATTGAGCCTCTCGTGCCCCAAGTTCACTAAACCGGTAAGTCCTGGCCGCGTGTTTCCGGAAGAAGCAGGGCAGTGCAAGCTGCCAAAAGAAAGCCCACAGCGCAGAGGACGAATGCGCCGCTGAGGCCGTGATGCAGGCTGAGCGCGCCAATCACGTAAGGCGCAATTGCGCTGAGCATGCGCGCACCGTTATAGGTCAATCCGAGGGCCCGTGCGCGTACTCGCGTGGGAAAGAGTTCCGAACCTACCAGCCCGGATCCCGAGAAAAATCCTGTACCGAAAAATGCGACGGCCGCGCCGAGCAGCAGTATCGCCCATGGCTCGCGGGCGGCGGCGTAAATGGGAACGAGGCAGGCTGCTCCGAAGAGATAGAGGAAGAATGCGGGACGGCGCCCGACGCGATCGGCAACGAAGCCGAAGCTGATGTAGCCGGGGAACATTCCGGCGAGATTGAGGAAGACGAGCAAGCCGGTAGTGTCGAGTTGCGAGAATCCGCGCCCGCCTTGAGAGATGGGCAGCGAAAGGTAGGGTGGGATCCAGGTGAAAAGGCCCCACCAGGCGAAGAGGCCGAAGAAATTGAGCGCGAGGAGAACGATGGCGTTGCGGAGGAAAGCAGGTCTTCGTAACGGACGCAGCTTTGCCGTTTCACCCTCTCCTGCGGACAAGCGTGGAGCGCCCGCAGTCTGCGCGCGCCACAGTTCGGATTCTGGGACTTCGCTGCGGATCCAGAGAGTGACCAGCGCAGGGGCGATGCCGATGAAGAAGACGTAGCGCCAGTTGTGGAAGTGCTGAAGGATGAACCCGGCGACGACCGCGGCAGCCGCGTATCCCCAGGCCCAGGAGCTTTGCACGATCGCGATCGCCTTGGCGCGCAGGTGTGTGGGCCAGGTTTCGGCGACGAGCGTCGCCCCAGTGTTCCATTCGCCGCCCATGCCAAGTCCGAGGACAAACCGGCAGGCGGCAAGCATCTGCACGGACGTCGAGAGGCCTGAGGCAAAAGAACAAACAGAGTACGTGGCAATGCTGAGCATCAGCGCGCGGGTACGGCCAACCCGATCGGCGATCCAGCCGAAGAGCAGGCCACCGAGGCCGCTGGCGAGCAGCGTCAGCGTGTTGAGCAGTCCGACAGTTGCTTTGTCGACGTGGAAGTCGCGCATGAGATATGCGACGACCATCGCAAAGAGCATGACGTCGAAGGCATCAAGCGCCCAGCCGAGCGCGGCAGCGAGAAGGGTGCGGCGCTGGGCGGCAGTGACGTCGGAAAACACCAAAGGATTTAACCACAGAGGACACGGAGGAACACGAAGGGTTTCTGGATCGTCGCAGGTGTCGGCATCCACTTCTGTCCAGCCATCTGCGCCCCAACCGAACCCCTCTGATTTTTCTCAGTCTCCTCTGTGGTTAGCGGTTTGCTTATCTCGCGTAGCGGGTGTGGAGTTTGAAGTAGCGCAGAGCCTGTTGCACGTCGCGGCCGATTTGGGCTTTCAGTGCTTCTGTGGTGGGGAACTTCTTTTCGTCGCGGATCCGCTTCAGGAACGTGAGTTCGACTTCCGTCTGGGCGGTGAGCTCGATGGGGTGGAAGTCGAGGAGGTGAGTCTCGATGGCGAAACCGTCGTTGCCGAAGGTGGGGCGTACCCCGACGTTGGTGACCGAGTCGAAGGTTTCGTTGCCGACGCGGGTAAGCGTGATGTAAACGCCATTGCCGGGAACCTGCTCGTTGTACTCGACGAGATTGATGGTGGGCACCGTGTATTTATGGCCAAGCCCGCGTCCGCGGCCCGGGCGGGAAACGATGCTGAAAGAGCGGCCGAGCAGCGTGCGCGTGCGCGACATTTTTCCGGCGCCGATGAGCTTGCGGATTTCGCTGCTGGAGACGGTGTGGGTGCGCAACTTCATCTCCGGGTAGAGCTTTACGACGAAACCGAATTCGTGGCCGAGGCGTTCGAGTTCGTGAATGTCGCCCGCGGCCTTGTGCCCGAAGTGGAAGTTATAGCCTTCGTGAACTTCCCTGGTCGCGAGACGTTCCACGAGAATGTGCTGCACGAATTCACGCGGCGACATGTTGGAGAGATCTCTGGTGAAGGGGAGCACGAGCACCGCGTCGACTCCCGTTTCCTCGATCTTGCGCAGCCTGAGCGGCATCGGCGTGAGAAGCTTGGGAGCGGCGTCGGGACGCAGGATGCGCGTGGGATGCGGGTCGAAAGTGATGGCGATGGCGCGGCCGTGGATTTGGTGCGCGCGGTGGACTAACGCTTTCAGCACGCGTTGATGGGCGCGGTGAACGCCATCGAAGTTGCCGATGCTGACCACCGCAGGACCGTAGCCGGCGGGAATTTCGTCGAGTGAGCGGAAGACTTGCATCGGCTATAGCTCGAACTCGAGTTTCAGGCCGTCGTGGGCGAGTTGAACGGTGGACGGCAGGGAGCGGTTCGTCTCTTCATGAGCAAGGTCGTGCGAGATGTGGGTGAAATAAGTGCGCTTGGCGTTGAGCCGCTCGGCGATCGTGATGGAATTCTCCAACGTCGAATGTGTGGGGTGCGGCTTGCGTCGCAGGGCATCCAGGAAAAGGACGTCGAGGCCTTCGAGCATCTGTAGCGACGATTCGGGAATATGACTGAAGTCGGTGATGTAAGCGGCGGAGCCGAACCGGTAGCCGTAGATCTCCTGCTCGCCGTGGATCACTGGAACCGGTGTAAACGTGGCGCCGAAAAGTTCAAGTGGCTTGTGGCCCAGGCGGTGCATGGCAACTTGGGCGATACTGCCGAACTTATAGTTGTCGTCAAAGATGTATTTGAAGATGTGCTCTAGGACGTTGGCGGTGGCGTCGTTGGCGTAGAGCGGGACCTTTGGCCCGCCCGTGATACGTGGAAAGCTGAGGGGGCGAACATCGTCAAGCCCGAGGATGTGATCGGCGTGGCCGTGGGTATAGAGGATGGCGTCGATTTTTCGGATTTGCTCGCGCAGGGCTTGTTCGCGAAAGTCGGGCGTGGTGTCAATGAGGATGAGGCGGCCGTCGTACTGCACCGTGATCGACGGGCGGGTGCGACGATCATGAGGATCGTGCGAGATGCAAACGGCACAGTCGCAGCCGATGGTGGGCACGCCCATCGACGTGCCGCTGCCTAACACCGTGAGGGTGGCGCGCATCAGGCCTTGCCTTGGCCTCCGGGCGGCGGAGCTTGGGTGAGGAGCTTGGTGATCTCGATGTACGCCATGCGCAGCTCGTAGAGGATGCTATCGAGCAGGCGCGTCTCCTTGCTGTCGAGATTGCCCTTCGTCTTTTCCTGGAGGATGGACAGCATGTCGACGGTTTGACGCGCGGCGATGATGTCGGGCTGATACTTCATCTGGCCGGAAGCGGGATCGAGGCCGAGTTGCATGATCGCCGTCGTGTAGAGCGAGGCGACCAGCTTCTCAAAATTCATCTCGAAGTCCTTCGGATTGCGGCCTTCCTGTTTCATCTGGCCTTCGAGGTGCTTGTCAATGTCGGCGGAAGATTGCTTGTAGGCATCGGCCGAAGCGCGTTTCTCTTCCGCGGTGACGGCTTCCGCTTCCGCCGGTTCTTCGTCGGCGCTCGGGGCTTCCACCGCGCGCTTGGGGAACTCCTTCACGTTCGATTCCGCGGGCTTCGAGGCGGGAGGAGGTGGGGTGGGCGGCTCCTCTTCGCGTGGGGGAGCGTCAGGGCGGACATCGCCCTCGCTGGTGAACTTGCGGCGGTCGGTGACGGTGAAGGTCTCTTTATTATTCTTTTCGGCCATAGTTAGATCTCAAAAGGAAGTTTTTGCGCAACGGCAGTAGCCTCGCCGGCTGTGAGTTCTGGTGCAGCCTCGGCCTCGCGGCGAAGATAGCCGAGGGCGATGATCTTGTGCGACGGAAGCTCAGCGATACTGGTGATCTCGCCGACTTCTTTACCGTTGTAAACGAGCTTGGTGCCAGGCTCAACGGCCTTCGACAGATGGAAGCCGATCAGCCCGCGATGCACGTTGCCGCGCGAATGAATGCGCTCGACGATTTCCTGCCCGATGTAGCAGCCCTTGGCGTAGTGCAGCGCGAGGTCCTGGCGCGTCTCCTGCGGCAGATCGCGCTCGCGAATGTCCTGCCCAAAGACCGGAATGCCGGTTGCAATGCGCAGGAGTTCGAGTGCTTCATAGCCGACGGGCTGGGCTCCGGCGGCGGTCAGAGCCTCCCAGATGGCAGCCGTATTTTCGGGAGCGAACCAGATTTCGAATTCCGGGAAGCGCTCGCTTGCCCCGCGTGCTACGGAGATGCCGACTCCATTCCAGGTAGCGTCAACCACGGTGAGCGGCTGGAGGTCGGCAGGCAATCCGGCGGATTGCAGGATCGACACAGCTTTCGGGCCTTTGATGCCGATAGACGCGAGCTTCTCGCTGACATTGGCGAGTTCGACGTCGTCCATGATGATGTAGCGGTCGAACCACGCAGTGAGCGCCTCAGACTGCGATTCGTCCGTAACGAGTAGGAAGTAATCCCCACGATGAAATGCCGTGAGATCGCCCTGGATGCGCCCCTGCGGATTCAGGACAAACGAGTAAACTCCACTCCCGGGAGCGAGATCGCGAACGTTGTTCGTGACCATCCCGTTGAGCCAGCGGACGCGGTCCTCGCCGGTAACCACGATCTTGGCGCGCCAGGTGGCTTCGTAGAGGCCGGCCGCGGATCGAAGTGCTTCGAACTCCTGCGGAACGCCTGGGAAGACGGCAGCCGCTTCGGCGCCGTGATAGGCACCTATGCGAGCGGGCGACAGCTTCTCCTGTAGGGACGAATAACGCATCTCGAACATTTGATTATAACGAAGGCACACGGGATTCGCGGGTTGGGCTTGTGCAACTGCGGGTTTGGCAATACCATCTGCCCTCACGGAGATTCCTATGAAACACATGTGGTTCTTGGCATTGGCGATTTTGTCGTTCACAGCAATGGCGTTTACGCAGGAACACGAGCACATGACGCCACTCAAGACGTCCCCCGAGTTCGAGCAGATGAAGCAACTCGTGGGCAAGTGGGAAGGCACGGCGGGTGGGATGAAAGCGACCGCCGAGTTCCGCATGACCGGCGGAGGGTCGGCGATTATGCAGATCCTGGGCAAAGATTCGCCTTACGAAATGGTGACCATGTTCAACATGGATGGCACCCATTTCGTGGCAACTCATTACTGCGCGGCGCACAACCAGCCTCGGATGACGGCTCTACCAGCCAACGGTAATACCATCGAGTTCAAGTACCTGGATGGCACGAACGTTGATGATGCCCACACCCATATGGACAACGTGAAGGTGACACTGGCAGACGCCGACCATCACACGGAACTCTGGACCTCGACCGAGAATGGCAAATCGGAGTCGATGCTGTTCGATTTGCACCGCGTGAAGTAACCGCGTGAAGCAGGGGTGGCGGCGAGCACGGGCGGCTACGGCTGTGCTTTAATCGTTGTGTGTCCTGGCTTCGAACATTCGCGACGTCCGTGTTGCTTTTTGCCTGTGTAGGTGCTGTCGCCGGGCAAGAGCAGAAACCGCCTGAACCTCCTCCACCGCCGGTAACGCAGCAGGAGCAATCGCCCCAAACCGGCGCGAAGCCGTCGCAGTCGCCTGAGACGAAGGCGCAACCGGAGGAGCCGGACAAGAAAATTTCGCCGGAAGAGGCCCAGGCACTCTTCAAATCAGCAGACGAAATCCTGCAGTTTGCCAGCAAGCAGACCGGCCTGCCGATCAAGCACGAGGTGAAGCACAAGCTCACTTCGCGCGATGAGGTGCAGAAGTTCATCGAGAAGCGGATGAAGGACGATCCCGACCGCAAGCGGATGGATGAGTCGGAGTTCGTGATGAAGAAGTTCGGGCTGCTGCCGCACGAGTTCAACCTATCGAAATTCATGGTGGCGATGTTGCGCGAGCAGGTGGCCGGCTATTACGACACCAAGACCAAGACGATGAACCTGCTCGACTGGCTGCCGCCGGAGGTGCAGAAGCCGGTGATGGCGCACGAATTGACCCATGCGCTGCAGGACCAGTACGTCGACCTCGACAAATGGGAAGAGGCAGGATACCCGGAAGGAAAGAAGCTGCCGCTGCCGAAAGAGTTGGCGCTCGACGAAGAACGCGTGGCGCGGCAATCGGTGACGGAAGGCCAGGCAATGCTGGTGCTGATTGATTACAGCCTGGTTCCCATGGGGAGCAGCGCGGCGGAGTCTCCGGAAGCCGTAAAGATGATGGAAGACCAGATGATGGACGGAGAGGGTTCTCCAGTTTTCGATAGCGCTCCTCTGTACATCAAACGTGCGCTGATGTTTTCGTACCGCGAAGGAACAGAGTTCGAGCGCCAGGTGCTGGTAGCGGATGGGAAAAAGGGCGCATACAAGGGAACGCTCGATAATCCGCCGCAGGATACGCGCGAGGTGATGTTGCCGGCCGCCTATCTGCGTGGGCAGCACACCCCGCTCCTGGCGGTGCCGGACTACGACAAAGTGTTGGGGCACGATTGGAAGCAGGTTGATTTCGGCGCACTCGGGCAGTTCGACGTAAACGTGATGATGGAACTGTATGCGGACGCCGAAACATCCGCGAGATTGACCCCCGATTGGCGAGGCGGCTACTACTACGCGGCGCACCGCAAGGGAGCGGCCCCGGAAGATGTGGCGTTCATCTATGTTTCTCGATGGAGCGAAGAGAGTGCGGCAGAAAACTTTGCGCGGATTTTTGCAAATTCGTGGAAGCGCAGATACAACAGCCTGCGAACCCGCACCGGCTCAGCAGACGAGAACATACTGACTAAGGAAACGGAAAAGGGGATTGTATCGGTAGAGCGGCATGGAAGCTTAGTCATTGCTGTCGAGAGCTTTCCGCAAACCGAAGCAGCCAAACTACGACAAGCGGCTTTAGCGGCAGACGGCGGGGATAAACAGACGAACGCGAGACTACTTCCGAATGCGCCAGGATTCAGATGGGATAGTTTAGGCTTTGCGAGCGATATGGTTCTGCGGTGCTTTGTAGCCCATCGGCAATGAGAACTGCTATTGTCTGCCGCGGCTGACTTTATGGTTTACGACGCGCTGAAAAGCGGTGGCAGCGATAAAAATGGAGATTGGGTGAAAGTAACTTCAGAAGGCGCTCCTTAAAACCGCGTCGGCGGGAGCGTAGTACCTTGCTGGAGCCGCACTTCGGACAGGTTCCAAACGATTCTTCCATAACGGTCCTCAATGCACGGGCCACTTTTCGTTCGCAAGTGTTGCAAGGGCTCGAATTAGTTGATGTGTAAAAATCAGGTTAATTGAAAAAGTACTTTATTCCTATAGGAGATTTAGTTTGGCACAGGCGGAGATCGGGATTATCGGCGGCAGCGGACTCTATGCGATGCCGGGAGTATCCGAAGTCCAGGAAGTAAAGCTCAGTACTCCGTTCGGAGGTCCCTCGGACGTTTATGTCGTGGGAAAGCTCTCGGGGCGACGGGTTGCGTTTCTCGCCCGCCACGGCCGCGGACATCGTCTGTTACCCACGGAGCTGAATTTTCGGGCAAACATTCATGGATTCAAACAGCTTGGCGTGGACCGCATCATTTCAGTTTCGGCTGTAGGTTCGCTGAAGGAAGAGCACCGTCCGCTGGAGTTTGTAATCCCCGACCAGTTTTACGACCGGACGAAGCAACGTGTTTCCACGTTCTTCGGAGAGGGCCTTGTTGCACACGTGGCGTTCGGCGATCCGGTGTGTCCCGAGATGGCAAAACTCCTGAAACGCGCGAGCGATAAAGCGGGAGTGGTCTCGAAGTTAGGCGGGACATATGTCTGCATGGAGGGCCCGCAGTTCTCGACCAAGGCGGAGTCGAACCTCTACCGCTCCTGGGGAATGGATGTGATCGGGATGACCAACCTGCAGGAGGCGAAGCTTGCGCGTGAGGCAGAGCTCTGTTACGTGACCGCGGCCATGGTGACGGACTACGACTGCTGGCATCCGGAACACGACGCCGTGACGGTGGACCAGATTGTGGCCGTTTTGATGAAGAACGCGGAAAACGCCTGCAATGTCGTGCGGGAGGCGGTCGCGGCGATGCCGACCGACCGCACATGCAAGTGCGGTTCGGCGCTGGCGACGGCGATCATCACCAACAAAGATGTTGTTCCAGCGGCGACGCGGGAGAAATTAAAGCTGATCATCGGCAAATATTTCGACGAAAAGAAAGCGGGGGCGTAAAAGGATGTCGATTGTCGTTGTCGGCTCAGTTGCATTTGACACACTGAAAACACCCTACGGACATCGCGAGAAGATCCTCGGTGGCGCTGCAACATACTTCTCACTCTCGGCGAGCCACTTCACCAAGGTGCGCGTGATCGCGGTAGTAGGCGAGGATTTTTCCGAGCAGAACGAAGATGTAATGCGGTCGCGCGGCATCGATACCGCGGGTCTCGTTCACGCCGCGGGGAAGACGTTCCACTGGGGCGGCGAATATCACGCGGACAATATCAACGACGCCAAGACCAAGTTCACCGATCTGAATGTTTTCCAGGATTTCAAGCCGGAGATTCCCGCGGGGTACAAGGATTCAGATTACCTGTTTCTCGCGAATATCGATCCCGTGCTGCAGCTCCAGGTTCGAGAGCAATTGCCGAATGTGAAGTTGGTGGGCGGCGACACCATGAACCTGTGGATCAACATTAAGCACGTCGAGTTGCTGGAAACGCTGAAGCGTGTGGATGTGCTGCTGATCAACGACGCGGAAGCCAAAATGCTGGCGCAAGACGCCAGCCTGCCGCGTGCTGCCCGCAAAGTGCTGGCGCTCGGACCGAAAGCGCTGGTCATCAAGCACGGCGAGTACGGCGCGACCATCTTCTTCCGCGACGGCGAGTTCGAAGGGAAGCACCATCCCTTCCGCGCTCCAGCTCTGCCGCTGGAAGAGGTTGTAGATCCTACGGGAGCGGGTGACTCGTTTGCTGGTGGGTTCATGGGATACATCGCGTCTCAAGGAAAGCTGACGCGCCCAGTGCTGAAGCAGGCGATGTTCTATGGAAGCGTGATGGGATCGTTCGCGGTGGAACGTTTCGGTACGGAGCGACTGCAAGCCCTGACCCGCGAGGAAATTGAGCAGCGGCTCGCGCTCTTCCGCGACCTCACTCACCTGGACTGATGGCGAAAAGTAAGCGTATCCAGCCGGCACCCGCGAAGCAAGCGCCTCTCGACTACTCGGGCTTAGTGGCGCTGGTGGGTGCACTGCTGGCGTTTGCCGCGTTTCTTTATTTCTATCGAAACGGCGAAACGCTGCTCTACGGCGACGCGGTGGCGCACATCAACATTGCACGGCGCGTGTTTGATTGTCGTGAGCCGGGAATCAAGCAACTGGGAACGGTGTGGCTGCCGTTTCCGCACTTGCTGATGATTCCATTTCTGATCTCGGACAATTTTTGGATCAGCGGGATTGGCGGCGCATTGCCATCGATGGTGGCGTTCGTGCTGGGTGGGGTGGGTATCTATCGTCTGCTGGCGGCACGGTGTTCGCATGCGGCAGGCTGGATGGGCGCGGCGATTTACCTGCTGAATCCGAACTTGCTCTACATGCAGGCGACGGCCATGGGCGAGAGCATCTACCTCGCGCTGATGATCTGGGCCGTGGTGTACCTCGATGCCCTCGCGCGCGGACTTCGCGATCCGCAGCAATATCCGGCCGGGAAGGCTCTGACGAGGTGCGCGATTGCGCTGGCCTGCGCGATCCTTACGCGCTACGACGGCTGGTTCTTCGCGTTTGCGTGCGGAGTGGTTGCGCTGGTGTTGCTGGTGAGGGCATGGACGGGGCAATCGGCGGATACAAAGAGAGTGTTGCGAAGGGCGGCAATTGATTTCGTCCTGCTGTGCGCGCTTACGCCCGCCCTTTGGCTGAGCTACAACTATCTGCTTTCGCGGCGTCCACTGGATTTTATGACTGGCCCCTATTCGGCGAAGGCAATTGCCGAACGCACCACGCCGAAGGGAGCAGCACCATATCCAGGGAAAGACCATCCGGTGACCGCCTCCCTCTATCTCTTGAAAGCAGCGAAGTTGAACATGGCCGACGGACGCTGGCAAGGGGTTGTGTTCGCGGCGGCGGTGCTAGGCAGTCTTGCGGCGATTACCGCCGTGAGCGATGGCTGGGTTTGGTTGCTGTTGTGGATGCCGCTGCCGTTTTACGCGCTGTCGATTGCGTATGGAAGCGTGCCAATCTTCGTGCCGCAATGGTGGCCGTTCTCCTATTACAACGTGCGTTATGGGCTCGAACTGCTTCCGGCATTCGCGGTAGGACTGGCTGTGCTTGCCTCAATCGGGAAGCAACTTGCTGTGCCGCAGCAGTGGCGCGTGGCGATTCCAGTTGTCGTGCTGGCGCTCGTCGCCGGCGGGTATGTGTGGTGCTGGCGGCAAACCCCCATCTGCTTGCAGGAAGCGCGGGCGAACGGCCGGGCGCGGATGTCGCTCGACAGGGCCGTGGCGCGTTACATCAAGATGATGCCGGAGAGTGCCGGCATCCTGATGCAGACGGGCTCGTACGTGGGTGCGCTACAGATGGCGGGACGCGACTTGGACCATGTGATTTGGGAGGGCGTGTTCTGGCAATGGGAAGACGCGCTCAACAGCCCCGCGCACGACGCCGATTACGTGATTGCGTTCGATGACGACACCGTGTCGCAGGCCGTGAAGATGCATCCGTACGGGCTGCAGAGCATGATCGTGATCCACGTTGCCGGCCAGCCGGGGGCGACGATTTACCGCAGCACGGTGAGGAATGCGCTGGCATTTTGAGACGAACCAGCAGTCATAATCTCTTCCGAAAAACTGCGGTGCTAGAATCGTGACAATTTCATGAACATTGCGCATTGGGCAGCCATCCACGGCTTCAAAGTAGAGCCCTATTGGGAACTCGGGTCCAACCTGTTTCGGGTTGGGCTGGCAGCCGTCCTCGGCGGCGCCATCGGGTTGGAGCGCGAGCTGAAGCGCCGGCCCGCGGGTCTGCGCACCAATATGTTTATCTGCCTTGGCGCGGCGATGTTCACAATTCTCTCCGCGGAGTTGGCAGGCGAGTTCACCGGCGACCATACACGCGTGGCCGCACAGATCATCCCTGGCATCGGTTTTATCGGCGCGGGATCCATCCTGCATTCACGCGGCTCGGTGCAGGGAATTACAACTGCTGCGACGTTGTTCGTGGTCGCGTCCGTGGGCATGGCGGCAGGCGGCGGGTTCTATCTCACCGCAGTCTGTTCGACGATCATCATCCTGCTCACGTTGATTGCACTTGGCGCAGTGGAAGAGAAGTTCAACCTGAAGGCATTGCCGACACTGTACGAAGTCTATGGCGAGAACCCCGACGAGCTGACGAACTCGATCAACGGCGTTCTGGAAGACATGCACCACGTGATGGAAAGCGTGCAGGTCTCGAAGTCGGACAGCCATTACCGAATGCAATTTGTGGTCACCGGTACGCTTTCGGAGCGCCAGCAGTTGCTCGCCACTCTGCGCGCATTGAGTTGCGTCACCCGCATGAACACCTTCTCCGCGCCGGAGCGGGAGTAGCGCATGCCTTCCATACCGTTTGCCAAGGCCAGCGCCTGCGGCAACGATTTCCTTGTCATCGATATCAGCCACGCGGGCGCGAATGTTGCCGAATTGACCCGGCGGCTTTGCGATCGCCACAACGGCGTTGGCGCTGACGGTGTCGAGTGGTTGGTACCTGCCAAAGAGGCCGACATTGAGGCGCGCCTGATCAACGCCGATGGCAGTGAGGCGGAACTCTCCGGCAACGGGACGCGCTGCGTGGCAGCGTGCATCGCGGAACACGGCGGTTCGGAGACCATCCGGGTTCTCACCGGCGCGGGCGTGAAAACCTGCGAGCTGATTGCGCGGCGAGGTACAAATTTCGAGTTCAAAACTGCGATGGGAAAGCCGGAGATAAGCGGCGAAGTCGCGGTGAACGGAATGCGCGGACTGAAAGTCTCTACCGGGAACCCTCACTTTGTGGTGATGGTCGATGAATTCGCGCAAGGCTGGCAAGCGGCCGCTGACGGGGCGGCCCGCACCTCGCATTTTCCGAAGGGAACAAACGTGGAGTTCGTGAACGTAAGGGACCGTCACCACATTGACGTTCGTCTATACGAGCGCGGGGTTGGCGAGACGCAGTCGTCGGGCACAGGTTCGTGCGCATCCGCGGTGGCGGCCATCCATACGGGACATTGCGATTCACCGGTGCAGGTGACGACCCTGGGTGGCACCCAGACCGTAGCCTGGGACGGCGAAATCACGCTCACCGGGCCGGCAACGATCGTCTGCACCGGACAGTTTTTCATTTAAGATGACGCTTCGCATGCCGCGCCCTGCCTCAATTCGCCCGCCGGCTCTGGTCGAGGGCGACACCATCGGAATCGTCGCTCCCGCCAGCAATATTGATCCAAATGCGCTGGCGGCAGCGTGCACGAACCTCAAGCGGATGGGCTACGTCCCGTACTACCTCGATTCCATCGTCGACCGCGACCTGTATTTCGCGGGAAGCGTGCAGCGGCGCGTCGCGGAGCTGGAACATATGTTTGCAAAGCCGGAGGTCCGCGCTGTGCTTTGCGCCCGCGGAGGCTACGGCGCGAACTATCTTCTGCCCCATCTCGATGTGAATAAGTTCCTGGCGAACCCAAAACCTTTCATTGGATACAGCGACAACACCTGCCTGTTGACGTGGCTCGCGGACCACGGCCTTGTGACGTTTCACGGCCCGATGGCGACGAAGGATTTCGCATCGCAGCGGGGCGTCGACGAGGCCTGGTGGAAGTTGGCGCTAGGATCGGCTGCGGCGTTAGAGAGAAGCTTCGCGCCGACCGAACTGGAGGTGATTGCCACGGGAGAAGGGGAGGGAATCCTTTACGGCGGTTGCTTGTCCATCCTGGTGGCGTCGCTGGGCACGCCGTATGAGATCAAGACCGATGGGACCATATTGTTTCTCGAGGACATGAACGAAAAGCCATACCAAGTCGATCGAATGCTGATGCAGTTGAAATTCGCAGGAAAATTTGAGAACGTGCGCGGCGTAATTGTTGGCGAGATGCTCGATTGTGTTCAGCCAAATGGGCAGGACTATTCGCTTCAGGACGTGATCGGGCGCGTGCTCGGTGATCTGAAGATTCCGATTGTGTACGGATTTTCGTCGGGACATGTGCGCGGGATGAACCGGGTGCTCCCGCTCGGAGTGCAGGCAAGTTTGCACGCTGGAGATTCGGTGCGCCTGCGACTTGAGGCGGCGGTGTCGCAAAGATGAGCGGGCGACACATTCACCTGATTGGCGTTTGCGGCACGGCCATGGCGTCGCTGGCAGGCATGCTGAATGCGCGCGGCGTCTATGTGACGGGCTCGGATGCGGCTGCCTACCCTCCGATGTCGGACTTCCTGGCGAAGATCGGCGTGCCGGTCTCGCAGCCCTTCGCCGAGGCGAATCTGGAGCCGCGTCCGGAACTGGTGGTAGTTGGGAATGCGATTTCACGCGGCAATGTCGAGTTGGAACTGGTGCTGGATCGAAAGATTCCGTTTACCTCGATGGCCGATTTGCTGCACCAGGAATTCCTGCACGAGCGCGAAGTCATCAGCGTAGCGGGAACGCACGGCAAAACAACCACGACCTCAATGCTGGCGTGGATCTTTCATTCGGCGGGACGCGATCCATCCTTCCTGGTCGGCGGCATCGTGGAAAATTTTGGGTCGAGTTTTGCGGTTACGGATGGGCCAGAATTCATTATTGAGGGCGACGAGTACGACACCGCGTTTTTCGACAAGGGCCCGAAGTTCCTGCACTACTTTCCGAAGTCGCTCGTGCTGACGGCAGTGGAATTCGATCACGCCGATATTTACAAGGATCTCGACGAGGTGAAGACCGCCTTCAAGCGGCTGGTGAACCTTGTTCCGCGTAGTGGTCGCATCCTGGCCTGGGATGGACACCCGAATGTCGATGCGTGCGTGGCGAAGGCGTTCTGCAAAGTGGAGCGCTATGGGTTCAGCGTGGCTTCGGAATGGCGGGTTGCAGACGTAGCGTACCAAGCCGACAAAACTCAATGGCGCGTGTTGCGCGACGGTCAACCGTGGGCGCACTTGGAATTTCCGTTGGCGGGTGAGTACAACGTGCTGAACGCCACCGCTGCCGCCGCGATGGCAGCGCATTACGGCATTCTGCCCGATGCGATCGCCCTCGCGCTGAAACATTTCCAGAGCGTGAAGCGGCGGCTGGAAGTAAAGGCCGAGGTGAGGGGCGTGACAATCATCGATGATTTCGCGCACCATCCCACGGCGATAGCTGAAACGCTGAAGGCCCTGCGAACGCGGTATGCGGGAAGGCGGCTGTGGGCGGTCCTGGAGCCACGTTCGAATACGCTTCGCCGAAATGTGTTTCAGCACGAACTGGTGCAGAGTCTGCGAATCGCTGACCGCGTAGTGCTCGCGGGAATCTTCAAGTCGGAGGCGATTCCGGAGCGCGAGCGGCTGGATCCGGCGAACGTGGTGGCGGAGTTGCGGCAGCAGGGAACCGCTGCCGAATTGCACGCCACCGCGGATGAGATCACCGCGGCAATCGCACCGCAGTTGCAACCCGGCGACGTGGTGGCCATCCTCTCCAACGGTGGCTTCGGCAATATTTACGAGAAGCTGCCGCAAAGGTTGGAACAGGCACGATGAAGACGCGCGGTGGATTGGGCAACGTAGGCGCGTTATTAATCTTTTTGTCTCTCGCTACCTTCCTCCGCGCCTCGGAAAAAGTGACGTGCAGTGCGCCGGCAGCCACGGCGCATGCGACCTCGGAATATTTCGTCTCCGTTGCGGCGCACGAACGCCATAAGGTGCACGTTTCCATCCGCTATCACGGCGCAACCGCGACGCTCTTCGAGATGCCGGCGTGGAATGCTTTGTACCAGGTGCGAGACTTCGCCCAGTACGTAACGGGATTACAGGCGGAGAATTCGCGTGGGCGCGCGCTGCACGTGACCGCGATCGATAAATCATCGTGGCAAGTGGATGCCGGCGACGGATGTGTGGTAGTGGCATACGACATTTTGGCCAATGCCCCGGGGCCATTCAGTGCGCAAGCGAATGACGAGCACGTGTTTCTGAACTGGGCGCAGGTGCTGATGTACTCGCCCGCCATGCGGAACGCCAACCTGATGCTCACCTTGGAGGACGTTCCGCAAGAATGGTCGTTGCACGACCTGGGATTGTTCGATGAGACGCGAGCCGATCAGGTGTATCGGCTGAAAGCACCGGTTCCCTACGACCATCTTGTCGACAGCCCGGTGGAAATCGGCCGCAACCAGTTTGCAAGTTTCGATGACGGCGGTGCGCATTTTCGCCTGGTAATAGACGCCGATCCCGCGGACTACGACCTAGTGGGGTTAAAAAGCGCCATCGCCAAGATCGTCAGCGCAGAGATGGAGTGGATGCAGGACCATCCATTCGACGATTACACGTTTCTCCTGCACTTTCCGCATGGCCCAATTGGTGGCGGAATGGAGCACAGCTATGGGACGGCGATCACCACTCCCGCCGATCGGCTGAAAGAGAACGCGCTTGAGCCGCTGGGCACGGTGGCTCACGAATTCTTTCATCTATGGAACGTGAAGCGGATCCGCCCGCAGGCGATGGAGCCGGTGGATTACGAGCACGAGCAGTACACCCGTTCGCTGTGGTTCTGCGAGGGAGTGACCAGCACAGTGTCGGAGTTGATGATGGTGCGCGCTGGGCTGGAGGATGAGAAGGCTTACCTGGCGCACCTTTCCGGGGTTGTCACGGAGTTCGAGTCGACGCCGGCGCACCGTTCGCAATCGCCGCAAGCTTCGAGCGTGCAGGCATGGCTGGAGGGGCATCCGTACTACCGGCGCCCCGAGCGGAGCGAATCGTATTACACCAGCGGGGAATTGATTGGGGTGCTGCTCGACCTCAAGGTAAGAGCAGTAACCGGCGGCCGTAAGTCGTTGCGCGACCTTTTTCAGTACATGAATTCGCAGTATGCGCAGCAGGACCGGTTCTATGACGATGAGAAAGGCGTCCAGTTGGCTGCGGAAGCCGTGAGCGGAACCAGCTTCGAGGATTTCTTCGACCGCTACGTTCGCGGGACCGACTCGATCTCCTATGACCAGTTCTTCGAGATGGTGGGACTGAAGATCCAGAATTTCGCGATGCAGGCGAGCGACGCCGGTTTCGACGCGAGCGTGAACTTCACCGGGCTGCCGGAAGTCGTGCGGATTACGCCGGGAAGCGCGGTGGAAGCGGCCGGAGTGCGGGTAGGCGACACGCTTGCAGGTATCGATAACCATGAATATTTCGGAGACCTAAGTTCGTACCTCGCGGGACATAAGCCGGGAGAAGAGGTCGGGTTTCAGTTCAAAACGCGTACCGGCCGCACCATATCCGTCCACGTGCCCTTGCAAGAATCGAACCAGAGCGGCTTTGCATTGGTAGATCTGCCGTCCGTGAGCGCGGGGCAACGTGCGCAGCGCGAGGCGTGGATGCGAGGCGACGATCTTCCCGCCGGCGGAACGCAATGATCCGAACCTGCCTGGTGCTCGCATGGTGGACGTTCTGGACGCTGCTGAATGCGACTTGGGGAATTGCCCACATGTTCCTGACGGGAAATGCCAACGCGCTGTATCGGGTCGCATTGTGGGGAGCATTGGTGGGCGCGAAAATGGGCGGCGCCCACATCGAAATCCGCGGTCGCGAGAATATTCGTGACGGGCAGAATTACATTTTCATGTCGAACCACGTCTCGAACCTCGACCCTCCGATCCTCATACCGCTGATTCCGGTACGCACTTCGGTGCTGGTGAAGAAAGAGCTGTTCCGCATCCCCTTACTAGGGACGGCGATGAAACTCGCAAGCCTTGTGCCGGTAGACCGCAGCAATCGTGAGGCGGCCATTGCCAGCATCCGCGAAGCGACCCTAGTGCTGCAAAAAGGGCTGCATATGACCGTGTTTCCAGAGGGAACGCGGTCGAGCGATGGCCGGCTGCACCCGCTGAAAAAGGGACCGTTTTATCTTGCCGAGGAATCAGGTGTGCCGGTCATTCCGGTGACGATCCGTGGAACGTATGAGATGTGGCCGAAAGGCCGATTTGCGATGAATCCGGGAAAGGTGGTCCTGACCTACCATCCGCCGGTAACGTTCGCGGACGCGGGGAGCCGGGAAGCGCTTATGGCAGCCGTCAGGAAAGCCATCGAAAGCGCGCTGCCGGAAGAGATGCGCAGTACAGAAACAGAAGCAGACGAAATTTAGCGCCGTGCCGCGATGGCCTTGCGCACGCTGCCGCCTGCGGCTTTCAACCGGCGGATGGCCGCCGGTTTCGTGACTCCCGCCAACTCCATCACCAACGCAACCGGGACGCTATCGCCTGCGCCTTCGATGGCGACACGCGATTCTTCGAGACTGAGCCCGGTGATCTGCTGAACCATGCGGATCCCGCGCTCCACCAGCTTCTCGTTTTTCAAGTGAAGGTTGACCATCCGCGCGCCATAAACGTAACCCAGACGGGTGAGTGCGCCCGTGGTGATCATGTTGCAGATCATCTTCTGCGCGGAACCGGCCTTCATGCGTGTGGACCCGCTGACAACTTCCGGCCCGACCTCAACTTCGATCGCGATGTCAGCCGCCTGAGCGAGCGGTGTTCCTTTGTTGCAAACAATCGCAATCGTGCCTGCGCCCTTGCTGCGCGCGTACTCCACCGCAGCGACGGTATAGGGCGTCCGCCCGCTGGCCGCGAGGCCAATCACGACGTCGCGTTTGCCAGGCTTTTTGCTGGCCATATCGGCGCGCCCTACTTCTCGCGAATCCTCGCTGGCTTCGACGGCATGACCCAACGCGTGTTCGCCTCCTGCGATCAGGAATTGAACTTGCTCGGGCGGGATGTCGAACGTTGGCGGACATTCACTGGAATCGAGGGCGCCGAGGCGTCCGCTGGTGCCGGTGCCAACGTAAATGAGACGGCCGCCATGGCGGAAAGCGCTTTCCACGGATGAAACAGCCTTCGCGATCTGCGGCAGGGCCTTCTTCACGGCCGGTGCGACCTTGTGGTCCTCGCGATTGATGATCTGCACGATCTCGAGCGCCGACTTGGTGTCGAGATCGACGGATGCCGGATTCGGGCGTTCCGTACGGAGATTTGCGGTGTCGCTGGCTGCCTTATGTTTCATCGAGTGCTTCCACAATAGCATCGTGCACCGCCGGTCGCAGTTGCTTGATCTCCTGCGACTCGCGGTGCGGCCAAGTGCGGTTGGTGAGCAGCGTGATGGAGAGTCGACGTTCGGGATCGATCCAGAGCGACGTGCCGGTGTATCCGAGGTGGCCGTACGCGAATCGGGAGAGATGCCGCCCGGACTGCGATGGCTGGGAGGGCGTATCCCATCCAAGAGCGAAATGCGTCGCGGCTGGCGAAGGCTGCCGCGTGGTGAATTGCCGGACGGTGTCGGGTTTGAAGATCGGCGAACCGCCGCGCAGCATGCATTCGGCAAAGACTGCGAGATCGTAGGCGTTGGCGAAGAGACCGGCATGTCCGGCGACGCCGCCCATTATGCTGGCATTTTCGTCGTCAACCTCACCCTGGATAATACGGTGGCGGAATTCACGGTCGTCCTGCGTAGGAGGAATCTGCGAGCGCTGCGGAACCGGCGGACAGTACTGGGCGGAGTGCATGCCCAGAGGCTGGAAGATTTCGGCTCGAGCGAAGCTCGCGAGGTCTTCTCCCGCCAGTTGGGTCAGGATTTCACCGAGCAGGATAAATCCGAGATCGCTGTACTCGCTGCCAGCGCCCGGAGGATAGGCTAACGGGGCTGCTGCAGCTGCGCCGATGAGCTCTTCGCCTGTGTTGCAGCGAAGGAAAAGCTTCTCGTAAGCGGGAAGGCCCGAGGAGTGCGAAAGCAGCATCGCAACCGTCACATCCTGTTTGCCGCCGTCGCGAAATTCGCGGAAAAAGTCGCTGGTCTTCGCATTTAATTTGAATTTGGCGCGCTCGCAGAGCAGCATCGCTACGGATGTGGTGGCTACCGCTTTCGTTACCGACGCCAGGTCGAAGATTGTTTCCGCACCGATGAGCGGGGAAGTTGGCTCGTAGGTGAAGCGCCCGAAGGCGTGCCAGGCGATCAGCTGACCATGATGAGTGACTGCGAGAACGGCTCCGGGCGTGACTTGGCGGCGGATGCCATCGTCGATCACCGCGAAGGCGTGCGTGAACCGCGCCTCCTGGCGATCGAAGGCGTGCGGCAAGGCGGGAGTTGGAACCTGGCTTGTCACTCTGGAAGATATCTCGCGAATATAATAGCGTGCATTCTGTTGTGACTTGCGAAGGTATCCAGTTGTCCATTCGATCTGTGAAGTGTTATACGGCGCTTTTCCTCGTCCTCCTCTCCATTTCCATTCCCAAATTTGTTGCCGCCCAGGAGACGAACGATCCGCGATTGAACGTCATCGACTCCATTCTCAACGATGCGGTCCAGCGCGAGCTTGCGCCGGGCGCAGTGGTGATTGTTGGCCACGACGGCAAAGTGATTTACCGCAAGGCCTTCGGAGAACGTGCGATCAACCCGCACCGCGAGCCCATGACGGTCGACACGATCTTCGACATGGCGTCGCTGACCAAGGTGATGGCGACCACCGGATGCGTGATGAAGCTGTTTGAACAGGGCAAGATCAAGCTGGCGGACCCGGTGGCGCGCTACATCCCGGAATTTGGGCAGAACGGGAAAGAGAATGTCACCGTACGCGACCTGTTGACGCACTACTCCGGCCTGCCGCCAGACCTCGAGCTGAAGCCCTACTGGACGGGGCTGGAAGAAGGTTATCGCCGGGCAAATTCTTCGCCGCTAACGACCCTGCCGGAAACGCAGTTCAGGTATAGCGATATCAATTTCATCGTGCTCGGCGAGTTGGTGCAGAAGCTCAGCGGGGAGCCGCTGAACCGCTATGCGGAAGAACAGATCTTCAAGCCGCTTGGCATGGAGCATACGACGTACCTTCCGCCCGCATCGTGGCGCGACAAGATCGCGCCCACCGAGATTGACGAGCACACCGGTCAGATGCTGCGCGGGACGGTGCATGATCCGACGTCGCGCCAGATGGGCGGCGTGGCAGGCCATGCCGGAGTCTTCTCGACCGCCGACGATGTCGCGAAATTCGCGCAGGCATTGCTGGATAACGACGGAAAGATCTGGTCACCGCTGACGGTGGAGAAAATGACCACCCCCCAGCAGCCGAAGGACCAGCCCGAACTGCGCGGTTTGGGGTGGGACCTCGACACGCCTTACGCGACGAACCGCGGAGAGCTGCTGCCGGTGGGAAGCTTCGGGCATACCGGTTTCACTGGAACCTCATTGTGGATCGATCCAACGACGAAGACTTACGTCGTCCTGTTGACGAATGCCGTTCACATTAAGGGGAACGTCGTGTCGCTGCGGACGCGGCTGGCAACCGCGGTGGCCGCGGCCCTGAACTCAACCGTAAGCGCTGACGACGAGGTCCGGCTCGCCAAGATCACCGGCTACAACGAGACAAATCCATCGTGGCGGCGCTTGGTTGAGCGCAACGGGCATGTGCTGAACGGGATCGATGTGCTCGAGGCGCACCAGTTCGATGAGTTGAAATCGAAGAGCGGCAAACTTCGGGCGGGAATCGTAACCAACCAGACCGGCGTGGACATGGAAGGTCGGCGCACCATCGATGTGCTGGCGCACGCGCCGGGCGTGGAGTTGACTGCGATCTTCTCGCCGGAACATGGAATCCAGGGCGCGCTCGACACGACCAACATCGGCAATTCGCGCGATTCCGCAACCGGTGTGCCGATCTATAGTGTGTATGGCGTCGGCGATGCGAAGCGGCGTCCATCGGCAGATGTCATCAGCAAGCTCGACGCGGTCGTATATGACATCCAGGATGCCGGTGTGCGTTTTTACACGTATGAAACAACACTCGGCTATTTCCTCGAGGCTTGCGCGCAGGCGGGGAAGGAAATGATCGTGCTCGATCGTCCAAATCCCATCGGCGGCCTCGCGGTGCAGGGAGCAGTTTCGGACCCCGGCAAAGAGAGCTTCACGAATTACACCAGCGTTCCGCCGCGACACGGTATGACTGTTGGCGAGCTGGCGCACTTCTTTAACGAGACCCGAAACCTCCACGCCAAGCTCACGGTTGTGAAGATGGAAGGCTGGCAGCGCGGCGATTGGTTCGACTCCACGGGAGAAATGTGGGTCGATCCTTCGCCCAATCTCCGCAGCCTGACGGAAGCAATCCTGTATCCCGGTGTTGGCCTGATCGAGGGAACCAACATCTCGGTTGGCCGCGGCACCGATACTCCATTCGAAGTTGTCGGAGCACCCTGGATCAAGCCGCAGGAATTTGCGACTTATTTGAATGCGCGAAAGATTCCCGGCGTTCGTTTCGTGCCGCTACACTTCACTCCAACCGGGGCGATGTATCCGAACCAGGAATGTGGAGGCGTGAACATCGTTCTGACCGATCGCGAACTGCTCGACTCACCGGAAATGGGTCTCGAGATAGCATCGGCGCTGCACGCGTTGTATCCGCAGCAGTGGCAGGCCGGCAAAATGAATGACCTGTTCGACAACCAGGATGCATTTACCGCGCTGATGCTGAACGTGGATCCAAGGCGCATAGCGGAGCAATACCGTGAACCGCTGGAAACGTGGCAGAAGACGCGGCAGAAGTACTTGCTTTATTGATCTTCGGGCTTGCGTTTGCGACGGCGAATTTCTTCCAGCCGATCTTTGATCCGCTTTTCAACGCCCTGTTCGGTCGGGTGGTAGTACACGCGGTCTTTCAAATTGTCGGGAAGGCACTGCATGTCGGTGGTCTTATCGTCGAAGTCGTGCGCGTATTTGTAGCCCGTGCCATAGCCAATCTCTTTCATGAGCTTGGTCGGAGCATTGCGCAGGTGCAGCGGTACGGGATCGGCGGCGGTCGATTCCACGTCGCCGCGAACCTCGCCATAAGCCGTGTAGAGCGCGTTTGATTTGGGCGCAATCGAGAGATACACCACCGCCTGCGCCAGTGCGAGATTGCCCTCCGGCATGCCGAGAAAATCAATCGCGTCTTTGGCTGCGAGCGTCAGGGCAAGCGCGTTGGGGTCGGCAAGTCCAATGTCTTCCACCGCCATTCGGACCACGCGCCGCGCGATGTAGAGCGGGTCTTCGCCGGCTTCGAGCATGCGCGCTAACCAATAGAGCGAAGCGTCCGGATCGCTATTACGCACGGACTTATGCAACGCGGAGATCACGTTGTAGTGCTCTTCTCCTGACTTGTCATAGCGAAGCACGCGGCGCTGCAGCGCATCAGCGACGATCTGCTCGGTGATGGTGCGGGCCGAGTTGGCTCCGGCGGCCTGGGCGGCCACTTCGAGAACGTTATAGGCGGAACGGGCGTCGCCGCTCGAATAAGCGGCGATACGCGAGAGCGCCGCGGCATCGGCTTTCACATTGAGATCACCGAGACCACGTTCGGCATCTATCAGCGCACGTTCCAAAAGTCCGATGATCTGTTCTTCCGTTAGCGGCTTGAGCGTGTACACGCGGCTGCGCGAGAGCAGTGCGGAATTGATCTCGAAGCTCGGATTTTCAGTGGTTGCTCCGATGAGCCGGATATTTCCGCGCTCCACGTGCGGCAGGAACGCATCCTGCTGCGCACGATTGAAACGGTGAATTTCATCCACGAAGACGATGGTGCGGGTGCCGTACTGCCGAGCGCGTTCCGCATCGGCCATGACCTGTTTGATCTCTTTGATCCCCGAGAGTACGGCGGAAAATTCGATGAATTCTGCGTTCGTCATGGCGGCGATGATCTTCGCCAGAGTAGTTTTGCCAACTCCCGGAGGTCCCCAGAAGATGAGGGACCCGATCTCGTCGCGCTCGATCTGGACGCGCAGCGGCTTGCCGGGCGCGAGGATATGTTCCTGCCCGACAAACTCGTCAAGTGTGCGCGGCCGCATGCGATCGGCGAGCGGGCGTCCGCGATCGGAGACGTCGGGGCGGGATGTGTCGAAGAGACTCATTCGATGCGTTTACGCTGCCGCGCAGCTTCGTACATCACGATAGATGCGGCGATCCCGGCATTCAGCGATTCGACACGCTGAGAGTGAGGAATTGCCAAGGTGCCATCGACACTTGCGAGCATCTCACGGGGCAAGCCGGCGCCTTCGCTGCCGACCAGTACGATCGACGGGCCCGCAAAATCGACCTCGTGCAGTAGGACCCCTTTGTGGGAAGAGGTGGCCCAAATCTTAACCTCCTTCGCGCGTAAAGCCTCCAGCGCGGCGGGCCACGCCACTTTTACCACGGGCAGCCGGAACACCGATCCGGAGCTGCCGCGAATGACCTTAGGATTCCACGGCGAAACCGTGCGCTCCCCAAGCAGCACTCCATTCGCGCCAAACGCCTCCGCCGATCTCAAAATCGTGCCGAGGTTTCCCGGGTCCTGCACCCCCGCGACCCCGATGAGCAGTGGATTCTCCGCTCGCAACGTATCTTCGAGCTTGAAGGTTTTCAGCTTTACCAGCGCAGCCACGCCTTGAGGCGAGTCGGTGAGCACGGCGCTCGAAAAGACGTCGTCGGGGAGCAAGAGGGTCTCGACGTGGGCTGCCAGTTGCGGCAGAAGCTTGCCGGCACGATCTTCGGCCGACTGGCTGAAGAAGACGGTTTTCAGGCGCAAGCCGCTGCGAATCGCCTCCTCGAGCAGGTGGACTCCTTCAACGGCGGAGTAGCCGTCGTCGGTGGGTGAGCCGCTGTGGAAGGCACGACGCAGGTCTTTTACGGCACTGTTCTGGCGGCTTTCGACCGGCCGAAGCCGCGAATTGTTCGATGGGTTCAATTTGGTTTTCCGCAGTCCATGATACTCGCGCTGATTCCGCAGTTCGGCTTAGGCGTGGTAAGCTGCTACTTTGCGGATACATACGGGAACCTCGCAGTGTCCGCCACCTCCACGCCAATCGAGGGAAACGGGTGCGACCCGAAATCGTAAAGATTAACAGTACAGAGCCGGAGCAGAGGCTCGTTGCATACGCTGCCGACCAATTACGCGCCGGGCAGGTGCTGGGTATGCCGACCGACACGTTCTATGGGCTGGCGGCAGACCCGTTCAATCTTCGCGCAGTCGAGCGTGTCTACGAAATCAAGAGCCGTTCACGGCATAAACCGCTTTCGCTCATGATCGAATCAGTCGACCAGGCGGAGGAACTCGGGCAGGACTTGCCATCGGAGTTTTACCTGCTTGCGCGCCGCTTCTGGCCAGGACCGCTCACGATCATCGTGCGGGCGCATCCGCGCCTGCCGCTGAAGGTAACGGCGAACTCGGGCAATGTTGCATTGCGTGTGCCGGCTGCGCCAATCCCGCTCGCGGTGATTAAGGCCGCCGGACTGCCGATCACGGCGACGTCCGCGAACTTGAGCGGTGCGACGGAGTGCACCACCGCCGAAGCCGTCAAAGAGCAGCTCGAAGATCGCATTCCGCTGATTGTGGATGGTGGTACTTCGCCGCGGGAAGTGGCATCGACGATCATCGATTTGAGCTCCGGCGATGGCAAGTGGCGAATGATTCGCCAGGGCGCAATTGAGCAGGAAAAAATCGCGGAGCTGTTCGGCCAGCGATGACCTCCGCAGCGCCGCGCACCGGTCGCAAGATCGCGGCCTTCTTGCTGCTGGCTCTTGTTGTCGCTATACTCTTCTTCTACATCCATACCTGCATTGGCATTGTTCAGCAGGCGCATAACGACGAACGGCGTCCGGCGGACGCCATTGTTGTTTTTGGAGCGGCGGAATACTACGGACGTCCTTCACCCGTGCTGCGCGCCCGCCTGGACCACGGACTCGATCTCTATCGCCAGGACATGGCGCCCTTCATCATCACTACCGGCGGCAGCGGCAAGGACCCTCGATTCAGCGAAGGCGGCGTGGGCCACGATTATCTCGAAACGCGCGGAGTTCCGGATGGAGCGCTAATCGAAGAAACCCAGGGCGGAGACACGTTGGAATCCGCGGAGCGCGTAGCGGTGATCATGCGCGCGAACGGTTTGCGCAATTGCCTGGCGGTAAGCGATGCGTACCACCTCTACCGCGTAAAACGCTTGATGAGTGATCAGGGAATTCCGTGCTACGGATCGCCGCGACCGGGATCGCTGCCACGCTCGCTTTGGGCGCGGTTCTGGACAGTGCAGAGAGAAGCGTTCAGCTATACGCTTTGGAAACTGTACATTACGTAGAATGGTTGAGTAATTACTTCAACATTGCCAGTAGCCGGGCGGGAGCTCCGGCGCCGTTTTCAAGCTTCTCGGGAGCGACGACCAGGGTGGCACCGGTCTCGGGAGTAATTTCGAGGTTTGCCACGTTTTCTAAGTGATACACGCTGTGACGAGAGCAGTACTGGTGCACTGCGTCGCGGCTCGCGCCCGGATCCACGCTCATGGCATCGGTGCCAATCCCCACCACGAATCGGGCCTCTGTTAGGAACTGGGCCGCTTCCAGCGAGAACCCCGGGAAGTGCATGATGCCTTTGGCATCGGCGTTCCGGAAACTCTTCGGGTTATTCCAGCGGTCGCCCCAGCCGGTGCGGATGAGAACCACTGCACCCTGCGGGATATGGCCGTGCGAGTCTTCCCACGCGGCGATGTCGTCAACCGTGAGCTGGTAATCGGGATTGCGCGCCGCTCTCTTCGAAACGTCTATCACCGCCAGCGGCCGGATGAGGCGCTCCGTCGGGATCTGGTCCACCGTCCACAAGCCATGCACGTAGTGCGCCGGGGCATCGATATGGGTGCCGAACTGCTCAGGCATGCTGAGCTCACGTGCGTAGTAGCCATGCGAGGCGTAGGACGCGGTTTGCCGGGCAGTGTATTTTTCCGAGCTGTCCAAGTTAGGCAAGCTCTCGGACATGGTATGGGTGAGGTCGAGGATGCTGTTCACGGCGAGCGGCTCGGCGACAACGCTGCGATGTTTGGCAAAGAGCAGCAATGCCAGTGCCAGGATCCAGATCACCGTAAATGTGCGCCACTTCATCATGCAAGTCTTCCAGAGCAGCTACTGAAGCATTAGATGCCTCTCGGCTACGAATCGTCAACAATTCGTTGATCACAGAATGACATGAAATTGCCGAAAATCTACGCCAGGGATCAGCTTTGAAAG
>DASYAU010000048.1:0-83602 GCA_036501185.1 Candidatus Korobacter sp. | reverse complement strand
CATTCGCGGCGTCAGGTGCACATCCTTCGGGATCTCCACAGGCTCCGATCTTCGGCCGCTCCCATGCCGCCCGCGCTTGTCGCTCTTCAGATGAATGCGTTCCACCGGCAAATTTCCCACACCGAGCGAATACCCAAAGCTCGCAGCAATCGTCTCGAACTCGTAAACCCGCTTTGGATCGGGCTTTTCATGGATGCGATAGAGCGACGCGATTCGCCGCTCTTCGAGATATGTCGCGACGCTTTCGTTCGCTGCCAGCATGAACTCTTCGATCAGCCGATTCGCCTCGTTCCGCTCCGACCGAGTCACGCCTTTCATCAGCCCGTTCTCATCGAACTCGATCACGGGCTCCGGTAAATCGAAGTCAATCGATCCACGTTTCTGCCGCTTGCGGTTCAAAATCGCCGCCAGGTCGCGCATCAACTCAAAGTTCGCCACCAGCGGTTCATATCTCTTGCGAAGCTCCGCGTCGCCTTGTAGCACACCGTGTACCGCCGTGTAGGTCATTCGCTCGGCCGACCGGATCACGCCCTCGTTCAACTCGTACCCAACAATCTCGCCGGTGTGGTCGATCTCCATCACGCACGAGAGCACCAGTCGGTCCACCTGCGGGCGCAAGCTGCAGATGTCGGTCGAGAGTTCCAGCGGCAGCATCGGCACGGCACGGTCCGGAAAGTACACCGACGTCCCGCGCAATCGCGCCTCGAGATCGATATCGCTTTCCTCGGTGACGTAATGCGCCACGTCCGCAATGTGCACATGCAAGCGAAAGTTCCCGTTCGGCAGCTTTTCCACCAAAACCGCGTCATCGAAATCACGCGCCGTCTCGCCATCAATGGTCACAATCGGCAGCTCGCGATAGTCGCGGCGGTGTTTCAACTCCTTCGCGGGAATCTCCGGGCTGAAGCCCCGCGCCTCCGCTAGCACCTCCGCAGGGAACTGGTGAGGGAGGTGGTGCTTGCGGATCATGATCTCGGTATCTACTCCGAAATCGTCTTCGTATCCCAGGATCTCGACGACTCTTCCACGAGGGCTCTGCGTCGGCGAGGGCCATTCGGTAATCTCCACGTTCACTACCAGATCTTCCAGGTTCGTCCACTCGCGCCGTCGCGCCTCAGATCCAATCACACGATCCGCTTCGTCGCGCTTCCGTCGTGTTGCTTCTTCTTTCTCCAAGCCCGGCGGCCATTCCAGCCCTTTCGGGATGATGATGTCCTGTGTGATCTTCTCGTCGATCGGCCGCACGAAGTTTGTCTTATCACCGTAGTGGAAGGTTCCTACTACCATCTCGTGCGCTCGGTTGAGCGTCCGCAGGATCCGGCCCTCGGCTCGTCCATCGCGCTTCTTCGCGACGATCTCCACCAGCACTTCGTCGCCGTGCATGGCTGACCCAATCGCCGGCGGCGGGATGTAGATATCGCCGTCAATCGATTCCCTTACCACCGTATCGCTCGGAATCACGAACCCATACCCATCGCGATGCATGCTCAATTTCCCTGCCACCAGGTTCTGTGCGCGCGCCGTCTTCGGCATCGCGTAGCGCCCGGCCGAGGCAGTCACCAGCTTGCCGCGTTTTACCAGCGATTCCAATCGCCGCGCTAACTGGTCGCGGTCCTCGCCGCGCAGCCGCAGTTCGCGCAGGAGCTGCTTATAGTTGGCTGATTGGTGCGCCTGTTTTTCGATGTGATCTAGGATCTGCTGGTCGGTAAGCATGGGTCTGGTCAGTCCGCTGCCACTGCACCATTTTCGCGGCGGCTAGTGCGAAAGACGTAGCACTAATGTTAAGCGTCCACAGTCTCCCATGTTAGGTTGATTTGCTGATATAAGAAATGCCGACGCTGCTGGAATAATTACACCAGACAGTGGCGGGCACTCACCCAGACCAGTTACACTGAACGCACCGGAACCACGAAAATCAGCAGTTCTGAACGTCGGAATGCGGATTTTCATTTGGCTTTAAACGTGCACGTGAGTTGCTCGTTCATCCCCCTTGAAAGGAAGTTTTTGTCCCATGTGGAAGCCCAACACCGCTCCCGGCAACACCGCCACCCCTGATCAGCCCCGCCCCACTCCTGCGCCTGCTCCCGCCGCAGCTCCAGCTGCCATGGAGCCCGCTCCCGCGCCCCGCAACGCCGCGGTGAACACAGCCGAGCAAGCCACCATCGGCAAGTCGCTCGTCATCAAGGGCGAGGTCACCGGCTCCGAATCGCTTTACATCGACGGGCGCGTCGAAGGTTCCATCAACCTTCCCGGTAACCGTGTAACCGTGGGACGCAACGGCGTCGTCAGCGCCAACATCCTCGCGCGTGAAGTCGTCGTCCTCGGCAAGGTGAAGGGCAATCTAACCGCCAGCGATCGCGTCGACATCCGCAACGAAGGCTCGCTCACCGGCGACGTTGTTGCCCAGCGCGTGAGTATTGAAGACGGCGCCTTCTTCAAGGGTGGCATCGACATTCGCAAGCCCGGCCAGAAGGATGCGGAGAAAGAGCCCGCTGCCGCTGCCAAGACTGCGTAGTCTTCCCAGGATTTACGGGCGGGATTCGCATCCCGCCCGTCAGCCGCAAGGCGTGCGCCCGCCTTCGTCATAAAACGGCACCCTGCTCCGTCGCTACGACGCCGGGGGAAGCCTGCTACCTGTCCCGAGGTGCGCAAAATGTTCCGTAAGTTGTTTGATGCCCTGTCGCTCGGCTGTCATCATCGCCGTATCTCCAAACCCTTCTCCGCCGCCACCACCCACGGCTCCTCGACTGGGGAATGGGAGAGCGTGGACACCCAGCAGAGAGGCAGTCACTACGTTGTGTGCCTGGAATGTGGCAAGAAGTTCGGCTACGACTGGTCACGGATGAAGATGATCCGGTAGGTGGGTTGTATCAGCGGAAAGGCTTCAGCCGGCCCCGCTCTTCGACTAGCGCTATACCGCTTTGCGCCGCGTTCCTACGGCTCCACTCCCCCGCTGGTCTGCTCCGCGATCTCCGTTGCTGGCTCGCGCTGCTTCTTCCGACGCAACGCCGCCGGCAACTCCGAACGGGTTATCTTTAGTCCGACCCACGCCACCAGCGCCCACACCGCCGTCGCAATACCTAGCGAACAAAGATCATCCCTCCGCGAAGCCGCCACCGGCACAATCCGCGATGCGTACCACGCCGCAAATCCTGCGGCAGCTGCCGTCGCACACGCTTTTGTCATCTCAGTCCAGTTCAGCTCCGCTACTCGCACCAACTTCATGCGATCGAGCAGCACCACCATGGCCAGCGTGTTCAGTAGGATCCCAATATCTGACGCCTGTGCCAGCCCGACCACCCCGTTATGGTGATACAGAAAGCCATAGATCGGGATGGAGGCCGCCGTAATCAGCGTGCTTGAAATCATCGGTGTAAGCGTATCGGCGGCGGCGTAAAAAGCCCGAGCATAGAGTGCTTGCGCCGACCACAACGCCAATGAAAGGGCGAACCAGAAGAAATACACGGCCGTCACTTGCGAATCAGCAAAATGGAAATGTCCGCGCCGGTACGCCAGATCCATCACGGGCAGAGCGGCGGCCATCATCCACGCAGTGAGCAGCAATGAGGTCGCCCCCAGTCGATAAACCGAATCGCTTACCTGGCGCGCGAATTCCTTCAGTTTGCCTTCGCTGAACAGGCGTGCGAAGAACGGAAGGGACGCCTGTCCGGTCGCCTGCCCCAGCACCGCGATAGGAACCGCGAACAGTCGTTTCGCGTAGTTCAAATGCGTGATGCCACCCACGTCATGGCTGGCAAAGAAGCGCGAGATCCAATCATCTGCCGTAACCAGGGACACGCCCAGCATCAGCGGAACGGAGAGTTTGATCCATTCGCGAAAGCCTTCATCGCGAAAATCGTAATTGAGGCGGAAGCCGATCTTCGTCTTCGCTGCGCCGATCGCGTTCACCAGGAACGGCCCGGCGAAACTGCCCACCAGCGCTCCGATCGCCAGCGACGCCAGGCCGAACCGCCTTGCGCCAACCACGCCGCCAAGAATGATAAAGAGGTTGTAGAGCAGCGGACCAAACGCCGGCAGCAGGAACAACCGCCGAGAAAGTAATACCGCCGAAACTACACCGCCGACATAAAAGAAGATCTGTGCCGGAAGCAGGATGCGCGTCAACCGCGCGCACAATTCCACCTGCTGCGGTGTGAACCCGCGAAAATACCAACTGGTGAACTGGGTTGCGTAGATCTCCGCGACCACGATCAGAACCAGTAGGACCGATACGATGATCGTGATAATGGCCGAGAACGTCTTGCGTGCATCCTCTTCGCGGTCCTGCGAAAGATAGCGCGTGTAGATCGAAATAAAGGTGATCGATGCCGTACCGCCCGCCAGCATGTAGTTCAGCCAGTCCGGCAGGGTGAAGGCAGCGTTGTACGCGTCCGTCATTCCCGTCACGCCGAAAACGGCGGCAATGTATATCTCCCGCGCATAACCGATTACCCGCGAGAGCATGACCGCCCCCATCAGTAGCAACGTCGCCGAAAACGCCGAATGCTGGTGCGAGGGCCGCAACGCCCGCGCCGCGCGACTGAAAAAGCTGCTGGATGGAGCCGACATTACTGCCGATTCTACATGGCATCGTCAGAGCCGCATCCGCACGCATCTCACTGATAAAATCGACCTACGGCCCCGACGTCATAGAAAGTGCGAAATTTTAATGATCCATCCCTGGCACGACATCAGCCCCGGCGAACACGTACCCCACGAGTGCAATGCCGTCATCGAAATCCCTTTCGGCTCGAGCGTGAAGTACGAGCTCGACAAACAGAGTGGTTTGATCAAGCTCGACCGAATCCTTTACTCGGCCGCGTACTATCCAGCGAACTACGGATTCATCCCGCAGACGCTCGCCGAAGATGACGACCCGCTCGACATCCTCGTGCTGTGCCAGGAGCCCGTGGTGCCGTTGACCATCATCCAGGCCCGCACGATTGGCCTCATGACGATGATGGACAGCGGCAAGCCCGACCAGAAGATCATCGCGGTGGCCACCAAGGATCCCGAATTCAACTCTTACAAAGAAGCCGAGGAGATGCCGCCGCACCGACTACAAATGCTTCGTCGCTTTTTCCAGGACTACAAAGTCCTCGAAGGCAAAGAAGTTGAAGTAGACGCGATCCAGCACGCCGAAGCCGCCTATCCCATCATTGAAGACGCGCTGCATCGCTATAGCAAACAGCGCCGCAAAGGCTTCAGCAAAGCGAGCCTTTGATAATGGAATTTCTCCCAACTCTTGACGGCCGCCACGTCCGCCTCGAACCACTGCAACTGTCGCACGCTGAAGCCTTGGTCGCCGCATCCGCCGGCGCCGGCGATCTCTACACGTGGAGTCCAGTTCCTACGACTCGGGAAGCTGCCGTGAAGTACATCGACACCGCGATCGCATTGCGCAACGCCGGCAAAGCCGTGCCATTCGCGGTCATTCGTAAGTCCGACAATCTTCTCGTCGGCAGCACCCGTTTCTTCGATCTCGAAAATTTCGCATGGCCCGCTGGCCATACCCTTCATGGCCGCGCCACTCCCGACGTCTGCGAGATTGGATACACCTGGTATTCGCCATCCGCAATCCGTACGGTGATTAACACCGAGGCGAAGCTGCTCATGCTCGGCCACGCCTTCGAGCAGTGGCATCTCCTTCGCGTGGTCCTCCATACCGACGCCCGTAACGAGCGCTCCCGCGCCGCCATCGCGCGCATAGGCGGGAAATTTGATGGCATCCTCCGCGCGCATCGCATGGCTGCCGACTTCACTCCCCGCGACTCGGCCCGTTTCTCGATCATCGCCGCCGAGTGGCCAAACGTGAAAGCTGAGTTGCAAAAGAAAATGGACGCGCATTGATCGCGCGTCCATCCGCTCAATTACGTATTCGTTAAACTTTCAGTAGCCGATCAAAGAACGAACGATACCGCTGCAACGCCACCCGCAAATCTTCGGTCGAAACGTTATCGCCGCGGTCCCACTGCTTCTCCAGTCCGGAGCGCTCGTTGGCGAAACCTTCGGCCAGCTTCTTCATCAGCGATGCCACAAGGTTATCGGCATCTTCCACGGCCTTGCGTGGCTCATCAACAAATCCGGTCTGGATGTTGCTCCACCGGTTGCGGAAGTCGCCCACTTCGTTCTCCGAGAACAATGCCGTCGGACGTGCGTTATCAATTCGCTCTACGTTCCCCGTGCGCGCCCGGTCGTAGCCGCCAACCGCATCCTGGCGTGCAATATTGTCATCGGCCATTCGCTCGTTTTCCGCAGGCTCTCCTTCGTCGCGCACCAATTGCGGACGCCGCTCTTCTTCCACGCGGTTAGTACCCGCCAGGTCGGCCGTGGTCAGTTCTTCGTCTTTACGCTTCAACTCCGCCATTTATGCTACCTCCCTCACATCCCCGGACTTGCGCCCGTCCAAAAGGTCTTCAAAAAGCGACCGGTAATGAATCATTGCCTGCCGCAGGTCTTCGGTACTCGCTTTGCCCTCGCGATGCCGGACTGCAATCGCGTGCGCCTTACGATAGTTATCCACCACCCGCGGATGATCCACTGACAAATCGGCGGCCCGCTGATCGAAATCCGCCATCGGATATCCACGCGCACCCATCAACGCCGCCACGCTCTCGTCAGCATCAATCACAGCGCCGCGCGGATCGTCGACGAATCGCGACTGCACCACCCGCCAGCGCTCGGCGTACTCCGCACGCTCTTGTTCGCTCAACGCACGAATGTTGAACTTTGAGACCCGCTTCTCACGTTCCGCCAACACGTTCTGCGCCTCGCGTTCCGAACCGCGTTCCCGTAACGCACGATCGTATTCGGGCCCGAATCGCTGACGAAGCGCCGCCTTCTTCCGTTGCGTCACCACTGCCGCCACAATCACTATGATCGCGACAATCACGACCACGATCACTACAAGCATTTTCGGATCCATGCTCCCTCCCACCGAAGCTGTTATCCGGTTAGAGGGCAGCCCCAACGTCACTGTTGGCTTTGCGGGACGCAAGAACGAGAGCTGCTACCACACTTTGTGCAAAACTTTGGTGAGTTGTTCCCCAGATGAGACATCCCGAGACGGAGTCCCTGTAAGCTGTATGCGCATGCCCGTGGCGCAAGACAACCAGGCAACTTCGCGGGAACGCCTCACGATCATCTTCTTGACGATCGCTGCCTTCACGTTGCGTCTCGCGTTCTTGGGCCACAAAAGCCTTTGGCTCGACGAAGCCGCCTCCTATTCGCTTTGCCGCCTTCCATGGCGCGAATTCCTAAGTGCTTGGTGGGCGCACGAGGCTAATATGACCGCCTACTACGCCCTCCAGCGCGCGTGGCTGCACCTGGGGACAAACGAATTCATGCTGCGCCTGCCGTCGGCGATCTTCGGAACACTGGCCGTCCCGGCCATTTACCGGCTTGCGCGCCGCCTCTTCAACGCGAACGTCGGGCTCGTCGCCGCTCTGCTCCTCGCCGTCAACCCTGCGCACCTCGAGTATTCGCAGGAAGCGCGCAGCTACCCGATGGTGATTTTCTTCGTGCTGCTCGCCGCCGAATATTTACTGAGGGCGCTCGGAACTTCCGCTTGGCTCGACTGGACGCTCTTTGTCCTCTTCGCTACGCTCGCCGTCTACTCCCACTTTTTTGCCGCACTGGTCTTTGCGGCCTTCTTCCTCGCGCTCTTCGCGCGTACTCGCGCATCCCTCGATTGGCAGCGAACTTTGATTGCCTTCTTCGCGTTCGGGATTCTGATCTCACCCGCTATGTTCTTCGTCTTATTCCGCGGCCAGACGATGGATCTGTATTGGCTCTCGCCCGTCGGCGCCAGTTCGTTCTGGAAGCTTTTTCAATTCTTCATTGGAAGCGGTGCGAAGCTGATCATTTCACTCATCCTGTTCATCGCGGGACTCTGGGCGCTCAGCCAACAAAGTCGCTCCCTCAACGTTTTCCTGCTGAGTTGGCTTCTGCTTCCCATTGCGATCACATTCCTCGCCTCGCTGCACCACAACATTTTCTCGTACAAGTACCTGCTGATCTGTCTGCCCGCGCTTCTTCTGCTCTGCGCTCTAGGCGCCAGTTTCTTACCGCGATACGCAGGTTGGGGCCTGGTGGGAATTCTCGTCGTGGCATCGCTAATCACTGACGTCGCCGGGTACAAGAAGCCGCGTGAAGACTGGCGCGCCCTCAACCAGTACGTGGTCTCCTCCTACCATTCCGGCGACGCCATCGCCTTTTACCCGCCGTACGCGCGCAATCCATTTGACTATTACCATCAGCGCACTGGGCCCGCCGAACTCCAGATCGCTGCTCCTAATGTCATCGGCGGCGATCTTAAGGAAGACGTTTATGACATCGCACACCCTGAGCAGATGGTCCGCGGCCTCAGCAACCCGCGCATCTGGGTCGTGCTTTACGGCAATCGATCCGAAGGCGCTCAGATGCTCAATGCCCTTCCAAACGGCTATACGCCGCGGATGGAAAAAGATTTTTCAGGAATTGCACTACGGCTGTACGCTCGTTAAAGCGCGGCCACGCGCCGCTGCACCAGCAGGAAGTACAGCGCGAGCAACATCAGCAGCACGCCATTGACCCCCAGCACCAGCGTCACGCCGAACATCGGTACCAGCCAGCCGCTCAGCAGGTTCCCCATGGGTATGCCACCGCGAAACGCGCAGTTATACACGCTCATTACCCGTCCGCGCATCTCGTTCGTGCAGATCAATTGCACCAAGGAGGTCACCGTCGCGAACACCACCATCATCGACGATCCCACCACGATCATGGCCGCGTAGCTGAAACCCAACCTTCGCGAAACCGCAAACGCTGAGATCCCGGCGCCAAGACAAATCATCATCACCAGCGCCACGCGCCCTTTGTTCCGCAGGTTGCCGAACCCGGCAATCGCAATCGAACCGATGATCGAACCCACGCCCATCAGCGAGAGCAGCGTGCCATAGGTTTCCGGACCTCGCTTGAAAATATCCTTCACGAAAACCGGGATGTACGTGCGCATCGGCATCGCCAGCAGCGTCATGAAGAATGCCAGCACGATCAGCGCGCTCATCGACTCGCGTTTCGTAACGAAACGTATGCCTTCCCGCAAGCTGCCGAAAATCGAATGCGTGGTTGGTTCCGGCTTGTATCGCGCTCGGATCATCAGCAGCGTGATGACCGGTGCCAGGAACGACACGGCATTCAGCCCGAAGCACCACTTTTCACCCAGCCGCGCCAACGTAATTCCCGCCAGGGCCGGCCCCACGGTCACCGCCATATTGAACTGAATGGAGTTCAGCGCGATCGCATTCGGCATGTCCTCGCGCTCCACCAGTTGCGGAATCAGCGCCGAATACGCCGGTCCGCCAAACGACTGCGCTAGCCCCGACACGAACGAAAGGGAAATGATCTGCCACACGTGCACGATACCCATCGCAACCAGGACCGTGAGCACCGTCGCACTCGCCATCTGGACGTACTGCGACATCAGCAGGATCTTGCGCCTCTCCACGCGATCCGCCACCACGCCGCCCAACAGCGACAACAGAAAAATCGGGATCCCGCCCATGAACTGGTCCAGCGCCAGCAGGAATGGCGAGTGCGTCAGCCGGTAGATCAGCCAGCCCTGCGCCACAATCTGCATCCACGTACCAATGCTCGACGTGCACGCGCCCACCCACATCAGCCGGAAATCGCGGTATTGAAATGCCTTGAAAACTTTTCCGACGGTGCGAACGAGCGCGGAGGTTGCGCCGGGAGTCGGGCCGTCGTGTACGGGAGTAGAACTCATGCGGGAAGTAGGATCAGCTAAATATCTTCGCACGAAAGCGCGCCTCGCGCCCCAATAGACGGGACGAGAACGCGAAATGATCCTTCAATTTGCCGGAAAACTGCCGCAGTGTAGGAAAATAGACGCATGGACGCAGTGCGCATCGACAAATGGCTTTGGGCCGCTCGCTTCTTCAAGACGCGCGCCCTCGCCACCAAGGCGTGCCAGCTTCAACGCGTTCAATCCGAGGGCCAACCGGTGAAGCCCGCGCGCGACGTCAACATCGGGGACCATCTCCGCATCGAAACCGAAGGCGGCATCTTCGAAGTCGAGGTTCTCGGCCTGAGCGAAGATCGCGGCCCGGCGGTGGACGCGCAAAAGCTTTATCGTGAAACCGATCAAAGCAAGGCGGCCCGCGCCAGAGTCGCCGAAGAGCGCCGCCTGAACCGTGAATTTTCGCCCGCGCCCCTCGGCCGCCCCTCAAAGCGCGACCGCCGCCGCATCATCCAGTTTCGCGGACGGCGCTAGGAAGCGTTCAAATACCGCTCCCGCAAAATCTTCTCGTGATACACCACGTGTCCCGCGATGATGTATGCCATCGCACGAACTGAGAATTTGTTGTCGCTCGCGATTCCCCTTCGCGGCCAGGCCTCGGGGGGCATGTTACGGAATAACGCAATCGTGGCCGAGCGAACCGCACGGAACTCCTCGATGTGCACGCGCCACGGCAGAGCATCTGCACCCGCATGGCTTGCGGCAATGTTCTGGTCATAACTCGGCAGAGGCGCGTCGAACCCGCGCGCAAACCACAATGCCCGGAACGCAAATGCACGCTCCGTGTCGGTTACGTGGTTCCACACCTGGCGTATGCTCCATTTTTCCGGTGCATATCGATAGAGCGACTTCTCATCGGAAATAGACTTCAGGAACTCCTCGACCTCATCCACTTGCGCTTCCATGACGCGCAGAGGATCGTCGCTCTGGATCTGATTGATATAGGTGAAGTAGTACGGCGCAGCTTCGGATTCGTGCGGTCGTCCAATCATAAAAAGATCATACCCGGGCTCCTTATGTGTTCCGGGGCCGTTGTCACTCCATCCTGTAAACCGGCGTATTCGCAATCAAATCTTTGTAAACTGTCCCACCCTTCATTACGAACTGGACGTTCTCCAACGTGCGCACGTTTTGCAGCGGGTTCTCCGTCACCGCAATGATGTCGGCATACTTCCCCGGCTCGATTGTCCCGACATCCTTGCTGCGCCCGATCAGATCCGCGGCGTTGAAGGTCGCCGCACGGATCGCCTCCGCCGGCGTCATTCCGAACTGCACCATGTACTTGAACTGTTTTGCATTGTCCCCGTGCGGATAGACTCCCGCATCCGTGCCGAAGGCCATCTTCACGCCTGCCTTGAACGCCTTCTCGAAGTTTTCGCGCTGCAGTCGCCCAACCATCCGCTCTTTCTCGACGTTCGCCATTGGCAATCCGAACTCGATCGCCTTCCCCAGCAGGTAATCGTCGTTGTAAATGTCCATAACGAAGTACGTGCCATGTTCCTTCGCGAGTTGAATATCCTGGTCGTCCGCCAGAGAGGCGTGCTCGATTGAATCGATGCCCGCCAGGATCGCACGGCGGATTCCCTCCGCTCCGTGCGCATGGGCCGCGATCTTTCGTCCCGCAGCATGCGCTTCGTCCGCAGCGGTTTTCAGTTCTTCCAGCGTGTACTGCGGAGCTCCCGGACTGTCGCCCTGCGAGAGCACGCCGCCTGTCGCCAGGATCTTGATCACGTCCACGCCGTACTTCACCTGTGCGCGCACGGTCTGCCGCACCTGATCGACTCCATCGGCGATCTGGTAACCGCGTTGCTCCGGGAACATTCCCACCTGTGTTTCCGGCGAAAAGCCATTCACGTCGCCATGGCCTCCCGTGATTGAAAGCGGCGGCCCGCTGGCAACGATGCGTGGCCCGGAAATGTACCCATCGTTGATGGCATTTCGCAGGTCCACGGCCTCGAACGGCGGCGAACCGACGTCGCGTACCGAAGTAAACCCCGCAAGCAAGGTGGCGTGCGCGTTTCGCACCCCGGAAAAGCCCTGGGTGAACGGCGTTTCCTTGAAATAGTTGATCGGGTCGTACCGGTCCGCCCGGGACGAGAGGTGAGTATGGCAATCAATCAATCCCGGAAGCACCGTGGCGTTGCGAAGATCGATAACCGTAGATCCTTGCGGGATCGATGTGGTTGCCGCCTCGACTGCTTTGATCCGTTCGCCTTCTACCACAATCACAACGTTATCGCGCAGCGTCTCAGAAGTGCCATCGAACAGGTGACCGGCGCGGATATACACCACTTTCGCCGCAGGCTGGTTTATCGCCTTTTGCGCGAATGAAGGAACAACACAAAGGAGAACAGATAGTAGGCGGGTCGCGATTCTCATCGCGGAGAATTATATGCGGAGGACTACCCGTGAGTTGGACGGCCGGCGTTATGCCGTGCCGGAATCAGCTTGCCATGATGCTTGCTGTTCTTTTTCGGCGGCTGCGCCGGCGTGCTGGCGAGCACCGGTACAGTCATTGAAAGGCATAAAAGCAACGCGCCGAGTTTGGGGAACTTGGACATTGGTGCTGTTCTAGCCCAACCAATGTACCAGATCAATCCCACCGCCGGCGCATTACCTCAGTCCATAGAGCCCATCTGTCGCTCCACCGACCAGATTCGGGACGGATCTTGCTCGTTCGGATAGACATGTACCATCCAACCAAAAACGTGCGGATGGAATGTCCCACCGGCCTCCGTACATGCGTTTTCGGTCGAAATCGCCCCATTTATCCCGAATTTTGGATGTGCCTGTAGCGCCGCGTCGCGTTCACCCGCGGGAGGCATGCACAAGTTTATGTGCACATGCCATTGAGCAATACTCAGCGGAACTCGTTCATTGAGCTGGTCCGGGCTGAATCGAAACGGCGCTGTGTACATCACCCCAATCAGTCGATATCCCGTCCCCACCGGCTCATACAGCAGCGACGTCGGATGCTCCGGATTGAACCCAAATGCCGCCTCCATCGCATACCGATAATTCGTAAAGTGGACCATTTTCTGCTTCACGTTTGGTAAAAACGGCCTGAACCCATCTGCCTCTGCGGCCTTGTAATCGGTATATTTCGCCATTACGGCCTTCGCTGCCCCGGCCACCTCATCGGCCTTTTTGCGATCGCCCGGCTGTTCCGTGCGCAGCTCGGTCATCTGCATATGCGTACTCGAATGCATCTCGTGCATCGCCATTGCGCTGTCCGTCATGCCCGCGTGGTCGTTTTCCTGCGCCGACAGCGGCAGTGCCAGGAATATTGTGAGTATCCAGATCCGTTTCATAATCCCTCGCCTCTGCAAGGAAGTTACGACGGGATCACCGCGATTTTTGTGGAGTTTTGTCAGAAACGCCGAGGATCTTTGCGGTCGCCTGCTCGCCCGCACGGACACAGTCGGGCACGCCGATGCCGCGGAACGCGTTGCCCGCCAGCGCCAACCCGGGAATGGCCGCAACTGCCTGCTCGATCCGATCCACGCGCTGCAAGTGCCCGGGCGGATACTGCGCCATCGCCCCCCGCCAGCGGTAGATCTTCGCCACCCTGGGCTCGGCGTCGAGTTTTACGATCTCTCTCAATTCCCGCCGGACGATCTTAAGGATTTCTTCGTCTGACGACGCGAGGATGGCCGCATCGTTCGCCCCGCCCATGAAGCAGCGCAGCACGCCTTTGTCCGGCGGTGCGCGATGCGGAAACTTGTTGTGAACGAATGTGCATGCCCGCATTCGGCGGCCCTCAGTCCGCGGTACCAGGAAGCCATGCCCGCCCGGAAGTTTTCCCAGATCGCGCATCTCGTAAACCAGGATCACCGTAGCCGACGAGCTATACGGCACGCTTTGCAGGTCTTCAGATAGAGCGTTATCAATGTTTGCAACCAGCCGCCCCGAGACGTTCGCCGGAATCGCCAGGATCACGGCATCGAATGCCTTCGTCTCGCCCGACGAGAGCCGCACGGAATATTCCTCCCCGCGCCGCTCAATCGCCTCCACGCCAGTTCCCAACACCAGCCAACCGGGATTCAGCTTCGCCACAACAGCATCCACCATCTGCTGCATGCCGTTCTTCAGCGACGTAAACAGTGGCGGCTTCGGCTTTCCCGCCATGGCCGTCTTCATCTTCTTGTTGGCCGCCAGCATTGCCCGGCTCAGGCTGCCATACTTCTCTTCCATCTCCACAAACCGCGCCAGCGTCGCGCGCACACTCAGTTGGTCGGTGTCGCCGCCGTAAATTCCGGAAAGCATCGGATCGGCGAGACGGTCCACCATCTCGCGTCCGAAATGGCGTTCCACGAACGCCGCAACCGTTTCATCGCCGTGCATCGGCCGAGGCGGGTGCATCAGTTCGCGTGCCATCCGCAGCTTCGTTCCCCACGAAAACAGCGGACTCATCGCCGTAGGTAAAATCTTCGTTGGGACAAGGAACATCAGCCCGTCCGGCAAAGGCACAAGCTTCTTCCCGCGCACAATCCACGTCTTGCGATCTTCGTCGTTCGATCCGATCAGTTGATCGCCAATACCAAGTTCGCGGCACAACGCCGCTGCCCACGGCTTCTCCGAGACGAACGAATCCGGTCCAGCCTCGATGACGCAGCCGTCCACGATCTCGGAATAGCACGCACCACCAAGCCGTCCGCTGCTTTCAAACAGCCGGTACTCGATGTCGGCACCTTTCGCGCGTTCTTTTTCGATGGAATAGGCGGCGCTCAGGCCGGAGATACCGCCGCCAATAATTGCGACCCGCATCATAAATTCGCTACGGGAACTCCCGCCGCCAGGCGTGCCCTCACGATATCCGCAATCGCTTTCGCAAACGTGGCGGAATTGTTCAGGGACTCAGCCCTCCAGATCTTCATCCCGAGCTTCTCAGCAAATTCCCGGAAGGCGATATCAATGTCGTACAGAACCTCGACATGGTCGCATACGAAGCCGATCGGCTGAAAGAAAACACCCTTCACACCGTCGCGCGCGAACTGCTCCAGGGTGGATTCGACCGTAGGCCCTAGCCACACTCCGCCCGACATGCCTTGACTCTGGAACGCAAAGCGCCACTGTTCGTTCTTCAGTCCGAGTTTCTTCGCCACCAGCGATGCGGTTTCGCGAGTCTGTGCCTCGTACAGATCGCCTTCCGCAATCGTTCTCTCCGGGACGCTGTGCGCGGTAAACAACGTCGGCATCTCACCGCCGAATTCCCTGCTAGCGGTGCCATATGCCGCGCGATAGTTCTCCGCAAAGGCCTCGATCAACCCCGGATGGTCGTGCCAGCTCTCGACGAAATCTACCGTGAACTGTGGGTTCCGCTCCATCAGAGCCTTGCGATACAAGCCCACGCTGGTGCGCGAGGTCTGTGGCGCCAGGCAGATCGCCACGCAGTGTTCCACGCCGTCTCCGGCCATCTGCTGGATGGTATCGCCAATGAACGGATGCCAATTGCGCATGCCAATGTATGTCGGCAGCCCACTCTCGCGCTGCACGCCATTCTGTTGACCGACGGTATGGCAGCGCAACGGAGAAACTCCAATCAGGCCGTAGCGATGCTGCACTTCGCGCACCACGGAATCCGGTACGCCGCGCCCGCCGGTGACGTAATTCATATACTCCGGCACGTCGGCCACGTTCTCCGGGCTTCCGTGTGCAATTAACAGCACAGCATTTTTGGGCATTAGCGAGCGCTCACCAGCGAAGGTGAAAATTCGTGCACGAACTTTGCGAGGTCTTTTACGTTCTGCACCGGCGTGTGCGGCAAGATCCCGTGCCCAAGATTGAAAATGTGCCCCGGACGCCCATTCGCTTGGTGCAGAATTCTTTCCGCACGCGATTTCAGCTCTTTCCACTCGGCAAAGAGCAGCACCGGATCGAGGTTTCCCTGCACTGCGACTTTATGCTCCAGCACGCTCCAGCCTTTGTCGAGCGGGATACGCCAATCGAGTCCGATCACTTCCGCACCCGTTTCGCGCATCGACGGCAGCAACGTGGCGCTGTCGGTTCCGAAATAAATGATGGGGACCTTCGTCGACCGTTGCAGCGATTTCACCAACTCCGTCGTTCGCGGCAGCACGTAGTGCCGGTAATCTTCCACGCTTAGGCAGCCCACCCAGCTATCGAAAATCTGGATAACGTCCGCCCCGGCCTTCACCTGCTCCGTGGTGTACTCCGCCAGCACCGTCACCAGTTTGCCGAGCAGTTCATCCCACGCCTGCGGGGCGTTGTACATCATCTTCTTCACTTCGATGTAATTGCGCGAGCCGCCGCCTTCAATCATGTAGCTGGCCAGCGTGAACGGCGCACCACAGAAACCGATAACCGGTAACTTGTCGCGGAAATGATCGCTGACCTTCTTCACCGCCTCGGCCACATAACCCAGTTCGTGCGCGCGATCGGTCCTCAATTGTTTGATATGCGAAGCCTCGCGGATCGGCACTTCGATCACCGGCCCTTCGCCCGGCGAGAAGTGAAATGGCAGCCCCATCACTTCGAGCGGCAGCAACAGATCGGCAAAAATGATCGCCGCGTCCACCTTCAGCGCTTCGGCCGCGGTAATGGTTACCTCGGCGGCCACATCGGGTTTTTTGCAGATTTCGACGAGCGAATAGTTCGCGCGCACCGCGCGATATTCGGCCATGTAACGGCCCGCTTGGCGCATGAACCACACCGGCGTCCGCTCAACAGGAAGGCGCTTGCAGGCCTTCACAAATAAGGAATTTGGGGCAGCCATAACGCTTTCAATCTAACAAATCGACCGCACAACGTCTTGTGATAAGCGTCACAGGCTGCCCGAGAGTCCAATTCCGCGGGCTCGAACCCTAGAAGCTCACCCTGACGCCAAACTGCGCGCTGAATGGGATGCCAACCGTTGTCCCCGGCCCGAAGAAATCGCCAAACGCGCCCGCAGGCACGCGCAGTTGGTTCGGGCTCATGATCGCCGTGCTTTGCGAGCATGTGGCATTCAGACAGATTGCAGTCGCATTGTCCGGATTGTTCACTGGCAGCGCGGCAATGTCGGTCACGTAGAATGCGCCCGGATTATTGCGGTTCAGCAAGTTGAAGAATTCGAAGAACGGCAGCACCTCCAAGCGCTCCTGCACGTGGAATGGCCGCGATACCCGCATGTCCACCTGGAAGTATGGACGCCCTCGGAACTGGTCCATGGTCGTTTCCACGCCGTTGATCACGGCACGCCCCGAGCCATCCGCATTCGTGATCGTGAATGGCCGCGCGCTCTCCACTTGTGTCATTGTCGACAGCTCAATGCCCAACGGCGCATGATACGTGCCGGCCAGTACCGCGCGATGGCGAACGTCTTCACCCGACGGCCCGTAATCTCCCGGCGCAAATGCTTTATACGGATTGCACACGCCGTTCACATAATCGAACAGCTCGCCCAGGATGCATCCCCAGGTCTGCGCCTTCGCGAACGTGTAGTGCGCCGTCAGGCTATAGCGTTTGGAGACGTTGCCCTGCACCCTCAGCGCCACGCCGTTGTAATCCGAGCGGTTGTCGCTGCGGAACACCGTCACATCTGGGTAGTCGTAACCGCGATAGCCGTGCATCCCGGTTTCGTGCGTGAAGTCCACGGCTGCCATCCAGTTTTGCGAGAACGAATGTTCTACGCCCGCTGTTGCGTGGATCGAATAGGGGGTCTTGTAATTGGGGTCGATAATCGCGCCCGTGCTCACGGCGTTGGCGTTAGTGTTGTTCAGTGCCATTAGCGCCGGGACCCAGCCGTTCTGAGCCAGGTCGTTGAAGAACATCCCAAAGCCGGCTCGAATCACCGTCGAGTCAGTCTTCCCAGGCGAATAGATCAGCCCAATGCGCGGACCGAACTGCTTGCGGTCGTCATGCGGCGTTCCGATGTACTGGGTTTCCGCAATTCCCTGCATCGCCAGGTTCGCCGCCTGGGTGCGTCCATCGGCCTGAAACAGGCCGAATGTTGTGTCCCAACGCAGGCCGTAATTCAGCGTCAGTCGCGACGTCACTTTCCAAATATCTTCCGCGTACACGCCCAACCGCTGCACGTTCTGCGCGAAGCTGCCGTCGCCCGCCGGAGTGTAGCTGCACACCACGTTCGGATCGGTCGGCGCCACGGCGCACTGCGGACTAAAGTAGAACTGCGATGGGTTCTGAGCGTAGTAAAGCGGGTTCTGCGGATACGCGATCACCGTCTCCGCCTGCGACGCCAATACGCCGTCGAACACCGGTTCGTGAATAAAGTTCACTCCGATCTTCGGCGTGTGCTTGCTGGTCACGTGCGAGAGGTCGTAGCGCACCTGGTACTTCTGCTGGTTTCGCAGCACGGGAAACGCGGTGATCGGCGTCACAAAGGTATTGTCGCCAAATGTATCTTGCCCCGAGATCGTGCTGGAACTCACGGTGAACGGAAAGTCCAGCGCGAAGCCGTAGTACTGGTTGCGCACCTCGGTCCGGTGCAAGATGCTCGCATCCAGCGTGAACGCGCCGAGCCACGTCGGCGTAAACTCGATCTGGTTGCTCAGCAGGAAGCTGTAATAGATGGACCGCGAAGTAGCGCCGGTTGACGGCAGCGCGCCCTGCTCCACCAAATCGTTATCCGTCGTGTAGCGATCGCTCGCCGCGCGCAAGAACCACTGCGAGTGCGGCGACTGCGCCCAGTCGAGCCGCGCGTTGCCCAGGTAATCGCTCAGCGGCGTCACCGTATAGGGCGGCACACTGATCGATGGCACGCCCGGGATCAGGCCATCACCCGCAAGCCCAGCTATGGCCTGAAATTGCGTCTGGCTCTGGTTGCTGTAGGCGATGCTGGCGCGCTCGTGTGCGTATTCCAGCAAGCCGAAGAACCACAGTTTATCTTTCACCACCGGTCCACCGAGGTTCCAAATGTAGTTCTGCCGCGAGAACGGCTGCTTAGGGTTTGGCTCTGGATTGTCGATCGGAAACCGAGCATTCAGCGCCGACAATCGATCATAGAACCCGAACAGCCCGTGCCAGTCGTTCGTACCCCGCTTCGTCGAGATCACCACCGAGCCGGCGGTCGTGCGTCCAGTATCGGCATCTTCCTGCGCGGTTCGGAAGGCGAACTCCTGGATGCCATCGGGCGAAAAGTTCTGCAGGAAACCGCCGATGTAATCGTCCGAATTGTCTCCGCCATCCACCGAGTTCTCGTTATTCAATCCCGAACTTCCGCCGGTTCCCACAGCGGTGATGCGGGCCTTGGTCGGGTCGGACGGCTCAATTGGTTCCGTTCCCGGAGCAAGATACGCGATGTTCGCGAAGCTGCGCATGGGCAGTGGCAGCTCCTCCAAATCGTGCGCGGAAACCACTACCTGGTGGACTGCGCTCGACGTATCCAGTGGCTGCATGGTGATGGACGAAGCTTCACCGGAAACTGAAACGTTTGTATTCACCGAAGGGGGCCGCAGAGTCACCATCACGTCGCGCGTAGAACCCACCTGCACGGCCACTTCCGACTTGGCTTCGCCGAAACCGTTCGCCGTCACGGCCAGTTCGTAACTCCCCGCAGGCAAGTCGCTGAAACGGAAATTACCATTCTCATCCGCTTTTGTGGAGCGCTCAATCGAAGCCTCCGGGTCCTGAATATGTACTTGTGCCGAGGAAACACGCGCCCCAGTTGGGTCTTGTACACGGCCAGTCAACCCGCCACGGAACTCTTGGGCCAGCGTCGCCGGCTGGAGACAAACGAAGACGAAGAGAGATAGCAAGGTTACGGATAAAACGGCGGAAATGCGCTTCAAGGCAGCTCCCAATGCGCGAAAGATTAAGCCGGGCGACTCGGTCAGAGACTCGCGAAGATGAATTTTATGTCATCTTCGTGCTATAGGCTAGTCGACCCGCATGGTGAGCTGGACCTGCTGCGTGTCGCCCTTCTTACTTGTCGCCGAGAGCGTGTACACCGTGTCCTTCTTCGGCGCGATCTTCACGCAATTGCTGTATGACTCCGGCACTTCGTGCACATCCGGTTCGATCGTCACCTTCTGCGCATTAGAAACGCTATAGCAGAGCTGCGCTGTCTCACCCTTGTGCAGCGGACCGGCAGTCGCATAAAAATTGAGGATCTTCAGCTCGTCACCGCCATAGAGTTCGGCAACCTTGCGGTTCTCGGCTGCCTGCTTTTCCGCTGTTTGGCGGTCGGCGTCCTTCTGCTCCTGACGTCGCGAATAGAAAATGTAGCCCACGTAAAGCAGCGCGATGACCACCAGCGCGCTCGTGAACGGTAAGAGTTTTTTCGAAAAAGGTCTCTCGTCCGGTGTCTCCGTCACAAGTCCATCCTCAGTTCAGATAGTAAGGACTCGCACCGAAAAAAGCACGTTGCCTGCTTACGGCTCGAACTCCGATTCTTGCGCTCGCAGCGCTTCGGTCAAGTCGGTAATTTGCAACTGCAGATTGCCGGGATTGGTTGCGTATCCCAGGCCGGTCTCGATATCGATCACGTCGGTCCGGATCAACTTCTCAATCACGTCGTCGAAACACTGCATGCCTTCGAGATCACCGTCGCGCATGGCATCGAGCAGCGACTTGCCCTCTTGCTCGCCCTTATCCAGGTATTCGCGCGTACGCATCGTCGATTTCAAAATCTCAATCGCAGCGACGCGGCCCTTCTTGTCCTTACGTGGCAGCAAGCGCTGAGAAACGATAAAGCGGAAGCTTTTCGAAAAACGCTTTCGGATCACGTGTTGCTCGGCCAGCGGGAAGGTTCCAATGATGCGCTCCACCGTCTTCGAGGCATCCGTGGTGTGCAACGTCGACATCACCAAGTGTCCGGTTTCCGCTGCTTCGAGCGCAATCTCAATGGTTTCGCGGTCACGCATTTCACCCACCAGGATGATCTTCGGCGCCTGCCGCAAGGCCGCACGCAATGCCAAGCTGAAATTCGGCGTATCGCTGTGCAACTCGCGCTGGTGAATCGTGCACTTCTTGTGCGAATGGATGAACTCGATCGGATCTTCAATCGTGACGATATGGACTGCCTTCTCGAGGTTGACCTTGTTTATGATCGCCGCCAGGGTCGAGCTCTTGCCCGATCCCGTCGGTCCCGTCACCAGGACGATTCCGTTGATCAAATGCGTGATTTCACCGAGCTGCGGAGGCAGATTTAATTGCTCAAACGTCGGCACGCTGATCGGGATGACGCGCATCACGATGGCGTGCGATCCACGCTGGAAAAATATATTCACGCGGAAGCGTGCCCCGCCTTGCAGGCTGTACGAAAGATCGGCGGAACCCTGCTCCTTCAACGCGCGTTGGGCTTGCTCGTTTTTGCCCATCAGGTCAGTCGCGATGCGCCGCGTATCGGCCGGCAATAGCATGTTGAGTCCGGCTACAGGCGCAAGCTGCCCATTCAGTTCGACTTGTGGAGGCCGTCCCGGCGAGAAGATAAGATCGCTCACTTTCTCTGAAACTGCGATCATCTTTGAAAGGATTTCGTTGGTCGGCAGTGCCTCTCCGGCCGGAACGGACGGGGCTGAGGAATCTAGCGCGTTTCCAGTAGATGCCATGAAGCGGGAGTCCTGCGAGAATTTAGAAATTCGTAAAAGTGACGTGAGAATACCCGGAACTTGGAGGTCATCGCAAGGTACGGAAGTACCGAGTTTTGTCGGCAATTCACATTAAACGATCCGCTCGTGCCGATAGCCTTCGTGCGCCAGGGCGTGCAGAATCTGCTGGATCTGCTCCTCGCCGCGTGCTTCCAGGGTCACGTCGATGATCGTGTCGCCAAGGTTAACTCCGTAGTACGTGCGGTCGTGGTGCAGTTCCACGATATTCGCCTGGTTCACGGTGAGGATACGCGTCAACTGGTGCAGCGAGCCGGGACGGTCGGAGAGGTGGATCTGCAATCGGACCAGTCGACCGTCCTTTGCTAAACCACGTTGGATGATACGCGCCAGCAGCGAAACATCAATGTTTCCGCCGCATACCAGCGCCACCGTCTTTTCTTTTTTCAGCGAAGTTTTATGATGCAGAAGCGCCGCTACCCCGGCCGCTCCCGCTCCCTCGGCCAGCATCTTTTCGCGCTCCAGTAGCGTAAGGATGCCGCTGGCGATCTCTTCCTCTTCCACCGTCACCACCTCGTCGACAAAGCGTTCCACGAGCGGGACCGTGAGATCGCCCGAACGTCGCACCGCGATGCCGTCGGCGATAGTTGTGTTCGCCTCCACCACCACCGACTTGTGCGCCCGTAGCGCGTTCTTCATTGACGGCATTCGCGCCGCCTGCACACCCACGAGCCGCACCTGCGGTTTGAGCGTCTTCAGCGCGCAACCGATCCCGCTGATGAGCCCTCCGCCACCGATCGGCACTACCACGGCCTCTACATCCGGAATCTGCTCCAAAATCTCCAGCCCGACAGTGCCCTGGCCGGCGATCACCGCCAGGTCGTCGAACGCGTGGATGAACACGAATCCTTCAATCACCGATAGCCGGCGCGCCTCTTCATACGCCTCGTCATAGTCCGTGCCGTGTAGCACAACCTCGGCGCCGTAATTGCGTGTTGCGTTTACCTTCACCAGCGGCGTCATCATCGGCATTACGATCCGAACCCGGATTCCGTGACGAGTTGCATGGAACGCCACGCCCTGCGCGTGGTTGCCAGCACTCGCCGCAATCACTCCGCGTCGTTTTTCTTCTTCGGTGAGCGTAAGGATTTTGTTCAGTGCGCCGCGTTCCTTAAATGAGCCCGTCATCTGCAGGTTTTCGAGCTTCAAATAAACACTCTGCCCAGCGATTTTAGAAATCGCAGCGGAGTGATTGCACGGTGTGGAGCGGACATCCGAACGGATGCGGTCGTGCGCCTGTCGAATGGCTTGGAGCGAGATGAGGCCGGAGTCGGGCGAAGTGTGCGTCGCCATCTACAAGGTTTATCACAAAGGCGTGCAGTTGCTGCATAACTTCGAGTGCGGGTCGGCATCACTTGTGCTTATGAATCAGCTAAGAACTTCTCTACCTGCGCCGACCACGTCTCCGCAGAGCTATGGATCGCTCGTCCAATCAGGCTGGCGCGCACCTGTCGCAAGTCCGGAATTCTCCGCGCGGCAATCGCGTAGCGGTGGAACCGCGGATCGATCTGCAGCTCGTCATCGCTCAAGTAAATCGGACGACGCCGGAAGTTCAGCATCCCGAGTACGCGGTTCAATCGTCGGATCGAAGCATCCATCGCCGCGGGATCACTCAGCTTCCCCGATCCGCTGGCGTCGAACAGCCGGAAAAAATAAGTTGCGCGCCCGGATTTCGAACTTGCTTCCCACGCCACGATGTTTTTCCCTGCAATCGGGAAGAAGAACCAATAGAGGGTTTCCGGACCTGCATCGTCCGCATCCGGCGCACCATCCGCGTTCTCGACGTCTTGTGATGCGCTCTCGGGCGCCGCTTCCACTGCTTCTCGGTCCTCTGGGCGAATGAGCTTGAATCCCGCATACAGCGAGCCAACCGCCGTCTTCGTGAGCAGCGCGTCATAGTACGGCTTCAGCGCATCGTCCACCGCGTTCTTCTCTAGCGCCGCGCTCATTTGGGGATGTACCGCATCCAGTTGTGCCACGGGCGCCGTCCCGCCTTCACGCAGTTGCTGCGAAACACGCTGCAACTGGTCAGGATTCAGAAAGGGAAACGCCGCGTGCAAGGCTTTGGAACTGTCAGCCAACAGAGTATTCGTTGCCTCTTTCACCTTCCGCGCAAATTCTTCGGTACGTTCGCCAAGTTCGTTGATGCGCAGCGCTATGCCACCCGATTCCAGCACTGCCTGGTAGGTCTTCGGATCAGCCCTCACCGCATCGAGATCCGCCAGCCGCCACGAAAAGCTCTGCGAATCGGTCGCGAGTACGCCGAGATTGCTCTTGTACAGCCGAAACTCCGCAGCGCCTCGGTGCGCAGCGACAGCAACATTTGCGTGCAGCGCGCCCCCGCACTGCGGGCAGAAGTTCTTTCCCTGCACCCTCGCACCACAACTGGGGCATTTCACCTGTTCCTGGGTCTCTGGCTGCGTCGGTTTGCCACATTGCGGACAGAACTTAGCCGAACTCGTCGCTGCGCCGCAGAGAGGACACTTCTTCACGACGTTTTCGAGCTGAAAGGAACCTTCAAAACGATCGACTTCCTCGAGATCACCGACCAATAAGCACTTCGCGATGCGATCCCGAAACTTTGGCAACAACTCGTGAACGAAAGGATCAAAGTCGCGCCCCAACTGTTTCAGCGTAATCGTTGCCCCGGTATAGAGCGCCAGTCGCACTTGGAATCGTTCCGCGTGGATCGCGTCGATATCGCCAAGATCAAAAACGATCGGTGTAGCCAAGTCGGGCGACACTGTCAGCAATTCCGTCTCCACCTGCACGCGACATTCACCTTGCTGCTGCAACTCTCCATTCGCCGCCGCGTGTTCAAAGCTGCCGTGATATTCCGCCAAGTCTGGTTCCTCATTAACATCTTCGTGCCACGGCATGCGCCGGAATAACTGCGGCCGCGCACATATACGAAATCCGGCATATCGCTAGGCGACCCAGCCGAGCGGAGCTTACTACCTGTAGCAATCCCGTAACGTCGCGTAACAACTCGCGGAACCCTCTACGAAGAAACCACTTTGAAGTGTAACGGTGACAAACCTCGCGGAGACTTCCGCCGTCTGCCATCCTGCATCAGCATTCCAAGGTCATTGCGAATGGCTCATCCCTGTCCTGCTGGCGGCGAGTTGCCGGCAGCAATACCGGCATCCCAGAGTAGTTCCTGTTTCCCACTAAAGACTTTGGAGACTCCCCCCATGACTTCTAGTTTCCGCCGTTCCGTACTCTGCGTTCTCACTGTGCTATTTCTGAGTACCTGCGTACTCTCGCAGGACTTTAAGAAGCAAGTTATCTACCAGATCGTCACCGACCGCTTCTACAACGGCGACACTACCAACGACAATCCCGCTCAGAGTTCCGGACTCTTCGATGGAACAATGACGAATTGGCATCTCTACTGGGGCGGCGATCTTGCCGGCATCACCGCCAAGATGAGCTATCTCCACGGTTTGGGAGTAACCGCCATCTGGATCTCGCCACCGGTCGATAACCTGAACCTCAACATCCCGGACGGCAGCAACAATCCCACCGCTTCCTATCACGGCTATGGCGCGCGCGTTTTCATGCGTATTGAAGAGCACTTCGGCGACGCGGCCAACGATTGGACGGCGTTCAACAACATGGTGACGGCCGCGCACAACAATTCGATCAAGGTGATCGTCGATTTCGCGCCGAACCACACAAACCCCGACAATGCAGGCGAGTACGGATCGCTGTATAACAACGGCACTTTCGTTGCCGCGTGCAATAACGATCCCAACGGCATCTTCCATCACAATGCCGATATCTCGAACTTCGACGACCGTTACCAGCTCCAGTACTACACGCTCGAAGGCCTCTGTGACCTTAACCAGGAAAACGGCACCGTCGATAGCATGTTGAAGTCTGCCATCCAGCAATTCCAGCAGCATGGAGTCGACGGCTTCCGCATTGACGCGGTAAAGCATGTGACTTGGGGCTGGGAATACAGCATGGCGAACTCCGCATTCAGTTTTGGGCCGAGCTTCTTCTTTGGCGAATGGGCGCAGGGAATCGGCGACGCGCTTTATCACGATTCGTACAAGTTCGCGAACAAGAGCGGCATTTCCGTGCTCGATTTCAACATCAACCAGGCTGTCCGCGACGTTTTCGCTTCGAACAGTAATTTCTCCGAACTCGACAACGAGATCAACGCCGAAGACTCGAACTTCACCTGGTACAACGACCAGGTTACGTTTGTTGATAGTCACGACGAAGCGCGGCTGCTGACCCTGAACAACAACCAAAATCGCCTGATCGAGGCCGAGTCCTATGTGCTCACCGGCCGTGGTATCCCGGTGATTTACTACGGAGATGAGCAGTACATCCACAACGACACCAACGGCGGCACCGATCCTTACAACCGCAATGAAATGTCGGGCTGGAGCACCAGTACTACGCTCTACAAGGTCATCAACAAGCTCGCCGGCCTGCGCGGAGGCAGCAACGATGCGTTGGGCTACGGCACCTCGAAGCAGCGCTGGATCAACAACGATGTCTACATCTTTGAGCGCCAGTTCTTCAACGACGTCGTCCTGGTCGCTATCAACAAGAACGACACCACCAGCTACTCCATCACCGGTCTCAACACCGCTCTTCCAAGCGGCAACTACACGGATTATCTCGGCGGACTTATGAGCGGGCCGTCCATCACCGTGAACACAGGATCGGGCGGCAATAATCCGGTCACTAACTTCACCATGCCCGCGCATTCAGTGGCCGTTTGGCAGGTGACCAGCACAGCGAGCACTCCCGAGGCCGGCTCGATTGGTCCCACGCTCGGCCAGCCCGGCGTAAAAGTCACGATTGCCGGTAAGGGCTTCGGCAGTGCACAGGGCAGCGTGCTCGTCGGCACCACCGCCGCGACGATCAATAGCTGGTCGGCCACGTCCGTCACGTTCACGGTCCCGAGCGTAACCAACGGCGTTTACAACGTCACGCTGAAGAACTCCGGTGGAACGGCTTCAAATACGATTCAGTTCACGGTGCTCACCGCGAAGCTGATCCCGGTCACGTTCACGGTGAACAATGCCACGGCTACCAATCCCGGCGACTATATCTTCCTATCCGGAAGTACCGTCGAGCTTGGAACCTGGGGCAGCACATTTGACACGGCCATCGGGCCGATGCTCGATCCCAACTATCCGAACTGGTTCCTGAACGTCTCCGTTCCTGCGGGAACGAACATTCAGTTCAAGTTCGTCAAGATCGCAGCGGATGGCAGCGTCACCTGGGAGAACGGCAGCAACCACAGTTACACCGTCCCCTCCAGCGGCGAGGGCTTCGTGAACGTCAACTGGCAGTACTGAGCCGAGCAACAGGAAAAGGGCCGGCGTAATGCCGGCCCTAAGTTCATTCTTGTTAAGCGGAGATCGCCGCTCCCGCGGACTTCGGATGAGACACCACGAATATTCCCAGCAAGAGCCCTTGCACCAGCAACACACATAACTTCAGCAGCGCGCTCATCGCGAAGATCTTCACCGGGAAGAAGAACACTACCTCTGGAATCGACAGGCACACCACACCGAGCCACAGCAGCGCCGCAACTTCCAGCCCACCCCTCACGCCCGCCACTTTCACGTGATGCATCAACCAGGTAAGCACATAAGCGACGATGATCATCGCTACCACATCGAAGACCGCAGGCGCGAGGTACGAAATCTTCCTTGAGAACAGCAGTGCCGGGAATCCGACTGACGCCATCCACTCGCGTGCGAATGGCGAGCATCGCAGCAGATCACCGAATGCTCCGCCCACCAGTCCGGCGATAAGCACGCCAACGTGGTTCACCGAGAATGTGTCTCCTTTGTTTTGCATTAGCACCTCTGGGATGCAATCTTCCGCACAGCCTTCTTTCATTGGCCAGTGTGAGCAATGCGCCACTTTCGCTGTGGAAGCATGGCTGCAGAAACGTGAACGCGCAGCCAGTCCGGCGTCCAGTTCCACTTCAGCCGAGTCTTTCAACTCGGGGCAAATCACGTTGCGTTTGCCGGAATAGGCGCGGCGGATTTCGAACCATGCCACGGCGGGAAGGACCATCACGATTAAGCATGCAGCGAGAAAAGCGAACAACCACCCGAGAGCCAACATTGGGAGCCTCCAGAAAGGCGTTTTGGCCCGCACAAATGATGGAGCGCTCTCGCAGGATTGTCAGTGATGGCGTGCACTGTTCGGCGCGATAGGCCCGTTTCAGTAAAGCCGGAAGTTCACCTCGACATCCACTTGCACCGCCACGGCCATGCCTTCCCTGCGGCCTGGCTCGAATTTCCATGTTTTCACGGCGTCCATCGCGCGCTCGTCCAGGCCCATGCCAAGCGATCACACCACCCGGACGTCGTGAGGCCGACCATCCGTCCCCACAATCATCCATACGATCACCGTGCCCATGTATTTCGCTTTGCGGGCTTCTTCCGAATATTCAGGATCCGGAGCATAGACCAATGTCGGCGGGCTGACTCCGGCACCCACGCGATACACGCCACCGCCGATGCCACCGCCGCTACCCGGGCCAACACCCGGTCCCGTACCCGACCCCACTCCACCGCCGCGTCCGCTGCCTATTCCGCCACCACTGCCGGGACCATTGGAATTCGTTCCAAATACGTTCGAGAGCGGATCGCCCAAATCGCCGACGTGCGGCATCACGATGTCCGGAGGCACCACCACCGTCGGTTCGGCAATCAGCTTGGGGTTCTCATTCCGCGTCACCACGGCCGGAGGCGTAATTTGTTCGCGAGCGAATTTCGGCAGCGCTCCATGCGGTGCTTGCAGTTTGTCGCGATCGCCGCCGCCTCCGCCACCGCCCACCGGTTTTGGCGAAGCTGGTAGCACATACGAGCTCACGTCAGCAATCAGAACATTCACCTGCCTCTGGATGACGGAATGTTTGGCAAGCATGTACGAGTTCACCGTTAGCAGCGCCACGACTCCCACTACGTGAAGTGCAAACGAAACAACAAACGTCCCCTTGCGGACGGCGTAGATGCCGCGGCCGTCGCCGATGAAGGTCGGCACCCACGCGGATTGCTCGGAGACCGGCGGCTCTGGCCGTGGCTCGATTTGGGCGCTGGCGGGCGCACTGACGCCCATGGTTGTCTCCTCCCTTCATTGGACGACCTAGCCCGTGCCGCGCCGCAGGAATCCTAACCCGTGCTCCCAAATTGGAGATTGCCACCTAAGTCCTGATACCATTTCTTAAAGCACAGTTCTCCTGCTCTCGGGCCACACCAGACGAGGATCTTTCTTGAAGCTGCTTCACAGCTACGTTGACGGCTGCTTCGTGCCCGGCACGCGCGAGTTTCCCGACATCAATCCCGCGGATGGCACCGTCATTGCGAAAGTTTCTGAAGCGACGAAGGACATGGTGGACCAGGCCGTTTTGGCCGCCCGCCGCGCTCTCGCAGGCGAATGGGGACGGACGACCACCCGCCAGCGCGCCGCTGTTCTCTACAAAATTGCCGAATTGATCGAGAAGCGGTTCGACTGCTTCGTGCAAGCCGAGGTCGCCGATACCGGGAAGCCTGTCTCGCTCGCCGCACGACTTGATGTTCCTCGAGCCGCCGCCAATTTCCGAGTTTTCGCTGACGTAATCAAGACCGCCTCGCTCGAATCATTCGAAACTGAAACGCCGGATGGCCGCCGCGCCCTGAATTACACCGTCCGGAAGCCTATCGGCGTTGTTGGAATCGTTACGCCGTGGAACCTGCCGCTGTTGCTGCTCACCTGGAAGGTAGCGCCCGCGCTCGCGTGCGGCAACGCCCTCGTGGTCAAGCCCTCGGAAGAAACTCCGGCTACCGCGACCTTACTCGCCGAGGTGATGCGGCAGGCGGGACTGCCCAACGGCGTCTTCAACCTTGTGCATGGCTTCGGCCCGAATTCGGCTGGTGAATTTCTCGTCAGTCATCCCGACGTGAATGCCGTCACCTTCACCGGTGAATCCGCCACCGGTGCGGCTATCATGAAAGCCTGTGCACCCACGGTGAAGCCGGTCTCGTTTGAACTAGGCGGCAAGAACGCCGCGCTGGTTTTCGCCGACTGCGACTTCGACGCCACCATTGCAGGAATGAGCGACGCCGTCTTCCTCAATACCGGACAGGTCTGCCTCTGCGCCGAGCGGGTGTACGTGGAGCGGCCGGTCTTCGATCGCTTTGTTGGAGCGCTCGCCAAAAAAGCTGAGTCCCACAATTTCGAATTCCCGACCAGCGAAAACGCCACGATGGGACCGGTCATTTCCGGGCAGCATCGCGAAAAGGTATTGTCGTATTACAAGCTCGCACGCGAAGAAGGCGCAGGGGTCGTGACCGGCGGAGGTGTTCCGCAATTCGAGGACTCGAGGAAGAATGGCTTCTACGTGCAGCCGACGATTTTCACTGGTCTCAGCGAAAACGCTCGCTGCGTGAAGGAAGAAATCTTCGGCCCGGTTTGCCATATCGCACCGTTTGATTCAGAAGAAGAAGCTGTGGCCATGGCCAATGCCACGCGCTATGGGCTTGCCGCCTCGGTCTGGACCAACAATCTGAAGCGCGCGCATCGCGTGGCGCCCCAAATGAATGCAGGTATCACCTGGGTAAATTGCTGGTTCCTGCGTGACCTGCGCACGCCCTTTGGCGGCGTAGGGCTTAGCGGAATCGGCCGCGAAGGCGGCTTGCACTCGCTCAACTTTTATTCCGAGCTTAACAACGTCTGTATTCGCACCGAATGAAGATGGAAAGCAAAGTCGTCGAAGGTCGCGCCAAGCCGCTAGGCAAATACCCGCACATCAAGCGCGCGGGCGATTTTCTTTTCGTTTCCGGCACCAGTTCACGGCGCGCTGATAATTCCATCGCGGGCGCACAAACAGATTGCTCCGGCGATTTGCGTCTCGACATCCGCGAGCAAACTCGCGCTGTCCTCGAAAACATCCGCGCCATCCTCGCGAGCGCAGGTGCGACCTTAAAGGACGTCGCCGAGGTCACGACATTTCTCGTGAACATGGATGATTTCGCCGGATACAACGAAGTTTACGGCCAGTTTTTCGACTACGATGGTCCGGCACGCACCACGGTCGCCGTCCACCAGTTGCCGCATCCGCATTTATTGATTGAAATCCGCGCCGTCGCTTACAAGCCGGCCGACAAGTAAGAGGAAGCTATGCCGTCTATCAAAACGCTGAAAGCTTTCAACCTTCACGGCTGGATCGAGCAGAACAAAGAGAAGCTGAAACCTCCTGTCGGCAACGCACAGGTATGGGAAGACGGCGAGTTCATGGTTACCGTCGTCGGCGGGCCGAACCAGCGCAAGGATTTCCACGACGATCCGACGGAAGAGTTCTTCTATCAACTCCGGGGCGATATCAAGCTGCGGCTCATTGAAGAGCCTGGGAAGCCGCCGATTGAAGTTCCTATTCGAGAAGGCGAAGTCTTCCTTCTGCCGAAACACGTTCGCCACTCGCCGCAACGCGGGCCGAACACCATTGGCATGGTGGTAGAAATGCCGCGCCCAGAGGGCTCTATTGACGCGTTCGAGTGGTACTGCCCTAACTGCCATCAGCTCGTGCATCGTGCCGAAGTGAAGCTGAAGAGCATTGTGAAAGATCTGCCGCCGTTATTTGAGAAGTTTTATTCCAGCGAAGACTTGCGCCGCTGCAAGCACTGCGGAACCGTACACCCGGGCAAATCGTAGACATGCGGATTATCGATATCCACAATCATTTCTTTCCGGAAAACTGGCCCGACCTCAGCGCTCGTTTCGGCACGCCCGACTGGCCGTCGATCAAGCACAGCGGTAACGGCAAGGCGACGATCATGCTCGGCGATCGCGAGTTCCGTAAAATCTACAACGCCTGCTGGGACCCCGAAGTGCGCATCGCCGAAATGGATCGAGATGGCATCGACCTGCAAATCATCTCGGCCACCCCCGTGCTCTTTGCGTATCAAAGACCGGCCGAGCACGCCCTCGATTGCGCGAAGCTTTTCAACGATGCGGCCCTCGAGATCTGCTCTCGCGGAAAAAGCCGCCTGCGAGCCTTTTGCCAGGTGCCGCTGCAGAACATCGACATGGCGTGTGCTGAAGTCGAGCGGGCTATGAAGTCCGGCCACCTCGGCGTGGAGATCGGGAACCATGTTAGCGAGAAGAACCTGGATGATCCCGGCATCGAAACTTTCCTGCACCACTGCGCCTCACTTGGCGCGGCCGTGCTCGTGCACCCATGGGACATGATGGCTCGCGATCGCATGCCGAACTATATGTCGCCCTGGACGGTGGCTATGCCTGCCGAAACGCAGCTCGGTATTGTGAGCATGATCCTCGGCGGTTCATTCGATCGCCTGCCCAAGAATCTCAAAATTTGCTTTGCGCACGGAGGAGGCAGCTTTGCGTTTCTCCTCGGTCGCATGGAAAATGCCTGGGCGCATCACCCTGTCGCGCGCGGAAAATGCGAGCTCTCTCCGAAAGCTTACGTCAACCGTTTCTCCGTAGACTCCGCCGTGTTCGACGAAGAAGCTCTGCGCTTCCTCGTGAATGCCATGGGCGAAGACCAGGTGATGCTCGGTTCCGATTATCCCTTCCCGCTTGGCGAAGAGAGCGTCGGCAAGCTCATTCGCGAAAGCCGGCTTTCCGGCGCGGCGAAGAAGAAGCTGCTGACGTCGAATGCCGAACGCTTCCTCGGGATCGCACCGCACAGCATTGCGGAACCTGCCCGCGAGCGCGTCGAAGTGCAGTTGCAAGGCTGCCCGGTGGCGCATGAATCCGCCGCCGGCAAGCTCACGTATGGTTCTTACCTCAAGATACCCGAACTGCTCCATCTTCAGCAGCTCCAGGCCGAGCCTGCGCGCCACGACGAGCTGTTGTTCATCATCATTCACCAGACGTACGAGCTTTGGTTCAAGGAACTGATTCACGATCTCTCGGCCGTGGTCCAGGCGTTTGAAACTATCGCCCGCGAACCGCGCGCGCGCGATGAAGTGTACGAAGCCGCGCGCCTGCTGCGGCGCTGCACCGAGATCATGCGGGTGCTGGTTACACAGTTCACGATCCTTGAAACCATGCTGCCCACGCACTTCCTCGCGTTCCGCGACAAGCTCGAGCCCGCCAGCGGCTTCCAGTCGCAGCAGTTCCGGCAAATCGAGTTCCTTTGCGGCTTGAAAGACGAGAAAATGCTTCGCATGCACGAGGACGTTCCCGAGGAGCACCTCGAGCTTACGCGAAGGCTTCGCGAGCCTTCGCTGCACGACGTCCTTTTCGCGGCGCTGCGTTCCATCGGCAAGCTGCCTGTCGATGCGCCCGACGGGAGTGAACGCGACCGGTTCGAGAGCCGCGCCGAGGCGGTCCGCGACCTATACGAAGACGAAAAGAACTTCCGTGACTGGATCGACGTTTGCGAACGCCTCACCGAGTTCGACGAACTCGTCATCGCGTGGCGGTTACGCCATATTCAGATGGTGGAGCGCACCATCGGAATGAAGATGGGTACAGGCGGCAGCAGCGGCTCTTCCTACCTTCGCCTCACGCTGGACAAGAAATTCTTCCCCGAACTGTGGGAAGCGCGCACCATGCTGCGCAAAATCGAGTAGCGGATGGCGGAGAACAAGATCACGCTGGTTGGCTCCGGTCTCGCCGGACCGCTGCTCGCCATTGAGCTTAAGCGGCGTGGCTACGCAGTGGAGCTCATCGAGCGCCGTCCCGACATGCGCAAAGTGAGCATCAGTGCTGGGCGATCTATCAATCTCGCACTTTCCACACGCGGCATCCATGCCCTGAAACAAGCCGGCATCTGGCCAGACATCGAGCCCATCATCATCCCGATGCGCGGCAGAATGATGCACTCCGTCACGGGCGAACTCACGTTTCAACGCTATGGCAAGGACGAGACGGAGGTCATCAACTCGGTTTCACGTGCGGAACTCAACATCGCGTTGATGAACGCCGCCGAGCAGCATGGCGTGAAGATCCACTTCGACCAGCGCTGCACCGGCTTCGACCTGCGTACCGGTGCGGTCCACCTCCGCGATGAAGAGTCCGGCGCGGAAACCACTCTCGCTACCGAGCTAGTCATCGGCACGGACGGAGCAGGGTCCGCCATCCGCACCGAACTGCTCAAAACGCCGCGTTTTAACTTCTCACAGCAATATCTGGATTACGGCTACAAAGAACTCACCATCCCGCCGAACGCCGATGGAAAGCACGCAATGGAGGTCCACGCGCTGCACATCTGGCCACGCGGATCGTACATGTTGATTGCGTTGCCTAACATCGACGGCACCTACGGGTGCATCCTCTTCTTGCCATTCGAAGGCGAGAACAGTTTCGCTCAGCTAAACACCGACGAGGATGTCCAGTCGTTCTTCGCCAGACATTTTCCAGATGCCGCCGCGCTCATGCCGAAGTTTGCAGAGAACTTCTTCGCAAATCCCACGGGCTCCATGGTCACCATCAAATGCTCACCGTGGCATCACGATGGCCGCGCCTTACTCCTCGGTGACGCCGCCCACGCTATTGTTCCCTTCTTTGGTCAAGGCCTGAACTGTTCGTTTGAGGATTGCACTGTCCTTCTGGATTTACTTGACCGCCACGGTCCGCAATGGACGCGGCTTTTCGCGGAGTTCGAGCGCGCACGCAAGGACAACACCGATTCGATTGCCGATCTCGCGGTAGAAAACTTCGTTGAAATGCGCGACCGCGTTGCCGACCCGCGCTTTCTCTTCAAAAAGAAAACGGAGCTTGCCTTGGAAGCAAAGTTCCCCGGTGTCTTCGTACCGAAGTACGCCATGGTCACGTTTCATCGCGTGCCGTACAGCGTGGCCGCCTCGCGCGGACGCATCCAGGACCGCATTCTCGCTGAACTTTGCGATCCCATCATGCGCCTCGAAGACCTCGACTGGCACCGCGCCGCCGAGCTCATCCATCGCGACCTCACGCCGCTCGAGGAAGCCCGATGATCTACCAGACCACCGAGACCTTCGCGCACGAATCGGATTCGCGCGATCCGCTGGCGAACTTTCGCAACCGGTTTCACTTCCCAAAAGCGCGCGACGGTAGTGACTGCATTTATCTAGTCGGCCACTCGCTCGGCTTGCAACCGAAGACGGTTCGTGAATACATCGATCAGGAACTGGATGATTGGGCCGAGCTCGGAGTGGAGGCTCACTTCCACGGCAAGCACCCGTGGATGCCTTACCATCGCTTCCTTGCCGATCAGACGGCGCGCCTTGTCGGTGCAATACCGAGCGAAGTTGTGGTGATGAATTCGCTTACCGTGAACCTGCACCTGATGATGGTCTCGTTCTACCGGCCCACCCGCGAGCGCCACAAAATCGTAGTCGAAGGCAGCGCTTTTCCATCCGACCAATACGCTGTGGCATCACAAATCGAGTTCCACGGCTTCAATCCCGCAACTTCGCTGCTTGAATTGCGGCCGCGTCCCGGCGAGGCTACTCTCCGAGACGAAGATATTCTCGCGGTCGTCGAACGCGAAGGGCCGTCCATTGCCCTCGTCTTACTCGGTGGAGTGAATTACGCCACTGGACAGGCGTTTGATCTGGAGACGATCACGAAGGCCGGGCACGTGAAGGGGTGCGTGGTTGCTTTCGACTGCGCACATGCTGCTGGCAATCTCGCGCTCAAGTTGCACGATTGGGACGTGGATTTCGCCGCCTGGTGCAGTTACAAATACCTCAACGCCGGCCCGGGCTGCGTCGCGGGATGCTTCGTGCACGAACGTCACGCAAAGAGCTTCGATCTCCCGCGCTTTGCCGGCTGGTGGGGTCACGACGAAGCGACGCGCTTCAAGATGGGCCCAGAGTTCCATCCCATGGCCGGCGCCGACGGATGGCAGCTCAGCAATCCGCCGATTGTCGCGCTCGCCTCGCTGCGCGCCTCGATGGACATTTTCGACGAGGCCGGGATTGATCGTCTCCGCGAGAAGAGTGTCGCGCTCACCGGATATCTCGAGTTCTTGCTCGAGCACCACGCGTCGCCAAAGTTCGAGATCATCACCCCGCGCGAGCCACGTCGTCGCGGCGCGCAACTTTCCATCCGCATCAAACAGGGCGACCGCGAAATTTGCGATCGGCTGGTAGGGGACGGCGCCTTCTGCGACTGGCGCGAGCCCGACATCCTGCGTGTCGCCCCCGTGCCGCTCTATTGTTCGTATATTGACGTCTATCGATTCGTGCAGCGCTTCCTGGCGTTCCTCTAGTCTTCCAACAATGATTCGGCGTCCATGTGAATGATAGGCCACGCCCGGGATTCAGGGTCGATCAGGTCCATGTGCTCGCATTCGTCCAGCTTCATGAACCACACCGTTCCGGGGTCGTTCTGGCGCAGGTTTTCGAAGCTACGGCTCATCTCGATTGGGACTTCTTCATCGTTTGAACCATGCAGCAGGATGCGCTGCACCTTTGCTGGATGGCGCGATGGGCAGGCGTCTTCGTAGATCTCCGGAAACTCTTCCGGTTTTCCGCCAACGAACTCAGCCACCGCGCCATTGCTGAGGTTGAGCTCGTATGCGCTGCGCAGAATCGATACTGGCGCGAGTGCGATCACGCCGCTCAGATCTTCTTCATCAATCGCGAGCCGCAGGCCAAGGTGTCCGCCGGCCGAATGGCCGAAGACGAGAAATTTATTTGCGTCGCCGAAATATTTTTTCACCGCCGCGAATCCGGCGCGCACGTCGTTGTAGCTTCCGGGCCATCCGCCGCCAGGGTTTCCGACCCGCCTGTATTCGAGGTTTGCCACCGCGATGCCACTCCTGGCCAGCGCCGCAGAGAAATGGCTGGTATGCAGGAGGTCGTACTTCGCGCGCCAGAAACCGCCGTGGATGACCATCGCCACAGCCCGAGGACGCGGCGGCTTCCACACGTCGAAGAACTGGTTGGGATCGTCGCCGTAGCGAATGCGCAACTCCGCCGGCGAGGGTGGGAGGGCCAGCAAATCGCGGTTCATGCGCCCGAGCGGACCTCGTCCGCTGTCGCGCGCGTGCGAATCCACAGCCAGTGGACCACTCCGATTGCAAATGTCACAAGCAGCAAATAGCCTTCGCGTAAGGTAAGGCGCGTCAGCAGCACAATGCCAACGACGATGCAAAAGCACGCGATGAAGACGCCGCCAGGGAGATGGAGCGCTGCCGGGTTCGCGTTTTTCTTCCGCAGGCCGATCAAACTGGCGCACACGCTCGTATAGATGATGATCAATGCGCCTGATGCCATGGCCACCGCCCAGCGAAATGTTCCACTTAATGAGAGAAGAAAAGTGAACAGCCCGAACAGGAGAATCGAAATGTAAGGCGTCTGGAAACGCGGGTGGATCCTTCCGAAGAACGCGGGAAAGTCGCCGCGCTCGGCCAGCGAATAGGTGAGCCTCGGCGCTCCGAGCTGCACGGCGGAAAGATGGCCGAAGGTAGAGATCATCGCGGCAATAGTAATGAACATCGCGCCGCCGCGCCCAATGAGCACATTGGCCACTGATGCGAGCGGACGATCCGCCGGCCCGGTGCCGATGGTCGCCACCGTCACGAACTGCACAAGCGCATAAACAGCGATGCAGGCGGCCAGGCCCACGGCGAGTGACCAGGGAATGGTAAGGCGTGGGTTCTCGACCTCGCCAGCAGGCATGATTGCGTTTTCGAAACCGCCAAAGGCGAATGAGAGCAGCAACATCGCATCCACCCATGGCGAAAGGGCAGGCGGCGCGGGGGCGGCTTGCGCGTAGGTTTGCGGATGACGAGCGAAAAAAATGACGCCGAGCACGATCAACAAAGCAAGCGGCGCGAGCTTTGCAATGCTGAAGACGCTGCTTAAGTTCGCACCAACTTTTACGCCCAGACAGTTCGCTATCGCAAGAAAGGCAAACAACGAGAAGATGACAAGCGCGCGGCCGAACACAGTTCCCGCGAATGGTAGATACGCGGCTAAATAGCTCGAAAACAGGTTCGCTGCGGCGGCGCTGGTGCCCATCGGGGCGAGCCACGAGAACCAGCCGACCTGGATTCCGACGAAACGCCCGAAGGCCGTCCGCGCGAAGAGATACGCTCCTCCGGGCTCACTGAAGCGCGATGTTACCTCGGCGCAGCAAGCCATCATCAGGCCAATCCCAATACCCGAAAGCACCATGGCGAGCGGGCTGGCGCGCCCCACAATTCCGTTGAGCAGAGATGGAATCCCAAAGATGCCGCTGCCGATGACGGTATTTACCACCAGGGCCGTGCATGCCCAGCGTCCTATGGAACGGTTCAGCGGCAGATGCGCCCTCGCGGAGGTTGGAGTGGGAGGCATTGTAGCGCGAGGGGCGTGAAAAAAGAAAAAGCGGCGAAGGCTGCTCACTTCGCCGCTCCACGGAGACGCTGCTAGGAATCAGTGTCCCGCTGAACTGGATGCTTCGCCTTCGAGCACGACTGCGCCGCCGAGTTTCTGGACGACAATCGCCTGCACCGCACGGTCGCTGTTCACCACTAACGACACCGACGATGGGAAAGTGGAACGCTGCTCGAAATGTCCCGAGGTGGTGGCCACGGTCTTCTTGCCGGAAAGGAACGTTGCCTGCACGGTGTCTCCCGTGCGATTAAAGACGACCTTGTATTCGCCCGGATCAAGGGTGGTTCCACTCACCGTCGATTTGTGCATCACCGTCAGGTTCACGGAATTCTTGTCTGCCGCAAAAGCGGATACCGCCATTAACAGCCCGAAAACTACCGCGAGAACTTTGCTCAAATGCTTCATACAGCTCCTTTGGAATGGCTCGCCTTGCGAGCGTCTCTCTCTTACTGCCGTTCAGGATTGCAAAGGGCCTGCCCAATCCATTTGCGACGGACTTACTTGGGGCCCTGCTCGTCATTACGCGGAACACTTGCCTAATGTTCCCAACGATCCTGTATCACGTCGCTTGCCAAACGCGTTTCGGAACGTATATCGGCAATTTCACTGGAGTTCTTGAAGCCGCATGAATACTGGGTGAAACATGCATTGTCCGAAGATGGAAATGCATCGTCCGGGAACGAACACACGTTCGTCCCTATCTCATCCCTGCATCGATTGCCGGAAAATTATTTCGGAAAGTGGTAGTACACGTCCTGCTTCGAAGCGATCGCTACGCCATTTCGTTTTGCCGGGACGAAGTGCGCCATCTGCAATGCTTCGATTACGCGGCCATCCACCGCCGGCGAGAGACCTTGGAGCAAATGCGTCGCGATGACGTTCCCGTTATCGTCGATAGTGATTTCGACAATCACGCTGCCTTCGAGACCTTCGGCAAATTCATTCGCGACTACCTGCGGATTGGGTCCGCCGACCCACAGCGCTGGACGTATGTCGTCGCCATACAGATCGCCGGAGTTCAGCGAGCCGTTGTGTGAGCCCGCGGTGGCGGCGTCGCGGCTCTTACCGGCGACCAAGGTGCGGTCATTCGCGACAGAGGCGATCAGTCGCTCATGTTTTTCGAGGCGGAGTTGCAACGATTTACTGGGCGAGAGGAGTTGCTTCGAGCGCACATCCTGGTCGCGATCTTTCTTGGCATGAACGGCCTGGTCGGCAGCCGCAACGGCTTCGCGATCGGCGCCGCTCCAATACAAACGCGCCAGAGATCGTCCACCATCTCCAAGACGCAGTTGGTGTACCTTCACCAGCTTGGGCTCGGCGGGCCGCAGAATCACGAACAGCAATAGGCAATGCGCCGCCATGGAGGTTATAAAGATCCATGGGCGCCGTGCAAACCGCGGTGCCGGGTGAAGTTCAAACATAGAGCGAGCGGCCGACTCGCTATGGTCATTAGACGACACTTGCGTGCTGCTGTCATCTTCGGTGGGATGAGTGCCGCAATGCGGCGGCGCTTTTTCCAGGTAACCGTATGCGGGCACGAGCGTAAGAAATCCACAGGCTAGTTCTGCGATACACTCCGGTTCTCGGCCCGCAATTTTCTATTCATCCGGGGGCATGAATATGACTTGTATCGAAGGCGATAAGCTGAAAGACGAAGTGCTTGGCAGGATCGAGGAATACCTCGCGGCCGAACAGGCGCAAAACTCCGCGCTTAGTTTTGACGAGGAATTCACGCGCCAGCGCACAGAAATGGCGCATTGCACCCTGACCGAAGCGCGCCGCCGTTACTGGAACCACATTAAATATCATCGCTGCGATACTGCCGCCATCATCTCGCTGGAGAGCGTGCCAGTGAGCGCCATAGCCGTTTAGCTTCCCATAGATGCCCATTTGGCGAGAACCTTGTATCGTGTTCACGGGAGAACGCGATGCAACGGGCTCTTAAGCTGGCGGTCGTATTGGCCTGTTCGATCGCGGCCGTCGCACAAAATAAACTCATCGCCAATATCGCTGCGCGTAACCCCGTGAGCCTGGACGGCCCGTGGCACGCCATTGTGGATGCCTACAAGGTTGGCGAGCACTCCCGGTTCTACGAAGATCGAAAGCCCAAAGACCTGACGGACCCGGTTGAATATGACTTCGATCGCTCGCCCACATTGAACGTTCCCGGCGACTGGAACTCGCAAAGCCAAGACCTGCATTTTTACGAAGGCGCGGTGTGGTACCGGCGCATTTTCACTGCGCATCCCGCGCGGGGAAAGCGGCAATTTCTTTACTTCGGGGCGGCAAATTATCGGGCGCTCGTGTATCTGAACAGCGAAAAACTTGGCGAGCATATTGGCGGTTTTACGCCCTTCAACTTTGAAGTAACCGGTAAATTGCACGATGGCGAGAACCTGGTAGTGGTGGAGGTGGACAATCGTCGGGAGCGCGACGGCATTCCTGCACTGAATACCGATTGGTGGAACTACGGCGGCCTGACGCGAGATGTAGAACTCGTCGAGGTTCCGGCGACGTTCATCGAAAATTATTTTGTGCAATTTGCGAAAGGATCACTGAACGAGATCGCTGGGTGGGTGCAACTCAACGGCTCAGAGGCAAAGACCGAGATCACGCTGGAGATTCCCGAAGCGAAGTTTCGGCAGACGATGACCACCGATCAGCGTGGCCGTGCGGAGTTTCACTTTCGCGCGCAACTCACGCCGTGGTCTCCGGAAAACCCGAAGCTCTACAAAGTAACGCTCTCCACGGCGAACGATCAAGTGCAGGACGAGATCGCGTTCCGCAGCATCGAGGCGCGCGGTGCGAAGCTCTATCTCAATGACAAACCGATTTTCCTGCGCGGCGTTTCCATTCACGAAGAAGCTCCGTTCCGCGATGCTCGGGCGATTACGTCGCAAGATGACGCCGCGCTGCTTGGCTGGGCGAAGGAACTCGGCTGCAACTACGTTCGATTGGCGCATTACCCGCACCATGAGTCGATGGTGCGCGAAGCGGAGCGGATGGGGTTAATGGTGTGGTCGGAGATCCCGGTTTACTGGGACATTGATTTCAAAAATCCGGCAACCTTGGCGCTGGCACGGCAGCAACTGCGGGAAGAAATCGAGCGCGACCAAGACCGCGGCGCGATCATCTTATGGTCAATTGCCAACGAAACGCCAATCTCGACCGAGCGCATGGAATTCTTGAAAACGCTTGCCGCTGATGGGCGCAGCATGGACCCCACGCGCCTAATCACCGCGGCGTCAAACCGCTTTGAGCGCCAGGGGAACAAACGGCTCGTAAATGATCCCCTTGGCGAAATCGTGGATGTGCTTGCGGTGAACGAATACATCGGATGGTATGAGGGAAAAGCCGAAGACCTGGACAGCGCCGAATGGAAAACCGCCTGGGATAAGCCGCTGATCTTCAGCGAGTTCGGTGGAGGCGCGCTGGCGGGACGGCACGGCGCGCAGAATGAGCGCTGGACCGAGGAATTCCAGGCGAACATCTACCGGCACCAGATCGCGATGTTCCGCCGCACACCGCTGCTGGCAGGCTTGTCACCGTGGATCCTGATGGATTTTCAGTCCCCGGTGCGGCTGCAGCCCGGCGTGCAGGACATGCATAATCGGAAGGGCCTGGTGAGCAACCAGGGTACGCACAAGCAAGCGTTTTTCATTTTGCAAGATTATTACCGGGAACTCGCGAAAAGTTCATCTCATTGATAACCATCGATACTTGGGAGCACGGATGAAATACCGAACGCTGGGCCGCACCGGATTCGAAGTCAGCGATATTGCGCATGGATTGTGGGGAATGAGCGGCTGGAGCGGCTCGGACGACGAACAATCGCTAGCTGCCCTGCAGATGGCGGTCGATTTGGGCTGCAACTTCTTCGATACCGCATGGGCTTACGGCGAAGGCAAGAGCGACGGGCTGCTCGGGGAGATCATTGCCCGCAATCCGGGCAAGCGTCTCTACGCGGCGTCCAAAATTCCTCCGCTGAACGATCGCTGGCCGGCGCGCCCGGAGTACAAGTACAGCGAGGTCTTCCCCGCTCACCACGTTATTAAGTACGCCGATGCGATCCGGGAGAAGCTGCGCACCAATTCCATCGATGTGCTGCAATTTCACGTGTGGGACGACTCCTGGGCCGACGAACCGGAGTTCCGCAGCACGGTAGAAAAGCTGAAGAGAGACGGCGTAATCCGCTTCTTCGGGCTCAGTCTGAACCGATGGGAGCCCGAAAATGGCATTCGCGCAATCAAGACGGGGCTGGTGGACGCGGTGCAGGTGATTTACAACATCTTCGATCAGTCGCCGGAAGATGCGCTCTTTCCCATTTGCAATCAGCACGATGTTGGCGTGATTGCGCGCGTGCCACTCGATGAAGGCAGTCTTGGCGGGCATCTCACGCTCGACACGAAGTTTCCCGAAGGCGATTGGCGGGCAGGCTACTTCGGTCCGGAGAATCTCAAGCCGACGGTCGAACGCGTAGAGAAGCTGAAGCGCATACTTCCGGAGGGGATGCGGCTGCCGGAGATGGCACTGCGGTTCATCCTCTCGAACCGCACGGTGAGCACCACGATCATTGGTATGCGGAAGCCCGAGCACGTGCGCGGCAACATCTCCGATAGTGACGCCGGGGCGCTGCCAGCGGCGCTATTGGCGGAATTAAGTAAACATCGCTGGGATCGCGAACCCACGCCGTGGAGCGATTGAAACAAAAAGGGCGCTGCCGGGCGGCAGCGCCTCTACGTCACTGCACCTACTCCAGTACAAAAATATTCTTCTTCGCGCAAATCTCCTTGAGCACCTTCGGCCACACCGAAACCGTGACTTCGCCGAGATGTGCCTTGCGCAGGATCTGCATCAACGTGCGTGACTGACCAATACCGCCGCCGACGCTGAGCGGGATCGTCCCGTTCAGGATCGCTTTGTGGTATGGGAAGTCCAGGAAATGCTCCTGCTTGGTGATCTTCAGTTGCTGCTTCAAGGCTTCGGCATTCACTCGAATGCCCATGGATGACAGTTCGTGGCGGCGCTTGGTTACCGGGTTCCAGACGAGGATGTCGCCGTTGAGGCCGTGCATCATCTTCCCTTCCGAGGAAACTGTTTCGGTGGTCCAGTCGTCGTAGTCGGCTGCGCGCATTTCATGCGGATAGCCGTCTTTCAGTGTCCAGCCAATGCCGATGATGAAGACTGCTGGATATTTCTGAAGGATCATCGTCTCGCGTTGTTTCCGCGGCAGGTCTGGATACATCTCCAAAATATCTTCCGCATGGAGGAACGTGAGCTCGTCGGGCAGCTTCGGATAGCGGGGATCGTTCAGTTCGGGAAACTTGCTGAGCGCGAAGCGCTCGGCGCCGACCAGCACAGTCCAGATGCGGCGTACGACCATTTTCAGGAAATCGAGGCTGCGCTGTTCGGGGGTGATGACGCGCTCCCAATCCCACTGGTCGACGTAAACACTGTGGTCGTGGTCGAGGAAGTAGTCCTTGCGAATGGCGCGCATATCGGTGCACAGGCCTTCGCCCGGGTGCATGTCGAACTGCTTCAGCGCCATTCTCTTCCACTTGGTGGCGGCCTGTACGACCTGCGCGTCGACGGGGTGCACGTCGCGGTCATTGGGGATATGGAACTGGATCGGCGTGCGCGAGCCGTCGCGGTCGAGGTAATCGTTGACCCCGCTGTCCACATCGACAATGAGTGGTACAGACGTCATGACGAGGTTGAGCTCCTCGCATAGATGCTCTTCGATATACGTCTTCACCGCGTAGATCGCCTTTTGAGTGCGCTTGCGGTCGAGCAGAGAGTGGTAGTCGTTCGGCAGGACCTTCTCCAGTTCGGTATAGTTTCCAATACCCGGGCCGGCGAGGTCCGCCACTTTCGCTAACGTTGTTGCCATACAATTCCTCCCTAGGGAAAATGGGGCACGGTCTGCTAGAGCATCACATCGGGAACCGAATGTCAGTGCTATAAATCACGTGCAGCTGTGCGGTCGGAAAGCCGGAGAAGAAGAACGATGAAATTTCACACCAAGTTGGCAGTAGAGCCCAACGAGAAAGTCCGCCTGAAGAACTTCGATACCTGCGAAACCTACGGCTATGAACGCGGCCACCACAAGGGAGAACGCGACGAGATTCTCATGGAGAAGACCCTTGCGCGGCTCGACGAGTTGCAATACCTGCTCTACGCCGAAGGCAAGCGGTCGCTGCTCATTGTGCTACAAGGCATGGATACGGCCGGGAAAGACGGGACCATTCGCCATGTGATGTCGGGTGCGAGCCCGCAGAGCTGCAAAGTCACATCATTCAAAGTGCCCACCGCCTGCGAGCGCAATCACGATTTCTTATGGCGCATTCACCACGCCGCGCCCGAAAAGGGCCAGATCATGATCTTCAACCGCTCACAGTATGAGGATGTGCTGGTGGTGCGGGTGCATAAGCTGGTGCCGAAAGAGGTGTGGAAGCAGCGCTACGATGAGATCAATCGCTTCGAGAAATATTTGACGGAGAATGGGACCACGATCCTGAAGTTCTTCCTGCACGTCAGCAAAGAGGAGCAGAAACGGCGCATCGAAGCGCGATTGTCCGATCCAGCAAAACACTGGAAGATTTCCGAAGCAGACCTGCAGGAGCGCAAATTCTGGGGCGATTACATCGAGGCGTACGAAGACGCGCTCAGCGAGTGCAGCACAAAATACGCGCCGTGGTTCATTATTCCAGCCGACCACAAATGGTTTCGCAACCTCGCGGTGTCGAAAATCATTGTGGAAACATTGGAGAAGATGGACCCGAAATATCCCCCGCCGCAGGTGAACATTGCGAAGATGAAGCGGCTGCTGAAATCAGAAAAGTAAGCTAGACCAGCACTTGGTCGAGTAATTGCCGTACCGCGCGATCGGCTTCGAGGATGGACGTCCGATGGTCCATGATGCCGGCAAGATCGGTGTTGGCGAAGGTGATGCGACCGAAGGGAGCTCCGCGCAAAACGTCACCAGGCGCGGGCTTTCCATCTTTCCCGAAGAAGAAGCCGGGCTGCGGATTGAGGTAAGCGTGGCCCCAGCGATTCAGAATGATCCCGGCGATATCGCGCTTGGCGTCGAAACCGCTCGCTGCAAACATTTCTGTGAATTGATCGCGAATCTGCCGCTCGTATTGCCGGTACGAGGTACCGATCATCTCCGTGCGGCCTCGGATTCCCTGTTCCTGGGTTGGCAATCCGGGATACGAATAGAGAATTTTGAGGTTAAGAACGACTGGCGAATCAGGCCCGATCGTCGGACTCGGCGCTCCGAAGATCGGCAGTTTGCGGACTTCCGTGTAGTTACCGATGCCTTCGAACCAGCGACAGCCAGTGATGCCCATCTTGTATAGAAAGCGCCAGTTGCGTACGGCGACGTTGGCCATGAGGCACGCTGAACGGTAAAACTGGTCATACGCATCGCGATGCGATTGGGGCAGGTCGCGGACGATGTGCTTCGCTGTCCAGCAGCCGCCGGCTATAACCACCGAGCGAGCTCGTACGCGGTAGAGCTTGCCTTCGCGGATATAACTTACGTTCACGAATTGCGCTTTACGCGGATCACCTTCGTGCTCGACCGCTACGACGGTTGCGTTCAGCCGCATTCGCGAGCTTTGTCCCGCACGGTCAAGGGCCTCGAAGTTCACAGGACCGCGGTTCACGCCTTCGATCGTGTTCTCGCCTGCGATGGAATTGGGAATAAGCGTTTTGATCATGTGCCGGGCGATGCCGGTATTGCCGCCGGGAAACATCTGATCGCCATCGTCATCGGGCAGTGGATGGAGCAGGTCGGCGGCATATTCCGCGTAGGCGGAGAGCGCATCCGGGCCGAGGCCAGAGCCTCCACCTTCTACGGGCGCAAGAAACGTGCGAATGGTTTCTCGCGTTATTCCGAAGCGCTCGATCATGTGGTCTTCGAGGCTGATGGAATCGAGCTGGCGAGAGATCGGGTCGCCGTGATATTGAATGCGCGGCCGTTTACCCGTATGCGTGCGCCACTTGAGTAGATCCGCCTTCTGCGCAGGCGTGATTGGCGCGCCTGCGAGTTGTTTGCCCCAGGGATCGATGAGCCACGCCGGTTGGCCGAACCTCTTGCCGAAATAGAAGCCGTAGCTCTTCGGCATGTCGCCGATCATGTCGTACGGAGTCTTGCTCAGTGGCAGTTCGGGTTCGCGGCTGCCCCACTTCTGATACTCAAAGCGCGGGGCGCGGAGACCGATGGAATCATAAAAACGGCCAATGAAGCTGTAAGGGTACGGAACCCAAAAGACGGCTGAACCCTGGTGGGCAGTGAGGCGTTGGCCATCGACTTCGAACTCGTTCTGCTTGGCTTCACCGCCGAAGATGGGGTGGTTCTCAAGAATGAGCGAAGTGAGCTTGTCGCCAGTGGCTTGGCGGAAGAGCAACGCCGCCGCGAGCCCGCTGATACCACCACCCACGATCACGCAGCCGTAGGTTTCTCCGGTGTCGGTGACATTCGCGAGAGTCTCATAAAGACCGTCGCGTATGCCGTGACCAGCTTTGACGATGGGCTCGGTGTTGCCGTTGGAATGGGCGTAATCGCCGATACCGCCGGGGCCGGTGAAGTCGTCTCCGGTGGATTGCGCAAGAAGTTGGACTGGGGTGAGCTGATGGAGCAGCACCGCTCCGGAGGCTAGCAGAGTGCCATTGAGAAAGTCGCGGCGAGTGATGCGATCGTCCTGCATGGGCCTTTAAACCGATTCAAAGAAGACGGTGCCGAGGGTATCACGATCCTACTTGCGGGAACCACCGCCGCCCGTCGAAACTGGATGGGTGAAAGCCATTGCTATCATCCCCGCCCGTATTGCCTCGACCCGACTACCACGCAAGATTTTGCGCGAGATCGATGGCCGCACCATGCTGGATCGCGTGTACAGCGCCGCCCGTGGCGCATCGATGCTCGTCGATGTAATTGTGGCCACGGACTCACAGGAGATCCTGGACGTATGTCGCGCCCATGGCTGGAACGCGCGCATGACTAGCGACCAGCACCGCAGCGGAACCGATCGCGTCCATGAAGTGGCGCAAAGTGTGGAAGCAGACGTTTATGTGAACGTGCAGGGTGACGAGCCACTTGCGCGGCCTGAACATCTCACTGTGCTGCTCGAGCTTATGCAGCGCGAAGATGTGCAGGTAGGCACGCTGAAAACGCCATGCGGCGAAGAAGATGTTTCAAATCCGAACGCGGTGAAGGTGGTGACCGACAAGAACGGACGCGCGCTGTATTTCTCCCGTTCGACGATCCCATTCGACCGCGATTCACGTGGGGATATCGCGTATTTCAAGCATCTTGGGTTCTACGCGTACCGCAAAGCGGCACTCGACCAGTTCTGCAGGTGGCCGGAGTCGTCACTGGAGCGCAGTGAGCGGCTGGAACAGTTGCGATTCCTCGAGAACGGGACCGATATCTACGTTGCAGAGACCCCATTCGACACCATTGGCGTGGATACGGAAGCCGATTTACAGCGAGTAGAAGAGGTTTTGAGGAGCAGGAAGTAGGAGAAAGTTCAGTTCTGCGGCTGCTTCAGTCTCCACGCCTCTGCGGCTGCCGTTCTCTTCCCGATCGATGGGTGCGAGTGGAAGAGCGTTTCGATCCAGCCAGGTGGGTGTTCCTCCGCCAAGTTCTGGCTGGCCAGCTTGTGCATGCCGGTCACAAAGGGGCCGATCGATGGGATCGACTTCCACGCGTATTCGTCGGCCTGACGCTCGTTGTGGCGGGAATAGGCGTTGAGTAGCGGGGTAAGAAGCAGTCCGAGTACAGCGGCGATGAGAGCCAGCAGCGGCAGGTTGGCGAAATCCGCGAGGCCCTGGAAAAGGGAGCGCTGCTCGACTGCGTAGCGGAGAACGCGATCTGCGGCCCAGAATCCGACGAAGGTGATACCTATTTGCAGCAGGATCGACTTCGGAATATGTGCATGGACGTGGTGGCCGAGCTCGTGCGCGAGGACGGCTTCGATTTCGTCGTCGCTGTAATTGTTGAGCAGGGTGTCAGCCACGATGATGCGGCGAGTTTTGCCCAGACCGGTGAGCGCGGCATTCGCCTTCTTCGATTTTTCTGAAATTTTCCACTCGTAAACGCCGCGGATGCGGGTCCCGGCGCGCTCGCTGAGCTTCGTCAGGCGCTCACTTAACGTGTCGTTTTTCAGCGGCTCGAAATGGTAGAAAATGGGCAGCAAAACGACCGGCGCGAGCTGCGCAAGTAGCAGCGTGAAGCCCATAAAGATAGCCCACATGATGAGCCACCAGTGGTCGGGATAGGCGCGAATCGTCGCGTAGAGAACCTCGGTCAGGATGGCGAGAAGGACCAGGCCGAGGGCGAATCCCTTCAACTCGTCGAGGAGCCAAGCGCCGAGTTTCTGGTTAGAGAGGTTGAATTTGTGCTCCAGCCGGAAGCTATAGAACTCCAGCGGCGAAGTGAGAAGCTTGCTGATAATCATCAGCATCAGGACATATAGGAAAACCGCGATGCTGTAGTACTGGCGCGCGCCGAGGTAGGCGAAGTCGCGCAGGCGCGTGCTGCCATGGGTGAGCACGAGAACGAGCAGAAATGCGAAACCGACGATGAGATCGGAGAAGCCAAGCCAGCGCTTGATGCGGTTGTACTTCCGCGCCTCGGGCGAGTCGGTTTGGGGGACGGGGAGGGTTGCCATCATTCTAAACAGAAGCGCGGACCAATGCCTCGTCCGCATTCACCACATCGTTCTCTGCACCTCTATTATCGCACCGCAAGCCGCGCCAAATCACGCAAAACGAGCGATGCTAGCGCTTGTACACGAACTTCTCGGCTTCGCCGAGGATCTCCTGCACCATCTCTTGCGAAGGCGCTTCGCTATATACACGGAGCAGCGGCTCGGTGCCGGAAGCGCGAACAAGCACCCACGGCTCGGCGTCGCGGCTGCCGTTCTGCGACTCAAAGAAGAACTTCATGCCGTCCATGTTTTCGACCCGCTTCACGGCGAATTTGCCAATCTTCGCGGGGCGCTGGTTGGCGCGCTTCATGGCATCTTCTTTGACGGAATTTTCCAGGTGCATGTCGATGCGGCCGTAATAATGCCGGCCGAACTCCGATTGCAGTGAATCGACGAGTTGGCCGAGGGACATTTTGTAGTCGGCCATGACGTTGGCGATGAGGAGAGAGTTCAAAATGCCGTCGCGCTCGGGAAGATGGCGCGGGATGCCGATTCCGCCGGATTCTTCGCCGCCGATGAGAACTTCTTTGCCGGAGAGAACGACGTCGCAAACGTATTTGAAGCCGATGCCGTGTTCGACGAGTTCGCGGCCGTGCTTTTTCGCCATGCGGTCGAGCATGCCGGTGGTGTTGAAGGCGCGGGTGATGGCGCCGGGCCACTGCTTTTTCTCGAGCAACCACTTGAGGATGACCGCGAAACACTTGTGGGCATCGACGAAGTTGCCGTTTTCGTCGACGGCGCCAATGCGGTCGGCATCGCCGTCGGTGGCAAGGCCGGCGTGGGCTTTTTCGCGGACCGTGGCTTCCTGGAGCGCGGCGATGTGCGGCAAGATGGGCTCGGGATTGATGCCCGGGAAGAGCGGATTCACCTCACCGCGGATTTCCACGTGCGAAATGCCGCGTTCGCTGAAGATTTGCTTCAACACGCCGCGGCCGGCGCCGTACATCACGTCGATGCAGAAGCGAAAGTTGGCGGCGGCGATGGCATCGAGGTCGGCAAAACTCTTCAGCACTTCGAAATAGGGCTTTTTGAAATCGAATTCTTCGACCTTGCCGCCGGAGTTGTTGATGGGCGCCGCATCGAGATAGCTCTCGATCTGCTTCATGATCTGCGGGGTGCCCGATCCGCCGTACTTCGCCTTGTACTTCACGCCATTCCAGTTGGCTGGATTATGGCTGCTGGTGATCATGACGCCGCCGGCAGCGCCATATTTCTTAATGGCGTAGGAAAGCGCGGGAGTGGGTGTGTAGTCGTTCGCGAGTTGGACGCGCAGGCCGGTGGCGGCGATGGTTTCGGCGGCGGCTTCGGCAAAACGACGCGATCCGAAACGCGTGTCATAGGCGATCATCACGCCCTTCGCCGCGTCTTCGTGCTTATGGACGTAGTGGGCCATGGCGGCCGCGACGCGACGGACATTTTCGAAGGTGTAATCGTCGGCGATGAGGCCGCGCCAACCGTCGGTACCGAATTTGATCTGCTGAGGCATAGTTAAACCAGCTTGTTCAGCTTTTTTTCGTCGAGAAACTTCACGATTTTGCCCACGTCCTGCGAGTTCTTGCGCGAGGTGACGAGCAGGGCGTCATCGGTTTCGACGACGACTAAATCTTTTACTCCGACAACGGCCACGAATTTCTTGGGCGAATGGATGAAATTGCCGCCAGAATCGTGGCTGAACGCGCCTTTCGAGGTGAGAACGTTTTCCAACTCGGTGAGCTTTTGTTCGGCGGCGCGGTGCTCAAATAGGGCAGCCCAGGAGCCGAGGTCGTTCCAGCCCCAATCGGCGGGGATGCAGAAGATGTTGGAGCTGTGCTCGCCTTTGGCAGAACGCGGCTCGAGGACGGCGTAATCGACGCTGATGTTTTCGCACTTTGGATAGAGACGCGCGAAGGTTTTTGCGAAGTGCGGAGTGCCGTAGCTTGCGGCGATCTGCTGGAGATACGGCGCAGTCTCGCGAAGGTGCTCGCGCAGCGCGTTGGCCAAGGTTTTCGCGCCCCAGACGAAGACGCCGCTGTTCCAGTAGTAGCGCCCCGCTTCGAGGAACTCGGCGGCTTTGTCGGCATTGGGCTTCTCGGTGAAGCGACGGACGCGCATCACGCCGCGCTCGAACTGGTTTCCGACCTCGATGTAGCCGTAGCCAGTCTCCGGGCGCGTGGGCTTGATGCCCAGGACGACGATGTTCTCACCTGCGGAAGCGATGTCGACCGCTTTGGCGATGTCTTTACGGAACTGGGCGGGATTGGCGGTGACGTGATCGGAGGGAAAAAGTCCGAGGATCGCGTTGGGATCAATGCTTTCGAGAATGAACGCTGCCAGTCCGATGGCGGGCGCGGTGTTGCGACCGACGGGTTCGGCAACGAGCTGTTTTGCGGGCAATCCACGCAACTGTTTGGCGATTTCGGCGAGCAGATCGTCGTTGGTGATGACCCAGAAATTCTTTTTGTCGGCCAATGGCGAAAGGCGCTCGACGGTTTCCTGGATCATGCTCTTGTCGCTGTTGAGCGGGAGAAGTTGCTTGGCCATGCGTTTGCGGCTCAATGGCCAAAAACGCGTACCGCGGCCACCGGCGAGGATGACGGGGTAAAAGTTCGACTTGGATGATTGCTTGCTCATAACAAAGTTGTAGTCGGCTCCGGCACGGGTTGCGCGGGCAAATTCATGCGCAACAGCTCACATTCCCACTGCGGATGAACTTCGACTTCTGCGCAGGCGGCTGGAACCACGACGGCTTCGCCTTGCGTGAAGGCGATCGGCTCGCTGCCTTTGTAGTGCACTGCGGTTGAACCTTTCACCAGCACCAGGATCTGCGCCGAGCCGTTGTGCTCTTCACCGCGTAGAGTCAGCGGATCCTTGAGCGCGAAGCGTTCGACGATGAATGATGGCGAGGCGACGAGCAACGTGCGTTTTCCGTTCGTCTCGGGCTTTACGAGGCCGGCGTGCGTTTTCTCTTTCGTTGCCGCCAGGCCGTCGGCGACGTGCAGCTCGCGCGGGCGTCCGTAATCATACAGGCGATAGGTGGTATCGGAGTTCTGCTGGGTTTCGATGATGACGGCGCCGGGGCAGATGGCATGCACAGTGCCGGCGTCGACGTAGATCATGTCGCCGGTCTTTAACGGAACTTCATTGAGCAGGTGCTCAGCGCGCTTTTCTTCGATGCCGCGCTGGAATTGTTCTTTGGAAACGCCGGGTTTGAGTCCGAGCAGCACTTTTGCACCGGGATCGGCGCTGGCTACATACCAGCACTCGGTTTTGCCGCAGGGCTGGCCGATGGCCTGGGCGCGGGCGTCATCGGGGTGGACCTGGACGGAGAGCTTCTCGTGAGGAAAGAGGAACTTGACGAGCAGCGGGAAGCGGTCGGGGGGACTGGCTTTTGAGCCGGTGAGGCTAGCGCCGAACTCCTTGCAGAGAAAGGCTAGAGAGTGGCCGCCGAGCGGGCCGCTGGCGACCTTGCACTGTTCACCGGTGAGCCAGGCTTCGCCGATGGGGTTATCGCCGACGATGCGGGTGTAGATGGGGCGCAGGTCGCGAGTCCCCCAGATGCGTTCGGCGAAATCGGGAGCTACCAGGAATGGGATGAGGTCTGGCATGAGAAGGCAAAACGTGCCCGAAACATTTTAGAGGCAGCTCTGGCCAGAGATGTTGCCGACAGGGCGCATCTCTGGCCAAAACTTCACCTTACAAGCTCGAGAAAAACTTATTCATGCGCTCCAGGCCGCGCGCTACGGCTTCGTGCGAGGCGGCGTAGGAGAGGCGGATGTGTTGGGTGGTGCCGAACGCCTCGCCAGGAACGCAAACTACGTGGGCGTCGTGCAGGAGCTTTTTCGCGACGTCGGCGGCGGAATTGATGCCCTGCTTGCCGAAGGCGCCGCTGATGTTCGGATAGGCGTAGAACGCGCCCTGGGGCATGGTGCAGGTGACGCCGGGGAGCTTGCGCAGGCCGGTGACGATTTCGTCGCGCAGCTTGATGTAGTCGGCGCGCATCTCGGCAACGCACTCCTGTGGACCGTTCAGTGCGCCGACAGCGGCCTTCTGGACGATGGAGGTCGGGTTCGACGTGGACTGACTTTGCAGCTTCTGCATCTGGCTGACGATGGGCGCGGGGCCGAGCGTGAAACCCAGGCGCCACCCCGTCATGGCGTAGGTTTTCGAAAGCGATCCAACGACCAGCAGGCGGTCCTTCACTTCGGTGAGCGAACCGAGTGAGAACTCTTCGCCGGTGTAGTTCAAGTAGACGTAGCATTCGTCGGAGATGACGTAGATGCCGCGCTCGTAGGCGAAGCGGGCGATGGACTTCATGTCCTCGGGCGACATGACCGCACCGGACGGGTTGGAGGGCGAATTCAGGATGATGAGCTTGGTTTTGGGGGTAACGGCGCGCTCAACCATCTCAGCGGTGAGGCGGAAGTTCTGCGCCTCGTCGCTCTGGACGAAGACCGGCTTGCCGCCCGAGTACTGCACCATGTCCTTGAACGAGACCCAGTAGGGGACGGGGATGATGACTTCGTCGCCATGCTCGACCAGGACCTGGATAGCGTTGAAGAGAGCGTGCTTGCCGCCGACGGACGCGATGGATTCCTCGCGCTTGTAGTTGCTGCCGAAATCGGTGGCGTGGCGCTTGATGATGGCGTCGCGCAGCTCGGCGGTGCCGGCCACGGCGGTGTACTTGGAGAAGTTGTTCTGGATCGCGGCGATCGCGGCTTCCTTGATATGTTGCGGAGTGGCGAAATGAGGCTCGCCCGCGCCGAAGTCGACGAGGTCCGCACCGGCCGAACGGAGCTTCTCGGCCTCGTTGACAACGGCCAGGGTGGCCGAGATCTCGATGCGGTTCATGCGGGCTGCGGGGGTGTGGGTCAACTGCGAGGTTGCGGAACTCATGTGAACTTCTCCTAGGAGTGCTACTTGGATCTGGTGACGCCGTTGATCTTGGAACGAAGTTTTTCGGCGACGAGGTCGGGTACGAGGCCGTCGACGGAACCGCCGAGCCGGGCTACTTCGCGCACGAGGCGCGAGCTGAGGAACGAAAACTTCAGGGCCGGCATCATGAAAATGGTTTCGAGCTCGGAATCTAGTTTGCGATTCATCATGGCCATCTGAAGCTCGTATTCGTAATCGCTGACGGCGCGGATGCCGCGCAGGACGGCCGATGCGCTGTACGAGCGGGCGTAATCTACGAGCAGTCCTTGGAACTCGTCAACCTGGACGTTGGGCAGGCTGCGCGTCATTTCCACCAGCATTTCGCGGCGCTCTGGCACAGAAAAGAGCGGATCCTTCTCCGGATTGCGGAGGATGGCGACGACGAGCTTGTCGAAGATCTTCGCGCCCCGGTAAATGAGGTCGAGGTGCCCGTTGGTGACGGGGTCGAACGATCCCGGGTAGATGACGGTGACCTGGCTCATGGGGTGAAAGGTTGATTTTACGGCGCGGGAGGCGGGGGAGGCAATGAAAGCGACGAATGTTCCCGGTCAACGTGCGAACGGCGTGCCGCCCTTCGGGCTCGCTGGTTATGACGCATGCCGTTCCCGGGGCTACGCCCCGGGCTTGAACGGCACGGCGGCCTGCGGCCTTGAAGCTTCGCCATCAGCTTGACACTGGCCATAGGCGCTGACGCCCGCTACCATGAATCCGCATCTTAAAGGACGAGGAACTTGTTGGATTTGCTGGATCGGCGCGCAGTTCGGGTCATTGTCACGGCATTGATTTTCGCCGTGGTGCTGGCCTTTGTGTATGCGGTGCGCAAGACCTTGATCCTCTTTCTCTTTGCGCTGCTGTTCGCGTATTTGCTGGAGCCAGTCGTCGGGAAAATTCAGCCGTGGGTGCGGAAATCGCGCGGGCTGGCGATTGTGATCGTTTATATCGGGCTGGGCGTGATTGTGACCGTGGCCGCGATCTTGTTTGGGCCGAAGATTTTCTCCGAAGGACAGCGGCTGGGGCAGGCGTTGCCGTCGCTGTATGAGAAGGTGGCGAGTGGCAACATTGCGTTTGCCATCGGCAACCGGCATGGCTGGACGCAAGATACTTCGCAGAAGGTGCAGAGCTTCCTGGCAGCGCACCAGACGGAGATTGTTTCGGCGGTAAGCGCGGCCGGAGCGCGGATTGCGGGGCTGCTGACCAACCTGGGGTGGATCGTGATTATCCCGATCCTGGGTGTGTTCTTCCTGAAGGACAAGCGCGACTTCCGGGTGGCGATCCAGAACATGGTGAGCGATGGGCGGAAGCGCGACTTCTTGAGCCACCTGTTGCAGGATGTGGACCAGATGCTGTCGCAGTTCGTGAGGGCGCAACTGCTGCTGGCGCTGGTTTCAGGACTGGTGTACACGGCGGCCCTGGCAACCATGAAGGTTCCGTATGCGTATGTGTTGGGCGCGGCGGGCGGGCTGCTGGAGTTCATTCCATTGGTGGGCCCGGCGGTAGCGGCCGTGGGGATTATCGGCGTGTGCTTCGGGCTGACTTATCAGCACATCCTTTGGGTGGTGATCTTCCTCGCTGTGTGGCGGGTGATCCAGGATTACATCATTTCGCCGCGGCTGCTGGGCGGGAAGGTGGAGCTGCATCCGCTGCTGACGATATTCGGCGTTCTGGCGGGCGGCGAGATCGCGGGCGTCATTGGGATTTATTTATCAGTGCCGGCGATGGCGACGGTAAGGATTTTGTGGGTGCGCTGGCGGGCGTATACGGCGTCTGCGGATTTGGCCGCGGACCCGACGACGGCGTTGCTGGTGGAGAAGTAATTTAGAAAGTCGTCAGGCGCTGAGCGCGCTCGAAGCGGAGATACCCAGTTTCGCCTTGGGCTTCTGGAACACCATGACAAAGCAGGTTCCATCCGCTGAGCTAACCATGCGGAGCTCGCCGCGATATTTCGCTACCAGTTCTTTTACGACATAGAGTCCAAGTCCCGTACCGGTCTCGGGCTTGGTGGTGAAGAACGGCTCGAAGATGCGGTCGTGGAGTTCGTCGGGGATGCCGGGGCCGGTGTCGCGCACTGAAATCTCAAATTGGGCGTTGTTGAGCGAGCGCGCTTCGACGCGGACGGAACCGGCTTCGGGCGTGGCGTCGATGGCATTGACGACGAGATTCATGAGGACCTGGCGGAGTTCGCCGGGATCTGCCGAGAGGGTGAGATCAGGCTCGGTAGCGGTAACGATCACAATCTTCTTCATGTGAGCGACCGGCCGGAAGAGTTCTACAACATCATTCACGGCAGCTTCCACGGAAACTTTGGCGGACGCGGAGCCGGTGCGATAGAACGATAAAGAACGACGCGCCAGCGCCGAAACTCGCATGATTTCTTCTTCCGCAATGGCGACGTAGTGCTGGGCTTCCTGCGGTGAAGTGCGCGCGAGATAGAGAGCGTTAAGCGCGGCGCCGAGAGGGTTGTTGATCTCATGGGCGAGCGTGGCCGCTAGGCGTCCGGCGGCGCTGAGCTTTTCGGAGCGGATGAGCGCCAACTGGGCCACTTTGCGCTCGGCGTCGACGTGGTTGACCTCACTTCCGGTGTGGAAGGCGGCAATACTGAAAATGAGGACGAAGGTGAGGACGAGAAGCGCAGTGGCGGCCGGAAGCGGCAACATTCCCTTGGCCTGCAATTCGAGGCGGAGAAAACCGAGAGCCGGGAGGAGCACAATGACAAGTGGAGCGAGTCGCCGCACCATCACGCCGCCTGCATCCTTGCTGGAGAGCGTAGACCAGATCACGCTGACCTGGCTGGCGCTCAACAACATCAGCGCGAGGAGGAGGATGAGCAACGTGGTGGGCAAGCCCATGACGTAGCCATACAACGGCTTCACGCCGTAGAGATGACCAATGAGCGCGAGATAACCGATGCTGAGTTGCAGGGATCCGCAGGCATCTACGACGCGGCGCGTGTTGGTGCGCAGCCAAATGAGCGCTATGCCGGCGCTGAGGAGAACGACGGTCGTGGGCAGCGCAATGCGTCCAGGCGGGCTGTCGACGGTCCAACCATTGAGGCGGGAGGCGAGAACCCAACGATCGATTCCGAGGGCGCTGCCGCTGATGTACTCGAACAGCACTGTGACGGCGAAACCAACGATGCAGAAGCCGAGAATGCGTCCGAGCCAGACGGTGCGGCGAAACGACTGGGAAACGGCGGCGATGGCGCAGATGCAGAACAGCAGCGCTGATTCGGGCTCGACAAACTTGCCGGAGCCTCCACCTTTCAGCGCGGGTATGCGGAAAAACCAGCCGCAGAGGACACAAATGCCTAAGGCAAACAAGACACTTGCAAAGGTCCAACTGAAGCGTCTTGAGAGATTTTCGGCTTGGGGGGTTGCCGACATACGAAGCAAACAACCGCGAAGGGGTACGACCCTTCGCGGCCAGTGGAGGAATGATAGCAGGATTGGCGGGCCAGATTACAAGCCGCGAACGGGCAATTCGCGACAGGGCCGGATGACCGATGGCGCGGGTGGCTGATGGGCCCGACTTCGGCCACTGATCTCGAAAAGCCGGTTTACATACGCTTCGACGGAAGCATCTTCGGGGTTGCCGCGGCGCGAAAACGGCGCCTAGCAATGACAAAAAAATGAGGGCGGCATGGCCACCCTCATTCATTTCTCGAAGAATTTACTTCACAACTGGCGCGGCAGCTTCTTCGCCGCCTTCGGCGGCTTTGCTGATGGCGATCGTTTCGCCTACGTCGCCGACCTTGAAGCGGGCGAAGCGTTTTACGGAGATGTTCTCACCGAGCTTACCGATCGTCGTGGCGATGAGCTGGCCGACGCTGATGGTCTGCTCCTTGATGAAGGGCTGCTCGAGCAGGCACACTTCTTCGTAGAACTTGGCCATTTTGCCTTCGACGATCTTCTCGATCACAGGAGCGGGCTTGCCGGTTTTGGCCGCCTGATCGCGGTAGATCTCCTTCTCCTTCTCCATGTACTCGGGGGTGACGTCTTCCTTGCGGACGAACTTCGGGTCGCTGGCCGCGATGTGCATGGCGATGTCGTGGGTAAGCTCTTTGAACTGCTCAGTGCGGGCGACGAAATCGCTCTCGCAGTTGATTTCGACGAGCACGCCGATTTTGCCGCCGGCGTGAATGTAGCTCACGACGGAGCCTTCGCTGGTGACGCGCGCGGCCTTTTTGGCGGCGGAGGCGATACCCTTTTTGCGAAGGATGACGATGGCCTGTTCGATGTCGCCGTTGGCCTCGGTGAGGGCTTTCTTGCAGTCCATCATCGGGGCGTTGGTCTTGTCACGAAGGTCTTTCACTTGTGCTGCGCTGATGTTCACGGTCTGTGTGCTCACTTCCTCTTCCAGTCTGGATCTTAGGAATCCTGGTTGAATATGCAGGGGCTAAAGCCCCTTATGAAATCTGTGCTACCGGCACGGCTGAAGCCGTGCCCTGATACAAACCTTGGTCGGGCTGCGTTAAAGGCGTGCCCAGATACAAAATTCTCAAATCGAACCGCAAGATCCTTCGACTCCGAATCCGCATTGTTACGCGGATTCTCCGCTCAGGATGACAGCGGAGTGGAGTCCTCACTAAACCTATTTGCCGGCTTGTGTGCCGGACATTACCTCTTCTAACTCTTTTTCGGCGATGGGCCGGGAGAAACTCAAACGGTAGCCATTTGGGTCTTCCACCACCAACTCGCGCGCGTTCCATGGACGGTCGCTTGGGCCATCGATAACCTTGCCGCCGAAGTGCCGGATCTTGCCTAGCAGGTCGTCCACGCTGCTTTTCCAGGTGAAGCTGACAATAACGCCCTGGCCGGCGGCTTTGGGTGCTTCACCCTTCACGATCAGCACATCCTGGTAGCGGCGGCCGCGCAGGTGTGCCATGGTACCGGGGATGTCGAACACGGTATCGAAGCCGAGGACCTCGTGATACCAGTGCTTGGCCAATTCCACGTCGCGCACGGTGAGGCGCACGAACATGGGCATGGGATAGAAGGCCGACGACATATAGATTCGCAATCCGGGCCGCTGGACTCAAACACCCTGCCGAGGGCGCTCCCCGCGGCTCTTAAACAAAGGCTCTACAACAAATGACCCGCGCGGTTGCGCGCGGGTCAAAAGCAAAGCACTTCGAAGAAGTGGTTTATTTCTGTTCCGCCGCGGCGGCTTCGAGGTTCTCGCTGGCAGGCTGCTTGCGGACGCCCTTGCCCAAGACCTCTTCCATGTTGATTTCTTCGCTCTCGGCTTCTGCCGGAGCCGCAGCGGCTTCCTCAGTGGGCTGAGCGAGGCCGTGCTCTTCGTCGTCGCCAATGTAGCTCTGCGGAACCTCTTCCTTCGCATTGGACTCGTTGGCGTGCTCGAGCATGCTCTTATCGGCCAGTTGCGCACCCTCGGCGACGGAGTCGGCGATCTTAGAGGCGAACAAGCGGATGGCGCGCAGGGCGTCATCGTTGCCGGGGATCACGTAATCGACTTCGGTCGGGTCGCAATTGGTATCGACAACGGCGACGACCGGAATGCCAAGCTTGCGCGCTTCCTTTACGGCGATCTGCTCCTTGTTGGAGTCGATCACGAAGAGCGCGTCGGGCAGGCGGTTCAGGTTCTTGATGCCGGCGAGGTTCTCCTGCAAATGCTTTCGCTCGCGTTCGAGCTTGATGACTTCTTTCTTCGGGAGCAGCTCATAACGGCCATCGGTGGCCATTTCGTCGAGTTCCTTGAGGCGCTTCACCGACTTCTGGACGGTCACCCAGTTGGTGAGCAGTCCACCCAACCAGCGATGGTTGATGTAGAACATGCCGCAGCGCTTGGCTTCTTCAGCGACGGCATCCTGTGCCTGGCGCTTGGTTCCGACGAAGAGGACCAGTTTGCCCTCAGCGGCCGTGTCGGAGACGAACTTCGACGCTTCTTTGAACATCTTCAGCGTCTTCTGGAGATCGATGATGTAAATGCCATTGCGCTCGCCAAAGATGTATTCCTTCATCTTTGGGTTCCAACGCTTGGTCTGATGCCCGAAGTGAACGCCAGCTTCGAGCAGCTCCTTCATGGTGATGTTAGCCAAACTACCTCCTATTTGGATTGCATCTATCGCGCCGCTGGCGCTCTAGATTTCCATTCCGTAACCCGCCCCGTGAAAATGCGGGTGCGGAGTGATTTCGTTCCGGTAGTTGCTTGCTCACTGATCGTCCCCGGAACCAAAAGACGAGGGTGAAATACTTTGAAAGTCCCCACCCTACGCTGCGCGTAGAGTGGGGCACCGAATTTCGTTTAGCGCTTCGAGAACTGGAAGCGCTTGCGTGCGCCCTTCTGACCGTACTTCTTGCGTTCCTTCATGCGGGCGTCGCGGGTCATGAAACCTTCGGCCTTCATCTTGCCGCGGAGTTCAGCATTGAACTCCTGGAGGGCGCGGGCGAGGCCCATCTTGACGGCGTCGGCCTGGCCATTGACGCCGCCGCCGCTGACATTGGCGATGACGTTGAAGGTGGCGATGGTTTCGGTGAGCACCAGGGGCGCTTTCGCGGACTGACGCTGGGCTTCGGTGACGAAGTATTCTTCGAAACCCTTGCCGTTGACTTTGAACTCGCCGCTACCCGGGCGCAGGAAGACGCGGGCAACTGCCGACTTGCGGCGGCCCGTTCCGTAGTATTGAACCAATTCTGCCATTCGAGTAATTCGCTACCCTTCTGAAATCTGCTTAGGCGTTGACCAGAGCTTCCGGTTTCTGCGCCAGGTGCGGGTGTTCGGACCCGCGATAAACCTTGAGTTTTCCGCCCATGGACTTGCCAAGTTTCGACTTCGGCAGCATGCCCTTGATGGCCTCTTCGAGGATCAGTTCAGGGCGACGCTCGAGGCGCTTGAGGAACTCTTCTTCCTTCATGCCGCCGGGATAGCCGGAGTAGTGGTAATACTTCTTGGCGTTCGCCTTGAGGCCGGTGATTTTGATCTTTTCGGCGTTGATCACGACGACGTGATCGCCAGTGTCGATAAACGGCGTGTACTTGGGGTTGTCCTTGCCGCTAAGGATGCGCGCGACACGGGACGCGAGGCGACCGAGGGTCTGGCCATCGGCATCAACGACAAACCACTTGCGCGCAACTTCCCCCTTGGGGAAATACGTGGACATCTCAAACTCTCCAGTAATGGAAAACCGCGAATGAAAACCGCTGTGTTAGCCGGCGCGGAAGCGCTGGGAAACTCACTGGCGGGCAAACGCAGGACTACAGAAGCCTTAAGTGTAACGAAGCCAAGCGGGTACTGTCAACGCACACGGCTAGCGTTACGCCGAAATCCAGCCCTTTGGGGGCGGAAGAAAGGCTCGGATAATTGTAGCGGAAAAGAGGGTACAAAGCGAGGGCGAATGAGCTTACAATCCGCCGCGTGAAGCGAAATTGGATGCTGCTATCGATCGCAATTGCTGCGGTGGTGGTGCTTGGTGTGTATCCGCTGAGAGCGGAGAGCAGTATCGCGGAAGAGATTCAGAACCAGTTTCAGCACAAGGTGCTCACGCTGCGGGGACTGTATCGCGGGGAGAAGCTGGAGTTCGCGGCCGACGGCAAGCTGCTGAATCATTCGGAGGTCTCGTTCGGGCCGGCGGATGCGCTTTTCAGTCTGGATACGGCGGAGCAGAAGCAAGGGAAGATTGTCCTGACCGGCGATTTGCCGGTGATCTATTACAGCGGCGGGAACGCGACTTTCACGAGAGGCGTGGTGAAGCGAGTGGTGGAGATCGCTTTACCCGAACCGACAATGGACGCCGCGATGACGAGTTTCTGGAAAGTTTTTTTGAAAGCGGAGGAACGCGCGGCGCCCGCATGCGCGCCGAACGACGACGCTCTGCTGCACGCCGCGCACAAAGAGCTGCTGTCGCCGGCGGCAGCGTGTTTGTTCACGGGAGAGCGCGGGTTTGGATGGGTGCTTTCCAAAGAAGGCGGCAAGGTCACACCTCCGCGCGCGACGTACGACCCGGAACCGGAGTTTCCGGAGGAAGCGCGGGAGAAGAAGCTACAAGGGACCGAGGTTCTCAGCTTGGTGGTGGATCCGCAGGGCCGGGCGTCGGCGGTAATGGTGACGAGATCGCTGGGACACGGGTTCGACGCATTGGCTGTGCAGGCGGTGCGTTCGTGGAGGTTCGATCCGGCGAAGAGGAATGGCGAACCCGTCGCGGTGCTGATCAACGTCGAAATCAATTTTCATTTGAATCAGTAGCGGCAAAGGCAAGCGCGGAGCGGTTTTTACGGCGCAGAAGCGAGCATATAGCTGGTGCTGCGGCCGCCTTCGGGGTTGCGGACGAGGACGCCGAGTTCAATCAATTTCGCGATGTCGCGGGCGGCGGTGTCTTGGGAAGTTTTCGTTAGTTTCGCCCATTTGGACGTCGTCAGCTTGCCTTCGAAGCCTTCGAGCAGGCGGTTGAGCATGGCGCGCTGGCGCTCGTTGAGCGGGAGATTGGCGACGGATTTCCGGAATTCGGCTTTGCGTAACACCTTGTGCAAAGCGCGCTCGGCGGCGGCGAGGGCTTCGCCAAGAGTTTCGAGAAACCATTGCATCCAGGCGGTGATGTCGGTGGTTCCCTTCTGGGTGCGCTCGAGGATGGCGTAGTACTCGGCGCGCTTTTTCTGAATAAGGGACGACATGCTGTAGAAGCGCTGAGCGCTCTGGTCGGAGCGGGCGAGGGCCATGTCGGCAATGGCGCGGGCGATGCGGCCGTTGCCGTCGTCGAAGGGATGGATGGTGACAAACCAGAGGTGGGCGATGGCGGCCTTCACGACCCAGTCCTGGCCGTTCGCGGCGTTGAACCAGCGAAGGAATTTGCGCATTTCGGCGTTGAGGCGCTTGGCGGTGGGAGCTTCGTAATGGACGCGCTCGTGACCGATGGGGCCGGAGACGACTTGCATGGGGCCGGTGCGATCGTCGCGCCAGGCGCCGGTTTTGATGGGACGCATGCCGCTGCGGGCGGCGGGAAACATGGCGGCATGCCACGCGAAGAGGCGATCTTCGGTGAGTGGGCGATCGTAGTGGCGGGTAGCGTCGAGCATCATGTCGACGACGCCTTCGACGTGACGATCGGGGGCTTTGAGTCCGCCGATATCGAGGCCGAGATGACGCGCGACCGACGAGCGGACCTGCTCGGCGTCGAGTTTTTCGCCCTCGATGGCGCTGCTCTTGAGGACGTCGTCGGTGAGAGTCTGGAGAACGGCCTGCTGCTGGAGGGGAAAGCCGAGATGTTCCATCTGGCCAAGAAGACGGCCTTGGCGATGGCGGACAGAGGCAAGCAGATCGGCCAGGGAGGCGCCGTCCCAGTGAAAGTCAGGCCAACCAGTGTGCTCGTGGATGTAGGTTAATCTCCGCATATCCTGCGGAGATTATGGAGGGTATTCTCCGCAAAAGCAAGGGGGATCTCCGCAGATTGTGCGGAGAATAAAAGGGTTATTCTCCGCATCGGCAAACAGCAGGTCCTTCGCTGCGCTCTGGAGGACAAGAGAAAGCGTTGCGCGGGAAAGAGCGTTGCGGGCTTGCGCGAGGCATTACGGCTTGTTGGCAGGGCAGGCATCGCGGATGATCTCGTAGTTCCCTTCCATGAGGAATTCCATGCCGCCTTCGGCGTTGGGTTGGGCGCGGTAGGTGCCACTTCCGGTCAGGCCGCAGAGAGAGGCGGTGCCGCCGGTGAATTTCCAGGTGCCGCTGAGACGGACGGGGGCACCGTGGTTCATCTCGGAGCCGCCATCGTATTCGAGGAAATATTGCGCGCTGGTGGAGGTTGAGCCCGTGGCGTAGCCGTGATCGTGAGCGGTGGCAGCGTGGACGTCGTCAACGCCGTAGGTGGTGTAGTCGGAGGTTCGCTGGCCGGCCAATTCAAGGGGCTGAAGCCAATGGCATTGGCGCTGGTCGAGACTGACGGTGTGTTCGGGCGAGTCGGGGACGGTGAGCGTCTGGTGGATTTGAGAAACGGGGCAGACGGAGCGAGCGGAGAAATGCTGGGCGTACGCCGGGAGCGTGAAGAGCAGCAGGAGAACGGCGGGTTTCATGGGGGGACGGTAGCAGAGGCGACGGTCGGGCGCAGTGATGGAAGGAAGGTTTCGGGTTTCGGGTTTCGGGTTTTGTTTTTAGGAGAAAGAGGAGGCTGTTGGCTGTTGGCGGTTAGTGATTAGTGATTAGTAATTGGAGGCTCGGGCTCGCTGGCGGACGCGTTATTGCAACGTGCATTGTCGCGGCTCCTGACTACTCGTAGGCGAGGGCGTCGATGGGGTCTTTTTGGGCGGCTTTTATGGCTGGGTAGATGGCGCCTAACATCGCGCCGATTACCGCGATCAGCGTGGCGTAGCCGATCCAGGGGGCGGTCATTTGGACGGTCATTAGCGGGAACTTGGCGCGGATAGCGACCTTTGCGAGATAGCTGATGCCGATGCCTACGGCGATGCCGCAGATAGCGAGAGTAATGGTTTCGCGGAGGATCAACCGCACGATGTAGAGCTTGTCGGCGCCGAGGGATTTGAGGATGCCGATCTCGCGGGTGCGCTCCATGACAGCGGTGTACATGGATTGGAAGATGACGATGAAGCCGATGATCATGGCAATGCCGACAACGACACGGATGAAGCTGGCAAAGCCGGGGAGTTTTTCGACGGTCATCATCGACAAGAAAGCTTGCAGCGAGCGGGCGGTGTAGGTCTCGAGGCCGGGGGTGGATTTGATTTCCTGCACGACGAGGTCGGCGTTCTCGGGATTGTCGAGGCGGAGGTAGAACATGCTGGCCTTGCCAGTGGATCCCATGAGGTCTTGCAGGGTTGTGAGAGGCACGAATTTGCGGGCACCCTTGCCGTTTTCGACGATGCCGGAAACGCGGAACTCGTGGTTGAAGAGTTGGAGGTGGTCACCGACTTTTACGTGCTTGTCGCCGGCGTAGTAATCGTCAACGAGGATGTCGTTGGGGCCTTGGAATGGGCCGCCTTCGATGTAGCGAAAAGGACGCCCCGTGTTGTCGAAGTTGTAGGGCGAGCCTGCGGTGAGATCGATGCCGTAGATGACCTCGAGGCTGCCGTTGGTGTTGGTGTTCATGACGACCGGAACAGCGGATTCGACGTGCGGCAACTTGGCGAGGACATCGGCGACTTTGATAGGGACGGAGGCGCTGGAAAAGCTGGAGAGAACGGAGGCGTTGGGAGGCTGGACCATGACGTCGGCGCCGATGCCGGCGGTGCGTTTTTTGCTGTCGTTGAGCATGCCAATGGAGAGGCCGACGATGAGGAGAATCAGGGTGACTTCGATGGCAATGGCAGCAATACTGATGACCGAGCGGAGAGGGCGGTGCACCAGGTTGGAGACGATCATGCGGTTCATCATGTCGGATTGATTGTACGGGAAGGGGACTGGGGAGAGGCTGTTAGCTGTTAGCTGTTAGCGGTTAGCGGTTGGCGGTTGGCGGTTGGCGGTTAGCGGTTAGCGGTTAGCTCTACGCTGTTAGGTAACGCCGGGTCGGGCTGCATACAAGAAGAAACCGTTCGAGGTTCGCGTTCCATTTTGGGATGGAAAGGCGCGTGGATTGCACCTTTGAGCTAAGTAGGGGCTTATCACAAATTTTTTTGTCAAGAGGCAAAAAACGCGATTTTCCTCGTAAGCCGATGAGATCGCGGCAAATATAAATTTGGAAAAAGTGTCAGTTTTACCCCCTCTGATTTGGTATTCTAAATATAGAGAGTAAGAAAAAGAACTCCGTTAGCGGCTAGTGGCCGTTAGCGGGTTTTGTGTTTTTGGACGAAATAAGGCGGTTGCTGTTGGCTCTTGTCAGTTGGGGAGAGCTGAGAGCGACGGCCTTTTTGCTTTTGGGGGGGGAATTGTGGGAATCGTGGTGGTGCTTGCGGTGGTCGCCATCTTGGGTGAAGTGTGGCGCATCTTCCGGACAGGAGATGAAAAACATGGCGCATCCTGTGGTGGAAGCTTTGTTGGGAAAATATGGACCGTTGCCGAAGAAGATCAATCGGCGGGAGCATGCAGTTTTGGATTACCTGGTGACGGCCGGGTACCTGCTGATGGCGGCGGGATATTGGGGGCGTCACAAGCGCGCGGCGTTTACGGCGCTGGTGAATGCCGGGATGGTCCTGGGCGTGACGCTGAACACGAATTACGAAGGCGGGATCAACCCGGTGTTCAGCTTCAAGGGACATGGCGAAATGGACTTGTTGCAGGCGGGCACGGCGGCGTTTTTGCCGTTCCTGCTTGGGTTTGGACATGAGGCCGCGGCATTGCCGTTTCAGATACAGGCGGCTAGCGAGTTGGCGGTGGTGAACATGACGGATTGGGAGCGGGAGAATACGGCCGGGATCGAGGTGGAAGGGTTACCGGAGAGGATCAGGAGGGTGGCGTGATGGCGGCGAAGAGCGTGCCGCCCTTCGGGCTTTGCGTTCCCGCATGCCTCGTTCCCGGGGCTGCGCCCCGGGCTTTAAGGGCGCGGCGCGCTTCGCGCTTGGATCTTGATTGGTTTCGGGGTTGGCTGCGTGGGGATGTGTCGGCGGAATTGGCGAAAAACGTGGGCTAGATGCGTGGGGAACCTTGCGGGCGTGGGTGGCGAAGAGCGGGCCGCCCTTCGGGCTTTGCGTTTCCGCATGCGCCCTCGTTCCCGGGGCTGCGCCCCGGGCTTTAAGGGCGCGGCGCGCTTCGCGCTTGGAGTGTGGGTTGGTTCAGGGAGTGGCTGCGTGGGGATGTTGTCGGCGCGGTTGGCGAAAAACGCGGGCTAGGTTCGTGGGGACCTTGCGGGCGTGGGTGGCGAAGAGCGGGCCGCCCTTCGGGCTTTGCGTTTCCGCATGCGCCCTCGTTCCCGGGGCTGCGCCCCGGGCTTTAAGGGCGCGGCGCGCTTCGCGCTTGGAGTGTGGGTTGGTTTCGGGATTGGCTGCGTGGGGACGTTGTCGGCGGAATTGGCGAAAAACGTGGGCTAGGTTCGTGGGAACCTCGCCGGCGGGGCGCGCTTCGCGCTTGGACTTTATTAGTTAGTTGCCGCCGGCGGCGGTGTGGACGTGGTTGTCGAGATTAATCACGGTCGCGCCGGGGGGTTGTTCTAACGCGAATTGATCGGGGGTCATGGGCTTGTTGAGCTCGATTTTCACGATGTGGAGGGTGATGGAGTACTCCTCCTGGGGACGCCAGATGCGGATGAGGTTGGGAAACTGGGTGCCGTCGACGGGCTGGAAATCCTCGTAGCTTGCATCGGTGGCGACGTAGCCGTTCTTGTCGTAAACGACCTGGCGGTAGGGCATGAGGTTGATGCGGTTGAAATAGATCTGGCGGGCCAAGTAGGGCTCGTGGGTCTTTTCATCGGTGCGGACGATATTGAGGATGTAGTTGGGTTCCTCGATGTCTTTTTTCGTTTTGGGATCCTGAGTGATTTCGTTGGAGCCTTGGATAAAGGCGATCTCATTCTGCGGATCGATTTCGTGGAGGAGAAGCGCGTCAGCGATGTGCTGAGGGCGGAGATTCTCAAGCGGCGACGCGGACGGTTTATCGATATGGTTATGGCCGATGATGAAGCGGTTTTTCGGGGGGATCCAGAGCTTGAACTGGTCGCCGTTGCTGACCATGTCGAAGGCCTTGTTCCGAACGATCGGAAGAAGGCCGATCATGCGGAGGTAGTTGGGCTTTTCGGCGAGGAGGTAGCCGCGGATCTGCTGGTACTCGGTGATCTTGCCTTTCTTGGAGCCGCCGGTGGAGGCGTCGATGTCGACGGTGGCATTGAGGGTATTAATTTTGGCAGCGTCATCGTTCACGCGCTGGACGAGCTCGTCGCGGGTAGCGGATATGAGCGGCGCGGTCGTCATACGGACCTGAACCGGCCTGCTGCGGAGAAGACAACCGGAGCCGGACAGCAACAACATTCCCACGGAAACGGTATGAAGAAGACGGCGCAAAGGCATACTCGAGCGACAGGGACAGTCCCAAACCTTAGATTCGAAAGAAAGTATAACGTTTCACGAAAGTTTCAGGAGGGGGCGGGAGTTAATTCCCGCCGGGGACGGTTTCAGGTGTCAGGTTTCAGGTTTCAGGTTTCAGGTTTCAGGTTTCAGGAAAACCTTACTGCGAGTTTATTGCGCGGCGGTAGGCGGCTACGTTTTTGTTGTGTTCGTCGAGGGTGCGGGCGAAGCGGTGGTGGCCCTGGGCATCGGCGACGAAGTAGAGGAAGTCGGTTTGGGCGGGATGGATGGCGGCTTGGAGCGACGCGACGCCGGGGTTGGCTATGGGGCCCGGCGGCAATCCGGCGAACTTATAGGTGTTGTAGGGAGAGTCCAATTGCAGGTCGCTTTGGTAGATGGTGCCGCGATAGCGGTTGTTGAGCAGGGCCGCGTAAATCACGCTGGGATCGGCGGCGAGAGTCATGTTCCTGGCTAGTCGGTTGTAGTACACGCTGGCGACTTCGGGGCGCTCGGCGGGGACGGCGGTTTCCTTCTCGATGATGGAGGCCATGGTGACGATGCGATGGACATCCGCGGTCAGGTTGAGAGATTTCGTTTCCTGACGGAAGCGGCGGACCATGGCGGCGGCCATGTCGTGCGAGGACATGGTGCGGGTGAAGTCGTAGGTGTCGGGAAAGAGATAACCTTCGAGCGAGCTGGCTTGGGGATCGATATCCGAGACGAGAAACTTGTCCTGGCGGGCGGCGTTGAGGAAGTCGGCGGCGTTGGTGAGGCCGGCCTGTTCGACGGCGTTGGCGATGTCGAACATGTTGAAGCCTTCGGGGACAGTGACCTGGCGGACATAGATGTCGCCGTGGGTTAGGCGATCGCGAACGCGGATGGCGTTCTCAGAGGCTTCGAACTTGTACTCGCCGGCTTTAAGGGTGCGCTCGCCGCGGAGGACATGCATAAGGAGGAAGGCATTTTCGGAGCGGATGATGCCGTTGGATTTCAGCTCGCGGACTATGTGGCGGGTGGTCCAGCCGGGTTTGAGGAGAACGAACTTGGGTTCGGAGATCTGGACAGGAAGGATGAGGGCCCAGCCGATCCAGGCAGCGGCGGCGATGACGAGAACGAGGAACAGGTTGAAGAGCTTGCGCATCTCGCAGCAGTTTAGATGATTTGAGGGGAGTTGCGGGATGCGGGGGAGAAGGTGATTAGTAATTAGTAATTAGTGATTAGGGGCGGGTTAGCGGGTGTGTTAGCTGTTAGCGGTTAGCGGTTTGCTGATTGGTTCATAGGGAGCGGCGTTGGAGGAAGGCTTGGAGGATCAGGACGGCGGAGAGGCGGTCGACGGCTTCGCCGCGCTTTTTGATACTCATTTCGCTTTCGCGGAGGACGCGGTTGGCTTCGACGCTGGTGAAACGCTCGTCCCAGAGATGGACGGGAAGGGAGAATTCTTTTTCGAGGAGGGCAGCGAATTCTCGGGCTTTTTCGGTGGAGGAGCTGTCGGCGCCGCTGAGGCGGAGGGGGAGACCGACGACGATTTCGCGGATTTCGTTATGTTCTAGGACCCGGCGGAGCGCGGCGAGGTCGGTGCGCTTGTTCTTGCGGAGAAGCGTAGGGAGGCCTTGGGCGGTGATGCCAAGGGGGTCGGAGACTGCGAGGCCGATGCGGCGGGTGCCGAAATCGAGGGCAAGGATTCGGCCATGTACCGTGGAAGGTTCTTTCATTGTGGGCACGGCGAAATTATAGTGGCGGCAGATTCGGATTGGGGTGGGTATTGGGTATTGGGTTTCCGGTGTCAGGTTTCAGGTTTCAGGAAAAGCGGCGGCGTCGCGGTGCTTGAAAATGGCGCAACGGGCGGGTGGAAAGGTGCCCTCCGGGCTGGGAGTTGTTCGAATACGCCCTTCGGGCAAGAAGACGGTGCAGAAGCTGGATTGCGGCAGCATGAATCGCTGAAGACGTCAGAGGAAAGCAATGGCGAACGAGCCACTGGATTTCGAGCAACAGGCTGAGGACGGAGTTCCGGATATTCCGCAGGTGACGGTGGACCGCGGGACGGTAGAGGAACTCGAACTGCGCCGGATGCAGAAGACGCAGACGACCTGCCTGTTCATTCTTGCGATCGCGACGGGGCTGGCGCTGGCGTATGTGGCGAAGATGGTGCTGGTGGTGCTGTTCACGTCGGTGTTACTGGCTTTTGTTTTAGCGCCGCTGGTGGACTTCGGAGTGCGGTTTGGGCTGCCGCGCGCGTTATCAGCGCTGATCGCGATCTTCCTGCTGATCGGGATTTGTTACGGGATCACGTTCGTTTCGTACAACAAGGCCGTGGACTTCCTGCAGGACATGCCGAGATACAGCCATCGCATACGGGAGTTCGGGACAAGCTTCCAGCGGAAAGCGGAAGCTTTGCGGAGGACGACCGAAGACATCGTGCCGCAATCGCAGGAAGAGAAGCAGGCGGTGACGATCAAGCAGAGTACGAGCATCAGTGATTTGGTGACCGGTGCGCTGGGGTCGGTGGGCGAGGCGGTGTTCACGATCAGCTTTATTCCGTTCCTCGCGTTCTTCATGCTGAGCTGGCAGGAGCATGTGCGGTCGAAGACGGTGATGCTGTTCAAGATGGAAAACCGCAACACGGCGTATGTGACGCTGGGAGCGATGTCGGGAATGATACGAAGTTTCCTCGTCGGGAACTTGCTGGTGGGGCTGTTTGTGAGCGTGGTGAGCCTGATTATTTTTGGCGTGTTGGGCCTGCCGTTCTTCTATTTCATCGGGTTTATCAGCGGATTTTTGAGCATCATTCCGTACCTGGGCGTGGTGCTGGCGGTGATTCCACCGATCATCACCGGCATGGGCGTGCTGACGATCGAGAAGGCGATCATCATTGTGTTGGCCGTGCTGGGCTTGCACTTGTTCTCGATGAACGTGCTGTATCCGAAGATTTTGGGGAAGCGATTGCAGTTGAATCCGCTGACGGTGACGATTGCGCTGCTGTTCTGGGGATGGTTGTGGGGCGCTATGGGATTGATTTTGGCGATCCCGGTTACGGCGGCGATCAAGATTGTGCTCGAACATGTGGAAGGGTTCGAGGGGTATGGGCAGTGGATGGGGGAATGAGGAAGTGATTAGTGATAGGGATCAGGGGCGCCTTATGGGGCGCCTTTTTCTTGGCTTGCCCGCAGAGAACATCAGGTCCTTCGTCGCTGCGCTCCTCTGGATGACAAGAGGGGGAAATGGAACCGGGGCCGTGATGTGGGCTGCAGCGGAGGGCGGCTAGGCGTCGCTGGGCATCGGTTCGAATCCGTGGGAGGAAACCTGGTTGGGCGTGATGCTGACATCGCTGACGGTGACTTTGTCGTGGGCATTCAGTTCATCGAAAAGGCCGGCGATGAGGGCGTCGTCGAGGGCGGCGGGGGTGACGAGGAGATGTTCAAGTTGTTCGCGGGTGCAGGTGCGGACGTAGTTGGTGACGCCGAGAGTGTAGTTGACCTGGTAGATATCGGGCTGGCTACGAAAGATGTGCAGTATGCCGGACATGATTGGCTGGATGCGGTTGCGAACGTCGAGGTTGGCGCGGGCGGGGGAATTGAACGGCAACGTGGGAGCGAGCACATCGCACACCAAACGGGAATGGACGGCACGAAGTGGCTACGGCGGTTGGGCTGAGGTGGCGCGTCGTTTCAGGTTTCAGCGAGTTTTAACATAGCGTTCGCAAGCCGTTCACCTTGGTAGGACGGCGCTTTGATATTCCTCGTGGGCGTCTTTTTACCACCCAGGAGGAGTTCCATGAAGATTGGTTATCGGATCGGCATCGCGCTGTCGATGCTGGCATTGCTCGTGACGTCTGGCGTTGCTGAGGATAAAGAAAATGGCCGAGGGTCCATCAAGCATGTGCTGCTGATCAGTGTAGACGGCATGCACGCGGTAGATTTTGCGAACTGCGCGAAAGGCGTGGCCACCGTCAATAACGGAGAACCATATTGTCCAACGATTGCGGCACTGGCGAGAAACGGCGTTAATTACGTTTCCGCGAGCACTTCGAAGCCTTCGGATTCATTCCCCGGGCTGACGGCGATCATTACGGGAGGAAGTCCGGGATTCACCGGGGTGTACTACGACGTTGCATATTCGCGGGCGCTGGATGGGCCGATGGTTGCAACCGGCAACGGCAATCAGCCGGGACCATGCACGGCGGGACATCCGCCGACGGGTTACACCACGGAATATGAAGAAGGGATCGACATCGACCAGACGAAGTTGAACGGCGGTGCACCGCATGCGTCGCTGACGGATGGGGGGATCGCTTCCATTGATCCACGGAAACTGGATCGGGATCCGGCGAACGGGTGCCAGCCGGTGTGGCCATGGCAGTTCGTTCGGGCGAACAGCATCTTCAGCGTGATCCACCAGCATGGAGGAGTGACGGCGTGGTCGGACAAGCATCCGGCGTACTCGTCGGTGGCGTCGGGCATTGGGCCGATGGCGCTGGACGATTTTTATGCGCCGGAGATTAACTCGACAGTAATTGGACTGCCGGGAGTGACCACGCCGACGGGAGTCTCGTGCACATCGGTACGCGATGCGGGCTCAGACCTGACCGCGTGGACGAACAGCTTTGACAACATCCAGTGCTACGACACGTTGAAGGTGGACGCAGTACTGAATTGGATCGCGGGAAAGACGCGACTGGGAATGGGAAGACTGAGGGAAACGCCAGCGATCTTTGGGATGAACTTCCAGGCGCTGAGCGTAGGGCAAAAGCTGATTGAGAAGAGCAACGGTGTGACGGGCGGATACCTGGATGCAGCAGGAACGCCAAGCGCGGCACTGCTGGATGAGTTCAAGTTCGTTGACGCATCGATTGCGGCGTTCGTAAGCGAGTTGAAGAAAGAGGGGATCCTGGATTCGACGCTGATCGTGATCACGTCGAAGCACGGACAATCGCCAATCGACCCAAGCCGCTACGTGGGGCAGACGATCAATGGCACGTCGCCGGCCACACTGCTGTCGAATGCGGGATTCATTCCGAACTCGGAGTCAACCAACAACGCGATCGGCATCGGACCGACAGAAGATGATGTCTCACTGCTGTGGCTGAAGAATTCATCGGACACCGACACAGCGGTGGGACTCCTGGAAGAAAACGCATCGACAACGACGGGGATTGGGCTGGGGCAGATCTTCTACGGCCCATCGTTGAGCATTAACTTCAACGATCCGACGGTCGATCCGCGGACGCCGGACATCATCGTGGCCCCGAACGTGGGGGTGACGTATTCGGGAAGCCACGCGAAGCAGGAAGAGCATGGCGGATTCGCGCATGACGATACGAATGTCGTATTGCTGCTATCGAACCCGAACTTCCCGGCGAAGACGGTGCGGGCGGAAGTGGGGACGGCACAGGTAGCGCCGACCATCCTCGATGCATTGCATATCGATCCGCGAAACCTGGATGCGGTGCGCGTGGAAGGAACGCCGGTTCTTCCCGCGGTACAGTTCCACAACTAGTTGTTGGAGGAAAAAGAGAGGACCTTTGCTTCGGCAGAGGTCCTTTTTGCACGTGGGAACTTCGTGGAGCTAGGGGTCCTTCGACTGCGCGGCCTGCGGCCACTCCGCTCAGGATGACAGCAGCAAGCGGAAAACGCAGCCACGGAGGCTGCGTTTTTTATTAAGATCGAAAGAACTTAGGCTTCGGCAATGCTGCTGGCTTCGGGGAAGCGGAGCTTGCACTTTGCGAGGGCGCGGGTGAGGATGTCTTCGATTTCGGTTTCTTCGCAGCTCTTGGCCATGGCGAGTTCGCTGACGAGGAGGTAGCGGGCACGCTCGAGCATTTTCTTTTCGCGGAAGGAGAGCGGTTTTACCTGGCCGAGGATGAGGAGACTCTTGAGTACGCCGGCGACTTCGATTAGGGACCCGGTGCGCATACGGTCGGAATTTTCCTTGAAGCGGTCTTTCCAGTCGTTATTGCTTTCGCACTTGCCGTCGGTGAGGAAGTCGATGATTTTCTGGATTTCGCCGTTGCGGACGACCTTACGAAGACCGACGACATTGACGCTGTCAAAGGGAACCATGACGCGGAGACTGCTGGCTTTGATCTTGAGCCAGTAGCACTTCTGGACGGAGGCCCCGATCGTCCGGCTGCTGATCTGTTCGATGATGCCTACCCCGTGATTGGGGTAAACCACTTTGTCGCCGACGAGGAAGCTTAAAGAAGTATGCATGCCAGACCTGATTAGGAAGGACCTGTTCGGTATATGTGCGGGCTCGAATGAGGCAAGAAGGAGCCACTTCTAAACTGTAAGTAATTGTACGTTGGATGTGGAAAAGTGTCAATTGGCGCGGGGTTTGGAGCAGTTGGATGTTTCGCTAAGACGGCCAACATGTTGAGGGCGTAGAGAGTCTTATGGTACGGCGGTATAATCGATCCATTCCAACCGCGGACGAGCCGTGACGGCTTGCGGGGTAACCGGATCGTGAAAGGCTGAGCCCACCGAAGTATGACGGATCACATCAGGCAAAAGCTCCAGGCAGAGATTGAGGTGCTGGAGCATGAACTTCAGCATGAGCTTCCCGCCGAGCTGAAGAAGGCCGTAGCCATGGGCGATTTGAGTGAAAACGCCGAATATCACATGGCCAAGCAGCGGCAGGAGTTCGTGCGCGCCCGTTTAGGACAGATGAAAAGACGGATGGCGGAGCTTTCGCTGGTGAACATGGCGAACATCCCGAAAGACCGAGCGGCGATTGGATCGAGCCTGAAGGTGCACGACCTGACGAAGGGCGAGAAAATCGATTACAAGCTGGTGACGAGCGAAGAGAGCGACGTAACAAAGGGATTGATTTCGACGACCTCTCCAATTGGGCGCGCGCTGCTGAACAAGCGCGAGGGCGATGTGGTGGAAGTAGTGACGCCGGCCGGCAAGCGCGAGTTGGAGATCCTTAAGCTAACCACGATTCACGACGAAGCGTAGATGACCTGGACGAGTGCAGTTGGGCGGGCTTGCGGTGCGCTCCTCTACAAGATAGTGGATGGGCTAGCGCTGACTCGTATCAACCCCAACGTGCTCACGTTCCTGGGGCTCGTGATCAACATTGTTGCCGCGGTGTTCTTCGGATACGCGCGCGTGGACAACCAGCAGCGGATGTTCTTCTACGCGGGGCTGGTGATTTTCGGCGCCGGCATTTTCGACATGGTGGATGGACGCGTGGCTCGCGCTACGAACCAGGTCACCATCTTCGGCGGGTTCTTCGATTCCGTAATCGATCGTTATTCGGACGTGGCCCTGTTCTTTGGGCTGCTGGTGTATTACGCGCGCGCGAACCGCTTTTTGTATGTGGTATTGGCGGCGTTTGTGATGGTGAGCTCGGTGATGGTGAGCTATACGCGGGCGCGAGCGGAGTCGTTGATTGGGAGCTGCAAGGTCGGCTTCATGGAGCGGCCGGAACGGATTGTGCTGATTCTTATCGGCGCGCTGTTTAACCGGATGGCCCCGGTGCTGTGGGTGGCGGCAGTGATCTCGACGATCACGGTGATCCACCGAGTTGTGTACACGTACCAGGAGACGACGAAGCTGCAGGCCAGCCTGGAGGCGGAAGCGCGGAAGGCGCATTCCGAGGCTTCGCCGGTGACGTAGCGAGATTGGGAATGAGGAGCGCCCGCATGATGCGGGCGTTTTTGTTTTGGGGGAGAAGAAGGTTTCAGGTTTCAGGTGTCAGGTGTCAGTAGAGGCGTTTGACAGCGCTGACGCATGGTGCTGAAGAGCCCGGTTGGCCTGCGGCCTTGCGAGTAGAGGAGACGTGGGCGGTATTGGATGACAAGATTAGCTGATCCGCCGGGAACGGAAAGGTGCCCTCGGGGCAAGATGGACTTTGCGTGACTTTCCCAAGAACTGCGGTCCTGGGCTAAAGAAAAGCGCCCTTCGGGCGAAGGTTGCGATCAGGACCGAAGCAACCCGAAACTGCTTCTGTTGTATGCTGACGCGTTTGATTGAATCCTGAACAGAAAAGGTGTTTTGCGTGGAGCGACAGCCGGTATTGCTGGTGCATGGTGGGGCTTGGGCGATTCCTGACGATGCGGTGGAGGCCCATCAGCGTGGCGTGCGGGCGGCTGTCGAGGTGGGATGGCGCGTGCTGGAGCGCGGCGGAACGGCGATGGATGCGGTGGAAGAAGCGATCGTCGTGATGGAAGAAGATGAGACGTTCGACGCGGGGCGCGGATCGTTTCTGAATGAAGATGGGCGGGTGCAGATGGACGCGTTGATGATGGATGGCGGGACACTGCAGGCCGGCGGGGTGGGATGCGTGGAGCGGTTGAGGAATCCGATACGTGCGGCGCGGCGGGTGCTGGCGGATTCTCCACATATTTACTTCGTTGGAGAGGGCGCGGAAAGGTTTGCGGAAGAGCATGGGATGGCGCTGTGCGCGAATGAGGATTTGATTATTCCGCGCGAGATGGCGCGGTGGAAAGATGCGAAGAAGCAGAAGAAGTTGATGGTCCCACCGGAGTTTGCGCCACCCCAGCAAGCCGAAAACGGGCTTGCCGGGGACCCCGGGGAAAACATGGAGTCGCATGACACGGTGGGCGCGGTGGCGCTGGATGCGTCGGGGAATATCGCGGCGGGTACCTCGACGGGTGGGACGCTGAATAAAGCCGCGGGACGCGTGGGCGATTCGTCGCTGATCGGGTGCGGGTGTTATGCGGATAACCTGAGCGCGGCAGTTTCGACGACGGGTTGGGGCGAGCCGATGATGAAGCTCGTGCTGTCGAAGTGGGCGGCTGATCGGGTGGAAATGGGCGAGGCTCCGCAGCAGGTGGCGGAAGAGGCGATTGATCGGCTGTATAAGCGGCTGAATGGACATGGCGGCATCATTCTGCTCGATTCGCAGGGGAGGATTGGGCTGGCGCATAACACGCCGCGGATGGCTTGGGCTTGGAAGAGAGCGGCGGAACAGAGGGATGGAGTGAAATCGGTGATTAGTGGTTAGTGATTAGTGGCGGGATGGGTGTCGGGCTTCGGGTTTCAGGTGTCGGGAGAGGCTGTTAGCTGTTAGCTGTTGGGCTCGCGGATTGAGGAGTTATTCGTCTTCTGAATCGGGATCGTAGGGTTCGCGATTCCATGGGAAAGCGGGATCTTCGCGCCAAGCGCACCAGCCGAGTGGAAGATCCGCCAATTCATTCAGAGACGGGTCTATCCCGACTACGCAATGGAGGCAGACGAGAATTGCGTCCTCCAGCCTTGATTCCTGGGCGCCATGAAATTGCCATGCGCCGTCGTCTTTATCGTGGAATACACGGATGATCGGCAGTTTCCGATCCATGATGTCGCGGATCGTAAAGGAATTGGTATGCGGGGAGTCTGGAAAGATCCAGTCCTCGATTTGCGCGTCGTGGTGAATGTCCATTCGAATTCGGCGGAGATCATAACGCGTCATCAGCGCGTCATCAATGATCGGCGAGAGCAGAAGGAAAAGTGCCCTCCGGGCCTGGTCGCTTAACGAGGGCTTTCCCAGGACCTGCGGTCCTGGGCTAAGGAAAAGTGTCCTAACGGGCGTGGGGTGGTGGGATCGCTATTGTAACTCCTCCGAAAATCCCCGCCCTATCGCTTTGCGATAAGGACGGGGCACCCGATGCGGAAATCCCCAGGTTTGGGAAACAGCCAAACCCTGGGGCACTGAGTCATAAACCGGTTAAGGCGTGTTATTGCTTGCCTAAGTAGCTGTTGGTGATGTTCAATACCGCGATCAGCATAAAAAATGAGCAGCCATTCAGTTCAGTGAAAAGCGGCGCACGGCCGTGGGACTGCTCGATGTGATGTGGGAAAAACCGAAATGCTGAAACGGTAGAACAAGAGGACAACTATGCGCGGGTTTGTAAGAATTGCGGCATTGGCGGCGTTGGTGTGTGTGGCGGCGGTTTGCGGGTGGGCGCAAGGCTCGTCGGCGGAGCTGCAGGTTACGGTGAAGGACGCGAGGGGTGGCGTGATTAATGGCGCGACCGTCACGGCGCGGAACGAGGCGCAGAATTTCGAGCGCACGGGCGCTCCCGGGCGCGAAGGTGAGTACATTTTCCAGGCGGTTCCGCCGGGTGTGTACAAGATCACGGTGAGCGCGGCGGGGTTTGCGAAGATCGAGGTCCCGAACCTGCGGCTGACGGTGGGACAGGTGGCAAACCTGCCCGTCGAAGTGCAGGTGGCGGCGGTGAATGAGACGGTCAACGTGAGCTCCGAGGCGCAGATGGTAGAGACGCAGCGCACGGGCTCGGCGAGCACGGTTGACCAGGTGCAGATCGACAACCTGCCGATCAATGGACGCAATTACATCAATTTTGCGCTGACGAACTCGCAGCTGACGCGCGATGATGCGCCGTCGATTGGCGCGGCGCCGACGTCGGGGATCAACGTGAGCGGGCAGCGTGCACGCAGCAACCTGGTGACGGTGGACGGCGCGAATGCCGTGGATAATTCCGTGAACGGCGTGCGGTCGACGGTGTCGCAGGACGCGGTGCAGGAGTTCCAACTCCAGACAAATGGCTACAACGCTGAATACGGGCAGGCGGCCGGCGGCGTGATCAACATCGTGACGAAGTCGGGGTCGAACGATTTTCACGGCGATGTGTTTGGGTATCTGCGGAACCGCGATATCCAGGCGGTGAACCCGTTCTCGACGATTGCGAACCCGGCGTACACACGGGTGCAGGCGGGATTTACGGCGGGCGGCGCGATCAAGAAAGACAAGACGTTCTACTTCCTGTCGTACGAAACGACCCGGCGGCATGAGAGCGGATATAGCAGCATTGGCGCGGATAATTTCGGCTTCCAGAACTTCGATTTCACGCCATTCGGGGTGCCGATTGCGCTGCCGCTGACGCCGCAGCAGATTGGGTTCATTAACGGAGCGGTGGCAACGGGGAACGGATCGTTCATCCAGCAGGCGGTGCAATATGGATTGCTGGCGGGCAGCACCTCGGTAACGGCGCTGACCGGCAAGAATCCGCTGTACAACCTGGGCGAGTTGCCGACGCCGTACATGTTCACGCCGATCGTGAGCGGGGTGGCGAACACGCTGCCGGCTTCGTATGTGGCGATGAATTCGCTGGTAGGAAATTTCCCGATCTTCGAAGGGACGAGTTTGTGGTCGGCGCGACTGGACCAGCAGGTATCGGCCAACAACCAGTTATCGCTGCGCGTGGGGGTGAGCCCGAGCACGGTGACGGGCATCCAGGTAAACGCGCAGGGGCCGCAGAACTTTGGACAGAATGCGTGGTCGAGAACGTCGGATCAGACGTATCGCGACTTCAACATCACGGCGCAGGATACGTGGACGCTGGGCAACAACAAGATCAACGAATTCCGCTTCCAGTACGCGCGGCGCGGACTGCTGTACAACTACGCGAGCGAGGCTCCCGGCGGAAGCGATGTGGCAATCAACATCCCCGGGTACGCGTTCTTCGGACGCGAACCGTTCTCGTTCGTAAGACGTACGGAACAGCGATATGAGGGGCTCGACAACTTCACGTGGACGGCAGGTAAGCACACGGTGAAGTTCGGAGCGGACGTCAACTTCCTGCCACTGCGCGCAGATTTCAGCGTGAACTTCGGCGGCCTGTATGACTTCGGCTCGGTGACAGTGGTGCCGGGAGCGCCCGCGCTGAACCCGGTGCAGGCCTATGGGCTGGGGATTCCGCAGGACCTGGTGCAGGGCGTGGGATCGGACCACGATGCGTTCACGAACCTGCCGGTGGGTGTGTTTTTGCAAGACAGCTGGCGCGTGACTCCGAAGCTGACGCTGAACTATGGCGTGCGCTATGACGTGGAGTTCACGCCGACGTTTGCGGCGGCAACGCCGCTGGCGGCTTCGGCGCAGAATTCGTTCGGGATTACGCAGGGCATTCCGAGGGACTTCAACAACGTGGCTCCGCGCATTGGATTTGCATGGGACCCGAAGGGCGATGGCAAGACGGCGATCCGCGGATCGTACGGCATTTTCTATGACCATCCGCTGTTGGCGTTGGCGTTTGACTCGAACGTAGCGGACGCGACGAAGGATGCGCAGATCGTGCTGTTTGGCGGGGCGCCTTCGGCCTGCAACCTGGCAGACCCGATTGGCACACTGACGGCGACGAACGCGTTCCAGGGGAACCTGGCCTGTTTGCCACCTTCGTTTACTTATCTGCCGAACCAGCAGCGGTTCAATCCGACGCCGGGGACGAACTCGGTGTGGGTGAACCAGAACTTCATGACGGGCGGTCCGGGAGGCGGACCGGTACCGTTGGCGATGCTGCCGTTCGGGTATCCGACGGCGAAGAACTTCGTTTACGCGTACTCGGAGCAAGCGAACTTCACGATCGAGCACGACTTCGGGCACGGGTACGACTTGAGCGTGCAGTACAACTTCAACGGCGGACACCACCTAAACAGGCCGATCAACATCAATGCGGCGCGTGGCGACCTGGCGACGAAGAATTTGTTCAACTACATCTCGAGCCAGGTGCCCGGCGGGTGTCCTCCGACCAATGCAGTGGCTTGCATCACGGCGGCGGAGGAGTTGGGTGGTCCGCTGGATGTGAACGCGGCGGGCGTGGGACCGGCGGGGCCGTATGTTCCGGCGGCGGTGGTGAGCTTCTTCCGTCCGTCGGGATTCAACCCGACGTTGTCTCCGTACTTGCCGGCAGGAGCGCAACCATTCATCAACAGCGTGCTGCAGAGCTACGGGCTGGGCGGATACGGAACGATTCCCTTCTCTGATATTCCGGCGAACTTCTCGAATGGCAGCTCGGTGTATCACGGGCTGACGGTAAATTTGGAGAAGCGGTTCTCGCAGAACTACCAATTTTTGGCGTCGTACACGTGGTCGCACGCGATTGACGATTCGACAGACTTGCAGTCGCCGTTGTCGCCGCAGGACAACAACAATCCGGCGGCGGAACGTTCGAACTCGCTGTTCGACGAGCGGCACCGGTTTGTGTTCAGCGGCGTGTATAACACCGGCGAACACAAGGGCGGCGCAGGCATGCTGTACAGCAATTGGGTGTTCGCGCCGATTATCGAGATCGCGTCGGGGCGTCCGTTCAACATTATTTCGGGCTTCGACCAGAACTTCGATTTCGGGTCGACAACCGATCGTCCGATGGCAGCGAGCGCGGGGCAGACCGATCCGTGCGGCGATGTGGCAGCACCTTCGAAGTTCTCGCCGACGGGCTACTTGATTCCAACTTGCTATCTCGATGTGTTCCTGACGAACGGCGTGGTTCCGAACCTGAACGGCAACATTGGACGCAACGTGGGCACGAAACCTTACAACGTGTTCAATGACCTGCGGGTGTCGCGGAGCTTCCAGTTGACGGAACGGATCCGGCTGGAGGGGATCATGGACGTGTTCAACTTAGCGAATAAGTTCAACGTAAGCGACGTGAACCCTATCTGGAACCAGGCGGGAACACCGACTTCGGCGGATGATCCGCGGCAGTTCCAGTTTGCGTTGCGGGTGAGTTGGTAGGAATACAGTGATTAGTGGTTAGTGATTAGGAGGCGCCTCCTGTTGGGGGCGCCTTTTTTGTTGGGGGCTTAAGGCTTTCGGTCCGTTGACCTTCGTAGAAAGAGGACAGTAGGATTTGGGGGAGGGATCGGAAACAGCAGGTCCTTCGTCGCTGCGCTCCTCTGGATAACAAGAGAGAGTGGTGTGAGGAAGAGAGCAATGTCGGCTGGCGCGAGAGAAAATTCCCAGGTTTGGAAAACGGTCAAACCTGGGGCACCCGAAGGGGGACATTGAGAATTCTTAGAGTATGGTCGCTGCCTTTGTTGGGGGCGGTGCTGATTTGTACGGCTTGCGAGAGCGACAATCCGAAGGCGGCGAAAGCGACACCGCCTCCGCAGGCGATGGCGCCTACTTTGGCAAGCCCGCAACCGCAGGCGCCGGCCGAAGCGGCGGCGGTGCTGCAGGCTCCGGAAACGACGCAAGAGCAGCAGGACCCGGTGGCGTCGCTGATTGCCGACGCGGAGCGGCAATACGACGCGGGGCAGGCGAACTACAAGGCCGGGCATCTCGAGGCAGCCAAGGAAAATTTCGATCACGCGTTCACGACGATGTTGTCGTCCAACCTCGATGTGCATTCGGACGAGCGGCTGGAAAACGAGTTCGACAAGATCGTGGAGTCGGTCCACGAGTTGGAGATGCAGGCGCTGAAAGAGGGGGACGGGTTCACGGAGCAGCAGTCGGAACCGGCGCCGATCGATGAAGCCAACGAAGTCACTTTCCCGGTGGATCCGAACATCAAGGCGCAGGCAGCGGCGGAGATCCGGCAGACACATTCGGATTTGCCGCTGGTGATGAACGATCAGATTGCCAGCTACATTTCCTATTTCTCATCGCGCGGACGCGGGGCGCTGGTGAACGGAATGGAGCACTCGGGGCGGTATCGCGACATGATTCTGCGGGTACTGAAAGAAGAAGGCGTGCCGCAGGACTTGATTTATCTCGCGCAGGCGGAATCGGGGTTCCACTCGCTGGCGCTGTCGCGGGCGGGGGCGCGCGGGATGTGGCAGTTCATGGCGAGCCGAGCGTCGGGATACGGACTGCAACGCAATTGGTGGGTGGATGAGCGGCAGGACCCGGAGAAATCGACGCGGGCGGCGGCGCATCACCTGAAAGATTTGTACAACCAGTTTGGCGACTGGTACCTGGCGATGGCCGCATACAACAGCGGCCCGGGGACGGTACAGAAAGCGGTGGAGCGGACGGGGTACGCCGACTTCTGGGAGTTGTACAAGCGCAACGTGCTGCCGAAGGAGACGCGGAATTACGTTCCAATTATTTTGGCGATCACCATCATGTCGAAGAACCCGGCACAGTACGGGCTCACGGATGTGGAGATGGAAGCACCGGCGTCGAGCGATTCGGTGACGATTGATTATCCGGTGGATTTGCGGCTGGTAGCGGAGTGCGTGGACAGCTCGGTGGATCAGTTGCAGGCGCTGAACCCGAGCTTGTTGCGGATGACCACGCCGAAAGACGAGGCGTTCACGCTGCACCTTCCAATTGGAACGAAGGACAAATTCGAGCAGCAGATTGCGTCGATTCCGCTGGAGAAGCGCGTGTTGTGGCGGTTCCATCGGGTGCAGCCGGGAGATACGCTGGCGTCGATTGCGCGTAAGTATCACGTGAGCGCACACGCGATTTCAGAGGCGAACGATCTGCACGACGAGGAAATGAAAGCTGACGCGAAGCTGATTATCCCGGTGGCGACTTCGCGTGGAAAAGAAGCGGCGAGCGAGGAGACCGCGAGCAGTGGCGGATACTCGAAGCATGCGACGGCATACAAGGTTCGCAAGGGCGATACAGTTGAGTCGGTGGCGGACGATTTCAGCGTTCCCGCGGAAAAGGTGCGCAAGTGGAACCACCTGTCGAGCAATAAGCTGACGGCGGGGCGAGTGCTGCACATTTATAAGCCGACAGGAGAAGCGGAAGAAGCGAGCACGCGAAAGAGTTCGCATTCTTCGAAACCATCGAAGTCGGCGCCGGAGTTGAGTGAGAAGAGTTCGTCGAAGAAGGCGACCACGAACGCGAAGGTTGTACATCACACGGTGAAGCGCGGCGAGACACTGACGAGCATCGCGAACCAGTACAAGGTCACGGTGGCGGCGTTGAAGAAAGAGAATCCGAAGGTGGAAGCGAAGCTGCGGCCAGGAGATGTGCTGGTGATTCGGCGGTAGCGTCGGGTTTTAGGGAATTAGGTTTCAGGTGTCAGGTTTCAGGAAAAGATAGTTCGTGGCGTGTCGAAGTGAGTTGACCGATGCGCGTGGGCACGCTGCGTGAATGTGCGGCGCCGAAGGAAAGATGCCCTCCGGGCACGCACGTCATTGATGCTTTTCCCCAGCGCAATAGCGGTGGGCTAACGAAAGACGGCCTTCGGGCAGAGTACGCGGTGCTGGGGGTGATGGCCTGCATCGATCTTGTTATCAATAACTTACAGGTAGACGAAGAAGGCGTTCGAGGCGTGTTTTCCATTGTGAAATTTGCAATGGTGAGTAGCTCGCGCGGTGTGTTGCCACTTCGCGGGATTTCAGATAGAGTCGCTAACCTTGATGCAGGGCGAGTGAGTGTGTGTCACACGTTATGCGCGGATGATTTGCTATAATCCGCGCTCGTCGCGAATGAGTGGAGCGACGAATTTGCAATCGTTCGCGTTGCGCAGGCAGTGGGCGTGGTGGTGCATGTGGGCCAAGGCATTCTCAACTAACGGTTCCTGGTGGAGCTAGCAGGAGGAGCGATGAGTTTCTACGACGATACTTTGTACGGACGTGATGACGAGATGGATGAGTTCGGCGATAGCAACGCGTTCGACGAGTCACTCGACGAGGACTTCGAGGACGAAGAAGAGGACGAAGAGGTCTCCGCCTCGGAACCCGAAGAAGAAGACATGGACGATGAGGACGAGACC
>DASYAU010000047.1:0-9304 GCA_036501185.1 Candidatus Korobacter sp. | reverse complement strand
GTCCTCAACGAAGCGGAGAAAAAGGCTGTCATTCTGAGCGACCCTGAGCGAGCGAAGCGAGCCGAAGGGGAGTCGAAGAACCCCGACGATGCACGGCTAACGAACGCCGCGTCCACCTTTTCAACCGTGAACCCCACCACGAACTCCCCTGACGCCTCTCTCGCCGGCCTCCTCAAACCGCCGCCCATCTTCGAAACCATCAAATGCCTCTGGTTCCACGGTGCTTACCTCAAAGACCGCTTCCGCGCCGGACAGCGCATCGCCCTCTACGGCAAACTCGAAGGCTCCCGCAGCGGCAACGCCCTAAACGCTCCGCCCGGCTCGACCAAATTCAAAATGGTGCAGCCCACCTTCGAAATTCTGCCCGACGCAACCGCAACTGGAGAGGACGCCGAATTCACCACGCTCGAAATGGGCCGCATCGTTCCCGTCTATCCGTCGCTCGGCGGCACAACTCCCTGGGGAGCCAAGCTCACCTCGCGCTGGCTGCGCCGCGTCATGTGGACCGTCTTCAAGGATTTAAAAAACAGCGGAGCTATGGAATCGGACACTAGCGAAGCTCGAGCTGAAGAGACGCTGCCCACTGCGCTGTGCGAACGCCTCGGCTTGCCTTCGCGCATGGAAGCATTAGAGGCGATTCACTTCCCCGCCGCCGGGACATCGATGACCGAGCTGATGTGCGCACGCACGCCTGCGCATCGCCGGCTCATCTTCGAAGAACTCTTCTACCTCGAGCTCGGACTGGAACTCAAACGCCGCCGCCTGCGCGAGCGCGAGGGCACGGCCTTTGTCACCAACGATCAGGTTCGCGCCGCGCTGAAGCAGGTGCTTCCGTTCAAACCCACCAACGCGCAGAAGCGCGTGCTCGGCGAGATCGTCGCAGACATGCGCGCGCCTCGGCCTATGCGCCGCCTGCTGCAGGGCGATGTCGGTTCCGGCAAGACGATCGTCGCGCTCGAAGCCGCGCTGGTCGCCATCGAAAACGGCTACCAGGTGGCCATGATGGCACCGACGGAAATCCTCGCGACGCAACACTATCTCTCGGCGCGCAAGCTGCTGCGCGACGCCCTTTCGCCCAGCAGGCAGCGGGCTTATCGCATAACTCTGCTGACCGGCTCGCTCGACGATCGCATGAAGCGCGATGCGCGCGGCCGCATCTTTCGCGGCGAAACCGATCTCGCCATTGGAACGCACGCGCTCGTCGAAGAAAAGGTCGACTTCGACAATCTCGGCCTGGTCATCGTCGACGAGCAGCATCGCTTCGGCGTGCAACAGCGCTTCAAGCTGATGCGTAAGCCCGGCGCGAGCGGCGAGGCCACTGAGCCCGACGTCCTCGTGATGACCGCGACACCGATCCCGCGCACGCTCGCGCTCACCATCTACGGCGATCTCGAAGCCAGTGTGCTCGACGAGCTTCCGCCCGGCCGCACACCGATCGTCACGCGCCGCATGCCGGAAGAACGCGCAGATGAAGTGTGGGACTTCGTGCGCAAGCAGGTCGCCGCCGGCCGCCAGGCCTACATCGTCTATCCCATCATCGAAGGCGAGCGCGACGACCAGCCGGAACTCGACTTCGCCAACGACGCCAGCTCGGCCACTGATCCGGGGGGCCCATCCTTCGCGCCCGACAACGCTCAACCTCGCAAGCTTTCTAGGCCGGGCGCCCCACGTCTCGATTCTGAGACGTGGGTATCGCGCCAGCCAGCCACAACTCTGGGTGGCCCATCCTTCGCGCCCGACAACGCTCAACCTCGCAACTCCTCCGCGCGCGCGAAGGGTGGGGTATCGCGCGCGTCCGGGGTCCCCGGCGAACGTTCTTCGTTCGCGGGGGTGGCACGCGCGCGAGAACTCTCCAGGCAGGCGTCACTTTCTCCTGCCGCCGAAGCCGCACCCAAACGCGCCCCACACCGCCCCAAACTCCGCTCCGCCTCTGAGATGTTCGACGAGCTCAGCGCCGGCGCGCTCCACGGCCTCAAGCTCGGTCTCCTCCACGGCCGCATGCTGCCAGACGACAAAGACGTCACCATGGCGCGCTTCCAGCGCGGCGAAATCGACGTGCTGATCTCAACGACGGTCATCGAAGTCGGCGTCGATGTGCCAAATTCCACGGTAATGGTTGTTGAACATGCAGACCGCTTCGGCCTCGCGCAGCTCCATCAGCTCCGCGGGCGCGTCGGCCGCGGCGTCGCCAAGAGCTATTGCGTGCTGCTGACCGGAAAGAAGATCTCCCCCGAAGCCGAACTCCGGCTCGATGCCATGGTCCAGACCCAGGACGGATTCGCGCTCGCGGAGATCGATCTCGCCCAGCGCGGTCCCGGTGAGTTCTTCGGCACGCGCCAGGCCGGGCTGCCGGAGTTCCGCGTCGCCAACCTCGCGCGCGACCGCGACCTGCTGGAACTGGCAAAAAGCGAGGCTGCACGCTTCGTACAGTCTCCAGACCCGGCCATCTCCCGCGAAGAGCGCGAGGCCGTCTGGAGTCGGCTGAAACGGCAGTGGCAGCGCCGCTACGGCCTGGTGGAAGCCTGAGGCGCGAAAAAGCCCCAAAAATCACGCACCAAAACACGCTTAAAACGCACTCAAAACGGCTTAAAACCGCTCAAAATTTAACATGCAGGACACGAAAAAAAGAGGCGAGACTCAGGCCATCCCGCCTCCCTTAATTCTACGAATCCAGCTCAGCTGGCGATTGCAACCGCAGGCTGTGCTTCCACTGGAGGAACCGGTATCTGCTTCTTAGGGCCGCGCTTACGGGCGACCAGGATGCGGATGCGGTCCAGCATTTCAGCCGGCGAGCAGGCGCCCTTGGGAAGAAATGCGTCCGCCGCAGCGGCGCGGTCGTAATTGGAAACCGTCCCTGAAACCAGCAGCGTAGGCAGCCCCGGATGCAAATACTTCGCCCTTCTAACTAGTTCATTTCCATCCATTTGCGGCATGATCACATCCGCGAGCAGGAGGTCCACCGAACCGGGAATGGCGCCGCGCAGGTAATCCAGCGCCTCCGGCCCCGAACCCATCGCCAACACCCGATATCCTCGTGTCTCCAGTAAAAACTTCCGCACCGACAAAATCTGTTCATTATCTTCCACGCAAACAATTGTCTTTCTAGGGCGCATCGTCGATCTCTTTTCTTTGCCGTTGGTTAGCGGCTCCATGCTGGTGCGTTTCTGTCCGTGCTCCCGGTTATGGGAACAAACCCTGCCGTTGCGTGGCCGCAGCAATCCTACGCGCGCATAAGCCCACGTGGAAACTACGGGTTCAGAACCTCGTGAGAGAGGCGAAGAACCTAACCCGGTGCTGCGGTTCGCGGTCATGTTCGAGGCCGCGACAAGGCTTGAGGCGGACGGATCCGCTCTCCGGGTTTAGCACAAAATTGTCCGAAAAATCAGGCGAAAAACTGTTCGTCCTCGAGCAGCGCCCAATGACGATTTGCTGAGCATACGGAGGTGAACCTCGCGCAGCAACCGCGAAATTCTGGCGAAAACCCAACCAATTCAGTGTCGCGCATCCACTGATGAATGTGGAGTGCCCGTCAATGTTGATGTTTGTTTGCTTCTGTCCTGTGTAAATCTTCGTTAAACGGGCAGGAAAAAAGCACCCCGTGCTACAGGGATGGTGCGGCCCGATACCGTAATGGAACCAACGCCCGCTCCCTGTCGGACAGCGCGGACGATAAGACGGCTTGGACGCCCGATTTCAAGACCCTGATTCAGCGTGACTTCTTCGCCGGATGGCGCCAGGCCATGTTGCACCAGCCAGGCAATGGCGCAACCCGCGGCAGAGCCGGTTGCCGGATCTTCGCCGCCATAGAACTGCATGCGAGCGCGCCAGCTCTTGATGTTTGCAGGTGATGCAGCGTCGCCAGAAGGAGCGACGCAATAGAACCATCGCGTTTTCTTTTGAGCGAGCCATGCAGAGGATTCGCGCGGTGGAATGGCGAGCCGCCGGAGCGCATCGAGCTTCAGCGCAACGACACAGAACGGATTGCCGGTGGAGACCGTCTGCGGGCGCGCGCCTTCGAGCAGATCTGGTTCGTCAAGACCGAGAACGCGCGCGACCTCGGAGGGGTCATGCAGGTCGCCGAAGACAGCGTCGTTCTGCTGCATGGTTGCGTAGATGCCTTGTTCTGAATCCTCGGGCGGCGCGATGCGGACTTTGATTGGACCCACATTGAGCAGCAGCGTGAGCTCGGTTGCATCCGCGAGCGGCGGATGATTGAGATAGAGCCAGCTTGCGGTTCCGAGTGTGGGATGTCCGGCGAAGGGCAGCTCTTCCTGGGTAGTGAAGATGCGCACGCGCACGCCATCTGTGCGGTCGCGTTCGGGGTTGCCGGAGGGAAGAACAAAGGTGGTCTCAGAGAGATTCAATTCGCGTGCGATCGCCTGCATCCGCGCGTCGGAGAGACCGCGGCCATCGTGAAAGACGGCGAGTGGATTGCCTTCGAGCGGACGCTCGGCGAATACGTCGAGAACGGAGTAGTCGAGCGGCCGTGTCATGCAGTTCAGTCTAGCCGGGGATAGCGGCGAAAGTTGACACGGCAAAGGGGCGGACGTACCTTGGATTCAGCCGCAAGTGGGGCCAACTGCTTCCATGCTGGCGCATGGCGCCAGCGGCGGTAAGAGTTTCAGGACACGCTACCGAATGCTCCGTTCCACCATTGCGAATTGCTGCTGCGACTGCTGCTGCGACTGCTGCTGTGGTTGCTGCTGCTGTTGCTGTGGCCCGAACCGGGTGAGCGGATGAGCGAATCGAGGCGGTAACAAGCCAGAAAATTCGATCCCCTCCGAACCCACCAAGGGCCAATCACCCGGGTGGGTTTTTAGTTGATTTCGAAACCGCAGAGGCTTTCAAAACAAAAGACAAGGCAGGTATAGACGATGTCTCTTCGTATCAATGATGTAGCTCCTGACTTCACGGCTGAGACGACACAGGGTCCGATTCATTTTCATGAGTGGATCGGCGACAACTGGGCGGTTCTCTTCTCTCATCCCAAGGACTTCACACCGGTCTGCACCACGGAGCTGGGCGCGGTTGCGGGTCTGGAGAGCCAATTTGCGGCGCGCGGCGCGAAGGTGATCGGCCTTTCGGTTGATCCCGTCGAGTCGCATAAGAGCTGGTCAAAGGACATCGAGGATGTGACCGGTCACGCCGTGAAGTATCCCGTGATTGGCGACACCGAACTGAAGGTGGCGAAGCTGTATGACATGCTGCCTGCCGAGGCCGGTAACAGCTCACAAGGGCGCACGCCGGCAGATAACGCTCCGGTGCGCACGGTGTTCGTGATCGGACCGGATAAGCGCATCAAGCTGCAGATTGCATATCCGATGTCGACGGGCCGCAACTTCGACGAGATTCTGCGCGTGCTGGACTCCATGCAGTTGACCGCGAAGCACAAGGTCTCAACGCCGGCGAACTGGAAACAGGGCGACGACATCATCATCGGCGGCGCTGTGAGCAACGAGGATGCAGACAAGCTGTTTCCGGGATACAAGACAGTGAAGCCCTACCTGCGCACGGCAGCGCAGCCGAAGTAAAAGGAGTGCGCGGCGACCTGCGGATGCATCCGTGAGTGTGGCTGCGACAACGAAGCGTGCTTGTGATGATGGCGGGCACGCAGTGAGCACCGGTGGCGAAGTGGCTAACGCGCTGGTCTGCAAAACCAGTATTCGCCGGTTCAATCCCGGCCCGGTGCTCCAATAAATTTCGAGAGCGGCAATGATATTGTCATCGCATTGTCACTGCGGTGTAACCCGCTTGCTCCGCGAGCGGGCCGATGAGTCTGCTTAGACCCAAATCCCCTTGAAAATTCAGTGTTTTCGCGCATTGGGCCAACGGTGCATTGCGCTGTTCGGCTTTGTGACGGATTGACAATAATCCGTGTCGAGTTAGCGGGAAATTGTTTTATAGTTCACATAACCGATTCATCTTCATAGGCTCGCTGTCTGGATATCACTATGGACGTGAGCATCTCTGCACAAAAATTTCGGAGGCTCCATGAAGTACAGAATCATCGTTGCACTTTTGTCCGCGACGGCCGTCGCGGCGTTTGGCCAGTCCACAGCATCTCTTTCCGGAGTCGTCACCGATCCCACCGGAGCGGCCGTTCCGGGCGCACATGTGACGGTTCATTCGCTAGCAACCGGAACCGACCGCGACGTCAACACGGATGGAGCGGGGCTTTATGCAGTGCCGGCGCTGCAACCCGGCGATTACTCGGTTAAGGTTACGGCCACGGGCTTCGGGACGGATACGGTGCCGAAGGTAACACTGAACGTCGACAGCAAAGTGGCACTGAATCTCAAGCTGTCTGTGGCTTCCGCCGGTGTGACGGTGCAGGTGGAGGGCCAGGCGGCCAACCAGATCGAAACCAGCACCATCACTGTCGGACAGGTTATCGACACGCGACAGGTGGAGGAGCTTCCGCTGAACGGACGGCACTTCCTGGATCTGACAGTGCTGACACCGGGAGGCGTGGTTGCGCCGACGAACGGCAGCCTAACGGCGACGAGCCGCGGCCTGGGCGCCAACTCGTTCATCACGGCGGGCAACCGCGAAGACTCGGTGAACTTCCAGATCAACGGCATCAATCTTAACGACATCAGCCAGAACCAAATTACGTTCCAGCCGTCGATCGTCACGACGAGCGAGTTTAAAGTCAACAATCAGACCTTCAGCGCGGAGTACGGGCGCAGCGATGGATCGATTGTTACGGTGGCGACCAAGTCGGGTACGAATCAGTTCCACGGCGAGGTGTTCGATTACTTCCGCAATGAGGCGCTGGACGCGCGCAACTACTTTAACCGCGGCTTCAACCCGGCGACGGGCGCTGCACTGCTCTTCGGCACGGGAGCGAAGGCGCCACTCAAGCGCAACAACTACGGCGGCAACGTGGGCGGACCCGTGTGGCGCGACCACACATGGTTCTTCTTCAGCTATGAAGCACTGAGACAGCACCAGGGAATCCTGCAGAACAGCACGGTGCCGTCGGCAGCGCAGCGCTCGGCTGCGGGCTTTACGTCCGGTTCAGTCGGCGCCAACCTCATCAACCTGGTTCCGCTGCCGAACAGCGGCACCACCTATGTTTCGTTCACGCCGGGACCGGTACAGATCGACCAGTACACGGGCGATGTCTTGCAGAAGTTGGGCGGCAATGACTCATTGCACGCGTTCTACGCTTTTCAAAAGGACGTGCGTACGGAGCCTGCTCTGCAGGGTGACACGATCCCCAACTGGGGCGACCATCGCGCAGCGCACCGCCAGATCGGCACACTGCAGTATGTACATATCTTTTCGCCAACGATCACGAACGAAGCGCGTCTGGGCTTCAACCGGATCGCGATCGCGTTCAACCCGGCGAACCTGCTCGATCCCAGCAGCATCGGCCTGGGCGATGGGCTCAGCGGTCCGGTCGGAATTCCGCAAACTACAATCACCGATTACAGCCTTACATTCGGCGGGCCTTCGGGCTTCCCGCAGGGCCGCGACACGACGACGGGTGTGTTGGCTGACACGGTGACGATGCTGAAAGGCAATCACCAGATCATGTGGGGTGGTGAGTTCCGTCGCTATCTCCTGTATAGCTTCGCCGCCAATATCGGCAGCATGAGCATGACGCTGGCGCAACTGGCGTTGAATGAAACGCCAACGTTCACCATTCAGCCGAATACCATCGACTACCGCATCTATGCAGATTCGACGGCAGGATTCATCCAGGATAACTACAAGATGCTGCCGAACCTGATGTTGGAGTACGGCGTTCGCTTCGAGTGGAATGGAACGCCGGTGGAAGGCGAGAACCGTCTTTCAATCTTCCAGCCGGCTAGTTCAACCCTGGTGCGCGTGGGCACGAATGGAATTCCGGCCGACGGCGCCTACAAGCAGAACTATAACCTGGAGCCGCGGGTCGGCTTTTCGTATGACCTCTTCAACAAACAGAAGACGGTCGTACGCGGAGCGTATGGATACCTTGTCGATCAGCCGGTAGCCAGACCGGGGACCATTCTGACGGGGAATCCGCCGTTCACGAGTACAGTGTCATACAGCAACAGCTCGAACCCGCAACCTCTTTCGAACATCTATGCTGCGGCGCAGGGGTCTTCGGGATTTGCGCTGGGATATGTGAATCCGAACTACCATAATGCATACATCGAAGACTTCAATCTGAATATCCAACAGGCGATGCCATGGGGCCTGGTCGGCACGATCGGATACTACGGATCGACGGGGCATCACTTGTTAATCGTGACAAACCCGAACCAGGCGACGGGCGTTCCGGGAAGCGCGCGGCCCTATAACAAGCTGGCTGCGACAAGCCCGATTGCTCCGGGTGTGTCGATTGCTTCGAATATGACGGAGATCAACAGCATCGGCTATTCGAACTACAACGCGATGTGGGTGTCACTGAACAAGACTTTCGCGCGCGGTGTGGAGTTCAATACGAACTACTCGTGGTCGAAGTCGATGGACATCAACTCGCTCGGGTCGCAGGGCGGCGGGGTGCTTCCGGACAGCACGAATCCTTCAATGAACTACGGGCTGTCTGACTTCGACGTGCGTCATCACTTTGCGGGCACGGTGATCTATAACCTGCCGTTCAAGGGCAATCGCTTTGTCGAGGGCTACCGGCTGAATGGCATCATGCAGTATCAGACCGGCAACCCGCTAAATATCGTGGCGTCGAGCGACGGATACAACGGCGAATCGGGGCTCATTCGACCGAATCTTGTTGGCAAGATTCAGCGGCGAAAGGTACAGATAGCGGGATCGTCCCCGATCCAGTACCTGCAGAATCCTGGCGGCGAGAACTATGGCGGCAACGTGTGCGACATCACGAACTACACGCCGTCTTGCACTTTGCAGATCGTCGCGACGCAGGCCTCTGCGACCTCTGCCGTGTCGTCGACCCTTAATTACGTCGGGCTGGGCAACGCCCAACGTAATTACGCAACGGGACCTGGCTTTGCAGATTTCGACTTCTCGGCTGAGAAGGAGACTCCCCTGGTCAAGGAACACTTAGCTTTCACACTGAGAGTCGATGCCTTCGACATCTTCAACCACCCGAGCTTCAGTCAGCCGAGCGGCAACGTTCAGTCGACGGCGTTCGGCCAGATCACGGCAACGAGGTATATCGGAAGCAATCGAGTTCGAACTGTCACTACCGAGAAAAGGATGTCGGTACCGATCAGCCTCTTGAAGCGATGATCATCCTCGATAATCGCATTGCGCTATCCGCAATAGCTGAGGCGTATAGCGACCGCGGTTGAGTCAGCAATTTCTCTGTACGAAGAATGTGTGCGACCTCAATTCA
>DASYAU010000046.1:0-59952 GCA_036501185.1 Candidatus Korobacter sp. | reverse complement strand
ACCATCAGGCTACCAAGAAGGAAGGTCATCGTCTTTTTCATTTTCGTTTCTCCTAAAAAGGGTGGGAACCAAAGGGCTCGCACCTAAGTTCAATTTTTTGCTGTACTTCTAGGGCTAAGGTTTACCCTGTGACCAAAGAGTATAACCAAAGTCACTTGTATCTCGTCAAGAGAAATGTTCCTGCTTTATCCCACGATGGTGCAACCTCAATCCGATTTAAGCCGCAGCGCGATCGGAAAAAGGACATATGCCTAGCACGTCCGTTTGGCGCCTCGTCGCGCGAGTGTCGTGCTATTGTTCGTGTGTTGAACCGACATGCGTAGCCCGAATCCACCAACTCCGCCACAAAAACACGAAGCCACGACCTCCAAAAATCCCCCGCTCGCCATGCAGGTTTGCCCGAACTGCTCCGCGCGCATGATGGAAAATCACTGCAAGCTTGTCTGCCCTCAGTGCGGATATTTCCTCAGTTGTTCCGATTTCTATTGATCCGCACGCGCTACGCTTGTCGTGTGACACTCCCGCGCGCCACTTGCTATACTGAAAATTCGCGGTGGGTATAGTTCAGTGGTAGAACTCCGGACTGTGGCTCCGGCTGTCGAGGGTTCGAATCCCTCTACCCACCCCAAACCCCTTCTTCAGCCCTGCTTTTCCGCTCCGGCAAATATCTCTTTTCCCGCCGAAATCGTGTTGCGGTGAATCCGCACCGTGTCGTAAATCCGCTTGGCGTATCCTCCCGCAAACGTCACCATCACTGGGATCCCGCGCGCCCGCGCTGCCTTGAACACCAGTTCGTCCCGCTGTTTCAACCCCTCCATCGTCAGGTTAAGGCCGCCCAGTTGGTCTTCTCTATAGGGATCCGCGCCGGCGACGTAGCACATCAGTTCCGGCTCGAATTGCCGAAGGCCCGAGCTCAATGCGTTATCCAGCCACGCCAGGTATTCGTCATCGCCAGTTCCATCCGGCAAGTTCACATCAATCGACGAAGGCGGCTTCGTCAGCGGGTAATTGTTTTCCTGGTGCAGCGAGATCGTGAACACATCTTCCGCAGCGTCTTCCATCATCGTTCCACCTCTGCGGACTCCAATCGTCGACGCCGACACAGACGGCAGCCGATCTCCGTTGCCCCCGCCCGACTTTGCAAAGATCGCGGCCGTGCCATTGCCTTGGTGAACATCGCAATCCACCGTCATCGCCCGCCGAATCTTCCCTGCCTTTTGCAGCTTCCGAATCGCGATGGCGACGTCGTGCACCATGCAGAACCCTTCGCCATGGTCAGGAAATGCATGATGGAATCCACCGCCGAGGTTGATCCCTATCCCGTCGCGAAGCGCGCCTTCCGCTGCCAGGATCGACCCGCCCGCATGCCAAAGGAATCCCTCCACCGCCTCGTGTGAGTAGGGGATCTCCATCTGCAGCTCTTCCCGCGCGGTAAGCGTTCCTTCCATCAGCTTGTCCACGTAGAAATGAGAATGCACCAGCAGCAGGTCCGATTCCGTCGCCGGCTGAGGTGCCACGAAATCGTGGGCTTCGGCTACACCTTCGTCGAGCAGCTCTTTCTGTACCAGCTCGTATTTTCGTGTCGGAAACACGTGCTCCCCGATGGGGAACCTGTACTTGTCGCTATAAACCACCTTGAAAGGCAGCATAGGGAGACCAATTCGTCATTGTCGTCCATTGCGCTTCGGCGCCGCAATAACACCCCACGGGACGCCCCAGCTCCCCTGCCAAATTGAATCATCGTTGCACTTTCCCGCCTTCCTGCCTATGCTCTTGCATCACAGTATTCAGGGTGGCGCGATTCCACCCGGCAAGGAGATCGCGACGTGTTCAACATCATTACGGTCGAACGCGAGTACGGCGCCGGCGGCAGCGTCATCGCCGAACAATTGGCTCATCACTTCGGATGGAAACTGCTCGACCAGGAGCTAACCTCGCGCATCGCCGCCGAGGCTTGCGTCGATCCCTCCGTTGTCGCCGGCTGTGATGAATGTGTCGACCGACCGTTGCGCCGTCTCGCCAAGGTCTTCTGGCGCGGCAGCTACGAACGCATGCTCCCCATGAGCGACGAGCGCGTCTTTGACGCCGATTGCATGGTCGAAATGGCTACCAAGATCATCGCCGAGGCCGCAGAAGAAGGCCGCTGCATCATCGTCGGCCGCGGCGCTCCCTACATTCTCCGCAACCGGAAAGATGCCTTTCACGTCTTCCTCTACGCTCCCCGCGACTTTAAAATTCAGCGCCTCTCCCTCCGCATGAGCGAGAAGGAGGCTACCGACCTTGTCGACACGATTGACCGCGAACGCTCCGAGTTCATCAAGCGCTATTTCAAGAAGGACTGGCCGTGCCGCTGGCTCTATCACATGATGATCAATACCTCCCGCGGTATGGACCTCACGGTAGAATCAATCCTGTCCACGATAAAAGTCATGGAGCAGGCGGAACAAACTGTCCGGTGAGCGTCGGTACGCTTGCGATCCGTGCGCCCGCTCATCAAAAATCGTGGCAAAAGCGGCTTTTCGCCCTCTGGCCATGCCTGACCGGGCATCTACCTTCGATTTTTTCCGCTGCTCCGGCCAACACCCCGCACTGCATGCAGCCATCTAAAATTCCAGCAGCTCAACGCACCCATTTTGGCCTTCTAATTCGATGGAGTTACGATGATTTGTCCGCAATGTAAGTCTGATAACCCTGAAGTCAATCGCTTCTGCGGAATGTGCGGTACCCCGCTAGGATCCGCGGCTGCCGAGCGATCTCAGGCTCCCCGGCCCGAAGCCCCGCAATCGACCTCCGTCGACCACACCGCGGGCTCTTCGCCGCGCCGGCCATTCATCGTCTCCACCACCGCCATGGCCGACGTCACCGCGCAGATGTTGAACACGCACGTCGTCCTGCCACGTTCCACTGCCTCGAGCACTCACTCCGGCTACGCCGCGCCGTTGCGCCCAAAAGAGAATGACCCGGTCTATCACGGAGACTGCTTCACGCCGCCATCGCCCTCTCCCGTCGACCCCGGTGACGAACCAATGTTCTCCCAGCACCGTGTCCACGAGTTCAACATGGACCGCGCTCCTGATCTCATGAACGAAGGCCACACGGAAGACTCTGCCGTCGAGCACGAAACACACGAGCCTGTCCCTGAAGCTCCGCGCGCCGGCTCGATCCTGGGCCTCACCGCGCCCGTCATCACTGGCAGCACCGCGCGCCACATCGAAGCCTCTCCGCGACCCATTGAAGAATCCGAACCGGAGCCGCGCGTCTCCTCGTCATCGAATTCGTTCCTCCACTTCGACGAGTCCGCCGCCACCGAGCCGACCACCGAAGTTTCCGGTCCTTCGTTCCTTGGTCTCGGCGCCACCTCCTCTGGCTACCTATTTGACAATCAGCCGCGCCGCTCCTATGGCCGTGCCTTCGTTCTCCTCTTTCTCGTCGCCGTCCTCGGCGTCCTTGGTTTCCTCGAGTGGCGCGCCAGCCAGAATGGCGAATCCACCAATCCGATCGACGTTCTCCACCTGAAGCTGCCCAAGAAGAAGGGTCAGGGTCAGGTCGAAGTTCTTCCACAGACTGCGAACGCACCCGCTCCGTCTGCCTCCAATTCTGACAACGCCGCCGACGCATCCTCCGGCACGAACGGCAAACCCGACTTGATCGCCGAGCCGAATCAGTCTGCCGCGCAGAAGCAGCAGCCCAACCAGCCTACTGAGTCCAACATCCCTCCGTCCTCCGGATCGCAGCCGTCGCAAGTCGGCTCTTCCGCCACGAGCAGCCCTCCAGCGAACGTGGGCCAATCGCAGGCGCCGCCGGCCAAGCAGCCCACCGCCTCTCAAACTTCTGCCGAAACCCCCACGGAGGTGGCTAAGTCATCCCCTCCAGCGCAGCCCACCCCCAAACCGTCAGCCAGGGAGGAAGCGTCCACTCCGTCCGCGCGCAGCACCAAGCCCAGCGCAGCGGCAGCAGCCGCGCCGTCCGACACACCAGCCGAAGACGCGTCTCTAAACGGCGGAGCGTTCGAACTACAAAAAGGCGTCGCCGCCGGCGACACGGAAATGGGACGCATGTGGCTGTGGAAAGCGCTCGGTAAAGGCAACGGGCAAGCGCCCGTTCTCCTCGCCGACATGTACGCGCAGGGCCGTGGCGTCCCCAAGGACTGCGAGCAGGCCATGCTCCTTCTCAACAGCGCCGCCAAAAAACCCAACGTCCGCGCCCGTTCCAAGCTCGGCTCCATGTACGCAACCGGCGAATGCGTCCCCCAAGACAAGGTAAAAGCCTTTAAGTGGATGTCCGCCGCGCTCGAGATAAATCCCGGCAGTGAGTGGCTCACCAAAAATCGCGACACGCTGCTAAAAGAAATGACCCCCGCCGAACGCCAGCGCGCCACACGCTAAGCATCGGTCTCGAAATGTGTGGGTGAGAGTTACTGTGGGTGCCCACCCTTCTCCGCAGGAGAGGGTGGGAGTGAATGCGTGCGGCACTCCCAGTCGCGCAGCGACGAAATGGGTTAGCCCCGGACGTACGTCCGGGGTAAGCACACGCGCGACCCCGAGTCCGCCTCAGCGGACGGCACCCTACGCCACGCAGCGACCCTTTGTAGCAGGCCACGCTTCAGCCGTGCCGAAAATGCCCGCCCAACAAGGGACTTCAGCCCCTGCCCTCATAGGTGTATCTTCAATGCACCAAAATGCACCAATTCGTACCGCGATCCAACCTCGCGACGAACGCTCCCAAGGAGTCCCAGTGAAAACCGCTCTCATTATCTTTCTCTGCGCCTTGACGCTCGGTGTCCTCCCACTTGCCGCGCAATCTTCCACCGCCTTCCCCACCGATGCGCAAGTGCGCGATCTCCTTGTCAATCGCATCGACAAGGACCACCAAAGCGTCGGGATCGTCGTTGGCCTCGTCGACGCCAACGGCCGCCGCTTCGTCTCGTATGGCAAATTCGATACCGCCGCCGACTCCCGCCCAGTCGATCCCAACACCGTCTTCGAGATCGGCTCCGTCACCAAGGTTTTCACTTCTCTGCTCCTCGCCGATATGGTCCAGCGAGGCGAGGTCGCCCTTACCGATCCCGTCGCCAAGTATTTGCCTCCCACGGTCAAGGTCCCCCAGCGCAACGGAAAACAAATCACGCTCGAAGATTTGGCGACTCAATCATCCGGCCTGCCGCGACTGCCGTCGAACCTCAAGCCCAAGGATCCCACCAACCCCTACGCCGATTATTCTGTCGACGATCTCTACGCATTTCTCTCCAGCTACGAACTCACTCGCGACCCCGGCTCGCAGTATGAATATTCCAACCTCGGCGTTGGACTCTTGGGTCACGCCCTCGCTCGCCGGGCCGGAATGGATTACGACAAGCTGGTGCGCACCCGCATTCTCGAACCCCTCGGCATGAAGAGCAGCGGCATCGCCCTCACCGCCGACGAAAAGTCGCGCTTCGCCGTCGGTCACGACGCCACTATGAAGCCCTATCCCTATTGGGATTTGCCAACTCTTGCCGGCGCCGGCGCATTGCGCTCTACCGCCAGTGACATGCTGACCTTCATCGCCGCTAACCTTGGATACGTGAAATCCCCGCTCGCGGCGGCCATGGCCGCGCAGATCGCGGTCCGGCGTCCCACCGGCACGGCGGGTTTAGAAATCGCCCTCGGCTGGCACATCCTCAATCGCGACGGACACGAGATCATCTGGCACAACGGAGGCACCGGTGGGTTCCGCTCCTACGTCGCCTTCGAGCCTAAATCCGGCCGCGGCGTCGTCCTGCTCTCCAACGCTTCCACCACGATCGGGGTGGATGACATCGGCCAGCACCTTCTTAATCCCAACGCCGCCTTGTGGCAGCCTCTGAAGGAGCACAAGCAGGTCAGCATCGATCCCAAGATCTTCGACAACTATGTCGGCCAGTATCGGCTCGCGCCGAGTCTCGTTCTCACCGTCACTCACGAAGGATCGCAATTCTTCGTGCAGTTGACCGGGCAGCCGAAGTTCGAACTTTTTCCGGAGAGTGATCACGACTTCTTCATCAAGACCGTCGATGCGCAGATCACCTTCCAAACCGATAGCCAGGGCCACGCCACCGCGCTCGTCCTGCACCAGGGCGGAGTAGACCAGACCGCCGCCAGAATTCCCTAGACCGGCAGTAGCTGGTTAATTCGGCAATACGCATCTGGAGCGGCAGTGACGGCTTCGAATCCGCACTGGCTCGCGTCTCAAAATAAGACCTTCAGTGCGAACTGCACTTGTCGCGAGGTCGTCGCCGTGCTCGTGATCGCCCCCGCGGTGCCTGACGGCTGAATTTCCGTGGGCGACACCAGGCTCGTCGGCGTGAAGACGATCAGGTTCGGCGTGTTGAAATTCGCGCGGTTCAGCAAATTGAAAATTTCGGCGCGGAACTGCAGATTCACCCGCTCCCCAACCTTCATATCTTTTACCGCGGAGAAATCCCACGTCGCCAGCGCAGGCCCGATCAGCGTATCCCGCCCCAGATTGCCCCAAAAGCCGCTGTTCGCAGGCACCGGTAAGAACGCCGCGGGATTAAACCATTGATTCGGATTTCCTGTAATTACCCGCCCGCTGAAATTCGGGTTCAGGAACGGCCTCACCGGGTTGCGAGTATCGCCATCGTTCGACGCGTTGTAGCTCATCTGCGGAGTGAACGGGAATCCACTTTGCATCAGCACAATGCTATTCACCGACCACCCACTCACCAGCGCGTTCGCAAACCCCGATCCTCGGGACGCGAATCTCCGCCCCCTTCCGAACGGCAACTCATACACCGCACTGATCACCCCAAGATTGCGAACATCGAACGTCGCAAGCCCCCAATCCGCCTTGACGTCATATGGATTGGAAATCAGCCCTGGAGCATTGGGAGCAGCCGTCTGGTTCAGGGAATCGCCATCATCCAGCGCCTTCGACCACGTGTACACCCCGCGAAGCGAAAGACCTTCGCTGAACCGATGATTCACGTCAACCTGCAGCGCGTTGTAACTGCTCGTGCCGATCCCAAACCACGTCCACGTGTTCGCAATCGTCGTGTTCCCTTTCGGCGTTCCCGCAGGAATGTAGTAGCTGCCTGCCGGAACGGGTTGTCCCGCGAGCGCAGTCGGAAAATTTGCCGGATACACTGCCGGACATGGAGACGCTGGGCACATCACCGCCGCAGGCACATTCTCATCCGCACCCACAAGTTCGTGATATCCATGCGAACCAACATAGCGAACATTCAGCGAGGTGTTCGGGGAAATCTCCTGCTCGATTTCCAACGTATACGAAATCAGTGTCGGCATCTTTAAATCGGGCTGCACTCCGCCGGGCACGGGCAACGCCTGCGCCCGCACCGGCGCGCTGGGATCAACCGGCAAACTCGACAGCGGCAACGCTGCGATGCTGTAGGTGGGATTGAACGGCGCATTCTGGTCCATGCGGTAACCAAGCGCATCCTGGAGTTCGTTGTACATCCCGAAACCTGCATGCACGACCATTCCCCGCAACGGACTGTAAGCCAGGGCAATGCGAGGTTCCGGGAGGAACTTCGCGTTATTCGTCGTAAATGCGGAGTTCTCCACGATGGGTTGATCCGAGATCACGCCATTCGCGAACGCATAGTTCGCGGCCCGTCCGTGAGCTTCATTCCAGCCCGTCGAAGACTCGCCGCGGAATCCGAGGGTGAGTGTCAGCCGCGGGTTCAGTCGAATCGTATCCTCTGCGTAGAATGCGGTGAAGAGCGATCTCCAATTCATCTCGGTGGGCGAAGGATCGTATAAGAAGCTGCCAATGGTCCCGCTGAGAAAAGTTTGCAGGCTCGCGAACGTCGCCTGCCCGAACTGGCTCAAAGCAATAGTTTCGTTCGATTGAAACTGTTGCGCCCAGAAACCGAAATTGAACTGGTGCTTCCCCCGCGTCCAACTCACGCGGTCCTCATACGTATAAAGATTTCGCGCAATCGAGAGATTGCTCCCATTATTGCTGCCGGCCAATCCAACCTGTGCCTGCGGGTTCGAAGTCGCCGCTCCCCCAACCACCACGGCTCCCACTTGGTGACCGAGAAGGAATCCCGGAACATCCGCTGCCGGCGTATCCGGAGTGGGCTCACCCGAGAAAAAGTATCCCGCTCTCGAATATCCAAACCGCGCCACGTTCAGCAACGACGGCGAAAACACATGCGTCTCATCGAGTGTTGCTACCTGCTCTCGCAGCGTCATCACGTCCGCGCTGTAGGGATCCGCAATCGTAGCCGTAAAATCGCGGCCGGCATCGATTGTGTACGAACCGGAAAGCACATCCCGGCTGGAAAAGTTGTGGTCCACCCGCGCATTCCCGAAGTGTTCTCGCACGGTCTGCAACGGACTGCTGAACGCCTCGGCAATTCCATTGAAGTCCGGAGCGTTGGCTGCCGGCGTTGGCCACAGGCTCAGAAATGGCTGAACGCTCGCAGCCGCGCCTGCACGCGACGCGAGGTCCGGCACGAATGCAGCCGACGTCTGGTGCAGGTTCTGGATCTGGCCTTCGTAGTTCGCGAAGAAAAACGTCTTGTCCTTCTCGATCGGTCCGCCCAGCGACGCCCCAAACTGGTTGCGCTGGAATGGCGGCGCCGATCCCTGGTCGAAGTAGTTCGGGGCATCCAGCGCATTATTGCGCAGAAACTCATACGCGGACCCATGCAGCTCGTTTGTTCCCGACTGCGTCACGATCACCACCTGCGCGCCCGGCCGCTTGCCATACTCGGCGCCATAGTTATCGCGCAGCACGTTGAACTCTCTTACCGACTCCACACCCAGCAACTCGCCACTCGTACCGCCCGGCTGCATGTTGTTCTCCGCTGCTCCGGTGAACTCCACCCCATTCAGCAGAAACAAATTCTGTTGCGGCCTGTTCCCCGCCACTGCGAAATTATTTCCCGTCGTCGAGTTCGATACGCCCGTCCCGCCGGTCTTCTCCCAGGAAAAATTCACCACCCCGGGATCGAGTGTCATCAGCAGATCGAAGCTGCGCCCGTTCAGCGGCAGTTGTTTAATTTCCCTCTCGCCCACCACTCCGGTTACGTCTTGCGTCGATGTCGAAACCATCTCGGCATCTCCCACCACCTTCACTTCCTGGTTCACCTCGCCAACGCGAAGCGTCAGGTCAGCGGTCGCAGCCTGTCCCACCACCAGTACGATTCCGCTCCGCACCTGCTCCGCGAAGCCCGTCTCCCGCGCCCGCAATTCGTATCGCCCAATCGGCAGCGCCACAAAGTCATAATGTCCTGCATTGTCCGTAACCGCATCGCGCGGAACGCCGGTCTCAGCGTTGGTTGCGGTCACTTTTGCTCCCGCCACGGCGGCGCCACCCTGGTCCTGGACCCAGCCGGAAAGATTCGCCGACACCTGCGCATGCGTGTACAGCGAGAACAATAAACACGCCGCCGGCAGAACCGTCTTGGCGATTTTCAACTGCGACCTCCCGAGTGCCTGCAACGACAACCGGAATGCTCGAATTCATACGATTAAAATCGAGATAGCACTATAATATAAGGCGACTTAAAAAATCAAAAACGGCCAAACTAGCCCCTGCGCCAAACGAAGCCACTCCGCGACAAGCGGTATTGTTAAAATTCCCATCTGGAATCCCCAGGTCTGGCGACAACCATGGAACGCGCGAAAGTGTACACACCGCGAGATGCCGCAAAAATCTTGGGTGTGAGCTATCCCACCATCAAACAGTGGATCTACCGCGGCAAGCTAAAGACCGGCAAAACGCAGGGTGGGCACTACCGGATTTCGGAAGCCGAGATCGACCGCCTCATGCCGACTCCGGCGCGAAGCGCTCCCATCGAAGCCCGCCGCAAGAACTTTCGCCGCATCAGCGGCCGCAACCAGCTCATCGGACGCGTTATGGAAATCAAGATCAGCGGATTAATGGCGCAAGTCACGCTCTCCGTCGGTGAACAGCACATCACCTCGATCATCACCGCTGACGCCGTCCGCGAAATGCGCCTGAAGAAAGGTCAAATTGCCGCAGCTCTCATCAAGTCCACCGAGGTGATGATCGTATTGCCGTGAGATTGCACTTCCCTTACCAGTACTTGTTCATCCACTATTAACAATCACGCGACGAATCTCACCTCTAACGTCAGACCCCCCACCAAAGGCCCATTCGTAGCGATTCGTAAATCGCACCTTACTCGCGCAACCAGCAGCTTCGAACCTTCCTCCCATCGAGCAGCTCACTCCCTGTTCCCCCACGGAGTATCTTTCATGCGCGTCATGCTGCTTGCCACCACACTCTGCTTAGCAATTTCGCCTCTCCTTGCGCAAAAAACCGCCTCATTCCAATTCAAGACTTACAACACCGAGGGCTCCTCTGCCGTTTCCGCCGCTCTCGCCGACTTCGACCGCGACGGCTATCCCGACATGGCCGTCCTCACCGACGTTTCCGTCGATGTCTTCTTCAATGACCACAAAGGCGGCTTCGGCGCTTACACCAGCTATCCCGTCTCCTCCAACAGCGCCGTGATCGCCGTCGACCTTAATGGCGACGGCTGGCCCGATCTCCTCATCTCCGGCGGCAACAACACCGCCTTGATCAACAACGGCGACGGCACCTTCCATCTCGGGACGCCGCCCACCACTAAGGCCGGCGCCACATCCTTCGTCGCCGGTGATTTCAATAACGATGGCAAAGTCGATCTCGCCGCCGTCGAAGCCAACGGCATCGAGATTCTCCTCAACAACGGCGACGGCACCTTCACCTCCGGACAATTCCTCGCCGGCGGCGGCATCGCCGTGGCCGACTTCGATGGCGACGGCAATCTCGACATCATCAACAGCTCCAACAACAATGCGGTCATCTGGTGGGGCAACGGCAAAGGAACCTTCCCAACCACCACCCAAATCCCCGCTCCGACCAGCGACGGGTTCTCTACGTTCGCTGCCGCCGACTTCAACAACGACGGCCGCATGGACTTCGCCGCCAGCAGCAGCCACTACAACGGCTGCACTAATCCTGAAAACGTTTGTGGCGACACTCGCGCACACATTTACAAGAATGAAGGCGCCCGCGTCTTCAAAATCATCTCTTCCTACACTGTCGGTGTCGATCTTGGCGAGACCCTTTACGCTGCCGATATCACTGGTGATCTCAACTACGACATCATTTCCCTCTATTCCGCCGCCGGCGTACAAAGCGGCGATATCAGCGACCGCCCCGGTAATGGCAACGAGACCTTCGGTGCCAACCAGGACATTGATGGCGACTCCGCCTTCGAGCTCGACTTCCGCGATCTCGATCTCGACTCCCGCACCGACATGGTTGCTCCCGTGTACTTCCCCAGTCCATTTGTGATCGTCGCTAAACAAACCGGCGGTTACAAGACCTGCCCCGGCGTTACCTCGGCATCGCTCCACGCCAAGATCTGCGCCCCGGCCAACAACGCCAACGTCAGCACTTCGGTCTTAGTCACCGCCGGTGGCAACTCACCCATCGGCGTCACGCGCCTGGAAGTTTGGATTGATGGCAAGAAGGTCTATCAGAAGCTAGGCGACCAGATGAACAAGAAGTTCACCCTGACCACCGGCCGCCATCGCTTAGTAGTCGTAGCGGTCGATAAACAGGTTGGAACCTCCAGCACGGTGGAGTATGTCAACGTGCAATAACTAACCCGCGGGTGCCCCAGGTTTCGCGATTTTCGAAACCTGGGGACTTCCCGCTCAGAATCGCTTCGCGCTATCCCCTAAATTCGCCGTTCGCACAAAAGTGATGCCGCGGATCCTCCCCGCGTTCAGCTCAAATCCGCTGGCGTCACTCGCATCCTTCTTTGAGAAATCTATCGTGATTCCCTCGTCACTGATCTGGAACTCGTTCAGGATGGTCGGCCGCAAGATTTTCGGCATCGCCATTCCGGTGTGTGGAATTCCTGTATCCTCCGCAATCCCGACAAGCTCCAACTTTCCATCCGCAACTCGCAGGCGGTAGACCACTCCCAGTTCGTCGCTGCTGTAATCGCCGGCATACGATGCCAATTCTTCGTTCGTGGGCGACGCCTCCGTCACCCTCTGGTAATCCGCTTTGATGAACTCGTCCCCCGTCAGCTTCATGACTCCCTGCGCGTGATCGCTCCCCAGCTCAAACGTAGCCTTAGCTTCGACTGGAAAATTCTTCAGCACAAATTCTGTCGGGCTCAAAGCGCGCAAGCCAAAAGTTCTCCCATAAATCTCGATCTGCGGCTTGCCGTCCTTCTCCGAGACGCGAGCCACGTTATGGCTCTTCTCGTCGCGATACATTCCAGCTACTGCCCCCAATTCCGCCGGACTCAGCGCGACTTCCTTCGACGACGCCTCGTTCGCCGCCGCCGGATGTGGAGTCTCCTTGGGCTTCATCAATTTACTTAAGTAAATTTCTGCGACGTCATCCGCTCGCTTCTCCGGATTTGCATTCGCCAAATTGCACAGGCACGCCACGGAGAAATGCTGGTCCGGAAACCGCAGCAGCTCCGCTCGATATCCGCCCCACGCGCCGCCATGCCTTACCACGTGCAAACCGCGGGACTCTTCAATCATCAGTCCCTTCGCGTAATCCAATTTTTTGCCGTTGCTGAGTTCACCCGGCGTCTGTAACTCCTCGAGAAAGCTCTTGCCTCCAACTTGACCCGAGTAAAAATTTTCGTCCCATTTGGCAAGATCCTCGACGGAAGTATGTACCGCCCCGTCGCCGAGTTGCTCAAAGTACGAAACATCAAGTTTGTAGCCGCCCTTTTCCGCGGGATCGTAAGCCAGGGCGCGATGCGGTATCAGCATAGTGTGGTCGTCACGAAACGTCGTGTGCGTCATGCCGAGCGGTTGGAAAATATTGGTGGATGCGAATTCCCGCAACGTGCTGTGACTCACCCGCTTCACGATCACCGACAGCAGAAAATATCCGGTATTGCTATATGCCCACTCCGTGCCCGGAGCGAAATTCAATGCTCGTTGCCGCGTCACCAGCGCCAGTGCATCCTCGTCGGTGGTAACGCTGTCCACATTGGTTCCAGCAAATACCAGCAGCTCCAGGTAATCTCGCAATCCGCTCGTGTGGTTCAGCAAATTCAAAATAGTGATTTTTCCGCCGCCGTTCTTGCTGTAGTCCGGCAATTCCGGAATGTATTTGCGAACGTCATCGTTAACCGAAAGCTTGCCTTCTTTTTCCAGTAGCAGGATGCTCGATGCCGTGAACTGCTTCGACGTCGATCCAATGTCGAAAACCGTCTGCGGCGAAATCGGAGAATTCAACTCGACGCTCGCCAGCCCGTAGCCCTTCGTGTAGATCACCCGCCCGTCGCGAAACACGCCCACGGCGCAACCCGGCGAACCAGCCTTCTGGAAATCGCTGAACACCTTGTCGACCTTGACTTGCTCGTCGCTCTTACGACTCTGCGCGAACCCAGTCGTGCAACTCACAAGCCCCATGACAAATAGCAACCATGCAGTACGAACCACTCGAGCCATCGACGCATCGACTTCCACAATATTCAAGATAGCCTCCACGGGCGAGAGCCCAAGATCACCCGTCGGATTTCAGGGCGCCCCATTCTAGCTCGCGCCCTCCCTTGACCTTCCCCCACGCCTCTACGACAATCCCCCAGTGACCCGCGCTATCCTCCCGCGCTCTTTTGCCAAGGACTACCCCATCGCCGTCCGCGCCGAAGGCGCCCGCATTTGGGACAGCGACGGCCGCGAGTTCATCGACCTCAGCGGCAGCGCAGCCGTGAACTTCATCGGCTTCGGCATCCCCGAAATCTCCGATGCCCTCGACGCCCAGGCACGCACCCTCCCGTTCGTCCACTCCAGCCAGTTCACCAGCGAGATCGCCGAACGCTTCGCCGCCGAGGTCCTCCACTTCGCCGGATCCGCATTCGAAGGCGGCGCCGTCTTCTTCACATGCGGCGGCTCCGAGGCCGTTGAGACTGCCCTCAAACTCGCACGCCAATACCAAATCGAAAGCAGCCACCCCGAGCGCTTCGAAGTCATCAGCCGCCGCCAGGCCTACCACGGTGCAACCCTCGGCGCCCTCGCCGTCAGCGGCAACCTCGCCCGCCGCGAAGCCTACCTGCCGATGGTCCGCGAGTTCGAGCACATCGCCATCCCCTACTGCTATCGCTCCGAATTTTCTTGCGACGACTGCGGCCATCGCTCCGCCGAAGCCCTCCGAGCCGCCATCGACCACAGTTCTGGTCGCGCCGCTGCTTTCATCGGTGAGCCCATGTCCGGCGCAACTCTCGGCGCCGTTGCGCCGCCCTCAAACTACTGGCCTGAGATCGCCGCCATCTGCCGCGAACACGGCCTGCTCCTCATCGCCGACGAAGTCATGACCGGCTTCGGCCGCACCGGACGCAATTTCTGCATGGAACACTGGCAGGTCTCGCCCGACATCCTCGTCTGCGGCAAAGGCATCGGTAGCGGATACGCCCCACTCGGCGCGGTCATCGCCACCGCGCGCGTCACCGATGCCATCCGCCGCGGCTCCGGCTCCCTCATCCACGGCTTCACCTACAACGCCCATCCCGTTTCGATGGCCGCGGGCTCCGCCGTCCTCGCCCACATCCAGCGCAACAAGCTTGTCGCCGCCGCCGACTCCGCACACGGATCCATCGGCGCGCGCTTTGCTACCGCTCTCGCAAAATTGCAGGAAATCGAAACCGTCGGAGACGTCCGCGGCCTAGGTCTTCTATGGGGATTGGAATTTGTTGCAGATCGCGCGACCAAGCAACCCTTCGCGCCCAGTGAAAAGTTCTCCGCCCGCATCGCGGCCGCTGCGCTCAAGCGAGGCGTCCTCACCTACCCGATGCAAGGCTCTATGGACGGCCGCTCCGGCGACCACATTCTTCTCGCGCCGCCCGCCTGCGAGCCTGCTCTTCTTCTCGATGCCGTCTCCCGCCTGTCCGACGCCATCCGCGAAGCTCAAGCCGCGCGCTCATGATCCGGCAGCGGAACCTGCTCCACATCTTTGCCGTCCACGCTCACGATCGCCTTCTTGCACGACTTCGGAATTTTCCGCTCCGTCTCGAACTCGTGCTCTGCCTGTTCCGTCACCGTCGTTTCGATCGGCGTCTCAATTTCTTCCACGTTCACCGAACTTTCCGGCATCGGCTCACCATCTCGCGTCTCAGATTGCGTAGAATCTTTCACCGGCATGGCTTTTTCTCCTCCCGCTAAGATGCGAACGGCACTCGATTGGAAGCTACTGCTCCTTGCGCTCTTCTTCGCAGCGCCCGCTTTCTCCCAATCCATGCCCAACATGCCCGGCATGTCCCCTGAAACGTTCCTCGATGCCATCCAGCAACACACCTCCTCCGGCACCGACGTCGAGCCCCTCTCCACGCCCGTTCCCATGCTGATGACATCGCGCGGCGGTTGGATGCTCATGCTCCACGGCGAAGCCTTCGTCAACGCGATGCAGCAAACCGGCCTCCGCGGTGGCGACAAAGTTTTCTCCACTAACTGGATCATGCCCATGGCCCAACGCTCCCTCGGCCCCGGCCGACTCACCCTGCGCACCATGCTCAGCCTCGAACCCGCCACCATCACCGAGCGCCGCTATCCCGAACTCTTCCAGGTCGGCGAAACCGCCTTCGGCCGCGCCATCATCGACGGCCAGCATCCCCACGACCTCTTCATGGAGATCGCCGCCATCTACGACGCGAAACTTTCACCGCACGCACTTCTTTCCTTCTATATCGCTCCGGTAGGCGATCCGGCCATCGGCCCCATCGCCTACCCGCATCGCGTCTCCGCTTCCGAAGATCCCATCGCCACTCTCGGCCATCATCTCGAAGACTCCACCCACATCGCCGCCGACGTCGTCACCGCCGGCCTCGCCTACCGCAATGTCCGCCTCGAAGCCTCTGGCTTCCACGGCCGCGAGCCCGACGAAAATCGCTGGAACATCGATCAGGGTCGCATCGATTCCTACTCCACCCGCCTCACCATCGCCCCCGCCGCCAACTGGATCGGCCAGATCTCCGCAGCCCGCATCGTCAGCCCCGAAGTGCTCGCGCCCAACGACGATCAGCTCCGCACCACTGCGTCCATCGGCTACAACCGCCCACTCGCCCGAGGGAATTGGTCCAGCACTCTTCTCTGGGGACGCACCCGCACCCTCCACCAGTCCCAGCCCTTCAACGGCTACCTCGCCGAAAGCACTCTGAAATTTGCCGAGAAAAATTCCATCTGGACGCGCATCGAAAACGTCGACCGCAGCAACGAACTTCTCGATCTACCCAATACCAACGACGAGTTCTTAGCCCGCGTGCAGGCCTACACCGTCGGATACGATCGCGACTTCCACACCTTCACCCACGCCGAAACCGCGCTAGGTGCGCAACTCACCCTATACAACAAGCCGCAGTTCTTAACGCCCATCTATGGCGCGCACCCCGTCGGCGCAGTAGTCTTCCTCCGAGCCCGCCTGCAATAAAACGCTGTGGGTGCCCCACCCTTGTCCGAAGGACAGGGTGGGAAGCGAAAATGTTTTCATCTTGAGCGAAGCCCGCGTATGTGCGCGCAGTGCAACGATCTTTCGGCTTTGTATAAAGGCAGCAGGTGAGTCGTGTCGGAAAATGTGCTTTGTATCAGGGCACGACTTCAGTCGTGCCGTAACATCGCCGGCCATCGCGCGGCTTCAGCCGCTGCCGACGCTCACACCAGCGTCACTTCGATCCCCGCCTCGCGCAGCTCCGTCACCGTATCGCGCGGCACGCGCTTATCGGTAATCACCTCGTGGATCCCATCCGGTGGCACAATCACCGCCAGACTCCGGCGTCCGAACTTGCTCGCGTCGCACACCGCCACTACTTTCCTCGCGGCGTGCGCCATCGCGCGATTCACCCGTGCCTCCAGCACATTCGGCGTCGTCAACCCAACTTTTGTATCGAACCCATCTACTCCAAGGAACAAAATGTCCGCGTTGATCTCCCGCAGCGTGTCTTCAGCCTGCGGACCCACCAGCGAGAACGAATTCTTCCGCAGCGTCCCGCCCGTCAGGATCACGTCAATCGTCGTCCCAGCCAGCTCAGCCGCAATATTCACCGCATTCGTAATCACTGTCAGTTCGCGGAACTCCCGCAGTGCGCGCGCAATCGCCGTCGTCGTCGATCCCGAATCCAAAATCACGCACTGCCCTTCTTTCACCATGCGCAGCGCGGCCGTCGCAATCCGCAATTTCTCTCGATGATGTTGTTTATCTTTTTCCTGCAGCGAAGGATCCGTCAGCGTATTCGCCCGCACCGGCAGCGCCCCGCCATGCGTCCGCTGGATCAGCCCGCGGTTCTGCAAAAATTCCAGGTCCTTCCGGATCGTGATCGCCGACGTCGCGAACTGCTCCGCCAACTCGATCACCAGCGCGCGGCCCTCCCGCTGCACAATCGTCAGGATCTCCTGCCGCCGTTCATCGGTAAGCCAATCTTTAGTCGCCGTCGTCACAGCCATATTCGATCGTCCGGCCAAGCGGTTTTCTTTTACTACGTTTGCTTACGCTTTGCCAGCCAATTTCCTATTAAACACCTTCATTTCGGTTCCAATGCACACCCTGCCGCTCTCACCTTCAGTACACCAATGGCATCCATCGATGTCGATGAACCACCGTGTTTACGCCATTCCAAGGGCCGTTCCGCACGTAACAGCTCTGCGCCCCGCGCCTCGCTCTGCCCGTAAAGCATCCGCTCAAACGGTCAATTCCGAAACCTCCTTCTCAAACCGGCCTACCTGTGCAATTTCCAGTATTAAACGGTTTCAAATCGCACTTTTTTCTCGAAATCCCCTTGCCAGTCCCGAAGGACAGTGTTACGTTTTATTGCCTTATAGGGCCACCACCCGAGAAATTGATTTCGTTTGATCCTTGAAACCGGCCCCCGGACGTCACCGCTGATTGGAACAGCGGGGCAGGAATACGCGGGCCACACTCGAATATGTGCGAGGTTGCGATGCGTCAGATCCTCTCCTTCATGCTGCTTGCGATGCTGCTCCTCGTCTCGTGCGCATTGTTCGCGCAAGAGACCACCGGCGTTATCTCCGGCACCGTCACCGATAGTTCCGGCGCCGTCGTTCCCGGTGCAACTATCACCATCACCAACAACGACCGCAACTCCGTCATCCGAACCCTCAAAACCGGGCCCAACGGCGAGTACACCGCTCCTGTCCTCCCCATTGGCAATTATGGCGTCAGGGTCGAAGCGTCCGGTTTCAAGACCTACGACAAGACCGGCGTAGTCCTGAACGTCAACGACCGCCTGATCATCAACGCCAAGCTGCAACTCGGCGGTCATCAGGAAGAGGTAAACGTCCAAGCCGACGCTCTCCAGGTCCAGACGCAGGATGCCACCGCCGCGGGTCTCATCAACGGCACCCAGGTCCGCGAGCTCTCGCTCCGCAGCCGTAACTATGAAGAGTTGGTGCGCCTCATGCCTGGCGTCACCACCGATCTCGCCAGCGACACGCTATATATGGGCGTCAGCGCCCCTGGCGGCGGTACCAACGAAGTGGACTTCTCGATCAACGGCAGCCTCTCCGGCCAGAACAACTGGACCGTCGACGGCGCCGACAACGTCGATCGCGGCGGCAATTACACGCTGCTCAACTACCCCAGCGTCGACGCCATCGCCGAGTTCAAGGTCCTCCGCGGAAACTACAATCCCGAGTTCGGACGCGCCGCCGGCGGACAGATCAATGTCATCACCCGCTCCGGCACCTCCACCTTCCACGGTGGCGTGTACGAGTTCTTCCGTAACGATGCGCTCGACGCCAACAACTGGCTCAACAAGAGCACCTCGCCCATCGTCCCGCGCGCGCCCTTCCGCTACAACGATTTCGGCGGCACCATCGGCGGCCCTATCTACATTCCGGGCCACTACAACACCGAGAAGAACAAAACTTTCTTCTTCTTCTCCGAAGAAGTCCGCCGCGTCATCGAATCCGATCCCGCTCTGGCACTCGTGCCCACCCAACTCGAGCGCGCCGGCAACTTCTCGCAGTCCTGCTTCTCCTACGATTCCGGTGGCAACTGCGTCGCCGGTCCAGTGCTCACCTCCGCGGACATCACTCCCGCCGCGCAGGCCTATTTAAAGGACCTCTATCAACTCTCACCGGGCAGCAACCCGAAGGGGATCGCCCTGCCGCAGGTCGGCAACAATCTCGTCACCGATACCCACAATACTTTCAACTACCGTCAGGAAATCGCCCGCATCGATCACAGCTTCAACCAGAAGTACCAGATCTTCGCGCGCTACATGAATGACAACATTCCCACCATCGAAGACGGTGGCCTCTTCGACGGCAACCCATTTCCCAATGTCACTACCACCAGCACAAACTCGCCAGGCCGCAGCGTAATCGTCACTGCCACTCAAGCCTTCGCACCCACGCTGGTCAACGACATCAGCTACTCCTATTCTTATGGCGCGGTCATCAGCCGCAACATCGGCCTGCTGCCGTACTCGGCCTCACCCGATGTCGCCGCCATTTACCAGGCCTCCGGCATCCTGCCCTACCCCACCACCCTCAACCGTATCCCCAACCTGGGGTTCTCTGACGAGAGTGGTGTCTATGGCTTCGGCGATTACAACGACTTCAACCGCAACCACAGCGTCATGGATAACCTCACGAAAGTTTGGGGACGCCATACGCTGAAATTCGGTGTGCAGGCCCACTGGTACCAGAAGCACGAAAACGCCGCCGGACCGAACACCGGCAGCTTTAACTTCTCCGGCGATACTCTCGCCTCCGAGTGGTACAACTTCCTCACCGGAAATCCCGACTCGTATCAGCAGGCCTCAGCTGACGTCGACGCCGTCATTCGCCAGCACGTCATCGAGGCCTATGCGCAGGATGAATGGCGCGTCACGCCCCGCTTCACGCTGAGCTACGGCGTTCGCTACTCGCGCTTCGGCTCGCCCTACGACCAGCAGGGCAAGGCCACCAACTTTGTCCCAGCGCTCTACAATCCTGCCCACGCGCCCACCATCGGCTACGACGGCAACCTCTGCTTGCCCACCGCATGCGATGGCGCGCCGCCCGCCGGATCCGGCCTCCCGGTCGTTACGCCGAATCCTAACTATGATCCCTATAACGGCATGATCGGCCCCGGTGTCCCCGGACACAAATCACCCTACGATCAGCAGGTTTCCAGCACACCCAACTACTTCGCTCCTCGCGTCGGTTTTGCTTACGACCCATTCGGCGACGGCAAGACCTCCATCCGCGCCGGCTACGGCATGTTCGTCGATTCCGTCGCCGTCAACGTTGTCGAGAACAACATCTTCACCAACCCGCCGTACTCCATCAACACAACCTTCAGCGGAACCAACAGCGGCGGTCCTGCCACCCTCGACAATCCCAACGCGGGCGGCAGCACCAACATCCCGCCTGCGGTCGGTGGTCTCGCCGAAAACTGGCACCAGCCCTACGTCCAGCAGTGGAGCTTCGATATCCAGCATGAAATGCCGCACGGCTTCCTCATCGATATCGGATACTACGGATCGAAAGGCACTCACCTCTTCAACTACGTCAACGTCAATCAGCCCGCCCCCGGCGCCTACGTCAACAATCCCGCGTATGCCGCCGCCGCGAAGGCCAGTTACGCTTCCTCGAACGGCATTCCCGCCTCCTCTGTCTTGCAGGTTCCCCAGTCCCAAGCCGGCGACAATCTTCTCAACCTCGTGCTGCCGTTCCAGGGCTACAACACCATCGACCTCTACGAACCCACCTTCAAGTCGAACTATCACTCGCTCCAAACCAGCTTGCAGAAACACTTCCACGGCGGCAACTTGATCTCCGCCAACTACACCTGGTCGAAGGCACTCTCCAATCTTCACTTCCCGGCTGAATATTCCGTGCCGCAGATCACGGGCAACATCGCGCAGGACTACAGCGAGACTCGCTACAGTCGCGATCACGTCTTCAATCTGAACTTTGTTTACGAACTCCCTTGGTACGCTCACGAGCAGGGCTTCGCTGGCCATGTTCTCGGCGGATGGGAGTTCTCCGGCATCGTGCAGGTTGAGTCCGGCGGGTGGGTCAATCCCGGCACCACGAACACCAACGATCCATCCGGTGTCGGCATTCAATTCAACGCTGGCGCGCAGACCGGATCAGCGGCCCTACCCAACCAGGTAGGCAATCCGAACTCCGGCGCTCCGCACAATGCCACGCAGTGGTTCAACACTGGCGCTTTCGCTGACGTTCCGTCCTGCGACCCCACGCAAGCTACGCCGTGCATCTACTCCTACGGCAACGCGCGCTTGGGCTCCATCCTCGGGCCGGGCGTCCAGACCTGGGACCTGTCACTCTTCAAGAACATCAACTTTACCGAGCGCTTGAACATGCAGTTCCGTCTCGAAGGCTTCAACGTCTTCAATCACACGAGTTTCAGCGGCATCGACACCGTTCTCGGCGATTCCAACTACGGCGCCGTCACCGCTGCGCACGATCCTCGCATTCTGCAATTAGGCTTGAAGCTGAACTTCTAGCGCGGCCTCCAAACCCTCGAGCCCGATCTTCGGACCGGGCTTTTTTCATGCCAAGACGAGCCATTTCTCTGACCAGCCCACGATCACACTATCCGGTTTTCTTCACAGGCAGTGCTTGCGTGCTCTCGAAGTACTTCACGAACATGACCTCATTCTGGGCCTCGTTGTAGAAGAGTTCGTCGGCGGCAGCTTTCGTCATCATGATCCCGAATCCGCCGGCGCGGATGCCCCGTTCTTCGCGGATGGCCATGTGCGCAATGGGTTCCGATTCTGGTTGACCGACGGCTGCATGGCTCAGCCCGTCGAAGGAGAAGCCCGGGCCTGGATCGGCAATCCGGAACATCAGCATCCGCGGTGAGCGCACCGAGGCGATTCGCACTTTGCGGTTCGGATCCAGTTGGCCTCCCCATTCCACCGCGTTGAGCAGCAGTTCGCGGAAGGAGGTAGCGATCGTCTCGCGCACGCTGTCGGGAAGGTCCGCCTCCAGCTTCATCATGAACGATTGGACCCGTTCGGCCGCTTCGCGCGTGCACGGGATCAGCAGTTCGATCCAATGCGGGCGGGCTGAGAGCACTTCAATCGCCGGTACTTGTTCTCCGGAGAGCACGCGTTGCGCTACTTCGACCGCCTGGCGAGGCGAGAAAGGCTTGCTCAAGTAGTCGTATGCCTGTTCCTTGATCGCGCGCAGCAGCGTCTCCGAAGTCCCGTCGGATGTCATCACGATCACCTTCGGTCGATCGGGCCCGGTGCGAACCTGCGCCAACACTTCCAGTCCGGAGAGGTGCGGCATCCACACGTCAAGGAAGACGAGATCAAACTTGTTTTTTTGAATCGCGTCGAGAGCCGCAATCCCATCCGACGCCTCTGAGATTGCAAATCCTGCGTTCTCGAGCAATCGGGCGACGCCATGGCGGGTAGCCGCGTCATCGTCCGCAATAAGAATCCTGGATTTCCGGGTTCCGTCGTTCATAGGAAACTCCGTCCGTTCAACTAACCCGCAGAATACTATGTCCGCGGGAAGGTAGCGTCAACGCCCACGTTTAGCGTAGACTCTGCCCCTCGGAGTTCGCCGATGTCTGCATCGTCGCCATTCAGCCCGCACCGCAACAACGACGAACTCGAAGACCTCCTCGACCTCTCCATCGATCTCATCTGCGTTGCCGGATTGAACGGCTACTTCACTCGCGTGAACCGGGCTTGGACGGATTACCTCGGCTACTCGAAAGAGGAGCTGCTCAAACGACCGTGGCTGGACGTAGTCCATCCCGACGATCGCAAACCGACGGCCGAGGAAGCGTCCAAGGTTCTTCAGGGCCAACCGACTTTGCGTTTTCGCAATCGCGTTCGCTCCAGCAGCGGCGAGTATCGCTACATCCTCTGGACCGCTGCCGCCGATGAGAACCACCAGGTTTTCTACGCGACGGGGCGCGATGTCACCGAACAAAAGCTCGACGAGGACCGGCTGCTGGCGCAGTATTCGGTGACACGCGTGCTCGCGGAAGCGTCGTCGTTGTCCCATGCTGTGTCGCCCATCCTTCAGTGCATCTGCGAAACCTTGGTCTGGGACCTGGGCGTGATGTGGAAGCTCGACCGGAACGAAAGCTCTCTGCGCTGCGTTGCGCTGTGGCACATACCGTCAATTTCGCCCACGAAGTTCGTTGCCGATTCGCTTTCACGAACCTTCGATCGCGGTATCGGGTTGCCGGGGCGGGTTTGGACGGTCGCTGAGCCTGTTTGGCTCGAAGACGTTCCTGCCGACCCAAACTTTCCCCGAATCCCGTTCGCTCTCAAGGCAGGTCTGCACAGCGCGCTCGGGTTCCCCATCCTGCTGCGGGGCGAGGTGCTGGGAGTACTTGAATTTTTCAGCCGGGAAATCCGCAAGCCGGACCAAAAACTGTTGCAAATGTTGACCGCCATCGGCAGCCAAATCGGCCAATTCATGGAGCGCGCCGGGGCGGAAGAGGAACTGCGGGTGTACGCGCGCGAGCTGGAAGCCGCCAAGCATCAGGCTGAAGAGGCGACTAAGGCCAAGAGCGAGTTTCTCGCTAACATGAGCCACGAGATCCGCACTCCCATGAACGCTATTGTCGGGATGACCGACCTGGCTCTCGGCACCCGGTTGGATATCGAGCAGCGTCAATATCTCGAAACCATCAAAGATTCCTCCGAGGCGTTGCTGGCGCTGATCAACGACCTTCTCGACTTTTCCAAGATCGAAGCGCGCAAGTTCGAATTGGACAACGTGGAGTTCGATCTTCGCGATGTCCTCGAAGATACGTTGCGCTTGCTCGCTCCACGTGCTCACCAGAAAGACCTCGAGCTCGGTTGCCACATCCAGACCGAATTGCCGGAACAGGTCTTTGGCGATCCCATCCGGCTGCGCCAGATCGTCATCAACCTGGTCGGGAACGCGATCAAGTTCACTGACAAGGGTGAGGTTATGCTCGACGTCAACCTCGTCAAGCAGGATCACTCATCCCTGGAGATCCACTTCGTTGTCTCCGATACCGGCATCGGCATCCCTGAAGGGAAGCAGGAAAAGATCTTCGGTGCGTTCGAGCAGGTGGATGGCTCGACTACACGCAAATATGGTGGAACCGGCCTCGGACTCACCATCTCCGCGGAACTCGCGAAGCTCATGGGCGGCAGAATGTGGGTGGAGAACAAGGAGAAGCAAGGAAGCAAGTTCCATTTCACCATCGTGCTCGAGTTGAAGGGCACCGAAAGCAAGCGCACTCCCCGCCGCAACACGATACTGCTGAACCTGCCGATTCTGGTTGTAGACGACAATGCATCGAACCGCCGGATCCTGCAGGAAATTCTGACCAACTGGCACATGCAACCCACCCTCGCAACCAGCGGAGCCGAAGCCCTGCGCATGCTTGCGGAGCGCGATTCCCACCATCCTTTTGAGCTGGTGCTGCTCGACGTTCATATGCCCGACATGGATGGATTCATGGTCGCGGAGCGAATCGCCTCGGACCAGGCCTTTCACGCGACCAAGGTGATGCTCTTAACCTCCGCTGGCCGACCCGACGACATTGCACGTTGCCGCGAGTTGGGAATTGCCGGTTATCTTACGAAGCCCATCAAGCAATCCGAGCTCTTTGATTCAATCATCACTGCGCTTTCCGAGCATGCGGGTGATCACGGGCTCGTTCATGATGTTGCGCAGAAGTCCATCCGTCGGAACGCTCCCTGAACATACTGCTCGCCGAGGACAACCCGGTAAACCAGCTGTTGGCCACACGCATTCTGGAAAAGCTTGGACACACGGTGCAGGTTGTGAATAACGGCAAAGCCGCATTCGAGAGAGCGGTCAGCGAATCCTTCGATTTGATCGTAATGGACGTGCAAATGCCGGAGATGGATGGACTCGAGGCAACCGCCGCCATCCGCGAGGCGGAGGCCAGCACAGGCAAACACGTGCCGATCCTCGCCATGACCGCGCATGCTCTGAAGGGCGATCGCGAGCGGTGCCTCAATGCCGGCATGGATGGTTATGTTTCCAAACCAATCCGTGTCGAAGAACTCAAGAAAGCTCTTGCCGAAATCGAGCACACAGCTATACCTGCAGTCTCCAGCGCCGGCTCCGATCTGCCGAGCCTCGATGCAATTGGCTCTCTCGAATCACTTCTCGACGGCGTAATGGGCGACCGTGCGCTCTTGGCTGAAATGGCGGAACTCTGGCTGAAAGACAGCGAAGTGCAGATGAGCCAGATAAGACTGGGTATTGAAAAAGCCGATTGCCTGGTGATTCAGAGGGCAGCGCACGCCCTCAAGGGATCAGTCGGGACCTTCCAGGCCGCGGCCGCGTTCCAGGCTGCCAAGGAACTGGAGACGGTCGCGAAAACCGGAAATCTAGAGGCCGCAAAACAGCTGTTTGCGACTTTAGCCCTGCATATAGAAGATGTGCGGCGCGCACTCCGCGCATTGGCGAAGGAACTCGCCAAAAGTTGAGATGATCGCCTTCAACCACCCGAATCCAGGGACCAAGAACTTCGAGCCGAATGCAGTTGGGGCGAAATGCTTCCAGCCGATTCCTCTCTGCCATAGAATTGCCGCCTATGCGCGCAGCTTTAGCACTCGCCATACTCTCTCTTGCATTCGCGTCCTTCGCCGAAGATCAACCTAAGTTCACATCGCCACTGCCCACCGGGTTGAAGTTGGATCCCGTGGGGGACGTCGTCGAACTCGGCAGCATGCCGATAAATGTTATCCCCGCGCCGGGTGGCGACAAAGCCGTCGTCGTGCTCAGCGGATGGCGCGAGCAGGGCATTCAAGTCGTCGATTTGAAGACCGGACAGGTGACGCAAACTTTGATCCAGGACGCCGCATTCTACGGCGCGGCATTCTCACCCGATGGCCAACATCTGTATGTTTCTGGCGGCAACACCGACATTCTGTTTGACTACGCGTGGAAAGACGGCACCGCAACCCTCGCGAACAAATTCGTTCTCGCGACGAAGCGAACCGAGGAGGGCACGGGCACAAGCTATCCCGCGGGTGTCGCGGTGGCACCGAATGGAAAGTTCGTTTACGTGGCGGAGAACGCCGGCGACCAGCTAGCTGTCATGAATAGCGCGAACGGCGAGGTCGCCCAGCGATTCCCGACCGCTCACTATCCTTACGCTATCGCGCTCTCGCCCGACGGCCATCTCTTCGTGTCGAATTGGGGAGCGGACACGGTCTCAGAATTTCGCGTTCGCGCAGACGGCACGCTTGCCTATGTCGGACGCATTGAAGTCGGGCGTCATCCATCGGCACTTGTAATGAAAGGCTCGCGACTTTACGTCACGCTTGCTGGGAGCGACCGCATCGCCATCGTAAACACTCGTTCGCGTACGGTTCTCGGCTATTTGCGCGACGCAGCACCCGGCGCGCCCCCCGAGGGAAGCACGCCCAATGGGGCTGCGCTCTCCGCTAATGGTAGGCAGCTTTTTGTAGCGGAAGCCGACAACAACGCCCTCGCGGTGTTTGATCTCGCGACCAACAAACTCGTCGGTCGTATTCCGACAGATTGGTATCCCACTGCGGTGGCCGAACTCGGCAAGGAACTGCTGGTGATCTGCGGGAAGGGACATGGCACGCACTCCAATCCCGACGGTCCGGTGCCTACGAAGAGCCCCTTCGAGCATCCCAAGGCTTACGCGCTGGGCCAACTCAGCGGCACCATGCGGCGCGTTCCCGCGAACGTCACGCCCGCGCAACTCGCAGGCTTCACTGAGCGCGCAGCAGTCGCGAATAACTGGCACAAGGCTGCTCCTGCGCGACACTATCCCCCGTTCAAACACGTTCTCTACATCATTAAAGAGAACCGCACCTATGACCAGGTACTCGGCGACATCAAGGAAGGCGATGGCGATCCGAACCTGATTTTCTTCCCCGACGGGTCGATTTCCCCGAACCACCATGCGCTGGCGCGGCGCTTCGGTCTCTTCGATCGCTTCTTCGTGAATGCCGAGGTGAGCGGGCAGGGGCACATCCTTTCCACCGCCGCGTACGTGACGAACTTCGGTGAGAAAGTTGTCCCGTCCGGGTACGCCGACAAACACGCGGGGACCGACGCCGAAGAAAGTAACGAGCCGGAACGCGGTTTTATTTGGGGTCTCGCGAACCGCGCTGGTGTCACCTTCCGCGACTATGGCGAACAGGTCGCCCCGGGCTGGGCGGCCACCCAGCACGACCTCGTTGGCGACATCTGCGTGGACTACCCGCCGATGGATCTCATGGCGCAAGATCAGAAACGCGCCGACGTCTGGAGCGCCGAGTTGCAAGGCTTCGTTCGCGACGGCAACATGCCGCAACTCGAACTCATGTGGCTGCCCATGGACCATCTCGCCGGGGGGCGTCCTGGAATGTGCACGCCGCGCGCGTGCTTCGCGGATAACGATCTCGCCCTCGGCCGGATCGTCCAGGCGCTCTCGCACAGTCCTTATTGGAAGGACACCGTGATCTTCGTCGTCGAAGACGACGCGCAAGCGGGGCCGGACCATGTGGATTCCCATCGCGCTCCATTCTTCGCAATCTCGGCCTACAACCGCCCGGGCACTGTGCATCGTTTCGCCAACACCACGGATGTAATCGCCGCGATCGAGGACATCCTCGGCATGGGGCGTCTTTCCAAGTTCGACTACTTCAGCCGCTCCCTTGCGGACATCTTCAGCGCAACCCCGGACCTCACTCCCTACGACCCCATCGTTCCCACCCAGGACCTGAACGAAAAGAACCCGCCGAAATCTGCGGCGGCGCGCATGTCGGAAGGTCTTGACCTCACCACCGTCGATCGCGTGGACGACGAGGTCTACAACCAACTCCTCTGGTTCATGCTCAAGGGCGATGCGCCTGTCCCAGAGAAGCGTGCATTCGCACCGCTTCAGCAATTGCAGGCAGGCTATTGAGCCAGCAGCAAATCCGGGGAGCTTCCCGCCTGTACCAGTTTCTCCAATACGGACTCGCACGATCGAAATTTCTGTTCGAAACCGTGATCCCGGTTCGTAACGAGAGCGGCACCATTCGCTCCCGCAGTCAACCTTCGAGTCGCGAAGCTGTCCACGACGTGACATAACTTGAATCCGCGTTACGCTCGGGTGTCAATGAGCGTGGTCGCCCGAGTCCGCTGGTGTTCCGTCCGACCACTCGGCCACCGGAACGATGAACTCGGTCACTGGCTCCGGAGCACCATTGAAGTGCGTCGCCAGCCAAATCGGGGCGTCAGCGCCAAGCGGGGCTGCTCCCCAGGTGGCGGCGTCCTTCACGTCCACGTAAAACATAAGATGGGGAGCGCAGTTCCCGCATCGGCTGTTCAGGATTCCCTGCTTGGACAACATGTAAGCCATGCTGCCGGCCTCGAGGGGCGGCAGTTCCCCGCTGGCGATCGCGGCCTTCATCCCCTCGTTCATTTCCGCTTTCGATTTTCCCGCCAATGCCAATTTTGTCCGAATGAAAGTAATCGGCAGCAGCGTCTTGGCAGCTTGCGTGTTATAGCAAACCGGACCGCGTCGCTTAGGGTTCCAAAACTCTGGACTGTTATCGAATTGGTCCATCCACCCGCGGTCTACATTGCAGACAAAGCCGTTCGTGCCGTGAACAGCAACTTCATACCCGTTCTTTCCGAAGACCAAAACTGTGGCGTCTTTGGCAACTGATGGCGGTGCCGCACTGCGCGCCATGGCGATTTCGGCATCGCGATCCATAAGGTATTGATCGAGCGGTGCCATGCTGGTGGGAAAAGTATTCTCAGCGTCCTGTGCTTGCGCTTGCAGGGTCACCGCGAGGACACAGGCCAGCCCAGACAGTGCCAATCCGATCATCTTGATTGTGTTTGCTTTCATTTTGTTTTCTCTTTTCGAGCAGCGCGCAAGTTATCGGAATAATGAAAGATCTATCGAGTCGGTAATGGCCTGGTAGCCCGCGTCGTTGGGATGGAGATGGTCTTTCCCGGCGAAGCGCTCGGCGACTCGGCCCGGATGGTCAGGGTCACGCAGAACCTTGTCTATATCAATGACGCCATCAAACACGCCGCTGGAGCGGATCCATTGGTTGACCTGCTCGCGAACAGCGCCTTTCTCTTCCGTGTAGTAACCGGGGATCAGCGAGTTGGCGCCCTCGAAGGGAATCAACGTGCAACCGATCACCTTGATGCCACGAGCATGTGCGCGTGCGATCAACTGCCGGTATGCGTTGATCACATCTTCGGCGGTGCGCGCATCGGCCGGATCTGCCAGGAATTCTTTTCCTAATTTCCCTCCGGGAAATCCGATATCGTTCAACCCTTCGAAGAGAACGATATGGGTCAGGCCGGGCAGGCTCAGAACATCGCGATCGAAACGAGCGAGTGCGCTGTCGCCCATGAACGGCAAACGCGCATTGCTGAGCAGGCGGTTGCCCCCAACGCCTTCGTTCACCACCGCGAGTTGCGAGCCCTCGCTTGTTGATTGCAGGCGGCGAGCCAGGTCACCAGACAAGTTGCGGTCTGCATCATCGCTTGAGCCGTTGCCATCTATGAGGGAATCGCCGAAAGTCGCGATGAGACGCTGCGAGGTCTGAGCCGGAACCAGCACCGCGCTGAGCGCAATGCTGCTGTCCGAATCGGCGTTGCCTTGCATGTTCTTGTCACGAGTGTGATCGCCCGCCGTAGAAACAACTGCGTGCTTGAGAGCGAAGAGGTGCCAGGTTACGGAACTCACACGCTTGGGAAAGTAGAGACTGATGCTGATCTCGGTGCCGGCCTTGACGGGGAAGTTGATGGGATCGCTCAGGATAGGAGCTCCCGCGGGGATGGTCACTGCGGAGCGGTTCTCAAAAGTCACGGCGTGGACAGAAGCCGGTTGAATCGCGGCCACGCTATTTGGCATCGCCACCGTGACTGCGCCAAGCTGCAGCGCCGCCGACCCGCATTCGTTGGAAAGCTGCAGACGAATCTGCGGTCCCCCAACCGAAACACGCACACGTTCCCGAACCGTCTGGTTCTCGATGTTTAACAACGGCTCGGTCGCGTCATCTTGCCCTGGCTCCGGACTGGCGGCCCAGGTAGCAACCCAGGCATCGTGTTGGGCCATCACGAGTTGAGGACTAAAAAGAAGACCGCAAAGAGCGAGTAGCCCGACAGCTTTCATGCGCATCGCCAGCTCCATTCCTTCACTTCATTCGAGAACACTCGGGCCCAATTATTCGCGTGCCGCAAAATTCAACGGAAATCGCGTCGCCCTTCTCCTACATAGCTGGCGCAGGCGTTCCGTCCGACCATTTGGCAACCGGGATCACAAACTCGGTGATCGGCTCCGGACCGTCGCGAAATTGCGGATTCAGCGTGACCGGCGAGTCCGGCAGGTCCGCACCCCAGGAGGCTTTGTCGGTGAGCGGGAAATAAAACATCAGGTGAGGCACGTGGTGCCCGAGCGCGTCATTCAGGTAGCCGGATCGCGACATCATGTAGCACATCGCGCCGGGCTCGGGTGACGGCAGCTTTTTGCTTTCGAATCCGGCTTTGATGTTGTCGATCATCTGAGCTTTCGACCACCCGGCTAACACCATCTCCGTCCGGTTGATCGTGAGAGGCAGAATGGTTCGCGCGGCTGCCGGGTTGAAGCACATCGGAACCCGCACCTTCGGGTTCCAGAACTCCGCGGAGGCGAACGGGGCCATCCACGATCGTTCCACCATGCACACAAAACCGTTCTTCCCTTCTTCCGCGGTTTCGTATCCGCGCCATCCCAGTACCAGGACCTTCGCGTCGCTCGAGATCGCGGACGGAGCAGCGCTTCGCGCCAACGCGATCTCAGCGTTGCGATCCGGTATCAGGTATTGCTCGATCGAGGCCATGCTCGGATAAGCTGCCGTGCGATTCTCATTCCGATGGTGGATGCTCGATGTGAACTTCAGCCCCACAACGACGCAGACGACAGCCACGAGCCCGACCCAGACCCAGCGGCTCGTCGTCACTCTGTTTTCCAATCGCGATGCGGTAACCTTGGCTGCCACCCACCCCAGCGCCGCATCGATCTCCGAAGAGATGCCTACTTCTGGCACCTCCACCTCCCAAGCCATCAGCGCCCGGGAAACATCCTGGAAATCCGCAGCGAGGGTCTGGCACTCCGCGCACAGCTCCAGGTGCGACAAGGCTTCGGTGGCCCGGTCCGGGGACAGCTCGCCATCGAGATAAGCCATGAGTTCTTCTTGCTCGATCGGATGTCGGTTCGCGCTCATTGCGTTCCTCGTCTTCCCGGGTGCGGCTGCCCGAATTTCGTCCTCGACTCCAGGTAACTCTTCAATGCGAGACGCGATCGAAACAGCCTGGAACGGACCGTGTTTACGGGAATTCGCAGCAGCTCAGCAATGTCGGAGTAACTCAACTGTTCGTATTCGCGCAGCATCAAGATTTCGCGGTCGGGCTCGTCCAGCCTTTCCATCGCTTGCCGGACCCACAGCACGGACTCCGGAGTTCCTTCCGTCTGAGGCTCCGGAGCCGACGGCCCTCTCGGGCGACTCACCAGGAATTTCCGCCGCTCCGCGGCCAGCAGCTTCAGCGCAATCCCATACAGGTAGGTTCGGACCGAGGCTCGCGGTTCATAACGCGAGGCCGCGCGAATCACCGCAAGAAAAGTTTCTTGGACCAGGTCCTCCGCCCGCTCGCGGTCATTCAGCCGACGCCCGAAGAAACCGGACAATGGCTGGCGATAGCGCGCAAACAGCTCTTCGAAAGCCGCGCGCGACCCGCCTTGGAATTCCAGCATCAAGGCTTCGTCGCTAGTCATAGTCGGTACGCCAGTTCAATTCTCACAATCCTTCCGCGGCGTCTTGCCCATCGTTCATTTGTTTAATGTCGCCAGCGAACAAGAAGTTCCCGCCCAGCATCATTGCTTTTTCATCCCACGTCTGGCTTTCTAAATCTCTGGAAATGAAGGGGACGCAAAACCGGGGACAGACGGGACATTCCCCAATTAATTAGGCCCGCCAATTGCGCCCCTGCAAAACCCAAGACAGACGAGATATTCCCCAATACATTGGAAATCCAGTGGGAAAACCGCGGAAATCCGGGAAATTTGGGGGGGATTTGGGGACGGACGGAACATTCCCCAATTAATACCGCGACCCGAAAAATCGATCTTCGTGGGATCAGGCTTCCCCCGCGTCTGGCGCTACTTTAGACCCATGGCCCGCATGCCTCGTGTTGTCGCTCTCGATGTCCCGCATCACATCACGCAGCGTGGAAACGCTCGCCAATTCATCCTCACCTCGCCCGAGGAGCGCAACGTTTATCTTGAACTTTTGCAGGAATACGCCGATCTGTATCGCCTCTCCGTGATCGGTTTTTCCCTCATGTCGAATCACATGCACTTGGTTGCGGTCCCGCACCTCCGGGACGCACTCTCCAACACGCTTAAACACACTCACGGACGCTACGCTGCCTATTGGAACGCTCTCCACCACTCCAGCGGACACGCGTGGCAGGGCCGTTTTTACTCTTGTCCGCTCGACGTCTCGCACCTCTGGCGTGCACTTCGCTACACCGAATTGAATCCCGTTCGCGTCGGACTCGTTCATGGCCCCGAGCAATGGCCGTGGTCCAGGGCTGCCACTCATTGTGGATTCCCAACCGCCACGCCCTAGTTGGATATGAGGCCTTGGAACAGTCGCTGGAATACGGTCACCTGGGAGCGGTACCTCGCCGCCGGAGAAACCGAGAGCGATCGCATCGCCATCCGCCAATCCACCCACAGCGGACGCCCGCTCGGTGCACCCACGTTCATCGAATCGCTGGAACGACTCACCCACCGGCACCTCACCCCACGACCCGGCGGGCGCCCTACAAAACCCGTAGCTCGGGACGCAGAAGAAGAGTTACCCTTGTCGCGCTGAAAACAGGGAACGTCCCGTCTGTCCCCACTTTTACCCGATTCACGTCTCCTAAACTACCCTCCCCAGAGAGTGCGCGTTGAGAGTCGCAAAAAACACTCCTAGCAAATCCCAAGAAGAGTTACCCTTGTCGCGAAAGTAGGGAACGTCCCGTCTGTCCCCACTTTCACCCACTTTCATCCCACTTTCTATCGCCTCTCACGGACGAACCCGGATGATTGTCTTGCCCTTGGCGCGATTGGCTGGGTTGAAGGCGGCGACTGCGTCATCGAGGGTGGTGAGGTTGCCGATGTTCGTCCGAAGTCGACCGTCACGTGCCCGCCGGACAATCTCGCTCAGTTGGGCGCGATCGGGTACGACGACGAAGTCAACCGTCAGGCCATGGGCGGGCCGTGCCTCGGTTGGGCCGGCGATGGTCACGAGCGTCCCTCCGGCGCGAATCAAACCCGCGGACCGCTTCGCGATGTCGCCGCCGAGGACATCGAAAACCAGATCGACCTCGCCGACATCTTCGAGGGCGACGTTCTCAAGGTCGACGAACTCCTGGGCGCCGAAGTCGAGCGCCATCTGACGGCTGTCAGCGCGCCCGGTGCCGATGACGTAGGCGCCGGCCTCACTTGCGAGTTGGGCCGCCATCGAACCGACGACGCCGGTCGCACCGTGCACCAGGACGCTCTGCCCGGCACGAAGGCGACCGTGCTCGAAGAGTCCCTGCCACGCGGTGAGGCCGGACATCACGAGGGCCGCACCCACGGTGAAGTCAACGTCGCCCGGGAGCGGTGCGAGGTTGCGTGCCTCGACGGCCACAGACTCCGCAAGGGTGCCGTCGCGATACCAGTCGGTGAGGCCAAATACACGCTGCCCAATCGAGAGACCTGTGGTGCCATAGCCGAGAGCGGTGACCACTCCGGCCAGTTCGTGTCCGGGGATGGAGGGCGTCCGGTCACGGCCGGCGCGATCGGTCCAAGTCGAGGGCCACGTCAGCTCATCGCCGGTGAATGCCGACGCATGAACCTGAACCACGACGTCGTTGATCGCCGCCTGCGGCTCGGGCCGCTCCACCAGCTTCACCCCGGCCGCTCCCGCGGCCTGATCCGTCGCCACAATCGCTTTCATCGGTCACCTCTTCAACTGTCAGATGAGATGGTAGGCAATGCGGGCGCAGGAAGCTGCGAAGAAGTAGTGAGTTTTCGAGGGCCGGGTCGGGCGATCCGTTCGCCCGGATTAATCCTGCCGAGTGCCCTGCTTCTGTTTTTCTCTCTCCCTCACAGCTACTCTGGGTGCCCAAGAGAATCATTTGGGGGGGAAATCCGGAAATCCGGGGACAGACGGAACGTTCCCCAATTCATTCGCTCGCGATTTACGTTTCGGAAACCACCACCGCAGAGTGCGCATTTAGGATGGAAAAACCCACCCAAACTGCGACCCCGAGCAGCAAAACTCGGGAAATTGGACCTAAATACGGCACCGGATCGCCCACCAGCGCGCGCCCCAATCCCACGCTCGCGCTCGCCGAACAGAACGCAAAATACGCGCGTTCCCGCGCGCAGCGCGAATATCGCGTCAAAATCACCAGCACCGTGGTCACAATCAGGTACACGAAAAAAATGGCGAATTTTCCCGCTGAAACTGCGATAAAAGGATAAAAAAGCCCTGTTTTTGGCGCGGAATTGAGCCCCAAAATCGCGATCCCGAGGAATAAAACGGAGTGGATCAGCGCAATAATCGCGCGCTTCCTGTTGTTCAAAATGCCGTAGTTATCCATCGCCGACGAGTCTAAAAGCCGCCCAAAACCCAGTCTGCGACATATGTCACAATTTCAAGCAGATTGCATTAAGCTGAACAGCAGCACTCCCAGAACTACCATCGTTAGAACCACATACAGGTAGTCCTTCTCCAGCGCAAACGCCCCGATCGAGAACGCCACCCGCGCCACCGGCGTCGCAATTAACAGCAATAACCCCAATTGAATCACCGACTCAGGATCCAAATGCGCAGCCCCGGAAACCACTCCCGGAATGCTCTTCAGCGACGCCGAAACCCCATGAAACTGCCGGTAATTGTGCCTTTCATGCGCGTTTTTCGCGAGAAAAAGCACTCCTCCCACCAGCACTACAAACGCCGCCAGCAGTACCCCTGCGCGCAACAATTTGCCAATGATTTGTTCAACTTCGAAGTCGCTTACCTGCATCACAGTCGCCCCGTCAGACCATTGAAAATCATCTCGCAACCGAGCACCACGATCACCCCGGCGAAAATCCAACGCAGCACCGGAACCCTAGCTTTTACAAGCACTTTCGCCCCGAAGATAGACCCCGCCAGCACCCCCAGCATCACCGGCATCGCCAGCACCGGATTGATATATCCCCGGCTCAAATAAACCCCCGCGCTCGCCGCCGCAGTAACGCCAATCATGAAGTTGCTCGTCGTTGTCGACACTTTGAAAGGGATCTTCATTGCCTGGTCCATCGCCAGCACTTTCACCGCGCCCGACCCAATCCCCAACAACCCTGACAGCGTCCCCGCCGCGAACATAAGTCCAAATCCTGCAGGCACATGCTGTACTTTGTAGGCCTCCGGGCCATTCTCGCCCGGGAAACTCCCATGCAACTTCAGTGCGCTCGCCATCTTGTCGGGCGATGCATCCGGTGCTCCCTCCTTCTGTTTTCGCGACGAAAGATACGCCGAATAGAGCAGCACCGCTCCAAAAATCACGCCAATCCATGATGTAGAAACTTTCGAAGCCAGGTATGCCCCTGCCAGAGCACCGAATGTGGTCGCGATCTCGAGGAACATCCCAATTCGGATATTCGAGTACCCCTCCCGCACATACGCCGCTGCAGCGCCGGATGAAGTCGCGATCACCGAGACCAGTGACGCTCCAATCGCGTACCGAATATCCACATGCAAGAACAGCGCCAACAGCGGCACAATCACCACGCCGCCGCCCAATCCAGTCAGCGCTCCCAACAGTCCAGCCGCAAACGATCCCAGCCACAGCACCGCCGTAAATGTCCACACTTGCAAGGTTGCCCCGCCTCGATTCCCTTTTTCGAAAATCGCCTATCGAAAGTAACCGGCCCGGTCGTGACCTCAGTACTCTTGGATTATCCTCCACCAGGCCTAAACTCTTCTTCGTCCTCGGGATGTACCCTGATATCCCCTGCATAGAAAGCTGTTATGCATAACAATATTGGTATCGAGAAACGCTGCCTCGTGCTGTGGAGCGAGGTCGTTTCCGCGCTCGAAAATCGTGTTACCTCCGTCAACCACTACGTCCCCGAAGCCAACAGCCGTATCGCCTGCGAACAACTAAGTGACGAAGCGGTGCAAATTAAGCACGCCGCCGCGAACCGGAGCCTGGTTGCGTCACTTGACCTGAATTCCCATTCCATCCAGATCAACAAGTTTGAAGGAAATTCATCGGAAAATCGAGCCACGGAGCAGGACCTGCCCCTCTCGCTCCTCGGAGACGGCGAACTCTACGTCACCGATGGCCACCAATTGCTGGCCGATCCGGTGGAAGTCGCCAAGTTCCTGATGTCATCGCTCCTCGGCAACAGTGGAACCGCCGCGGCCTGAAGCGTCATCAAAGTCGCATAAACGAACCCAGCCTATTGCGGCTGGGTTTTGTCTTCAACCTTGTCGGCTCCCTCTTTCGTCTTCTTCGCCGACTTGTGCGCGACTTTCTTGGAGCCCTTCTTCGTCGCGCTCCCGGTTTTCTTGGCAGCGTCTTTCGTGTCGGACCCAGCGTCCTTCATGTCTTGCTTGGACGACTGTGTCGTGGACTGCGTCTGTGTGTCCTGCGCGAATGCTGCGCCCGAAACCAACAGCAGGCCCAATACCACGCAGTTTGCAAATAATTTCATGTGCTCGCGTCTCCTAAATTCTTCCCATCAACAGCAGAATCACCAGGATCAGCACGATGACGCCAAGCCCACCGCTTGGGTAATATCCCCAGCTGCGGCTATACGGCCACGTCGGGAACACGCCAATCAGCATCAACACCAGGATCACCAGCAAAATCGTAAGCATAGGACCTCCCTCAGTTCACAAAAACTGCAACCTACGCTTCGACGGCATTTCCGCAGTTCAGGATGCCTTGCGGCCTGCAGATGGCGCGGATTTACAGCCTCCGTTGGCCTTGTGCTCGCGGACGGCTTCCAACGCTTCTCCAACCTCTTCCTCAGCCTTTTGTCGTTCTTCCGGGTGCGTCTGCGAGCGATCCGCGTGTTTCTCCTTATTGATCGCTCTCGCGAGCTTCTCCACCAACCGCACCCGCTCTGGACAAGTTTCTTCGCTCATGGCAGGTACGATGCAACGCCGCTTTCCTCGCGTTGTAAAGATTGTCGTGCCGCGATCAATGAAATCCTGGCGAATTTGTGTATGATGCCGCGATGCGACTGAAAGTCGTACAAGCCGGTGAACCGTTGCTTCGCCGCGCTGCCGAACCTCTGGCTATAAAGGAAATCCCTAGCCTCGAAACTGCGCGCCTCATCGAGGATATGCGCGAGACCCTGCAGGATGCGCCGGGCGTCGGCTTAGCGGCTCCTCAAGTCGGTCTCGGCATTCAGCTCGCCATCATCGAAGACCGTCCCGAATACACGCGCGATCTCCCTCCCGAGCAGCTCGCCGAGCGGGAACGCATCCCCGTGCCATTTCACGTCATCATCAATCCGAAGCTGGTCCCGATTGGCAAGAAGCAGGTCGACTTCTACGAAGGGTGTCTCAGCGTCGCCGGCGCCGTGGCGATCGTCCCACGCTATCGCGAAGTGCGTGTCACCTGCCTCGATGAAAATGGCCAGCGGCGCACCATCGAAGCTCGCGGCTGGTATGCCCGCATCCTCCAGCACGAAATCGATCACCTCAACGGGACCCTTTATCTCGATCGCATGCTCTCGCGCACCTTCTCCACCTTGGAGAATTATTCCCGCCACTGGAAATCGAAATCGATCGCCGATTCCCTGCGGGAACTCAAGTAATTCACAGATCTTGGTACAGAATTAACCCACGCCGTCGCCAGATGCGATATGCTGTCGCCTCATTCGGAGAAGTTCTGTATGCACCTGCACGCGCACACCGAACAAAATACTTGCAACGCCCCTGTCCCGCATCACCTGCGCCGCGACCAGTGGACGACGCACTGCCACAATCCCAGCGAAGCCAAGTGCTACAAGTGCGACCGCTTCTATTGTTGCAACCACATCCGCAAACACGATTGCGATGGCGTCGAAGAACACCCCGCGTCCGACTAGCTAAGCTTCCTATTCCGCTGCGAGCGCCTTCTGGACGGCGGGCGTCACCTTCTCGCCCGCGCAGCCGGGGGCGAGGTGTCCGCAATCGGAGTCGAGCAGGATCGCCTGCACGTGCAGCAATCCTGCAAAATCAATCGCTGGCTGCGAATTCACCATGTGGTCTTGCAGTCCCACAACAATGAGCATGCGCGCTTTTATCGCCTTCGCCGCCAGTGTCATGTCTCCACCAAACTTCTTGGAGATGTCGAGCGACATCATCGCTTCCAGCTGACGTAGCCGGTCGTTCGGATCGAAGTTCTCGTTCGCCTCTACTTTGTCGAAGTCGGCCGGATTTACCCTTCGGTTTAGCTCTTGTGGCGTGGTCAGTTCCAACCTCTGAATGTCGCTAACACTGCGAATCAGCAGCCCCGGCTGGTAATTCCCGCTGTTCCAGTCTTTGTTCTCCACGATCGCATTCGTCTCTCCCCGCCACAAAAGCAAATCGTGCGCAGTGAGCTTCGTCGAACCCACCTGCGTCACAATCACATCGGCGAACCCGGGATACTGCACCGCCCATTGAAACGCCTGCATCCCGCCCATCGATGCTCCCCAGATTGCGTGAACGTGCTGCAGGTGCAGGCTATCGGTCAGCAACTGGTGCTGGCTCTGCACCATGTCGGCAATCGTGATGTGCGGAAACTTCATTCGCGGTTGTGCGGTGCTGTTGGAAGGCGAAGAGCTCACTCCGTCTCCGACCGCGTCGATGGCAACCACAAAATACTTCGCCGGATCGACGTACTTATCGGCGCCGACATTTTGCGCGAGCGCACCGCTGTTCCCTCCGAACCACGTCAGCATCACCACCACGTTCGACTTCTCGGCGTTCAGCGCGCCCCAGGTCCGATAACCGATGCGGCAGCCCTCGATTGCCACGCCGCTCTCTGTGCGACATTGGCCAAGGTCTGCGAACTTCTGCTCACCCTCCGCGAATCCACACGCCGAGACCAACAGCACGATTGCAAAGATTGATAAGTGTCGATACATTGTCCCGCCCTTAAGTAAAAAACCCACCTCGTGCGAGGTGGGCTCCGGATTACGAAATCGGTTATTGAATGATATTGAGTCGCTTGCCCACTCGCTTCAATGTCTCCAGCGCCTGGGTCAACTGGTCGTGGGTGTGCGTCGCCGTCATGATCGTGCGAATGCGCGCCTTTCCCTCCGGCACCGTCGGGAACGCGATCCCCGTGGCCATGACGCCCTCGTCGAACAACTCGCGGGAAAATTGCATGGCTGAGCGTCCCTCTCCACAGATGATCGGCGTAATCGGTGTCTCGCTCGCCGGCGTGGTCTTCCCGCCAATGTTGAATCCGAGATTGCCGAGCTCTTTCTTGAAGAAGCGCGTGTTCTCCCACAATTTCTCGATTCGCTCCGGCTCTTGCTCCAGCACATCAAATGCCGCGATACAAGTCGCCGCCACCGACGGCGGATGCGATGTCGAAAACAGGAATGGCCGTGCCCGGTGATACAGGAAATCAATTAGGTCCTTCGATCCGCAAACATATCCGCCGAGTGCGCCGATCGCCTTCGACAGCGTACCCACCTGCACATCCACACGTCCATGCACGTTGAAATGGTCAATCGTCCCGCGCCCGTTGCGTCCCAGTACGCCCGACGCATGCGCATCGTCCACCATCATGATCGCGCCATACTTCTCCGCCACGTCGCACAGCGCTGGCAGCGGGCCAATATCGCCGTCCATCGAGAACACGCCATCGGTGATCAGCAGCTTCTTCCCTGGCTGATCCTTCACGCTGGCCAATTGTTCTGCGGCATGCGCCGCGTCTTTGTGACGGAACACCAGGATCTTCGCCCGCGAGAGCCGCGCGCCATCAATAATCGACGCATGGTTCAGCTCATCGGAGATGATGAAATCTTCCTTCCCGAGAATCGCAGAAACCGTTCCCGCGTTGGCCGCAAAGCCCGACTGGAATACCACGCACGCCTCCACGTTCTTGAAGCGCGCGATCTTCTCTTCGAGTTCCATGTGGATGCGCATCGTGCCGGCAATCGTCCGCACCGCGCCCGATCCAACGCCGTATTTCTTGGTAGCCTCAAGCGCCGCTTCGCGCAGAAGCGGATGAGTGGTTAGCCCGAGATAATTGTTCGATGCCAGATTGATGACCTTCTTCCCGTCAAATGTGCAGACGGGCTCCTGCTCATCCTCAAGCACGCGCAGGCGAAAGTGTGTCCCCTTCGCCTTCAATTCGTTCATCTGGTCGCCTAGATAAGAGAGCGGGTTAGTACGTGTCGTAGTCGGCATCTTCAATTCTCTATTTCGTCCCATTCGGATACATCAAAATCTTGCTGGCCTCGCCGCTCTGCAGACGTTCCATCGCTTGGCTGAAATCTTTCATCGCGATGCGATCGGTAATCACCGGATGCAGGTCGAGCATCTTCGCCTTCAGCAACGCTTCCATCTGGTACCAGGTCTCGTACATCTTGCGGCCATTAATCCCTTGGACGATCGCACCCTTAAAGATGATGTCCTCTGCCAAATTGATCTCGATGGGTTTACCCGGGATCCCCAGCAGCGAAGCCCGCCCGCCGAGCCGCAGAATCGAGAATCCCAGCCGGATCGCGTCCTGGCGCCCAGCCATCTCCAGCAGGACATCCACGCCGACTCCGTCCGTATTGTCGAGAACCGTTTGCTTCACGTCGTCCTTCGTCGGGTCGAGCACAAAATCGGCTTTCATCTTTTTCGCGATCGCACGCCGGTGCTCGTTCACTTCAATCGCGAACACTTTCGTCGCGCCGCACGCCTTCGCCACCGCAATCGAGAACAATCCAATCGGCCCGCATCCCGTGATCGCCACGGTCTTCGTCGCGATATCGCCGGCCAGCACCGTGTGTACCGCGTTCCCCAGCGGATCGAGGATCGACGCATACTCCTGCGGAATCGCCGGATCCAGCTTCCAGATATTCGACTCGGGGATCACAACGTACTCGGCGAACGCTCCGTTCGCATCCACGCCAATGATTTTCACGTGCTGGCAAATGTGCGCCTGCCCGGTTCGGCATTGCAGGCACTTGCCGCAGTTCACGTGCATCTCGGCGGAAACGAAGTCACCTTCTTTCACCAGCGTCACTTCACTTCCCACCGCAGCCACGTTCCCGCAGAACTCATGCCCCGGAATCAGCGGAGGCTTAATCCGCCGCTGCGCCCATTGGTCCCAGTTGTAAATGTGAAGGTCGGTACCGCAGATGGAAGCAACTTTAACTTTGACGAGGACTTCGTTAGGCCCGAACTTCGGGACGGGAACTTCGCGTATCTCCGAGCCAGGCGCGGCCTCGGGTTTCATGACGGCGAGCATCGTATTCGGCATATAAGAGCGCTTTCACAACTGCGCGAGCCGCCTACAACAGGTCTCGCGATGTAGCGTGCAAACCGGTCATTTTATCATCCGGCACTCTGCCGCCGCAGCGACCTATTTTCCCCATCCGCCTCCTCCGGGAGTCTCCACCCGGATGCGTTCTTCCTTCTTCAACTTCGTCGTCGCCTTCGCCGCAATCCTCCGCTCGTTCTGCGATGGACCAACAATCGCCGCGCGACCAACCGTTCCCGCCGCCCCGCCCTCGATCCCATACGGCGAAACCCGTCGACGCTCCGACAGCAGTGTCACCTGCGCGTCCGTCAGCACCTCGATCTCGCGCAGGATGCCATCTCCGCCGTTATGTTTTCCCGCGCCACCACTCCCACGGCGCAAACCATATCGTGTCACGCGAAACGGATACGCATACTCCAATGCCTCCGCCGGCGTGTTCAGCGAATTCGTCATGTGCGTGTGGATCCCGCTCGCCCCACTTCCCTGTGGACTCCCACCCGCCCCACCGGCAATCGTCTCGTAATACGCAAACGGTTCGCCGGTCCGCGGATCAATCCCGCCAATCGTCAAGTTGTTCATCGTCCCCGACGAAGCAGCCGGAATTCTCTCCGGCAGTACCCGCGCCAGCGCCCGCAGCAGCACATCCACAATCCTCTGCGACGTCTCTACATTTCCACCAGCCACCGCCGCCGGAGGCCGCGCATTCACCACCGTTCCTTCCGGCGCAATCAACCGGATCGCGCGCATCAACCCCGCCGTCGCCGGAACCTCCTCCGCCAGCAGGCAGCGAAACACGTAGAAGCACGCCGAGTGCGTAATCGCCTCCACCGCGTTCGTGCTTCCCGCCACTTGCGGATCGGTGCCAGTAAAGTCCACAGTCACTGCATTGCCCTTCTGTTTGCGCTCCACGGTGATCTTCACCGCAATCCGCACCGGCCTCGATTCTTTTACTTCGGTGGTTCCCGCCACCGGAGCGCCATCATCGTCCAAAAAATCCTCGGCCTCGTAGCTCCCCACTGGAAGCGTCGCGAGCAGCGCCTGCATCATCTGTTCGGAATAATCCAGCAACCCCACAGCAGCGCGCGTCACCCGCGGCAGCCCATAGCGCTTACAAACCTCTCGCAGGCGCACTTCACCTGTGTGGCACGCCGCGATCTGCGCGCTCAAATCGCCTTCGCGCTCGCGTGGCGTGCGGACATTCGCCAACAACAACGCCAACAAATCGCGGTCCATCTTTCCGCCGCGCACCAACTTCACCGGAGGAATGCGAAATCCCTCCTGGTAAATTTCGCTGCACAGTCCCATCGATCCCGCAAACGTGCCCCCGACATCTGCATGATGCGCGCGCGACGCCACGAAAAAATCCGGCCGCTTCTTCTTCAAAAGAAATACCGGCGCCACAAACGTAATGTCCGGTAAATGTGTTCCGCCGCGAAACGGGTCCCACCATAGCCACATCACGGGGCCCAAGGTCTAAATCCTCAATCGCCGCGCGAACGCTCATCGGCATCGATCCCAAATGCACCGGCATGTGATCGCCCATCGCCAGCGCCTGTCCCGCGGAGTCAAACACCGCACACGAATAATCGCGCCGTTCTTTGATGTTCGGCGAGAACGCTGTCCGGCGCAGCGCTGCGCCCATCTCTTCCGCAATCGAATGAAAGATGCTCTTGAAAATTTCGATCTCGATCGGGTCTATTTCCTTAGCGCGCATCCGCCAAGTGTACTTCGCCAAACTTTCGCCGCTCCTCCCGAACACTTCGTGGCAAGTGAAAATTACGAAATTTTTGTTGACATTTCTGGTGAGCACCCCCAAAATCTTGTGTCAGTGGGCATCCTCGTACAAGTTATGAGGGTGGCTTGTAGAAAGCGGGCCAAAATCTGAAGACCTTCGACATCAAGGGAGAAGGTTCAAAAAGGAGGCTGACACTATGCCGATGAAGAAAAAGGCAGCGAAGAAGGCCGCAAAGAAAAAGAAGAAGTAACTAGGCCCCACAGGCAACAGGAATCGTCAACAGCCTCCGCAGAGATGCGGAGGTTTTCAATTGCAACAAAAGGCGCTCCCGCGGGAGCGCCTTTTGTATTCGGCCGGTTTTATGGCGCGCCGGGATAAGCTTCCAGCGATTGCTTGCATCTCGTCGCGTCGGTTACGCACTCGTCTTTCTGGTCCGGTAGCACAGGCGGCGTAAGCCATGCCGGGTTATTGAAGTCGAAGAACTCCGTCATGTCCGGTGCGGCCGCGTCGCGTGCGGTGAGCGGCGGAAGATTGAAGCGCGTCTCAATCAATTTCAAGATCGAGGTGTGCTCCATGTTCGTATGCGAAACGTAGTGCGCCTTCGCATAGGGCGAGAGCACCACCAGTGGCACGCGGAACCCGCTCAGATCGAAATTCCCCTTCGGGTAATTGCATCCATCCGGCGGTATGTTGTCGGGCTCTACCACTGGGAACGGCGGCACGTGATCGTACAATCCGCCACCCTCGTCGTATGTAAGGATGAAGATGGAATCCTTCCATGCCGAACTCGCCAGCAGCGCGTCGATAACCGACTTCACATATACCGCGCCGGTTTGCACGTCATCCGTCGGATGTTCGTCCGTCGACAATCCGTGCTCGATGAACACGACCTGCGGAAGTTTGGAATCCGCTTCCGGATCTGCCAACAACGTGAACAGGTTGCTGATCTTCCACACGTGGCTCTGGATCACCGGGTCGCTCCATGCCGCGAATTGTGCCAGGAATACGCCGTCCTGGTAGTAGTAGCGCCACGAAACTCCGTTGTTCTGAAGAGATTCGAAGATCGTCTTCACCGGCCACGGCGCGTGCCCCGTCGTAGCGGTATTGCAAAGTCCAGCCGATGTCGCCGCGAAAAGGTACATGCGGTTGGTGACGGTGCTCGACAGCAGCGACGAATGATACGCATCGCTCGTCGCGAACTGCGTCGCCAATTCGTAGTAGTAAGGAAAGTCCGTCTGGTCGTAGTAGCCCATGGCGCGGGTGCCATCCGGATCCCAGGAATCCGGCACCACCGTTTTCAGGAATTCGTCCATCTTGAACGTCTGTCCAGTGATGTCCAAATAATCCTTATTCGCAATGTCAGCGTCGGCGTGGCTCGCGCTCCAGTTCGGCGCCAGGTCTTCGGTACGCAAAGTCCGCTGATGGAACGGCGGAATTGGAGAACTCGGATCTTGTACTCCCGTCGCCGGCGTGTACAGCGCAAAGCCCGCCGGCAACGAATCGAGGTCGTTCACATCTCTCGGAGAGGCGCCACTCACGCGGCTCGCGCGGTATGTGCCGAGCTTTCCGAAGTAGCTGTCGAAAGATCGGTTCTCCTGCACAAAGAAAATAATGTGCTTGATTCCGGCCAAGCTACCCACCGGCGTAACCACCGTCACAGTGATTGTCGAGTTCGCAGTGTTTCCGCCTGAATCGGTCGCGGTAGCCGTATAGTTTGTCGTCGACGCTGGCGAGACGGTCACGGATCCCGACCCTGCAAACGTACCCGTCACGCCTGAAATCGTCACCGAAGTTGCGCTGTCAGAGTGCCAACTCAATGTCGTGCTGCTTCCGGTCGCAATCGTGGCCGGCGAGGCGCTGAGGTCAACAGTGAGCCCGGCGTTCACGCTCACCGTCGCACTCGCGGTCGTCGTTCCTGACCCGCCTGTGGCTGTCGCTGTGTACGTTGTTGTCGAAGTCGGTGATACCGACGCTGAACCAGCCGTGCCCAACCCGGTGCCCGCGCCGTGATCAATGCTTACGCTGGTCGCATTCGTGGTGCTCCACGTCAGGGTGGAAGAGCCGCCGGACGCGATGGATGAGGGCGAGGCAGAGAAAGAAATCGTCGGCGCGTTCGCGCTCACCGTGATCTTCGCCTTCACGGTCGTCGTGCCGCCTGCTCCCTTTGCCGTAGCGGTATACGTAACTGTCGCATTTACCACCACGGTTGAAGATCCCGAAAGCGCGAGCGCTGCGTCATCTTCGCCGTCGAGTGTCGGCGAAATCGTGACGCTAGTCGCGTTACTGGAGCTCCATGTCAAGGCCACGATTGACCCCGCGCTCACCGAGCTCGCACTCGCGGAAAATTTCAGCGCGGGTGCCGGCGACCCTGATTTCTTTTGACTGGTTGTGGAAGTTGAACCGCTGCCGCCGCATCCTTGCAGCACGAGCAATACGACGAGAAAGGAGAATCCAGGGGCCCAGTGGAAAAACTTCGGAAGCACGGGAACAATCCTCCAACCAGAGCTGGCCAGAAACTTGGATTCCGCAGCTCCGGATTTCGTTGTTTGTTCCCGCTGCTTCTAAATTTTCCGCGCCCAGCAAACGCAACCTGCTGGCCCGCATCTCACTTCGGCTACGGCAAATTTGGATACACCTCTAGCTTTTGGCTACACCGCGAGCTGTCCGTCAAGCATTCGTTCGGCTGGTCCGGCAACGGAGGCGGCGTTAGCCATGCTGGGTTGCTGAAGTCGAAGAACTCATCCATCTTCGGCGCCTGCGCATCGCGTTTCGTCAGTGGCGCCAAGTTGAATCGTTCCTCGATGAAGTTCAACACTGACGTCGTATCCATCGGTGTATGCGACACATAGTGCGGAATCGCATATGGCGATATAACGATGACCGGCAAGCGGAAGCCGCTCAGGTTGAAGTTTGCCGGCGTCAGTGTCGGGCAATTCGGAGCAATGTCGTCCGGCTCCGTCTCCATGAATGGCGGGACGTGGTCGTACAGGCCGCCACCTTCGTCGTAGGTCAGGATGAACACCGAGTCCTGCCACGCATTGCTCGCCATCAGCGCATCGATAATCGACTTCACATATGCCGCGCCCGCCTGGATGTTGTTGTCCGGGTGTTCGTCGGTCGATTCACCGCGTTCAATGAACACGAACTGCGGTAAATCACGGTCGGCCGTTGGCGATGCCAGGATCGTGAACAGGTTGCTGATGTTCCACACCTGGTGCGCGATCGACGGATTGTTCCAAGACGCAAACTGCGAGAGGAACACCCCGTCCTGGTAGTAATACCGCCAGAAAACGCCCGCCGACTGCAACTCGTCGAAGATCGTCGGCGCCGGCCATGGCGCATGTCCCGTCGGGTCCGCATTGCAGCGTCCGATCGAGGTCGCCGCAAACAGGTACATGCGGTTCGGGTTCGTCTGCGACAAGATCGGCGAGTGGAAGTTATCGCTGATCGCAAACTGCGAAGCCAGCTCGTAGTAATACGGCAAGTCCGTCTGGTCGTAGTAGCCCATCGGGCGCGTCCCGTCCGGGTCATACTTTTGTGTAACCGAGGTCGTCGTCTGCAGGAAGTTGTCCATCTTGAACTGCGAGCTCGACGTGACATCGAGATAGTTATTGCCCACGATGTGCGCGTCGTAATGGCTCTCGTTCCAGGACGGCGAGAGGTTCTCCGTCTGTAGCGTCCTCTCGTGGAATGGCGGCACGACGAAACCCGGGTCTGGAGCGTCAGAGCGAGTTTTCAGCCCGAAGCCCGAGGGCAGCGTATCCAAGTCGTTCACATCGCTTGGCGACGCCCCGCTGACCCGGCCAGCCCGATAGGCTCCCAATTTGCCGAAGTAATTATCGAAGGTGCGGTTCTCCTGCACCATGAAGATGATGTGCTTGAGCGTATTGATTCCGCCCGTGGACGTCGCTACCGTCACTGTCGCTGAATCCGTTGCAGTGTTACTGCTGCTATCAGTAGCCGTTGCTGTGTACGTCGTCGTAGAAGTGGGCGTAACCGAAACGGATCCGCTGGCAGCCTGGGTTCCGCTCACGCTGCTGATCGCCACCGAAACCGTACCCGTCCCGCCGCTGGTTGACCAACTCAAAGTCGAGTTTCCACCGGCCACAATCGTTGTCGGCGAAGCCGTCAGTGTAATTGCCAGTCCAGAAGTCACGGTCACAGTCGCCGTCGCGGTGCCGCTCGCCCCGGTCGCGGTCGCCGTATACGTCGTAGTCGCCGTCGGATTCACGGTAGCGCTCCCGTTCGCCGCCAACCCCGACCCGACACCGTGATCGATGCTCACGCTGGTTGCGTTCGTCGTTGTCCACGTCAGGGTCGACGCCGCTCCTGCGGCTACTGACGTCGGACTGGCTGCGAATGTGATCGTTGGCGCCGTGGCCGTCGCCGTGATCGTAACGCTCTGGGTTGCCGTTCCTCCCGCCCCGGTCGCCGTTGCAGTGTAGGTGGTCGTCGCGTTGATCACGACGGTCGTCGATCCCGACAACGCCAGCGAAGTCTGGTCCTCTCCCAGGATACTTGGGCTCACCGTGAAGCTCGTCGCGTTCGTCGTGCTCCACGTCAGGGTCACGATCGACCCCGCCGCCACTGACGATGCACTGGCAGTAAAGCTCACTGTCGGCGCGGCGCCCGAGCTCACATTAATCGTCACTGTCTTCGTGGTTTTCCCGCCCGGGCCATTTGCAGTCGCCGTGTAGGTAACTTGGGAGCTCACGGTCACCGCTTGCGATCCCGAAAGCGGCAGCGCTCCCGAACCGATTGAAGGCGAGATCGTCACCGAAGTCGCGTTCTTCGCGGTCCAACTCAGCGTCACGGATTGTCCCGACGTCACACTGGTCGAGCTTGCCGAAAATGTGAGTGAAGGCGCGGCAGTTGCCGGATCGCCGGAGCTGCCGCTGTTGGCGTTACCACCGCAAGATGTGAAGAAGATCCCAATACTGGCCAGAACGAGCACAACAAGGAGACGAAGGACCCGGGACACCGTGACACCCCATGAGCAGAGCTGCTGGTACTGAGAACTTCGATTCAGCAGCCCTGCTCCAGAGTTGTTCTTCTAAGTAAATCGTGGGTGAATACCTGGGTTCAACGGCTTGTAAAGGAATGTTCTTCCAACCGTTGCGATAGTTTGTATACTTGCTGGAATCGATTGCGCCACAATCGTCAAAGACTCCGCAAGGCCATGCCCTAAGCCGAGGAGATCAATGTCAATTTCGATGGCTGCCCCGAAAAAAACCCGGCCGAAGAAGAGTGCGGAGCTCGTGATCCCCGACAAACTCTACTTCCGCATCGGAGAGGTAGCGAAAATGCTCGCGCTGCCGACCTACGTGCTCCGCTTCTGGGAAACGGAGTTCCCGCAGCTCAAGCCCACCAAGAGCAACACCGGCCAACGCATGTACCGCCGCCGCGAAGTGGAACTCGCGGTCCGCGTGAAAAAACTTTTGTACGAAGAGGGATTCACCATTGCCGGCGCCCGTGAGCGCCTTAAAGCCGAAAGCAAGCCGGCTAAGGCGCAGTCCGGTCTTCCGTTTCCCAAGGCGGCGCCGTCCGCCGGCCTGCGCGAAGTGAAACGTGGACTCACCGAGATTCTCGGCATTTTGTCCACGCGTAAACGCTAGATCACAATTACGCCGCGCGCCGCTCTTCCGGCAAACGCTGCGCCTCGACCACGACACGCTTCGGTCGTTTTCTGGCCAGGATCGGCATCACCAACGACGCCACCATCACGATCCCGATGATGTAGATCGCCTCGCGGTACTGTCCCGTCGTCTGCCGTATATGCGCGATCATCAATGGTGACGGGATCGCCGCTGCTCCCCACGCCAGCAGGATCCAGCCGTAGATCCCGCCCATGTACTTCGCGCCGAAGAAGTCCGCCGTAAATGATGGCATCGTTCCGAAGCCACCGCCGTAGCACAGGCCCACAATCGCCACCGCCGTACCAAACAACGCCTTGGTCGTCAGGTGCGGCAACGCAAAGAACAGCACCGCCTGGATCGCAAACAGCAGGAAGTACACCGCGCCGCGCCCGAGAAAGTCCGATACCCACGCCCAGAAGACCCGTCCTGTGGCGTTGAAGATCGAGATCACACCCACGATCCCCGCCGCCGCAATCGGTGTCAGGCCCACAATCTGCTGCGCCATCGGCGAGGCCTGGCTGATGATCATGATTCCCGCTGACGTATTCAGGAACAGCATCAGCCACAGCATCCAGAACTGCCAAGTGCGCATGGCTTCTGCCACGGTGAAGGTCTCGGTGGTAGCTGACTTCGAAACCGCTGAGGTCGGCTGCCACCCTTCCGGACGCCAACCCTCCGGTGGATTGCTGTACGGCTGCGCCGTCAAAATCACCAGCACCCCGTAGATAACGCCCATCCACAGAAACGTGAATGGAATGCCATGAGAAACGATGAGCTTTGCGGCGATGGGGCTCATGATCAGTGCGCCTGCACCGTATCCAGCAACCGCCACGCCTGTCATCAGCCCGCGAAGATCGGGAAACCATTTGGCCACCGTCGCTACCGGGCAGATATAACCCATGCCCATGCCAAGCCCGCCGAGCACTCCATACCCGACATAAAGCGTCGCCATCGAACCGTGCGCCACGCCCGTGCTCGCCACAATGTAGCCCAACCCGTACAGCACGCCCGCTACCGTTGCGACGATCCGCGGCCCGACGCGATCGAGCCACATTCCGCCGATCACCGTCCCGACTCCCAGGAACGCAAGTGCGATTGTGAAGTTCAGCGAGACCTGCGTAAGCGTCCAATGCTGACTTGCAATCAGCGGCTTAACGAATACGCTCCATCCGTACACAGCCCCGAGGCAGATCTGCATCACTACAGCGGCCCCGGCAATAATCCAGCGGTTCGGCAACGATCTTTCGGCCATGAGTCTCTCCCGCCTGCGTCGTTTCTAGCGCAAGCATCCTCTAACCTGAAGGCCGAGCAGCGTCGTTGGTTGGCCGATTTCCGAGAATTCACACAACAGCTCACTCAAACCGGCAGCTCATCTCCGTGCACTGCACGATCACCGCACAAATGGTGCGCCGCGCAGGCTATCTCGAAGAATTCCTCGATTTCTGGTCCGCCCGCCCCGAGATCAAGCGCGTGTGGTTCAGCATGTACACGCCACAAATAGGCGAGCTCTCAAACGAGATGCTTTCGCCCCAGCAGCGTACCGAGGCCGTGCGTGTGCTTCGGACGCTTCATCGAAGACAAAGCAAACTCGACATGCGCCCGGAAGCCACCGAAAGCTTCCTCTCGCCTCCCAAATCGCCCGCGGAATGTACCTTCGCTCGCACCACGCACACCATCTCCGCCGACATGAAGACGCATGTCACTCCTTGCCAATTCGGCGGCAACCCCGATTGTTCGCATTGCGGTTGCGTCGCTTCTGTCGCGCTCCATGCCCTCACCGAGATGCGGACGCCAATAGGCGTCAAAATCGGCACTCTCCTCAACGCATCGCTCCCCATCGGGGAATGGAACCGTCCTTCGCCCCAAGCGCCACCTCCGCCCGGGAACCGTGCAGCCGCGGCCTAAAGCCATCGCGGAACTCTAGACAGCGCTACTCCGCCTTCCGGCATCTCACCTTGCGAGTTGTTCATGGAGGCACATGCGTACACTCGCGATCATTGGCATCGTAGTTCTGGTCCTGGGCATCCTGTCGTTTGTAGTTCCCGTGCCCCGTAGTGAGCGGCACGGCGTAAAGATGGGCGACGCCTCGGTCAGCGTCACCACGCACCACCAGCAGATGCTGCCGCCGGCCGTAGGTGGGACACTCTGCGTGGTCGGCGCGGTTCTGCTCATCTTCGGATTGCGCAGCCGCGGTTGACGGTCACCTTAATTGCGGTCGAGCGTCGAAATTTTTAGGAGATATCCGCGTGAAAATTCTGCTTGCCGTCACAGCAGCTTTCATTCTCACCACCGCCGCCTGGTGCCAAATCACCGTGGACCCCGTGATCCCCGACGTGCAAATCGTGCCTGGGCCCGCCTCCGATAAAAACGAAATTCGCATCGCGCAAGGCGTCCGCCACGAGTTGCTCATGCTCGAGCACTACACGATTTTCGACGACCTCGGCTTCACCGTCCGCGGCAGCCACGTCACCCTCACCGGCGCCGTCACCAACGATGATCTCGTCAAGTGGGCTACTGACGCCGCAAAACGCGTGGAAGGCGTCGAACAGGTGACCAACAAAATCGAAGGGCTTTCTCCTCTCCAGGATGATCGTCGCATCCGCTTCGAAGCCTCCCGTCACCTTTTCGCCGGTGCCCTGGCTCACTATGGAAACGTTGCCTCACCTTGGATCCATATCATCGTGAAAGGCGGCTACATCCATCTGGTTGGCTACGTAACCAATGCCACCGACAAGAACCTCGCCACTACCGCCGTAAGCCAGGTTCCGGGAGTCTTCGGCGTCAAGAACGATCTTCAGATCGTCAGCGACAAGACCGCGAAACCGGAAAAATAAATTCCCATCGCAAGGCGGACCCGGTCCGCCTTCATTTTCCCGGGGCGAAAACCGTACCCCCCACCGACGTGTTAAACGTTGGTCTAAGCGTGGGATGGGCGTTCCTGGCGTTCGACTCTAACCTGCCAAGGATGGTAACCAACAGCATCTTGTATGTCGGCCGGTCCGACGCACAGAGCCTGGGACGCGAACGTGCTCTCGTCGCCAATGGCATTCGCGTTGCCAGTGTTTCTGCGCCCGAAGCTGCGGTCACCTACGTGAAGAATTCGGAGGTCCGCGTGGTGCTGCTGGACGATGCTGCACCCGGTGTTGATCTCTCGAGTGTCGCTGGCTCGCTGAAGGTCGCAAATCCGGGGTTACGGATCATCGCGCTGACTTCATCCGAAGACCTCCCAGAATACGTCGATACCGTCCTTCAGAAACCGATCGAGTTGGAAAAACTCCTCGATGCCGTTCAACACAACCTCGCTTTGCGCCAGTCCGCCGGCTGAGCCGCTTTTTATCGCGCCGTCAGTGCCTTCTCAACTTCTTTCTGTAGCGCCTGCATATCGCTCACCCCCGCATAACGCGCGACTAACTGGCCGTCTCGCCCGAGAATCACATTCACCGGCAGTCCAAGCACTCCACCAAAGGTCTTGATCGTTTGTTCATCGGCCATCGCCACCGGATATGGCAGCGGCTGCTGTCGCAGAAATGCCTTTACCGGCGGCACCGTGTCGTCCATCGACAACCCGATTACTTGCAATCCCTGCGGTCCATAGGTCTTCTGCATCTGCGCCAGTTGCGGGATCTCTGTCCTGCATGGCGCACACCACGTCGCCCAGAAATCCACCAGCACCACCTTGCCGGTGCAACCGCTGCGAACTGATGGCGTGTCCCTCAAGGTCATTTACCGAAAATTCCAGCGCTGCACTCGCCGGTTTGCGGTCGCGATCGTTCCAGAAGATCACCCCACTCACAAGCAGCACAATCGACAAGATCACAACCTTGCGGACCACAGCTACTTCCCTTTCTCCGTCGGATAGCCTTTATCGACCCAATCGGTCCCGATGTTCTGCACTACGTGCATCACCTTCACGTTGGTGAATCCCATCCGGTGAAGCGCCGCGTACGCCGGACGCACATTCGGGCAATGCTCCCACGGACAACAGCCGCAATACATCACGATCGCCGCGCTTTTCGGCAACGACTTCACGCGCTCCCGCAGCTTCGTCAGTCCGTCGTCCGAAGAAGCAGCACCCATGTACTCCGCCCCACGAATGTGCGCCTGATCGTAAAGCAGCTTGGGCCCAACGTTCAGAATCAGGGGCAACTTTCCTGACTGCAGCGTCTTTGCCAGCGCCTCAGGCGTGATCTGGTGTGCAGCATCGATGTCACCGGAGGCCAACGCCAGCATCGCTCCACAGCAGATCACGGCCACAACACTAACCAGCCTTTTCATCCGACTTCTCCTCATCGGCGAGCGCGAGCACGATGCCTTCGTTTGAATACGATTCGACGTCCACACTCTCGCAGCTCTGGATTACGAAATCCGCACCCGCCCCTCGCAGCGAATCGTCACCACTCGTCGTCTTCACCGCGATCACCCTTGCGCCCGCGGCTTTTCCTGCGCGGATTCCCGCCGGAACATCCTCGAGTACCACGCAATCTTTCGCATGAACGCCGAGCAGCGCTGCCGCCTTCAGGTATGGCTCCGGATCAGGCTTTCCGTGTTTGATGTCGGAAGCAGTAATGATCTTTTGCGGAATCGGCAGTCCCGCCGCCCTTATGCGCACCTCCGCCAGAGCGCGCGTGCACGAGGTCGCGATCGTCCAGAGCCCCGGCGGCAACGTCGAGAGCAAATGCAACGCCCCCGGCAACGGCACCACGCCCTCGAGATCTTCAATCTCGCAGCGCTCCACGATCGCATTTTCTTCTACGTGATTGGCGTTCGGAAGATATTCGCGGATGGTGGTAATGCTCGGTCGCCCATGTGCCCGGTGGACGACTTCCGCAGGATCAAAACCGTGTTCGCGCGCCCACCGCTCCCAAACCCGCGCCACCGCCGGGGTCGAGTCAATAAGCACGCCATCCATATCGAACAGCACAGCCGCGCAGCGAATTCGTTCCATCTCTTATAGCTTAACCCGCCACGACCTCGTGCCCGTGCTTCGATCCTTTAAATCCATAGAACGCAATATAGATGTAGCAAATCGCCGCCAGAATGAACGCGTGATGGATGCCAATCCGATCGGCAAGCAATCCCTGCAATTCAGGAATAATGGCTCCGCCCACAATCGCCGCCACCAGCAATCCGCTGCCTTTGCCCGTCAGATGCCCCAATCCATCAATCGCCAGCGTGAAGATGCTCGGGAACATGATCGAATTAAACAATCCCACCGCGAGGATCGTCCACATCGCCACGTGCCCAAAGCTTAGCATCGAGATCACCACAAGCAGGCACGCCACCAGCGCATTAGCGCCAAGATACAGTCCTGGGCTCACCTTCTGCAGCACCGCCGATCCAATAAACCGGCCGATCATCGCCCCCGTCCAGTAGAAGGTCAGATACCCCGCAGCCTTCTCCAGCGAGAATCCCGCGATGTTGGGTTCATGCATGTAATTCACCAGGAAGCTGCCGATCGAAACCTCTGCGCCTACGTACACGAAGATCCCAATCGCTCCCAGCACCAAATGTCTATGCTGCCAAATCGATTCTCCCGCCTGTGCGTGTCCTTCCACCGACCGGATCACCGGCAAATTGAACATCCCGATGATCACCGCCAGCACAAACAATGCAATCGCGAGCCCGATGTACGGAGCTTTGATGGCGCCCGCCTGCGTCACCTGGTAGGCGTGTTGCTCTTCTGGACTCATCTTGCGGAATACTTCCACCGCCACTGGCGCTGCCACTGCTCCAAGGATGAGCAGCTTTCCGAAATACGGCGCCACCGCCGTTCCAAGCGAGTTAAACGCCTGCGTCAAATTCAAGCGGCTCGACGCCGTCTTCGGCGGTCCGAGTACCGCCACATATGGATTCGCCGACGTCTGCAGGATCGTCATTCCCGCCGCGAGAATCACCAACGCCGTCAGGAAGAGCGGAAACGAAGGCACCATCGCCGCCGGCACAAACAATCCCGTGCCGATACCCATCGTCACCAACCCCGCCACCATCGACCGCTTATAGCCCACAGCCTCGATCAATTTCCCCGAGGGCATCGAGAACACGAAATACGAAGTGAAGAAGGCGAACTGCACCAGCATGACCTGCGCGTAATTCAGGTCGAACAACCCCTTCAGGTGGGGAATCAGGATGTCGTTCAGGCAGGTGAGAAAGCCCCACATGAAAAACAGCGTCGTGACCATCGCCATTGCGCTGTAATTGGTCTTGATCGGCGCATTTTCCATCACCGGTTCCGAAGATTTCGAAGGTGCCATCGCCATAGTGAAAGGTGTCCTTGACCGTGTTCTGAAGCTGCTGCCGTTGCGACTCTAATCGTTTTAGTCAGCCCTCGCAAGGACTTCCCCCTCACTGAGTGAGCCGCGTCACAGCCTTTCCGCACCTAAATATTTAGAATCGCCCGTTCTCTCGAAGGAAGCCCTGCTATGCCCATCCGCACCATCATCGAACCGTTCCGCATCAAGAGCGTCGAACCCATCCGCTGGACCACCCGCACCCAGCGCGAAGAACTCCTCAGAGAGGCGTTCTACAACGTTTTTCTCCTCGACTCCGATGATGTCCTCATCGATCTCCTCACCGACTCCGGCACTGGCGCCATGTCCACCCGGCAATGGGCCGCCGTAATGCAGGGCGATGAAAGTTACGCCGGCAGCCCCAGCTTTTACCGGTTCCGGGATTCCATCCAGGAGATCATGGGCTATAAGCACGTCATCCCCACGCACCAGGGCCGCGCCGCCGAGCGCATTCTCTTCGGCGTCATGTGCAAGCCCGGCGACGTCGTCCCCAACAACACCCACTTTGACACCACGCGCGCGAATGTCGAATTCACCGGCGCCGAAGCCGTCGATCTGCTCCGCGAAGAGGGCCGCCAGCCCGCGCTTGGTCATCCTTTCAAAGGCAGCATGGATGTCGACGCCCTCGAAGAGCTCATCCAGCGCGTCGGCCGCAGTCGCATTCCGCTGGTCATGCTCACCATTACCAACAACTCCGGCGGAGGCCAGCCCGTCTCCATGGAAAATGCGCGCCAGGTCAGCGCCGTCTGCCGCAAGCACGGCATCCCGCTTTATTTCGACGCCTGCCGCTTTGCCGAGAACGCCTACTTCATCAAACTCCGTGAGCCCGGCTATGCCGACAAAACGCCCAAACAGATTGCCCAGGAGATGTTCGCGCTCGGGGATGGATGCACCATGTCTGCGAAGAAAGACGGCATGGCCAACATCGGCGGCTTCCTTTGCACCAACGACGACGCCATCGCCCAGCAGGAGAAAAACCTACTCATCCTCACCGAGGGCTATCCCACTTATGGCGGCCTCGCGGGACGCGACCTCGAAGCTATTGCCGTCGGCATCCAGGAGGCGCTCGAGGAGGACTACCTCCGCTATCGCATCACCTCCACCGGTTATCTCGGCCGCAAGCTCACCGAAGCCGGCGTTCCCATCGTTCAGCCACCCGGCGGCCATGCCGTCTATCTCGATGCCCGCGCCTTCCTCCCGCACATTCCGCTCGAGCAGTTCCCCGGCGTCGCATTGACCTGTGAGCTTTATCTCGAAGGCGGCATTCGCGCCGTTGAGATCGGCTCGCTTATGTTCGGCAACGCCGCCAAGATGGACCTGGTACGCCTCGCAATTCCGCGCCGCGTCTACACGCAGAGCCACATCGACTACGTGATTGAAGTCCTGATCGAAGTTTGGAATCGCCGAAAGGACATCGTCGGCCTCAAGCTCGACTATGGAGCGCCGTTCCTGCGGCATTTTACCGCCCGTCTCATGCCGATTGTCGAGGCCGCCGTCGCGGCTCGCTAACTTACTCGGCCAGGATCGGAAACCTGTAGAGATAGGTGTCGCCACCCATCGGTGATTCAAAGTCCAAATCGATCGCGGGGGTCCACGACCCGTCCGCATTTCGATGCAACACTTGGAAATGATATGAAACTCGAGCCTGCGTGAACTCCATCGCGAGGATCACCGACGACTCCCGCTGCGGCCGGTCCCCCACCACCGGCCATAGCCGGGAGTAGGTCATCGGGTGCTGCATTGTCGCAGGCGCACGGTCCGAAAGAATCACTTCTTTCGTCCCGGCATCCATCAAAGTAAACCGCACCGCCTCCGACTCGCTCGACAACACGTATTGCAGATACTCTCCCTGGCTGAGGTTCACCACTACCAGCTCTGTTTCCGTCCGTACTTTCTTATTCACCGACACGCGCGTACGCGCCTCATTCATGGAATGAAGGGAAGGGGCTTCCATCATGCCCTCCGAATCACCGCTTCACACGGCTGCCGAATCTTGTTCTGAAAACAGAACAGGCTTAATGCGTGTTGAGTGCCTGCAGCGAATCCAACCGCGCGGCCGCCGATTGGTAAGTCTGGATCGCCTCAGAGAGGTCCGGCAGAAATCCTGGGAAGATCTCACTCACATATAACGAGGCCAGGGCCCGCATCGCGCGCGTTCGTGTCGCTAGCGACGCTTCGAGCAGCACCCTCCCCGATTCCGCCACCTGCGCGTCCGCGGCCCGCTGCGCCACTTCCGCTGTCGCAATCAGGATCCGCGTGTTATGCGCAATCCGCCGCACATATACCCGCAGCGTCCGGCAACGCTCTCGCTTCGCCTGACGGAACTCATTCGCCGGTAGGGAGCGCTCAAGAAACTCCAGGTTCTTCCCGTCAATCAGGTTCATCATCGCGGGTACGGAAATTGGTTCAAGAAGCCGCGACAGCTCATCCGGATGTGCAGCGGTGTGTCGCCAGGGAGCATAGCGAATCAGGAAGAGTACAAAGATCAACGCTACCGCTAATAAGGCCAGCGTAGTCGTCATCGATTCCCTCCTTCGCCGAGCTGCTTAAGAGTAACCTGCCAAGTACGAGTTCTGTGCACTTCGCGAAGAGTTCCCGAAAACAGAACACCGGTAGTTCGAAGGCACACAGCTGGCTTGTTAGGACGCGAATATCTCATCCAATGCGCTGTCCCAGCGTTCAAGATATTGCGACGGTGGAACCTGCTGAACGACTTCTACCTCTTGTTTAGTTATAAGAAAACTGGTCCATATCAGCAACCCGACCACGTACGCAAAATTCACCAGGAAGTCTCCCAGCATATTGCCGGGATAACCGCTTTGCAGCCAGACTGACTGTCCCAGTGCTTGCATCGAGGACTTCACGCCAAAGCCGATAGCGACCCCGAATATTGCTTGGCGCCATGGAAGTGCGAAGAGACGGCAAAAAACGAGAAGTGCGAACACGATCCCAAGTTCGACGAAATGAAAGCTGCGAATTACGCTCGCGGCGGCATTGTCAAACGCGTTCAGGCCAACATATGCGGTACGCCAAACCAGCCAAAACCCCACACTACCGAAAACCAGCGTTGCTGTGGCATAAACTGAGGTCCCCAGTCGGCGCAGCGCCGGATAGCCACTCAAAATCTTCGCGAACACCTCATGCAAGACGGCCAAGATGATGAGGATATCCAATCCCTCGCGTAGCCAATACACGTAATAGAAAAGCATATAGGCGTGCTTCAGCCTCAGAACAAGTTGGTAGCTCCCGTACAGGAGGTGGTAAATCACATAAAAACTGAATACCGGAAGCTCACGCAGCAGTTTCCGACGTGCGAGTAGCAGGGTGATAACTGCCAAAAGCACCAAGACAACAGTCCAATCCAGCCATTCTGCGGGTTTCATGAGAGCTGCAGCAGAGCATATTGCCTCGAGCCGCAGGCCGCAAATCTATTTTCTAATTACCTCCGCAATTCTGCGTCGCGGGATTGCAAGGCATCCCTGATGGCCCGTCCTGGACAAGCGAACCCTGGCTTTTCGGAGTCGCATCATGAGAAGCCATACCCGTAAGGGCGAGACAGAGAAACGCAATAGCGAAGACACCGGTAATCTTTTTCACGAAATCTCTCCTTAGTGAGAAGTTTCGTGTTACCTTCTGCTCATTCCGGACGCGCGCACGGTTTTCGCAAACCTGTTCTGTGTTCGGAAGTCAGAACAAGATGCCGCTACTCTCAGCTCTCGAAGATCTTCTCCAGCGCTCGCTAGCGCCGCTTCCCACTATTTGGGAAAAGCTGCATTTCATTCGCAGCACGCGTGAAGGCTCTGCCTATCGGCACTGGGGATTGGAAGGGAAATTCGGGGAGAAGTCCGCGCAATCGGCCATCGCCGAGGCACAGGGCTCCCTCTGCGATGAGTTGGCCTCCACCCGTTTAGCCGAGCTTTGGCTCTCTGCCGGACAGGCCGCTCTGCGTGAAGATCAGGCAGTTTCTGAATTTCTAAAGGGATTGAACTCCGAAGAAGTTTTGCCGGATAAATCTTGCGGCGTCCCGGCCGAGCACGTCCGCTTCGTGACCGCTAACCTTTACCGTGTTGCCCGTTTCCGTTCGAGCTCCAGTCGCGTAGCCGCATAGCGATCCCTACCACCTGCCCGATCACTTCAATCTCGCTGCCCAGCTTGTACAACTTCGTCCGCACCGGCGACATCGGATGCGGCCGCAGCGCCAGTGTCCCAGTCGTCAGCTCGCACCACGAACACACAAATCCTTCGCGCGTCTCCATGAAGTAAATCGGCCTCTCATACTCCGATCGCCACGGACCTTCTTCCACCTTGCGTTGCGTCTCGTCAATCTGCACAAAGCTTCCCGGCAGCAGCAGCGGATACATCGTTAAATCGTCTGTACCGATATATCCATAGCTGTACTCCCGCTGTTTGAAATGTTCCAGGCTTGCCAGTGGCACGGTCCCCCACTTCACAATCATGCGCCCCACGGCGCTCGTAGTTCGAATGTCGAACCCCGGGTCCACGCTGATCGGCACCTCAACTTCTCTGCCACCGCTTAGCGACGTAAACGTGTGCGTACGTGGGATCTCGATGACGTCCGCATCTTCCGCCACTTTTTGCACGTCGATCCCAAATAAGGCCAGAAGTTCTTTGAATTCCCGGCGATAAATAACCGCAAACGAGTACAGCTTGTAGAGGTTTGGGACAATGTCCTTGGTTTCGATATCAGAAAGCCGGCTCAACGAAATCGTGTAATCCGGATTGCCATACTTTTCCGCAAGCCGAGTGCTGGCCGCTTCCACTTCCCGGATCGTAAGCCCGAGCCGCTCCCGCATCTGCCGTAACTTCTCCCCGCCGCCCACAGCTTT
>DASYAU010000045.1:0-19034 GCA_036501185.1 Candidatus Korobacter sp. | reverse complement strand
TCTTTTCCGAGCGCGACGTCATGACCCGCGTCATGGTTCGCAACCTCGATCCACACATCGCCACGGTTGCAAGCGTCATGACCGAGCACCCCCAAAAGGTCTCGCCCGAAACGTCGTTTCGTGATTGCATGGTGCTCATGAAGCAGCACAAGTTCCGTCACCTGCCCGTGTGCGACGGAAAGAAACTCGTGGGCTTCCTCTCACTCCGCGACCTGCTCCTGCACGAGGTCGACGAGATGGACGTAGAGATGCGCCACATGCGCGCCTACATCGCCAGCTAAACTCGGCGCCAACTTCTAACCCCGCATTGCCTCACGACATCCCTGCGCTCCTGTGTAACTTCCATCCGCTCCGCGTGTCTTAATTCTCATGCGCTGGAGTTTTAATGATTCAGAGAGACCGATTCGCCAATCCCCGCGCACCACTTTTCCGCACTTTTTGAGCTTTCAGAGCGACTTTTTCGTGTTTTGACGCCACTTCGAAAAAAGCGCGAAGGCCCGCTGTCCATGCGCCTTCCCCGCGATTTTTCCGAAAATCGCGTTTTGCCCGGTCCGAACTCGCTGCCAGGAAAGCCGCTCAAAAGCGCTTCAAAACCACGTTCAAGCACCGTTTTTTGCTCAAAAACCGCTCAAGAGCGCGCTCAAAAGGCCCACATTTCCGCAGTTATGCCGACGCCGCCCGCGATTTCACGCCCGCCAGTTGCCGGATTTGCTCGCAGATCCACTCCGATTCGTTGTGGTCGCGCAGCTCGTTTCCAAGGGAATACTCGTGGTTTTGAGCGTCTTTAATCGTCACGGTGTAATGACGCCGTTGAGCGGATTCTTGATTTTCGGATCATTAAACGAACGGTAACTCACGATCGCGAAAAACAGGCCGATAGCCGCGAATGGGAGCCCGAAAAGGAGAAGGCACCCCGAACCCTCATTTCGCTGATTTTTGGGCATAGAAGTGGCGGCATTATAGGCCGGAATTGCCGAAAATGACGCAGTTCGGCACTGCAGAATGCAGCGGAGCAGCCCACCTCCTTTCGAGACGTCTCATCCAAGTCAGCAACAACCCCAAATTCATGTTCCTCTTTGTTTAGTTAGGCACGAATGAAGGCGGGAACGGGTAACAAACCCTTGGAGTGGGACACAATGCGGAAGATCTCAGTACTTGCGGTGCTTGCTACATTTTTTATGCTGGCACCGGCCCTTTTTGCGCAAAACGACGGTGAAGTGGGAGTTTTTGCCGATTACACGCGGCTCAGCACAGGGGGAGGCAACGCGCTGAACTTTGTTGGCGTAGGCGCACGTGTGGCCTTCAATGTTCATCCCAACTTGGCGCTCGAAGCCGAGGGTGCTTACGATCCGAACCGCTCGTACGCATATACGACATCGAGCGGCGGCGTATTCAACACCTTCAACTCGAACCTGCACATGGCGAACGCGATGTTCGGGCCGAAGCTGCAGTTTGGAACCGGAGCATTCCGGGCGTTCCTCACCGTGAAGGGTGGCCTGATAACCTTCCGCGGCGGTAACCCGAGTTTCATTGGGACGGTGAACGCAATTCCAACCGGCGACACTGATGCGGTGCTGTATCCGGGCGGCGGTGTTGAAGCCTTCGCAGGCCCGATCGGTATTCGTCTGGACGTGGGTGACGAGATTTATTTCGCGGGCAGCAATGCAAACGGTACGCACAACAACCTGAAAGTCAGCCTGGGACCAGCGCTTCGGTTCTAACGAAATCGGCTGGCCAACACAAAGAAGGCAGCTCAAGTGAGCTGCCTTTTCCTATTTGCTCCAATTCTATTTGCTTACAGGTATCGTGTTGTCGTCAGGATTGCGGTCAATCAATTTGATCAGCGGATCAATACCCGCCGTCAACGGTGGCCTGTCCACTACGATGTCGAACTCCTGCCGTTCCTGCGCGATTTGCTGCTTCTGTAAGTAGAGGAATTTTCCCTGCTGGTCGAGCACGCCGATGTCTACCAGGTCGTGCAGTGGGACGAGATGTTCCTGGCCCTTGCCATCAGAACGATACTTCTTGCTCTCGACCACAATCTGTACGTTGAATTTGCCGTCCGGCCGTGTGGAGACCTTCGCTGAAATCGTGCGGTTGTCGAAGATCGTGATGTTCTCGAACCAATCGTCGTAAAGATACAGAAACTCCGGCGGCGTCTCCTTTTTCAAGTACGACTCCAGATCGAGCGTTGTCGGATAGGGTGGCCCCTTAAATGCGTAGTCCTTCACGAACGCCGCGAGCGCGCGGTTCACGCGGTCTTCGCCAATGTAATCCGCCAGAGCGTACATGACCTGGCCGCCCTTGTTGTAATGGATATAGCCCTGGTTGGGCTCCACGCGCATCAGCGGCTTCTCTTCGTTGCGCTCCTGACCGCGGCCGCGCAGATAGCCATCCAGTTGGTAGCGCAGGAATTTCTTCATGCTCTCCGGCCCGTAAGTCTTCCGCATCACCATGAGCGCCGTGTACTGAGCGAGCGTCTCGACAATCGCGGTCGCGCCTTCAGTGTTCGCGCTGACTACCTGGTGTCCCCACCACTGGTGGCCCACTTCGTGTGCGGTGACGAAAAATGGAAGGTTGATTGCGTCCTTCTGCTTCGGATCAACATAGGTGATGAAACCGATGCCCTCAGAAAAAGGAATCGTGTTCGGGAATGATTCGGCAAAATCGCCGTAACGCGGAAATTCAATGATCCGTTCCTGGCGAAACTGGAATGGGCTGAAGGCCGCACTGCAGTAGTCGAGCGTAGCCTTCATGCCGAGCATCATTCGGTCGAGATCGTATTCGTGACCGGAGTGATAATAAATTTCCAGGTTCACGTTGCGCCATTTGTCCCGCTTTACCGCGTAGCGCGCGGAATTCGCGGAGGTAATTCCGGCCATGATCGGCGCATCTGCTTTGTAATGAAAATAGCGGCGCCCATTCTCCGTCCAGTCCCTTTGTAAATAGCCGGGCATGATCGCAATCTGGTCAGGCGTGGTGCTAATGGTGCCCTCGAAGTCTACCCAGTCAGAGTCGGTGGTGATGTAGTTGTACTGCCGCGCGGCAACATCTTCGAGCTTCGGCAACCCTTCGGAATCTTCCAGCCCATGACGATGCCGCGCGCTGTTGTCCACGAGTTGCACATCTTGGAAGTAACCGATGAATGGAATATACGAACTGCTGACAAAGCTGCCATTGCGCACGATATCCGCATTCGGCATCGAATTCACGAAGCCGGGATTCGGATACGCGAGTTCGTAGGTGAGGTCCATGCGCGCATGTGGCGCGAGCGGCTGATTGAGTTTGTAGATGAAGAATCCAAGCGCCGGGTCGGTAAGCACCGCCGTTTGACCGCCATCGAACTCCAATTTTCGGATATCAATCTTTGGCCGCGGAATGACATCCACATCCTCCGGCCAGATGGTCACGGCGATCTGGTCGATCGGCATGTCGGTCTTGTTCTCGAGCGTCTCTTTTCCGCTAAAGACTGCAAGTCGCTGTTCGGGATAAATATCGACGTTGCCGAGCACGCTGATGATCTGCGGATGCAACAAGGATTTGTACTTCTGATATTTCAGCTCGTACTGGGCGCGGTTTTCCTGCACCTTAAAAACGTTGCGATAGGGATTCAGAATGTGTGTGTTGTAGAAAATGTAGCCGCCCACAGCCACGAACATCAGCGCGCAGGTTGCGAAACTCAGCACCGTGCGTCCCGTGAAACGTTCGCGTGCGAGTTTCAGCCGCTCGTGCAAACTTGATTCCATTCCGCGCACCCAGAGCAGGTTTGCGACCATCGCGATTATCGCCGCACCGATGCCCCAGTAGATTTCGAACCACAACAGCGGCTTCGCGAACGGCCCGTACCCGTTCATGTCGGAATACACAACGAGCGGCAGTTGTCCTGCGCGGTAGAGGTAGTCATCAAAATTCATCTGCGGCAGCGCGATCGTGGTGACGAAGTACAGCACCATCACAAAGTGTCCCAGGTATTTCTGGTTCACGATGGTGTGTACGAGCATGGCAATCGTGCAGAGGATCCAGAAGCCAATCAGTCGGTGCAGCAAAAGGTCAGTAAAGTACAGCCCGAACTGGAAGTTATGGAAGTCGTGTAGGAGCTGCACGATTAATCCGCAACCGAGGATCATCAGGACGAGCAGCACCTGCACCAGCATCAGCGCGAACAGCTTGCTCCCGAACAAGACCCATCGCCGGATCGGTAGGGCGTCCATAATCTGGTTGAGCTTGGCATCGCGCTCGCGCCACACCAACTCACCGGAATAAAACGTCACAATGGCCAGCACGAAGAGCGTGAAGCCGGAGCCCCCGAGTTCCAACATGCGCCATGTAACGGGATAGACCGGAGTAGAAAACGGAGAGTTCAGCCCATACGACGAGATAATCGCCAGTCCCGCGCCAGCCAGCACGAGCACCACAAAGAAGACATTTTTGATCGTCTCTGCGAATTGCAACCGCGTGAGCGAGATCGTCTCTCGGAATGCATCGCCGGCGGAGAATGTTGGGTGCGTTTGGGGCAGCTCGCGAGTGGCGACGACGGCTGCTTCCACTTCATTTTCTGGCAGCACGACCTTAGTCTTTTGCTTTGCGCCCGCGTAGCTGAAGGAGAAACGGAAATACGTGAAGACAAGGATCGCAGCTCCCACGCTGAGCCATAGGACGCGGTTCCACAGCAGCACATCGCCAAATGGAACGACCTGAGTGTTGCGCTGAAACGGTGTCCAGTACTGCGTAATATGCTGGACGGCGTTGCTGCCGAACGGGTCCACCATAGCGGCAAACTTGCTCACTGTGTAGTCTGTGGAAAGTTGTCCCGCGACAAAGAAACCAATGACCAGAATGATGCTGCCGGCATAGACCGGAAGCATCTTTTTTCCCAGTGCCGCCAGGGCGAAAAACAGCGCTGCCGTTAACACCACGTTCGGGATCACCAGCGTGAAATACGGCTGTATATATCCCGAGAGATGTTGCGGCCCTACGCGTGCCGGATCGAGTGTCGGCAGCTTGGTGCCAATCCACGCGCCCATTCCGACGCTCAAGAAGATGAAAATTTGTACCGCGAGCGAGCCAAGAAAACGGCCTCCTAGATAATCAAACTTAGTGATCGGCGCCGTATAGAAGAATGCGGTGGAATTGCTGTCCACGTCCTGGAACGTCGCCTGGCCGGCGAGCGCCGCGGTAACGATGATGCCAAAAAAGCTAACGTAGCCGATGATGATATTTATCGCGAACGGGGATGTCACCAGCACCTTCCCGCCCGTTCCGAAGTCCACGCTGGCAGTCGCGAATGCGCCGCCCGACATCATCACGAACAATAGGCCGAGCGCCATAAAAACCAGGAAATAGATGTACGTGGAGAATCGGCGGAGCCGCCGTGTGAACTCAAAAGCAAAAATGGACGCAAGCATCGCCTAATTCACCGTCCCGGGCTGATGGATGAATCCCTTGATTGTGGCGAAGTAAAGGTCTTCGAGATCGGGTGCGATGGTTTCGAAACCCGCTTCTGGCGCCGCCTCGCTCAGTACATGGACTACCGTCTGTCCGGCGAAGAGCCGCATTGAAATCAATTGCATACGTTCGCGATACGCCGCTACCGCGTCGTGTGGAATGGATTTTCGCCAAACTTTGCCGTTCAGCGTATTCACCAACTCCAAAGGATTTCCCGAGACAAGAACTCGGCCCTGGTGAATGATGGCCATTGCGCGGCACAGATCGCTGACGTCCGAAACAATGTGCGTCGAAAGAATCACGATGATGTTCTGCCCGATCGCGCTGAGCAAATTGTGGAAACGCACTCGTTCCTCGGGATCAAGTCCCGCGGTCGGCTCGTCGACGATGATGAGCCGCGGATTTCCCAGCAATGCCTGCGCGATACCGAAGCGCTGTTTCATGCCTCCGGAATATCCGCCCAGTGCTTTGCGCCGATGCTCGTGCAAATTCGTCTGCTGTAGCAAGGCCCGCACCACTTCGCGACGCTCCTTCGCGTTGGTAATGCCCTTCAACGTAGCGAAGTGCGTGAGTAGATCCTCGGCAGACACTTTTGGATGTAAGCCGAACTCCTGTGGCAAATAACCGAGCACCCGTCGAACGGCGTCCTTCTGCCGTAACACGTCGATGTCGCCGAGACGAGCGCTCCCGCTGTCCGCTTCCTGCAAGGTTGCTAAGGTGCGCATCAGGGTAGATTTACCCGCGCCATTAGGACCGAGCAGACCGAACATTCCGAGCGGGACGTGGAGCGAAACTTGTTGCAACGCCTGCGTCCCGTTGGCATAGCGTTTCGAGAGATTTTCGATTTTCAATTCCATGGAGATCCTGACACTCAGCGAATTGGCTTGACGCGTGTGTTGAATAAGATACGAGAGCCGCCCTCTGCCAGTTCCAATCGTCCAAGGGGATCCGAACCACGATGCGCAGGATGCTACACTACTACACTAGAGGAAGTGATGCTGCGAATGCCCGTGTTTGGGAAATGCGCGGCGGTGGCGCTCCCAGCGCTCCATCCAGAGAAAATAAGAGCGCGTAGCTCAGTTGGTAGAGCACCTGACTTTTAATCAGGTGGTCATGGGTTCGATCCCCATCGCGCTCACCATTTATCCCCCGTTGACTCTTATAAATTATGTGTACTTCGTGTCGAGCCATCACTGGGATGCGAAGCTGATCCACCAGCGGCTGGATGGATTCGTGGAACGCGGCGTGGAAGGCATGATCCTGATCAACACGCCGACATCGTCGTTCCCGGATGTACCGGTGGCGGTGATTGGAACGCAGGAGATCGAGCAACCGTGCGCGCGGATTTCCCTGGACAACGCGGACGGCATCCGGCAGGGCATGGAGTATTTGTACTCACTGGGACACCGGCATATTGCCCACTTGCGGGGCCACAAGGGATCGAGCGACGCGGACCCGCGCTGGCGGGCGTATGTCGAGATGGGCAAAACGTTGGAGCTCGAGATGGACAAGCGTGCGGTGGTGCAGTTGGAACGAATCCACGACGGATTGGATCCGATTGCCGAAGGTTACGAGGCGGCGCAGAAGCTACTGAATTCGGGAGCAAAGTTTACGGCGATCCTGGCGTTCAACGATATGTCAGCAGTGGGAGCAATACGGAAGCTGAAAGACGAAGGGATTCGGATTCCACAAGATGTGTCGGTGGTTGGATTCGATAATGTGCAGGCGTCGCAGATGGTGGAACCAGCGCTGACAACGATAGGCCAGCCGATTGAAACCATGGCGAAGATTGCGACACAGGAAGTGCTGACGCACATTGAGAGCAATACCCGCGGCGCACAGCATATCGTGGTGAAGCCGGAACTGATCATTCGCCATTCGAGCGCTGTGTGCCTGCAACACACTAACGCGGCGTCTTAAAGAAACTTCTACAAACTAGGTTGAGGCAACGATGCGATTGCGCAGCTCGCGGCGGAGGATCTTGCCGCTCGCCGTGCGCGGGATCGAGTCAGTGAAGATGATTTCGTGCGGCTGCTTGTAACGAGTGATGCGCTCGGCGACGTACTCCTTTAACTCATCCGCCATGCTTGGCGATTCCCGCTGCGGGTTGCGGAGAATGACGAAGGCGATTGGGACTTCGCAATGGGTGGCATCGGGACGGCCGACGACGCCGCAGTCGCGGACCTCGGGATGCTCGAGGAGGACGCTCTCAACCTCGGCGGGCGCGACGGGGAAGCCGCTGTACTTGATCATCTCCTTGCGGCGGTCGACGATGTAGAAAAGGCCGTCTTCGTCCTTCTGGGCGACGTCGCCACTCCAATACCAGTCGTCGCGAAGAACGGCGCGGGTGGCGTCTTCGGCCTTCCAATAACCACGCATGAACTGCGGGCCGCTCATAACGAGCTCGCCGCGTTCGCCGGGCTTCACTTCGTTGCCGTCGTCGTCGAGAATTTTGCAATCGGTGAGCGCGACGGGAGCGCCGATGGACGTGGGGCGGTACCACGCATCCTCAACAAAGCCGATGTGGGTGACGGGAGAAGCTTCCGTCATGCCATAACCCTGGCGGATCCGAATGCCGGTTTGCTGAGTGAAGCGATGCGCGAGGTCGGGGGCCAGCGGAGCGGCTCCGCACTTTACCCACTTCAGCTGGTTGTCGCGCGGGAACAGACCTTGCTCGGCTTGCTGCGACCAATTGAGAAGGACCGGCGGGACTGCGAGCACGATCGTGATTTCGTGTTCTTTGAGCAGTTCGAGCGAACGCTTGGGGTCGAACCGCGGCATGAGGACCAGCTTACCGGGCAGCGCCATCATTAATTGAAGAGCAACCGTGAGACCGTAGATGTGATAGAGCGGCAGAAAGCCGAGCATCACGTCGGGACGTTGAATTGCGCCGGTCTCTCCCGGAGTGAGTGTTTGGAAGACGTTAGTGACGATGTTGGTGTGCGTCAACATCACGCCTTTGGGCAGTCCGGTAGTGCCGCTGGAGTAAGGAAGCACGGCAAGCGCGGTTTGAGGATCGACGTCGGGCCAGGGAAGAGCATTGGCGCGATCTTTCAGGAGCTTGGTAAATGGTTCGGCCGCCCCGGCGCCTGTCCGCGTGTAGAAGACGTGCTTCAGCGACGGAAGACCGGAGAGATCCATGTCGTGGATCAGCGGACCGTCGGTTATGAGGGCGACTGCGTCGGAATTCTCGAGTTGGTAGCGGACTTCACGCTCGCGATAACTCGGATTCAGCAGCGTGGAGATGGCGCCAGCGTAGCTGATGGCGTGGAAGGCAGCGGCGAATTCCCAACAATTTGGGAGAAAAATTGCCATGACCTGGTTGGGCCGGATGTTGGCGGCGATGAGTCCGCGGGCGATGCGCTCGACCATGTCGGCGTACTCGGCGAAGGTGATCGAGCGCGGCGGAGTGAGCGAGGTATCGACGAGGGCGACTTCGTCGGGGTGCGAGTTCGCCGCGGCGAAGACGAGATCGTGGAGGAACTTTCGTGTCGGATCGGCGTAGAGCTGAGTACGTTGTGGAGGCATGGGTCGGCGCTGCGAATTCTACAACAGTGCCGGGTGATTGCTTATGCGGATTCGAGACCGGCTTCGAGATCGGCGATGATGTCGTCTCGATCTTCCAGACCGATCGACAAACGAATGCCCCCGGGTTCCACACGGTTCGTTTCGCAGCTTCCGCCGTGCCCGTTCTTCTTCGCTTTGCCCGGATCAATCGCGAGATAGGCAGAGTGGGTCATGGAGTAAGGGTTCTCGATAAGAGTTTTGATTTGTCCCAGGCTGACCGCGAGCGTAATGCAATACGCTTTGTCCGCGACGTGGTTGATAAATCGCTCGGCCGCCTTGTTCCCTCCGCTCCTCTCACGCAAGGTGAAGTAGATCATGGAACCCGGTGCAAACTTGCCGCGGTAATCCACCATTTGCATTTCCGCAAGCTCGCGCTGTGGGAAGGAGTCGAGCCCAGGGTACAAAACTTTCTCGACCTTGGGATGTTCTTCGAGCCACTCGGCAACATAACGAGCAGATTTCTGCATATTCGCCATGCGCGCACCAAGTGACGGCAATCCGTAAACCAGCACGTTCCACGCGGCTTTTGGTGAGAGCACGCCGCCGAAATCCTTGCGATACATGAGCAGAACGTTGTGCAGGCTCTTGGGACCGATTACCACGCCGCCCATATCGGTACCAAAGCCTCCAATTCCTTTGGTGAGGCTGTGCACAACGATGTGAGCGCCATGCGTAAGCGGGCGTTGGCAGAAAGGAGTCGCGAAGGTGTTATCCACGACGATGTAGATCTTTTCAGCTTCACTGCGGCCGTGATTGGCGCGATCGACGATCTCGCGAACGGCAGCGATGTCGATGAGCTCGAGGTTTGGATTCACCGGGGTTTCGAAGTAGACGATGCGCGTGTGGCGGGAGATCGCTTTGCCGATTTCCTTGGGGCTACACATGTCGACGAATCGCGTGCTCACCCCCTGGCGCGGAAGCCAGTTCGTCATCAGCGAATAGGTGCAACCGTAAAGCGTGTTATGAGCGAGGACTTGTTCGCCAGCGCGCGTGAGCGAAGCGAGTGCCGCTGAGATGGCCGCCATCCCTGTGGCGAAGCACACGCCGATGTCGCCCTGCTCGGCGGCGGCGAGGTTTTCTTCCAACATCCCGCGGGTCGGCTCGTCAAGACGGTCGTAGATGTAGATCGGAACCTGGCGGGTGGTGTCGATGCGATCACAGGCGAATTCAAAGAAGCCGCGCGCGCCGCGCTGCGACGAGCTTAGGCGGAAAGTGGCCGACGAGGTTAGCGGAGGAACCACGTGGTGGGAATAGTCCCACTTGGGCGTGCGCATCGAACCGTGGATCAGGCGGGTGCGCAGATCGTAATGTTCTCTGGATTTCGGCTGGGCTTTCTTCGATGTGGTTTTTGGTTTAGGAGACTTCGTGGTTGGCATCGCTACCCCTTCAGATACGGCAGCAGTTCTTTAAATGTCGGCGAACTCGATGAGCGTAGCAGCTCGTACATCATCATTTCGGTGCTGGAGATGACCGCCCCTGCATCTTGCATGCGGTTTAGCCCAATGTGGTAATTCCATTCGGAACGCGATCCAACTGCGTCTGAGGCCACATGCACGATGTATCCCTGGTTCATTGCCCCAAGAGCAGTCTGCATTACGCAAATATGCGTCTCCATCCCACAGATAAGAACTGTGGTGCGGTTCCCCGGCAGCTTTTTCACTTCCGAGCAGAACCCGGAGTTGTTGAAGCAGCCGAACTCCGTTTTGTCGAGAATGATCGCATCCGGCACCAGGGTGGAAATTTCAGGCACCGTTCCGCCAAGGCCGCGCGCGTACTGCGTGCTAACCATGATAGGGATGTCAAGCATGCCGGCGAGGCGAATGAGGAGCTGTGCGTTCTTCACCAGTAGCTCTTTGTTGGAAATGGCCGGCAGCAGCTTCTCCTGGATATCGACAACGATCAATGCGCATTGCTCGGGATCGAGCGGGCGGCGAGCAATTTCATGGGGATCGAGCGCAAGTTCCACGCTCCCAGTGAGAGAAGACATCGCGAGCTCCTTGAGGCCAACCGAATATTGTACCGCCCGCGATGGACTATTCGCGGGGAGGTGCTTCGGGTTCGGCCGAACCGTCGGCGCGCGCGTCGGAGGCGCCGAAGTGCGCGGGGCGGGCAGTATCGCTGAGTACCGCCTGGCCGCGGCCCATCGCGGTGGAGTAGGCCTCACGAACATTGAGCTGGTGGCCCATGGAGCGGAGTTGATCGAGCGATTCCTTCGGAATCCGGGACTCAATGACGATGTTGCAGCCGAGCCTGCCGCTCACAGTGAAGCGCGGTTCACTCAGCGCCTGCTGAATGTTCATATGATAGTCAACGATGTTGGAAACAAACTGCGCGTGAGCGAGCGGCTGGTTCATTCCGCCCATAATCCCGAAGCCAATGCGCTCGGTACCGTGCTCCATAAAAGCTGGAATGATGGTGTGGAAGGGACGCTTACGGCCGGCGAGCGCATTGGGAGACTTCGGATCAAGCGAGAAAAGCGCACCGCGATCCTGGAGCGCGAATCCCATGCCACGCACGGTGACCCCAGAGCCGAACTCGTTGTAGTTGCTCTGGATAAGCGAGAGCACATTTCCTTCCCGGTCCACGACCGTAAGGTAGGTGGTATCACTGCGAGAGAGTGCTCCAGGCGCAACAGTGCAATTAGCATGCGCAGGATCGATCAGCTTCGCACGCCGGGATGCGTACTCTTTCGACAGCAATTCCTGGACAGGAATTTTGCTGAAGCGCGGATCGCCGTCGTAAGCCTTTACATCCGCGTAAGCGAGCTTCATGGCCTCGATGCGTGTGTGCAACTCAGCGGCACTCGTCGGACCATCAGGAGCCGGTTGCGATTGCTCCATGATGTTCAGCATCTCGAGAGCGGCCATGCTGTCGCCATTCGGCGGAAGTTCATATACCTTCCAATCGCGATAAGTCGTCGAAATCGGCTCTACCCATTCAGCGCCGAACTGCGCCAAGTCATCAGCAGTCATCGTTCCGCCGAGCTCGGAGGAAGTTTTTAGAATTGCCTGGGCGATTGCCCCACGATAAAAAGCGTTCGGGCCTTCCTTCGCGATCATGGTCAGGGTGTTCGCCAGTTCAGGGTTGCGGAATATCTCGCCGGTGGCGGGTGCCTTGCCGTCACGAAGATAGACACGCTGACTTTCCGGATCTGTTTTCAGCCAATCTACCGATGCCTCCCAGAATCCATGGATGAGTTCGGGAACAGCCACACCTTCGCGAGCGTAGATAATCGCGGGCTGGAATATCTGTGGCCACGGCAGCTTGCCAAAACGGCCATGGAGACGTGCCCAGCCTTCCACAGCTCCGGGCACCGTCACTGAATCGATGCCGCCGATCGGCATCTTCGACAGGTTCTTCGCGCGCAGGCGATCGATCGTGAGGGCCTTCGGCGCCCATCCGCTGGCGTTAAGACCATAGAGTTTATTGTTCTTCGCGTCCCAGTAAATCGCGAAGAGATCACCGCCGACGCCATTCATCATTGGTTCGGCCACGCCGAGGACGGCATTGGCGGCGATACCGGCGTCCACAGCGGATCCACCTTGTTCCAGAATGCGAGCACCGGCTTGCGAAGCCTGCACGTAGCTAGTCGCTACGATTCCGTAAGGAGTAACTACCATCGAGCGGCCATAATCGCGCCCGGGAGGTCCGGGAGTGGGAGTTTGCTGCGCGGCGACTGGGAAAACTACGAGAAGAATTGCGAATATAAGAAGAGAGCTTTTCAAGAATGAAGGGCGCATCGCTCGGGGCCTCCTGGAAACCGCGGCACCGATGATACGCCCTCAAAGGCAGATTTAAACCTGGCTGTGGGAATAGGCCTCCGTGTGAATGGGCGTTTCTTCCTTGTGCTCTGCGTCGAAGACGACGGCGAGCGCAAAGATGGTTGAGGCGATGCGAACTGCGGAAAAAATTTTCTCTTCGCTAAATCCCTTCTCGATCAGCACGCGTTCATGCGGGTCTATGCTTTTTCCGCAGCCATTGACCGCTAAGACAGCGAGTGCCCAGAGTTCGAAGTCGACAGGATCAATGCCGTGTTGGCGGATGAAGTTCATCCGCAACTCTGCGCGCATGATTTCGTACTTCTTATTCAGCGCCAAATGCTGAAAACGGTAAAAGATGTTGTTTATGCTCAGCATTAGGCCGGCGGCGGAGCTTCACTCCATGCAAGATCAGTGCACGAACTGCGACCAGAGGAAGGCGATGTTCGCGATGATGGTGGCGATCATCGCGCCCACTAACCATCCACTTTCGGCACGTGAGTTGCGCACGCTTACGATGGCGGGATCATTCCCCAGCTTACGCATGTAGTAAAGGATCGGGATGGTGAGGATTCCGGCGAACAATTGCGACCAGTAGAGAACCGTCACCACGTTGATGCCGAACAGGTCGATAGCGACCGCAATGACGACGACCGCAGAGATAAGGGTGTAAAAGCGAGTGGCTTCCCAAGGCGCTCGGCTAAGCCGCGACTTCCAGCCAAAAGCCTCGGCGACGCTGAAGCAGAGCGAGCCCACGATGAGCGGAAGGGCAACTAAACCCGAGCCGATGATCCCCAGAGAGAAGATGACCGGACCAGCGTGGCCGAGTACGTTGAGCGCTTCGGCGGCAGAGCGGGTTGTCATCTCGCCGGGTGCCGATACGTGCAGGCGGGACGCGCAGATGATCACACAGAACGAAATCAGGCACGCGACAATGGTTCCCGCCTGCGATTCGGTGTAATGTGCGCTGGCGACGCCTTGGGGAAGATCGCGCTTTGTACTGGTTTGCCACACGATCACATCAGGTGTGAGCAGCGAGCCGAACAACGCAATAGCAGCCATGAAGTAGGCGCCCGTCATCTGCATGTGGGGGAGCAGAACGCCGCGCGCCAGGTGGAGATAGGAATCGGTGGCGCGGTGAGCAGCGAGAATATAGGCAAGCAGCACGAGCGTGAGGCTGCCCAGCGTCTTGGTTACTTTCTTGTAGTCGCTGATGATGAGAAAGTACCAGATGACGAAACCGACGACGGCAATGAACATCGCTCGCCGCTGAAGAAGAATGAGCGAAAATGCGTCGGAGACGGCGTAGATATCGCCGATGACCATGGCTAGATTGACGATGACCATCCCGAGGGCCATCGTCTTGGCTCGTCCGCCGCCGTAGCGAATGCGGACGAGTTCGATGAGGCCACGGCGCGTGTCCCGCCCAATCCGCGAAGAGACTGCGAAGACCGTCTTCAGGACGGGGAAGCTGATGAGCACGATCCATGCGATCGAAAGCCCGAAGGTCGCTCCCACTACGGTTGCAGTAAGCACCGCTGCAGGATCGAGATCGGCTGCCCCCGCGATAATGCCAGGCAGAGTCTCGCGGACACCACGCAGAAAACCGCTCCGATTCTCAGGCGATCGCGGTCCAGGGGTTTCGCCGTACTGCGTTGCCTCCGTGGTAAACACCCTTCGTTAGAAGCGAAAAATTCCAGAGAGGCTGCTCTGCTTAGTACTGGGCACGGTGGAAATCACCCGGCACCTTAGAGCGTCTGCCCGATCGCACGAAAGAGGCAGCGCGAGCAAGATGTGAAGCATCCCATGCCTAACGAGAGCTGCCACTCCATGAGAGGATCGCCACGCCAGTTCCTCGTGTTTTGGGCCCTAGTCCCATCATTCCCCGGGAGTTCTTATCGATAATGTCTTCGGCCAAATTTTTTGCCATCGTATCCCTTCTCTTTCTTGCGCTGACCAGCGCTTTTGCCCAAGTCCCCGCCTCTGACCACGTCGTGGTGCTCATGCTCGAAAATCACAGCTACTCACAAATTGTGGGCAATTCGAGCATGCCTTACCTCAATTCGCTAATCGCCAACTACGCCTTGGCCACGAATTACGACGCCAACAGTCATTACTCGATCCCGAACTACTTCTGGATCACAACCGGCAAATACGTAACGTTAAGTGATGGCACGAGCACCATCTTCAATGTGGACAACGTGACCCGTTACCTCTTGGCCGCGGGAAAGACCTGGAAGGCTTACGAAGAAAGCATTCCATCGGTTGGATACGTCGGGCCGACGGTAGAACCGTACGAGCGGAACCATGATCCCTTCTCCTTTCTCTCGGACGTGGTGAACAGCTCGGAGGTAAACAACATCGTTCCGTTTACGCAGCTTGCCACGGATGTGACGGCGAACCAACTTCCGAACTACGTGTTCATAACGCCGAACAGTCAACATGACGGCCACAGCGCTGGTTTGTCGACAACGGATAAGTGGCTATCCTCGAATCTTCCCACGCTCCTGAATTCCCCGGCTTTTCAACCCGGCGGTAATGGAATCTTGTTCATCACCTTCGACGAATCCGTAGATTCGGACTGCGCTCCTCTTGCGACCTGTCCCAAGCTACCCGAAAACGGGGGTGGCGGCCACGTAGCGACGATCGTGATCGGACCGAACGTGAAGTCCGGCTATCGCTCAAGCACGCTTTACCAACATCCGAACGTTTTACGAACGATGCTGAGTGCGCTCGGGATCACCGGTGGCCCGGGAACATCCTCGACTGCGGCTCAGATGTCGGACTTCTTCACTACTGTCTCCTCAACCGCGTGCCCAGGGACGGGTGTGAACCAGACCGTGAACATCTGCGCTCCGACAAACAACTCCACGGTCACTGGGCCGAACGTACAGATACTCGCGACGGCTACGGACTCCCAGCCCGTGAACTATCTCCAGATCTACGTGGATGGAGTGAAGAAATACCAGGTTTATTCCTCCACCCTGAATACAACGCTTTCCTTTAGCTCGGGCAAACACCGGCTGACTGTGCAGGCCAGCGACGGCACGATATTCAAGACCACGATTTATTTCACGGCTCAGTAAGCACTACCAGTCGTAGGCGCTCTGCTCGACCTTAAAGTGGCGGCGTTCCAGTGATTTTGCGATGCCGTTGTCGCCGATGACGTGCGCAATGCCGACGACTACGAATACAGTCTCGTGTCCGTCCAGGTAAGCCGCCACCTTGTCGGTCATCGCAGGGTTTCGATCGTCAATAAGCCGCTGGTAGTAGGAACGCGGCTCCTGCTTCGAGATTTCGCCCTCCAGCGCTGTGACGTCGCCCGTTTCATAGGCGTGCTCGGTCTGGCCGATGTCATCAGCGCCTTTGAGCGCGCTGGTGAGGAACTCCTGCTGCTCGGAATCGGTCGCGGAACCCAGCAGCTTGAATTGAAATGCGACGGACTCAAGCTGGTCTACCCTTTGCGCCTGAGCTTCATGCAGAAAATGCATGTCAATGCCGGAATCGGCGTTGAAGCCAGATTCCTGGGCCGCCGCTGATTCCACCACCAACGCCACCATCCAAGGCTTCATCGTCTCGAGCAGTTCGCGCGGAATCCCGTGCTTGGAGCAGAAATTATTGAGTTGGCCGGAGGTTTCAGCGGGCAAGTGCTTGGAAAGCGAATCCCCTTCGCTGTACGTGCCGTATTCGCCGAGGAGGCCGATGGCTTCATCGAGATTGAAATTGTTTACATCAGCCTCGACCGCTAGCACCTTCGAGTCCGCGAAGGCGCGTTCCACCGGGGCGGGCAATGGAAAGATGGACGGGTCGGCAAGATGGATGGAACCGACAAGATATACGGTGGTGGTCGCTGAACTCACCTTCCACATGAGAAACCGGCGATTATGGGACTGCGCGTGCAGTGCCGCCGCGAAGAGCAGGAAGAAGACCGCTAAACGATGAAGTTTGCGCACAGGGTACTCCGGGCTGGAGCTATCCTACTCCGTCCGATTCCGCGGCAACAGGTTTGTCCTGCTTTCCCGCGGGGTTAGCAGACGCCTTGCAACGCCCGCGCGCTGGCCCACTTAATCATGCCCGGCAAAAATCCGTGAGTCAGATCGGGATGGTGCGGTCGTACGCGGATCGTGAAACCGTGGCGTCCGCTGCGGTCGATCGCAGTCTGCGCAACGTAGTGATGCATGCCGTTGCGCATTCCTCTCGGGATCATGGGAGTAGCCTCTCCTTCCACGATTTCGCCGTGTGCATCAACTCGTCCGAGGTAAAGTTCCACCACGACCTCCTCGGGCGTTAGTGCGCCGAGATGCACATCTCCACCGATTGAGACCTCTGAGGCAACTGACACCTTGGCGCGCGGCGTTTCGTCGATCTCGCCAACCCATACATCGTTCCACTGGATTGCGATTCGCTGTAGCGCCGCGGCGAGCTCTCGGGCGCGTTCGGCGCCATCGTTTTGCAACGAGCGAAAGCGCTCGTGGGCAGGCTCGTAATAGCCAAACATGTAATCGCGGACCATGCGGTGCGTGTTCACGAAGTGGCAAAGCGAACCGATGCTCCCCTTCATGCGGTCAACCCACCGCCGTGGAATCCGATCGCGACCACGATCGTAGAACGTGGGGATCACGTCGTGTTCAAGTACGTCATAGAGGGTCTCAGCTTCTACCTGGTCCTGGTAGTTCAAGTCATCGTAGGATTCGCCATTGCCTATCGCCCAGCCGATCGTCGGCGGCATGGCGGGATCTCGCCACACCTCATCCCACCACCCGTCGAGTGTGCTGAGGTTTAACACGCCATTGGCGGCGGCCTTCATCCCGCTCGTGCCACTCGCCTCCATGGGACGCAACGGGGTGTTGAGCCAGACGTCCACTCCTTGTACGAGGTAACGCGTAACCGACATGTCATAGTCTTCGAGGAACACGATGCGGCGTCCCAGCTCTGGATCGCGGCTCAAAACAACAATCTGCCGGATAAGTTCTTTGCCGGCATCATCCGCCGGGTGCGCCTTGCCGGCGAAGATGAGCTGCACGGGACGCACCGGATCGGTGAGAATGCGCCGTAAGCGCTGCATGTCGTGAAAGATCAATGTGGCGCGTTTGTAGGTTGCGAACCTCCGCGCGAAGCCGATACTCAACGCTTCCGGATCGAGGACCTCAACTGCGGCTGCAATCTCGGCCTGCGATGCGCCGCGGCGGACGCGTTGGCTGCGAACCCGGCTGCGCGCCCAACCAACCAGGCGTTCGCGCCGGCGTTCATGTGTTCGCCAAAGCTCTTCCGCCGGAATGCGATGTACTCGGCTCCAGATATCGGTCGCAGGCTCCTCACGCCAGCTCGGGCTGAGATAGCGGTCGTACAGCTGGTTCATCTCGAGCGAGATCCAACTGCGGAAGTGCACACCATTGGTCACGTGGCCGATAGGAATCTCATCGACGGGTACGTCTGGCCAAAGCCCTTGCCACATTTTGCGACTCACCGCCCCATGCAGCCTACTTACGCCATTCGAACGCGAGGCCAGACTCAGCGCGAGCACGGTCATACAGAAATCGTGCGCGCCGGGTGCCAGGCCAAGGTCGAGGAATGACTGCTCGGAGAGTTCGAGGTCGCGAGCCATGCCTCCAAAATATCGTTGCATGAGTTCGGGCGGAAAATAATCGTGGCCTGCCTCAACTGGCGTATGCGTGGTGAACACCAGGCTTGCCGAAGCGAGTTGTCGCGCCTGGTCGAAATTCAAATCAAACTTGCGGCGCAAAGTACGAACGTGCTCCAGCGCGAGGAATGCCGAGTGGCCTTCATTCATGTGATAAACGGTGGGTTCGTACCCCATAGCGTTGAGCGCGCGATAACCGGCAATCCCGAGCACAATCTCCTGCCGGATACGCATCTCGCGGGTCGCCGCCATAGAGTTGGTCCGTGATATCGCGATCCTCGGGGCGTGCATTGGCGTCTATGTTTGTATCGAGCAAAAAGAGCTTCAGACGGCCGACTTGAACCCGCCAGACCTCTACATAAACGCGTCGCCCGGCGAGATCGAGATCTACTCGCAGCGGCTTGCCGTCGTTCCCGAGAACCTTCGCAAGAGGGAGGTTATCGAAATCGTTGGCTTCGTGGCTCTCCTGCTGCCATCCGGCCTGGCTGAGCAGCTGCTTGAAATATCCCTGCTGATAGAGCAGCCCGATACCCACGAGTGGCAGGCCGAGGTCGCTTGCAGACTTTAGATGATCGCCGGCTAGGATCCCGAGCCCGCCCGCGAAGATCGAGAGGCACTCGGTG
>DASYAU010000044.1:0-72595 GCA_036501185.1 Candidatus Korobacter sp. | reverse complement strand
CCTGCTGTAGCTGATGTAATCGCGGTGCTTGACGAAGTGCCTGCGCGCAAGACTTTGCATTCCGTGGCATCGCTGCATTTCCCTCGGTTGACGTTGCAATTTTTGCAAGCTTCGTCGGCCCTCACCGCGATCGGGCATCTGCGACCACGGATCGTGATATTGCAAGATGCGGTTCAGAGTTTCGACGGGCTGGCGGCGGCCCAGGAACTGCTGCGGGTTTACGATCCCAGCATCATCCTGCTTTCCGCGACGGAAACGCACGCGGCGAGGGCTTTCGAGGTGGGCGTAGCAGACTATGTAACGCTGCCGCTGCGGCAGGAACGGCTACTAGCGGCGTTACAGCGGGTGGTGCGCGCTGCCCGGCAGCCGGGCATGGTCTCATCTCCGAGGATGGAGCGGATGGCGGAACGCTCTTGTGCGCGACTGCGGGTGAAGTCGAAGGGGGGCTTCGTCTTTTTACATGCAGAGGAGATTGCGTGGATCAATGCAGCGGGAAATTACCTTGACCTGTACTGCAATGAACGCTGCCAGCGAATCCGCGAGACGCTAACCGAGTTCCAGGCGCGGCTCGATTCTTCGCAGTTCCTGCGCATCCATCGGTCGATTATCGTGAATGCGAATTACATCCGGGAGCTGCGCTCGTGGGGAGCCGGCGAGTACGTTGTAGTGCTGTACAACGGCAAGGAGTTGCCGGTGAGCCGTAGTTGCCGCGACGCGATCGACCGCTGGATGGCAGACGAATTGGCGCGGGGCGTCGCGCCGCTTGCGGCAGGGGCGGAGAACCAATCGGTCATCAAGAAACCGAGATTTACGCTCGGTCCACAGGGAGTCACTCGACCCCAGCAGCACTTGAACTGACCGGCGCGAGCACCTCGACCGGCACCTTGCGAGCGGGAGTTGAAATGGCCTTCGCGATCGCCAGGAGCATTCCGCCGTAGAGCAGCGTATCGAAGACATAATTCGTGCCTACCAGGCTGGCGAGCGATCGGGGAAGAAGAGCATCGGGCAGGTAGAGGCAAACGGTGAGAAACACCATTAGGTGTCCAGTAATGGTGGCGGCCTCTACTGCCCGCTTGCGAATGAGCATCGCTACGCCACAGGCGATGAGTACGGATCCCACCACATAACTGAGCAGCAATGGCGCGGGTACCCACGCGGGCGTGATCCTAGGTGATGGCACGCCCGGCGAGCACTCAGGATGCAGCATGTGCTGCACGCCGAAGAACGTGATTGCTAGTCCGGCCCAGACGCGAATCAATTCCAGCCAAAGAGGCGAATCGTCGCGGCCGCTAGCGCAGCGGTATAGCGCGAAGCCGCCAAAAGCGAAAGTCGAATCGCGAAATACGAGAAGCCATCCGAGACGGTTGTGCGGCTCATGGACAGCAGCGGGAATGTGCATGAGCAGTACGAAAAGGAGGAACATGACGCCGAGCAACAACGTGGAAAGTCGGAGCAGCTTTTTGCTGATAAGGCTGAGGGAGGATGCTATGAGCGCCACGCCCACGACGTACGTGATGAAAAGACGGGCGGGCAGCCATGCGGGGACGATTTGCTCGATGATCTTGGGGATGACAAGGTGCTCCATGCCAAAGGTGGCAAGCGGAGGGGCGATGAACAGGGTGGCGATCGCCAGGCGTATCTCCCCGGAAGAGAGTGAAGTTGTGTTCCTGAAAAGGAGATAGATCCCTGTAAGAAAAACGATGATGCCGGCGATTGCTGGAGCCGCGATAGCAAAATGGACCACGTAGACCTCGCACAAAAGCTTGCCTATTCAATGTGCAGCGGGAAAGTGGTTGGTTGCAATATCCACATCCGGCAATATTCCAATAACCATGTTTTCACGCTTTGCCAAGAGCGGCGAGTATCTTTTCGGCCGCTGTTACGCCGCGATATTGCGCTTCTTCGAAGATGGAGAAGCCGCTAAGGTCGGAGTTGGCGAAGAGCATGCGGCCCGAGGCGTGTGCGAGACGACGACGCTCGGGATGGAAGATGGCGCCAACGATGGGGCGTGCCATGGCGTGGCCCATGCGCATCATGTCGATGCGAGAGACACATTGGCGGATGTCGGAATGGACGCGCTCGAGGTCGTCGAGGATGGCGTCTTTCCAGTAATTCCAGTCTTTCTCAAGAAGCAAGTGACGGTTGGCGGCGGATGGGCCTTCCGCGAGCGCCCAATAAAAGGTCCAGACGGTGCGATCGACGAAAGTGCGGGTGGTTTGATGCGTTGCGTCGACGTAACCGAGGGTAGGGGAGTTCATGATGACGTTGTCCCAGGCGCGTTCTTCGGTGGAAGCACCGCGCGGAGGACGGTCGAGGGTGAGGTTTGCCGTGAGCCATGGGGAGTATTCCCAGTTGGTTAGCGGCGCGAAGCCTTCGATGATGTAGGGCGCGAGGAAGGTGGGAGCGGCGAAGATGACGGCGTCGCAGAGGAATTGAGTGTCGGGCGTGAGGACGGAATACTTTGTTTTGTCTTTCGCGACGCGCACGACGGGCTGGTTTATGCGAACGTATTGGCCGACGATTTCGAGAAGACGCTTGGTGATCCAGCCATTACCCTCGGGCCAAGTGATGGGACCTTTTTCTTCGGGCTCGCGGGCGGCGAAGTAGTGGATGCCGGCCCAGGCGGCGGTCTCGGCGGCGAGGGCGCCGAAGTCGTCGCGGCAGCAGTAATTCGTGTACCAGAGAAGTTGCGGAGAATCGAAACCGTTTTGGCGGAGCCATTGGGCGAAGGAGATATGGTCCAGCTCGGCCGATTTGTCGGTTAAGCCCAGCTCCATGGGGATGGTGAACGCGCCGCTCTTGCGATGCTCGACGATTTGTTGCTCTAGTCGGGCAAACTGCTCGCGATCGCGCGGGGAGAGGCCGACGGCGGGTTCGATGCCGTCCTGCCATTTGCCATAGGTGAAGAGACGCTCCTGCGGCGCGAAGCAGAGATAGCGCTCGTTCCAGACGCCGTTTTGCAGGACACCGAGATCTTCGAAAAGTTCGCGGACATAGATGGCTTTCGATCCTGGAACCGGGACGTAGTGGGCCGCCCACGGATAGGCGCTGACTTCGTTTTCTCCGGAACGAGCGTTGCCACCGGCGGTGTCGTTCATTTCGAGGAGAACGAAGTCGTGAAAGCCGCGCTTGTGCAGGCGCCATGCCGCGCTTAGCCCGGCGATGCCACCGCCAACGATGACGAGGGGGATTTTCTCGGTGCGGGTGGGCGCGTGTGTGGCTACGCGATCGCGAATTTTATGTCCCGCCGCAAAGTTGTCGTTGACCCAGCCGCCTTCGATGCGGCGATCGGACTTGGCAGACATGCCGACGAGGGCGGCGGCGCCGAGCTTCAGGAAGTCGCGGCGCGAAGTCATTAGTGGCTGATGTCTTTCCAGTCGTTGTCGTACATGCGGACGAGCACCTGGTCGTTGAGGTGATTCGGCGCGACGGGCATGGGCGACATGTCGGGCGGGAACTGGAAGAGCGTGGGAAGAGTTTGCGCGCTAATGAAGCGGAGGCCGTCGGGGACGGTGGAGGGTGGCTCGTACTCGTGCGTTCCCGCGAGGACGAATCCCCACTCGCCGAAGGACGGGACATAGACGTGGTAGGGATACGTTTTCAATCCAACTTGCTTAAGGGTTTCGGCGATGCACCAGAAGGAGTCGCGGGCGAACATGGGCGAGGTGCTTTGCACCACCATGAATCCCTGCTCGCTGAGATGGCGCGCGACGGCGCGGTAGAACGTGGTGGTGTAGAGCTTGCCGAGCGAGTAGTTGGTGGGATCGGGGAAATCGATGACGATGAAGTCGAAGCTGTCTTTGCTCTGGTCGATCCAGGGAAACGCGTCGGCGTTGATGACGTGAACCTTGGGATCGAGGAAGGAGCGCTTGTTCAGCGCAGTGAGCATGGGGTTGGTGGAGAAGATGTGAGTCATCTCGGGGTCGAGGTCTACCAGGGTGATGCTCTCGATTTGCGGATATTTCAGGATCTCGCGGACGGCGAGGCCGTCGCCACCACCGAGGACGAGCACGTGACGCGGGACCGGAACGGCGGAGAGTCCGGGATGGACCAGGGCTTCATGGTAGCGATATTCGTCGCGGGAGCTGAACTGGAGATGGCTATTGAGGAAGAGACGGAGGTCGTCTTTGAAGCGGGTGAGGACGATGTGCTGATAGCGGGTGTCGCGGGCGAAGATGATTTCGTCGGCGTAGATGTTGTCTTCCGCGGCGGCGGTGATGCGGCGTGCGTTCAACATGCCGGCGCAGAGCGCGAGGAGAACGACAAACGACAGGCCGCGGAGAAGTTTTTTCGCGCCGAGTTGCGAAGCGAAGAGGTAGGTGCTCCAGAGCGCGACGATGGCGTTAATGATGCCGAACAGCATGGCGGAGCGCACGAGACCGAGCTTTGGAACAAGGAGAATTGGGAAGAGCAATGATGCGCCGAGAGCGCCGACGTAATCGAAGGTGAGGACGTGGGCGATGGTGTCGCGGAAATCGAAGCGGTCGCGCACAATGCGCATCAGCAGCGGGATTTCGAGACCGACGAGCACGCCGATGATCCCGACCAGCGTGTACATCAAGAAGCCGAAGGCCTGGGTGTAGGCGAAGGCGAGGAACAGCAGCGCCGAGGAGAAGCCGCCGATGAGGCCGACCATCAGCTCGATCCAGATGAAGCGGTGGACGAGGCCGCGATGGATGTAGCGCGAGAGCGCGCTACCGATGCCCATAGCGAAGAGATAGCTGCCGATGATGGTGGAGAACTGGAAGACGGAGTCGCCGACGAGATAACTGGCGAGCGTGCCGGCGATGAGCTCGTAGATGAGCCCGCACGCGGAGATCAGCAGGACCGAGATGAACAGCAGGATCGCCACGGTTTAGTGCACGGCCGCGGCAATGATGATGCAAAGACCGATGGAGAGCATGCCGACCAGGATGGCGAGCGCCTGATTGTGCTCCTGCACGATTTCTTTCCAGAGGTGGTAGGGCGTGAGTTTGTCGAGGACGATGAACGCCACCGAGAAGATAATGATGCCGATTAGCGCGAACACCAGCGCGTTCACGATGTTGGAAACAGGGATCATGTTCATTTACTTGCCTCCCGTGTAGTGATGGTAGCTGCCGTATACCGACCGATAGGAGCCGGGGTTGTCGCGCACGGAGCGCGGCACGTTTTTGACCTGGCTGACCGAGTTGAAGCTGAAGCCGCGATACTGGGCGCCGGCCAGTAGGCCCAGCACGATGATTCCGTAAGCGAGATAGCCTTTGCTCATTGCATCCTCTAGCCGTTGCTGGTGCGCACGAGCGGGTGATCGCTTTCTGCCCAGCGCATGCGTTCGAAATTAAAAGCCCGCCATGAAATCAAGAGCGCGGGGAAGAGCAAGGCCACGAGAGCGATCAAATACAGGCTCATGACCGGCTCGTCGCGGGTGACCTTGACCGAATATTGAACGGGGCCGAACTTCGCGTCGGATTCGGGCTCGACGCGGAGATAGTAGCCTCCGGCGGGAACGGCGGGAACGTAGACCTTGTCGTCCCGGTCGCCTTCGGTCCAGTCGCCATCGGAGTCGCGTCCGTGGTAGTAGGTGACCTCGCGGGCGAAGTCGTAGGCCTGGCCAGTGGCGTCGTTGATGAGCGCGTAGTTTACGTAGATCCACTGGTTGTTGACGCTGGCAGCGGTTTCGACTTCGATGTCGGAGGTGCGGCCTTTCAAGTCGAACTCAGGCGTGACGAAAGACGGCTCCTGACCCGCCTGCTGGGTGAAGGAGTAACTGTGCTCGAAGACGACGTCGCGGCCGCTGACGATGTAGTTGGCAACGAGAATGACCAGCAGGGCTGCGGCAAGCGCGAAAAATGTGAGCCACACCGCGCCGGCGCTGCCGCTGGCCTTCGAGGGCTCGTTCTCGTAAACGCCGATGGCCGGAGGCGGGCTGCCTGCGAGATTGAAACTCCTCCAGATTTCCGAGCCATACATGTATTCGCCGAGCGACCAGGTGGTTTCGCTGGCCATGACCTCCGCGGAGAGCATGTAGGGGGCGTGAACGTAATCGGTGCAGATGGCGGACTCGCCGTAGCGCACTTGCCATGGGAACTCGCCGAGGACGAAGGTGGTGTGGGCTTCGGCGGTCTGGAAATGGCGGTAGCTTTTGCCCAGATATTCCGCGCGGGTGCCCATGGTGGTGGGGAGTCCGGTGACGGGGGCCACGTCGTTCCAGTGGCCGTTGTATTCGACCAGGTAGCGATAGCCTTTATAAGGATTAAAGAGCAGGTATTCGTGCCAGCTGTAGTCGATGCCGTCTTCGGTGATGGTGCGACGCTGGAAGCCTATGACTTCGTAATCGGTGCCGCGAAGTTTTCCGCGCGTGCCAAGCGGGATGAGTGGGCGGTCTTGCTGAATTCGCTCGTTGTATTGCTGCAGGATTTTAAGGTTCGGGTCCTTGGCGTCAAGGATGCAGTGGCAGTGTTCGCAGACAACGGTGACGGCGCGGTCCATGGAGCGCAGGACGAGTGCGGCCCCGCAACCGGGGCAGTTGAGAGCGCGAGTGACGGGCTTCGGGGGAACCGGTGGCGTGCTCATTACCAGCCCTCGAAGGTACGGAGATTTTTCAGGTGGAGGGAATCGAAGTCGGCTATGACACCACGGTAGAGAACGGGCTGGGGATCGCTGTAATCGAGGGTGGCGAAGTCTCCACGCGGAGACATGCAGTCGGCGAAGACAGCTTTGGTTTTGTCCCAGTACTGGAAGGGAAGTTCGCCTTCGACGCCGCGATAATTGGCCTCGGTGATGGTAGTGACGGTGAAGGGAACGTTGTCCCACACATACTGATTGCCGTCGCGGACATCGGTCGCCGGAGGCAAATCTTTATGCGCGGTGGCGACGGTATAGCAGTATTGGCTCTGCGCGTCGGAGAGCCAGGCGCTGGAGCCGTCCTGCTGGACGACGTGCCACTCGTTCCAGGTGCCGAGTTCGTACTCATAGATGATGCGTCCGGCGACGGTGAATGCGCGGTTGTTGTAAATGCCTTCGGTGCCGAGCTGGATGGGCGAGCTGTCGGGTGGAAGGTCGGCGACCATGCCGACTTTGCGGATGTCGACGTCGGTGCGGATGACGATGGATTTGCAGTAGGCGCAGACGGTCTGGACGCTGCTCGGCCATTTGAAATCGAGCGGAGCGCCGCAGTTGGGGCAGATGCCGCGCGTCATTGGCCAGCCTCCGAGGCGCTCGGTGCGGCGATGAGGGCATCACTGGTGGCGTAGGGCCGCGTGATTTTGCGTAGGGTTAGGTGCTCGGCAGTGAAGCGGGTGGCGAGCTCGGTTTCGAAATCCCAATCGGGGCGCGGACGACAGCAGAAGAGATTCAGGCAGAGCGATTGGTGCTCGGGAAATGTATGGACCGCGAGATGGGATTCGGAGAGTAGGCAGAGTCCGGTGATGCCGCCGTTGCCGGGGAATTGGTGCCAGCGGGTTTCTCCAACGGGATGGAGATCGAGATCGCGCACGATGGCGTCGAAAAGTGATTTGAGCGTGGCAAGATCGCGAAGCGTGTCGGGATGACAGCCTTGCGCTTCGACGATCCACTCGATTCCGTGCATTCGGATGAGAACCCCAGTGCGGTAGTGCAGCGGATGTTATGAAGTTTGCACGGTGCTGTCAACGCTGATGATTGGCTTGTAATAAGGCGATTGCGGAATGCGATTGAGGATCAATGAAAATCGTGGGAAGGGGCAGCGATTTTATTCAGGTGCAGTGATTGCAAGCGGTCGGCGCGGACGTGGATGACGTTGTCGAGGTTTTGGAGTTTGCCCTCGACGATGAGGAAGCGCTCGGTGGAAACGAGCACGCGGGTTTGTTCGTAAAGTTGCGGGCTGATGATGATGTTGGAGATGCCGCTCTCGTCTTCCATGCTGAGAAAGACAAAACCTTTCGCGGTGCCGGGACGCTGGCGGGCGATGACGCATCCGGCGACGCGGACGTGGCGGCCGTTTCCGATTGAGCGCAACTCGTCGGCGGAAAGAATTTTCATGCGCGACAGTCGCTCACGGTGGTAGGCCATGGGATGACGGCCGACGGTGAGTCCGGTGCCTTGAAAGTCGGCGACAAGGCGCTCTTCCCAGTTCATGCGCGCGAGCGGGGAATCGTCTTCCTGTTCTTCGGCGGACTGAAGAAGCGGGCCGGGGCGGCGGCTTACGCGCTCCACTTGCCATAGGGCGTCGCGGCGGTGGGCGGTGTCGCCAACCCAGTTGAGGGCACCGATGTTGGCGAGGGCGACGAGTTCTTTGCGATTGAGCAGCGGCACGCGGCGGCCGAGGTCGTCGGCGGAGAGAAATGGGCCGGAGTTTTCGTGCGATTGTACGAGGAGCTGTGCCGTGTCCTGGCGCATGCCGCGAACGTAGCGGAGGCCGATGCGGAGAGCTAATTCATTTTCCGTGTGCTCGACGGTGCAATCCCATTGCGAGCGCTGGACGTCGATGGGAAGAACGCGCAGGCTGTGGCGTTGCGCGTCTTTGACGAGAACCGCGGGCGAGTAGAAACCCATGGGCTGGTTGTTGAGCATGGCGCAGGTGAAGGCGGCGAGATAGTGCTCCTTGAAAAACGCCGAGGCATAAGCGATGAGCGCGAAGCTGGCGGCGTGGGATTCGGGAAAGCCGTAGAGCGCGAACGACGAGATGCTGGTGACGATTTCTTCCTGAATTTTCGGGGCGATGCCATTCTCCGTCATGCCGCTGCGTAGCTTGATGCCTAATTCGCGCATGCGTTGGGTGGAGCGACGCATGCCGAGAGCGCGGCGAAGCTCTTCGGCTTCCGCGCCGCTAAAGTTGGCGACGATCATGGCCATGCGGAGGAGTTGTTCCTGGAAGAGTGGCACGCCAAGGGTGCGCTTGAGCACTGGCTCGAGCAGCGGGTGATAGTAGGTGACGTCTTCTTTTTTCTGGCGGCGGAGCATGTAGGGATTTGTCATGTTGCCGACGATCGGGCCGGGGCGGATGATCGCGACCTGCACGACGATGTCGTAAAAGCGGGTGGGCCAGTTGCGGGGGAGGGAGGCCATTTGCGCGCGGCTTTCGACCTGGAACATGCCGACGGTATCGGCTTTCTGGAGAGTGTCGTAGACCTGCGGGTCGTCTTGCGGCAACTGCGCGAGGTCGATTGCGTCGCCGTAGTGGCGGGGGATGAGCTCGACGCAATCTTTGAGGACGGCCATCATGCCGAGGCCGAGGAGGTCGACCTTGATGATGTGCATGTCGGCGCAATCGTCTTTGTCCCATTGCACGACGGAGCGGCCGGGCATGGAGGCGGGCTCGATGGGGACGATGCTGTCGAGCTGGCCCTGGCAGATGACCATGCCGCCGGAGTGCTGGCCGAGGTGGCGCGGGAGGTCCTGGATCCGGCTGCAGAGGTCGAGAAACTTGGCGATGTGTGGATGCTTGGCCTCGAAACCGGCGGTTTGAAATTGGTTTTCGAGCGTGTCGGTGGGACCGCGCCATTCCCACGTGCTGACGAGCTTGGTGAGCTGGTTGAGGGTTTCGATGTCGAAGCCGAGGGCTTTGCCGACTTCGCGGGCGGCGGATTTTCCGCGATAGGTGATGACGTTGGCAGTCATGGCGGCGCCGAGCTGTCCGTAGCGCTGGTAGACGTATTGGATAGCCTGCTCGCGCTTGTCGCCTGAGGGGAGATCGAGATCGATGTCGGGCCACTCGCCGCGGGCTTCGCTGAGGAAGCGCTCGAAGAGAAGCTCCATGCCAACGGGATCGACGGCGGTGATTTCGAGCGCGTAGCAGACGGCGGAATTGGCGGCGCTGCCGCGACCTTGCACGAGGATGTCGTTCTGCTGGCAGTAGCGGATGATGTCCCAAACGATGAGGAAATATCCGGCGAGACCGAGCTTCTTGATGAGCGCGAGTTCGGTCTGGACTTGCTTCTTGGCGCGCGCGTAGAGGTCGGGACTGTTTTTTATGCCGTAGCGCTTGATGACGCCTTCGGCTACGCGCTTCTCGAGGAAGGAATCCATGGACTCGCCGTCGGGGACGGGATAGATGGGGAACTGGTAGCCGAGATCGTCGAGCTCGAAGGCGATGCGCTGCGAGAGCTCCCAAGTGTTGGCGGTGGCTTCGGGAAGGTCGCGGAAGAGTTGCAGCATTTCGCTGGGCGGGCGCAGATGACGGGAGGCGTTCAGCGAAAGCAGGCGTCCGGCGTTGGCGAGCGGGACGTGATGACGGATGGCGGTGAAGAGGTCGGCGATTTCGCGCTCGTGGGCGTCAGCGTAGCGAACACCGTTGGTGGCGAGGATGGGAAGATTGAGACTGCGCGCGAGGCGAAGAGAGGCCTGGTTGCGCCATTCCTGCTCGCGAATGCCGTGACGCTGGAGTTCGACGAAGACACACTCGCGTCCGAAGATGGAGATGAGAGTTTCGAGGGTGCGCCGACCTTCTTCTTCGCCGCCGCAGGTTAGGGCTGCGGCGAGCGGGCCTTCGTCGCCACCGGTGAGGCAGACTAATCCTTCGGCGAACTCGCGGATGTCGGCGAGAAGCGCGGAGCCTTCGGCCTTCGAGGGCTCGCGCATTTTGAGGCGAGTGACCATGCGGCAGAGGTTCTGGTAGCCGGTACGCGTTTCGCAGAGCAGCGGCAGGCGGACGGGTTCTGACGGCCATTGGTGCGGGAGCCAGCGAGCCGGCGTGAGGTGCTGGCCGAGATCGCGGACGGCGAGTTCACTGCCGACGTGCGCGCGGAGACCGTTGGGGCGAGCGGCGAGATGGAAGCGCGCGGAGCCGTAGACGCCGTTGAGATCCATAAGCGCCATGGCGGGGTAGTCGAGCTGCTGGGCGCGGAAGATCAGGGTTTCCGGCAGCGATGCGCCTTGGAGAAAACTGAAGGCGCTGTTGGCGTGCATCTCGATATAGCGGTCAGTCATAGAGCGCCGCTAGTTCCCAGGTTTTTGCTACGGGATCGCGGGTGAGTTCGCAACAGAGCGGGCGTCCGCTGCGGGAGCTGGCGACGACGTCCCATTGTTCGCGGATCCAGAGATTGGCGTTCCACCAATCGCCGCTGCCTTCCCAGGGGCCGTAGCACTCCATGACCTGGTACTGCTCGCTGCGGAAGACGAATTGATGCGGGCGCTCGCGATGGGTCTGCACATAGACAGGTTCGGCGGGACGGAGGACGCGAAGGCCGATGCGAGAACCTTCGGAGGGCGGCGTTTTCTTTGTTTCTTCGGGGGCCGCGAAGTTCGCGATGCGGAAGGCGTCGGAATGATTGGAGTCGAGGAGCTCGGGCGCGCCTACGCGATCGGCACTGCCGACGACGGCGGCCAGGCGGGCGAGCGTGACTTCGAGGCGCATGGGTTCGGGGAATTGCGGGGAGAACAGTCCTAGTTGTGCGCGGCTGGGACGGTTGGGTTCGGCGATGACGGTGAGCGCCACGACTTCGGCGGCGGGAGGATTGGCGATGAGGTCGAGGTGGATGAGCTTCAGGAGAGCTTCGTGATCGATGGTGGGGAGCACGGGACGAATGGTGCGCACGTGGCGAGTGGCACCGTCGAGTTTGCAATTGACGGTGATGGAGGCCAGCGCGAGGGCGCGGGATTCGGCGCGGATGACGAGTTGTTGCAGCATAGGCGAGAGGACGAAGAGGATGGAGTCGAGCGACTCGACGCCGGCTTCGAATTCGACCTCTTCTTTCAGCTCAAAAGATTGTTCGACTGGCTTCAGCAGGTGGGGATATTGGCCGCAGGCGAGCTTGCGGAGGCGCTGGCTATCTTGCCCGAGACGGGCGACCAGCGCTGGTTCCGGGAGAGCGGCGAGCGCGCCGAGGGTGTGAATGCCCCAGAGAGAGAGCGTGACCGATTGCTCGAGGGTGAGGTCGAGGACGTCCACCGGGATGCGGGCTAGGGTGTTCTGTTCTTCGCCGAAGGGAATGACTTTTGCGCCGGGGTAGGCCTTGGTCCAGCAGAGGGCGGCTTGTAAGTTGCAGGAAGCTGCAACTGAAATTTCGAGGCCGAGGGCACGGGCCTGCTCGCGGAGTTTGGCGACGATTTGCTGCGGAGGGCCGAGCAGTTTTTCCGTGCCGGTGATGTCGGCGGCGAAACCCAGGGCGTAGTCGAAGCGAAGTTCTTCGACGCGGGGAGAGAAACGTCCGGCGCAATCGAGGAGCGCGGCACGGGCGGATTGCTCTTCGGTGGGCGAGCGACGGAGGACGTCGAGGTGGTCGAAAATTTCCATTTGCGGGCGAGACATGCCGCGCTGCACGCCGATGGCGTAGGCGTTTTCATTGGCGGAGCAGACAAATTCGCGCGGAGGCTCACCTTCGACAATGGCGACAGCTTTCGTCCGCAGCTCGGGACGGAGACGCAGGAGCGCTTGCGCGGGGAACTCGCGCGCGTATCCGCAGGCCATCTGCATGGAGTTCATACATTCGTCGTCCATGCGGCGGGCTGTTGCCAGGCGGCGACAGAGGCGGAGGGTCTACGGGTGAAGCTGGATTGGCGGTCGCGGATGAGCTCGGCCTGGAAGCGGAGGCCGGTGAAGACCTGGCCGCCTTCCTGCTGGGTGCGCAGGCGATCGAGTTTCAGTTGAACGGCCGAGCAGCTTTTAGCGCACGAGGTTTGCGAGAGCAGGAGAAACGTGGATTGGGTGCGTTCGGCGGCGGCGCGAAAACGGAACCACGAGGCGAGAGGCACGCGGAGGGCCTGCTCGGGAGCCACCGCTCCCATGTCGAAGACGACGGCGGCGAAGCCTCCGGCCTGGAGAACAAGGTCGGCGGCGCGGAGGGCCTGGTCGAGGCGCGACCAGATTTTCTTGCGCGGTTTCGCGGCGCCATTTTCGGAGCAGCGTACCCAGAGGAGGCGACGAAGATCGACGCCACAGGCGGCGGCGGATTCGGGATCGAGGGCGTCGGCGACATCGATCCATGCGCAGGCGCTGCCCTGGCGGGTGACTTGGGCGAGGAATGTAAGGGCGAGACTGGTGCGGCCGGAGCACTCGGGGCCGAAGACTTCGCAGACGGCGCCGATAGGGAGGCCGCCGCCGAGGAGGGTGTCGAGGGCGTTGATGCCAGTGGCTTGCAGCGGGCGGGAAACGGGCGTGATCGGCTGAAAGCTGGCGGCAAAGCGGGGAGACAGCGAGGTCTCGATTTGGTGACGGAGTATGGAGGCGGAGCTCATAAGCGGGGGTAAACGGGTAGGCTATTTTCGCCTTTTCTTCGCCTTTAGATTGCGCTGTGAGAACGGGGGTTGTCAATGCTCAAAGCGGGGTTTTTTGGGGGATTTTTGCGATTTTGCACCATTTTTTATGCAGAAGCCGTGAACCGGAATTTGCAGATAAAATATGGCTCGTCTCATCTATCACTTACCGACTATGTGTGGACGCTATCGATTGACGCGGAAGAAGGAGATCCTTGCCGAGCACTTTGGCGTGGAGCCGCCGGAGAATTGGCAACCGCGGTATAACGTGGCTCCGGCGCAAGACGTGGCGGTGATCCGGCAGGACCCGGACGGGCCAAAGCGGATTGCCGCGACGATGCGGTGGGGACTGATTCCTTTCTGGTCGAAGGACCCGAGCGTTGGCTACAAGATGATCAACGCGCGATGCGAGGGGATTGAGGAGAAGGCGTCGTTTCGCGAGGCGTTGAAGAAGCGGCGGTGCTTGATTCCGGCGGACGGATTTTACGAGTGGCAGAAATCGGGCGGGAAGAAAAAGCCGTTCTGCTTCACGATGGTTGATGACGCGCCGTTCGCGTTCGCGGGGCTGTGGGAGCGGTGGAAAAATCCCGAGGGGCAATGGATCGAGACGTGTTCGATTATCACGACGACGCCGAATGAATTGACGCGCGACGTACATGATCGGATGCCGGTGATTTTGCATCCGGAGGATTACGATCTATGGCTCGACCCGGGATTTCACGATACGGCAACACTGACCGCGATGTTGAAGCCTTATGAAGCGGATGCGATGAAGAGGTATGAGGTGAGCGACCGGGTGAACGCGGTGAAGAACGACGATCCGGAGTGTGGTGCGCCGGCGCAGGCGGCCCCGGTTGAGCCCGAGACTTTGTTTCCGATGTAGTCCTTGCCAGAGGCGGACAGAACAAGTACAAAGTTCTGTCACATCCAAGGACGGACATGGCATACATCCAATTCCTCGGCGCCGCGGGCGTCGTCACGGGCTCCAAACACCTCGTTAACACCATTCAAGACAGCAATGATGAGAGCGGTCAGCGCGGTTTCCAACTGCTGGTGGACTGCGGACTTTTCCAGGGACAAAAAGAATGGCGCGAGCGCAACTGGCGGGATACGCCGATTCCGGCGCGCGAGATTGATGCGGTGGTGCTGACGCACGCGCACCTGGACCACACGGGATGGGTGCCGCGGCTGGTGAAAGAGGGCTTTAGCGGGCCGATTTATGCGACGCCGGCGACGATTGATTTGTGCGGAGTGGTGCTGCCGGACAGCGGGCATCTGCAGGAAGAAGACGCGGAATTCCACAACAAGATGAAGACGTCGAAGCACACGCCGGCGTTGCCGCTGTACACGATGCAGGAGGCGATGGATTGCCTAAAGCTTTTCAAGCCGGTGGATTTTGAGAAGACGGTACAGCTTTCGCCGGAGCTGTCGTTCAGGTACGTGCATGCGGCGCACATTCTTGGCTCGTCGATGGTGGAGCTGACGCTGACGCTGAATGGGTCGGCACGGCGAATGTTGTTTACCGGGGACATTGGGCGCGTGCACGACACGGAAATTGCGCCTGGCAAAGTGGTGTATTCGGGGCCGAACGAAGGCGAATCGGCGGATGTGGTGGTGATGGAATCGACGTATGGGAACCGCGACCATCCGAAGACGGACCCGCGGCCGGAGATGGCGAAGCTGATCAGCGATTGCGCGGGGCGCGGCGGAACGGTGGTGATACCGGCATTCGCGGTGGAACGCACGCAGAAGCTGGTCTTCATGCTGAAAGACATGATGGAAAACGGGCAGATTCCGAAGATCCCCGTGCACTGCGACAGTCCGATGGCGATTAAGGCGGTGCAGGTTTTCCTGAAGCATACGGAAGAGTTCAGCGATGAGACGAAGCGGCTGATTGGGAAATGTGGGGATCCGCTGCACTGGCCGGGATTTTATTTCGATACTTCGCAGCAGGAGTCGAAGAAGATCAACAACTCGAGTTTTCCGCAGATCATTATTTCGTCGAGCGGAATGGCGACGGGCGGCCGCATTCAGCATCACCTGGCGCAGCGGTTGCCGGACCCCAAGAACCTAGTGCTGTTCATAGGATTCCAGGCACCGGGAACGCGCGGAAGACAGATCAAAGATGGCGAGAAAGAAGTGAAAATCTTTGGGCAGATTGTGCCGGTGAGGGCACAGGTGGCGGCACTGGAACAGTTCAGCGATCACGCGGATACGTCGGAACTGCTGGAGTGGTTGCGGACGTTTAAGCAGGCTCCGAAGCAGACGTGGCTGGTGCATGGCGAGCCGGACGCAGCGCAGAAATTGCGCGATGTGATGATCAAGGAATTGCACTGGAACGTAGACGTGGCGAAGTATATGCAGAAAGTACCAGCGTCTTCTTAGCAGGAGAACTCATGTCGAAATCACGCAGGGAGTTTTTGACGCACACGCCGCTGGCGATTCTTGGGGCGGCGGCAGCGAGTGTTTATGCGCAGCAGGCACAGACGCCTCCGAAGCCGGAACAGCCGAGCACACCGGGAGCTCCGGTGGCGTTTGGGACGGCTCCCGCGTTTGGGCCGGAGGTTTCGGCGGAAGATTTTGCGCATGCGGAAAAGCTGGTGCAGGTGGACTTCCGGAAGGAACAACTCGAGGAGGCGGCCGGCAACTGGCGGAACTCGATGGCGCCGCTGTACGAGCGGAGGGTGGGTCCGCGGAAGACGGCGCTGGAGGATGGATTGGCTCCGGCGACGCATTGGAACCCGGTGATTCCGGGGGCGAATTCCGGGCCGGCGAGCGATGTATTTGTTCGCGCTGAGAATGATGCGGGGCCGCTGCCGCAGAACGATGAGGACATTGCATTTTCGACGGTGACGAAGCTGTCGAGGTGGATCGAGCAGAAGAAGATCACGTCAGAGAGATTGACGCGTATCTATCTGTCGCGGCTGGAGAAGTTTACGCCGAAGGTGCGGTGCGTGATCACGCTGACGGCGGAGCACGCGCTGGAGCAGGCGCGACAGGCGGACAAAGAGATTACGGCGGGCAGGTATCGCGGGCCGCTGCATGGGATTCCGTGGGGCGCGAAGGACTTGCTGGATACGGCGGGGATTGCGACGACATACGGGGCGGAGCCGTATCGCAACCGCGTTCCGAAGGACGACGCTCACGTAGTGAAGCGGCTGAATGAGGCGGGCGCGGTGCTGGTGGCGAAGCTGAGCCTGGGGGCGCTGGCGCTGAACGACATCTGGTTCGGCGGGCAGACGATGAACCCGTGGCTGCTGGAGGAAGGCTCGTCAGGGTCGAGCGCGGGGCCGGGGGCGTCAACGGCGGCGGGGCTGGTGGGATTTGCGATTGGCAGCGAGACGGGAGGCAGCATTGTGGCGCCGTCGATGCGCTGCGGCGTGACGGGACTGCGGCCGACATTCGGGCGCGTGGGCCGGAGCGGCGCGATGACACTGTGCTGGTCGCTGGATAAATTGGGGCCGATGGCGCGTTGCGTGGAAGACACGATGCTGGTGCTGAGGGCGATTTCGGGGCCAGACCGCAACGATGTTTCGAGTGTACCGAGTCATCTTGACTTCAACGCAGGAGCGCCGATCAATGGCTTGCGGGTCGGATATTTTCCGCGGTGGATGAAGGAGGATCCGGCGACGCCGGTGGACCGTCGTGCGCTGGAAGTCGTGAAGCAATTGGGGATGACGGCGATCGAAGTTTCGCTGCCGGATTGGAATTACGACTGCTTGGATATCGTGCTGTTCGCGGAGGCGGCGGCTTCGTTTGAGGAACTGACGCTGAGCGGGACGATCGACCAGTTGAAGATGCAGGTGCCGGATGCTTGGCCGAATACGTTCCGGCAATCGCGGTTCCTGTCGGCGGTTGATTTTGTGCAGGGGGACCGGATGCGAAGGAAGGTTGCGATGGAGATGGCGCGGATCTTCCAGAACGTGGATTTGCTGCTGGTGCCGTCGCTGCGCGACGAGATGCTGACGCTGACGAACTTCACGGGACATCCGTCGCTGACATTCCGCGCGGGGTTTGTGGAGGTGAGCGAAGCGCGAAGCGATTGGGCGCCGGACCCGCAGCATCCACTGCCGAAGTTCTCGCCGCCACGACGGGTGCCGCACGGGGTGACGCTGATTGGGCAGTTGTTTGAAGAAGGCACAATTGCGCGGGTTGGAATGGCGATGGAGAAGGTGTTCAACGTGGCGGGGGAGAGGCCGGCGGGATTTTAGAAAACAGCGGTTAGTAGTTAGTGATTAGGGGCGGCAGGTTCGGGAAGGATGACCGTCGCTGTCCGGTGCGGGTAAAGACAAAGCAGGTTCTTCGTCGCTTCGCTCCTCTGAATGACAAGAGAGAGTTGTTGAGATGCTGGCTGGAGTGGCGGCTGGCGCTGAGCGGAAAATCCCCAGGTTTGGAACCCCGCCAAACCTGGGGCACTCGGACGAAAATCCGATTAGAAGGCGTCGCTGGTGGTGTGCAGGACTTGCGCCATGGATTGATTGTGGAAGGTAGAAGCGAGGTTTTGCGCGAGCAGCGCGTCATGTTTTGCGCCTTCTTCGGCTTTCTGGACGTGAGCGCGATGTTCGGTTTCAGGGCCGTGCATGGTCATGAGCGCCGCGGCAAATTCCATTTCTGGGTCGCCGCCGCGAATCTGAATAGCTTTCTTCACCCAGGCGTAGCCATCGAAATTGGAGGCGGGATTGGGCTGATCGCGCCCGATCCAAATTTTGTAGGCCTCGGCGAGAAACCCGGCGTCGAACCATGCGAGAGCATCGGGATGCCCGGCGCGGTCAGCCTGGTTGGCACGCGCGTAAACCTGCACCAATAGCTGCTTTGCGCCGAGTGGGTCCTGACGAGCGTAGATCGTGGCGCGACGCAGAGTTTCCATGCGGACGAGAACGGAAGGGTTGGCGTCGAGGATGGCGAGCGTGTCGCGGGTGAGATTTGCGAGGTCGTAACCGTTGTCGCCCTTTTGATAATTGAGGGTTACCGACGGCAGCGTCCTGGCGTTGCCGATGTTGAATTCGTGACAGATCAGCGGCGGTCCGGCGAGCGCGGTGCCAGAGATACCGATGACGCAAACTGCGATCAGAAGCGAGTGAAACAGCGAGCGATTTTTCATGAGCCAATCCTCCGAATTGATTTGCCCCACGCTCGGAAAGACGGATTAGCGGCCGCGGCTGTTAACCGCGCATCAGCGAATTTCGTTGGGCCAAGTGCGCTCGAAGCGGCGCCACACGGCGATGTTGTCGAAGCCGAGAGAGTTCCACCAAGCGTCGAGCATCGGGCGATCGAGATGGAGGATGCCGTCTTGGGTGACGCCTACGGGGGACGGCGCCAACTGCTGCAATCGTTCGTAGACGGCGGAACGCTGATCGACGGGCACGCGAGACAACAGATGCCAGACGGTCATGGCGTCGCGAGGACGCGCTACGCGGAGAGCGATGGCGAGATCGGCGGCGCGCTGAGCGTCCGTTTGATCATCGAAATCGAAACGCTCGAGGGCTGAGCGGAGAGGGTCGGGAGCGTCCTCAAAGAACGGAGTGCCGGGGCCGATTCTCGGGCGCGTAGAGCACATGGCGCCCGCGGGAATGAACGATTCTCGGCCGTTTCGCGCGAAGCCAACCCAGCCCATCATGGTTTTGACGCTGCCGTTGCCGGAGGGGTCGACGTGCAGAGTGTAGGCGCAGCCGAGGTCGACGGTGGTGGCGGCAGGAGTGTCGACGACGAACTCGCCGGGAGACGCCCAGATGTAGGCTTCGATCGTGCCGCGATCGAGCGCGGCGTGCTTCAAACCATTCCTGGTGTTGAGCACGCGCAACCGCGTGTTGGGCTCGACATCAATTTCTCCGAGGCTTTCGGCGTGGATTTCGGCGCGGGATTGGGCGTCGGTTTCCAACGACTGCCCGGCGGTAAGAGATGCGGTTTTCGACTGCTGGACGGACGCGTTGCCGATGCGAGGAGAGCCTGCAAGGCCATTGACGGTCCAAGCGGCGGGAGTGGGCATGGTGGGCTTCCGCGAAAAGCGGATGGTGACGATGACTGCAACCGCCAACGCGGCGGCGACGGCAAATCGCGGCCAAAATCCTCGCGCTATCGCCAAAAACCGACGATGACGACGGGACACCGGCGTGATGGCCTGGAATGCGGCATCGCGGGGCTCATGGCGGAACTGCGTTAGCAGGCGCTCGAGGCGCTGGACTTCCGGATCGGGCTCACCTGAGCCATCCCACAAATAGTCGTCTCTATCCGTGTTCGACATCACGGTTTCTCCTTGAGGCCGAGGGCCTGGCGCAACTGCTGCATGCCGCGGTGCAGGTTCACGCGAACAGAACCCGGCGTGAGACCGGTGCGCGCGGCGATTTCAGGACCGCTCATGCCTTCGACCAGGCGCAGAATCAAAGTCTCGCGATAGGCGCCGGGCAGACGCTGCAGCGCGCTGAGTACGGCTTCCGCTTCGCCGCGATCGACGGAGGCGGAGGCGATATCTTCGGCGTCTTCGGCAGCGAGCGGCACTTCCGGCGGCGCCTGACGGAAGTAGTCGGTGGCACGGTTGCGAGCGATGGCGGCAATCCATCCGCCGAAACGGGAGCCATCGCGAAGCGTCGTGAGGCGACGTAACGCCTGGATGAAGACGTCTTGCACAAGGTCGTCGGTTGCGGCGGGCGGAACGCGGCTGAGCAGAACGCCGTGCACCATGCGCGCATACCGCTGGTACAGGATTCCGAACGACGCGCGATCACCGCTGCGGGCGGCGTCGACGAGGGCGGAATCGGAGGGCTGATCCGAGGCGGAGTCGTGCTGCGTCGGCGCGAGGTGCAGTTTCTGTGCCGGGTTCTCCGGATCAAAAGCCATGGTCGCTAAATTCGCCACTGGATACTAGACGACGGGTGGGGGAGGAGTGTTAACAGGGTTTAGAATGGGATGCGAAAGCAAAATCTTTAAACACGAAGTACACGAAGGAATTGGGCGAGCGGGGGGTCGGGAGGTTAGTTATGCGTTCCGAAAAGGGACGGAAAGGCGCGTGGATTGCACCTTTGAGCTAAGTGGAGGCTTATCACAAATTTTTTTGTCAAGAGGCAAAAAACGCGATTTTCCTCGTAAGGCGATGAGAAGGCGGCAAATATAAATTTGGAAAAAGTGTCAGTTTTACCCCCCTTGGTTTGGTATTCTGAATATAGAGAGTAAGAAAAACCGACGGCGACGTCGGTTTTGTTTTTTGGGTCGTTGGCGAGGAGCCAGCGGCCTTTTCGTTTTTGGGGGCAGGGATGATGGTTTGGGTGGTGGTTTGCGTGGTGATTGCGATGGCAGGGAAAGGTGCCCTCCGGGCATGGGGCGGTGGCATGACTTTCCCACTGCTTCGCTGTGGGCTAAGGAAATACGGCCTTCGGGCGAGAGAGGTGATTGGGTTCGAATGGGAAGCGCAAGGTCCTTCGGCTACGAATCCGCATTGGGATGCGGATTCTTCGCTCAGGATGACAGTACCTGACGAGCGATGTGGGCTAAGGGAAGACGCCCTTCAGACGAAGTTGGGGCCGATGGATTGGAGGGCGTCGACGGCGGCTTTGCCGCGGGGACGGATTTTTTCGATGCTCTCGTTGAGGGCGTCGGCTTTGTCGCTGAGTCCGCGTTGACGGGCGAGAGCGGCGAGGTCCATGGCGCGGTCGGCGATGGTGCGACCTTGCGAGAGTAGGTGGGCGAGGGCGTTGGCGTGGGGTTTCCAGTTGTAAGGAGTGTGGCGGGTCTTTTGGAATTCGTCGAGTTGCGAGCGGAGGCGTGCGTCGAGGGAGGTGATTTCGACGAGCACAGAAGCGAAATCAGCACGGAAACTTTTCTCGCCAGAGTAATCGGCGCGGTAAGCCTCGAATTCGGCTTCGGTGAGCTCGATACTGCCATCGGGCAAGGGAACGGTGCGGCTGGTGGAGGACTCGACGGAGCGAACAAAAGTGCGGATGGTGGCTTGAATGGTGGCGAGTTCGTTGTTTTCAACTTCGGCGGCGGAACCGGTGCTGGTGATCGGAGCGTGTTCGGTGACATCAACGGGGGCTTCCTGGGCGGACGAAGAGCGGGGCTGGTTGGTGGTGGAGGTATCACCAACGGCAGCCTTGTAAGCGGCCAGGACGGCGGGAACGTCGCGCTCCATACGGCGATCGTTCTCGATGGTCTTGCGGACTTGGGCAGCGTGGCGGAGGTACTCGCGCTGAACGGCGGCGCGCTCATCGAGAGAATCGAGATGCGAAGTATCAGGCGCCGAAGGAATCTCGTCGCCGATCATGCTGCTGCCGTCGCGCTGAACACGCGAGGCGAAGGAACGCATTTCACTGGCGGCTTGCTCGAAGAGGCGGTCGAAGACAGCGTGGAAGAAGACGTTGTAGGCGGCGAGGATCGAGAGGACGCTGGGGTAGAGAAAGGACGGTCCGAGAGTCTGCTTGATATTGCGCACGCGTTGCAGGATGCCGCTGTCGATGAGTTCGTCGAAGGTGCGGAAGGTGCTGGCTTCATTGCGAAGGATAGCGAAGCGGCGCACGAGTTCGAGATGCTCCTCGGGCGGAGGGGCGAGTTGGATGCCGGCGTAGATGCGATGGAGGGCGGCTTCGAACCTGCGACCGGGATCGAGTTCCGCTCCAGGGGAATTCGTGGCGTTGTAGGACGGATACAGAGTGCGAAAGAGAGCGGTGGCAACGACGTCGAGCTTGTCGCGATCTTCGCGTCGACGGTGCTGTTTCTGAGCGTAGAAGCGCAGCAGGGCGCCAGCAGCCTTGCGGTGCTCCTGGGCGCGGAAACCGTTGCGGATCATCTGGGGGGTGACGGCCATGTCGAGGAGCATGACAAAGCGTCGCAGGGCATCGACGTCGTGAGCGATTTGGCCGGAGACAGGGATTTCGTGGCCGAACGAGGATTCGAGCAGGTAGAGATAGAAGGAGTGGACTTCCGAGAGGTCGTCTTCGAGTTGAGCTGGAACGTCGTCTTTGGGGAGATCGGATTCGGTCATTCTCCTACCCTCGAGACGCGAGTAGCACAGCACAGTGATTTTGGCACAATTATCGCGTGAAAGTATGTGACGCGCAGCAAGGAAGGCTGGGGTGCGGGCGGCCGGTTTGGATGCGGGTGCTTATACATGGGCTGCCGCGGCGTCGAGTGAACGATCCTGGGGTGCGCGCTTCCAGCAATAGAGAGCGAGAAGGAAGCAAAAAGGAAGCATGGCGATGCCGAACTCGCCGGTGAAGTAGTGGGTGTGAGCGGTGTCGCGGGTCATAGAGTCGAAGTAGGACTGGATGAAGGCGTTGTGGGAGGCATGAAAGATGGCGGCGGGCCAGAAGCTGCCGGACTTCATGCGGACCCAGGCGAAGGCGACGCCAGTAGAGATGATCATGAGAGTGAAGCAGAGGACCTGGTAGGCGCGGGGAGTGCCGGGAACGGAGTAGGGGCCAGTGATGATGAGAGGGAGGTGCCAGATGGCCCAGATGACGCCGCTGATGATGGCGGCTTTGCGGAAGCCGACCCACTTGGTGAGTTCGGGGACGAGGAAACCGCGCCAGCCGATCTCTTCACCAGTGGCGTTGACGAGGCTAAGGGGCACGTTCACGACGCCGACGAGCACGAAGGTGATGAGTGCGACGGCGGTGTTGGAAAGAGCGGGAGTGTGCAGGACTTTACGGACGCTGTCGAGAGCGTCGTGATTGGGGAAGCCGCCGAGGTGGGTGAGCCACACGATGACGTAGGCGGGGACCGCGTAGAGGAGCGGGAAATAATATCCTTTGGCGAGGTAGGTAAATGGGCCGGGTTTCCAGCCGAATTCGCGCCAGAGACGTTTCGTAATGATGGTAGTTGCGAAGCCCGCGAGCGCGGGACACCACATGAGCGGCAGCGCGAAGGAATCCAACGCGTTGTTGTGCAAGATGAGGTAATAGAAGACAGAGCTGAACGCGAAGACAAGGACGGTATAGAGGATGACGCGTCGCTTGGATTCCATAGAGATTACCGGTTGGTGAATTCTACTAGCAGTTGCAAGCGTCCGCGGAGTTCGTAGCTGTCAATGGCGTGGGGCCACGGCGGACGGAGCGGTGATGGACGGGACATTGCGCTTGTTAGAGTGCTCGCCGGCTCCGTGCTGGAGCAGAGTCTCGGCGAGCTTTTGACTATGGATTCGCGGTTGACGCTGACAAAGTCGCATTCGCCTCTTGCGGGGCGCGCTTCCAGCAGTAGATTGCGAGGACGATGCAGAACGGCACCATCATGATGCCGAATTCGCCGATGAAGAAGTTTGTGTGACCGTTGTCGCGGGTCATGCGGTCGAAATAGGCCTGGATGAAAGCGTTGTGGGAGGCGTGGAAGATGGCGGCTGGCCAGAAGCTGCCGGATTTCATGCGGACCCAGGCGAACGCCACGGCGATGCTGATGACCATGAGTGCAAAGCAGAGAACCTGGTAGGCGCGCGGAGTGCCGGAAACGGAGTAAGGGCCGGCAATGATGAGGGGCATGTGCCAGACGGCCCAGATGATGCCACTGATGATGGCGGCCTTTTTGAAGCCGACCCACTTGGTGAGTTCGGGGACGAGAAAGCCTCGCCAGCCGATCTCTTCGCCGGTGGCGCTGATGAGACTGAGCGGTACGAGAACGATGGCGATGACCGCGAGGTAGAGGACGGAGACGGCGGGGTCGGAGAGACCGGGAACGTGCAGGAACTTACGGACGCCGTCGAGAGTCTCGTGATTGGGGAAGCCTCCAAGGCCGGTCAGCCAGACGATGAGGTAGGCGGGCACCGCGTAGAGGAGCGGGAAATAGTATCCCTTGGCGAGATAGGTGAAGGGGCCGGGCTTCCAGCCGTATTCGCGCCAGGGGCGTTTGGTGATGATGGTGGTGACGAAGCTGGCGAGCGCGGGACACCACATCAACCAGAGAAACAGGTGAGGAAGCCTGGGCTTGGGGATGGCGAAGTAATAGAAGACGGAGCTGAAGGCGAAGACGAGGATGGTGTAGAGGATGACGCGTCGCTTGGATTCCATGAGAGACCTCGCACCCCAGCAGGCCGACGTTGGGCTTGCCGAGGACCCTGAGATTAAGAGTTGGTGAATTGTACTAGGAGCTGCAAGCGTCCGCGGGAAAAGCAAAATCTTTGAACACCAAGGTTTTTTGGGGCGTTGTCGTGTTGGCGCGCCTTGGATGACGGAAGGAGCGAGGGCCGGAAAGCCTTACGTTCCGGAGTTGGAGACTGAATCAGCTCGGGGATTGCCACGGCGCCCAAAAAGCGGGCGCCTCGCAATGACAAGGGATGAGAGCAGCGCGCGGAGGGGAAGACGGGCGCCTCGCAATGACATTGGGTGAGGGCAAGGGGAGCGACCAGTGTGTGGCACTGAAAGATGGCGCCTCGCAATGACAGAAACTACTGTTGGGTGAAGTCGATTAGGAGTTGGAGGCGGCCGCGGGCTTGGCCGCTGTCGATGGCGTAGGCGGCGACGGGGATGGCGGCGGCGATGTTGGGCGATTGGCCGGCGGCGACGAGGGCGGCGGCGGCGTTGAGGAGGACGACATCGCGCTTGGGAGAGCGTTCGCCGGCGAGGATTTGGCGGATGATGCCGGCGTTTAATTGGGCATCGCCACCTTCTAGAGATGAAAGGGGCGCGCGGGGCAGATCGAAGTCTTCCGGTGCGATGTGGTAGGTGTGCACACTGCCTTCGCGGACTTCGGCGACTTTGGTGGGGCCGGAGATGGTGATTTCGTCGAGGCCATCGCTGCCGTGGACGACGAGGGCGCGCTTGAGTCCGAGCTGAAGGAGAGCTTCGGCGAGTTTTTCGACTAACGATTCGCTGTAAACGCCTACCACCTGGCATCCGGCTTTGGCGGGGTTGGTGAGCGGGCCGAGGAGGTTGAAGACGGTGCGGAGTTTGAGCTCGCGGCGGGCGGGCTGCACGTACTTCATGGCGGAGTGCATGGCAGGCGCGAAGAGGAAAGCGATGCCAACCTTGTCGAGACATTCAGCCATGCGGTTGGGAGGGAGATTGATGTTGACGCCGAGGGCCTCGACGACGTCGGCGGAGCCGCATTTCGAGGTCACACTACGGTTGCCATGTTTCGCAACTTTGATACCAGCACCGGCGACGACGAGGGCGGTGGCGGTGGAGATGTTGAAGGTGCCGCCGGCATCACCGCCGGTGCCGCAGGTGTCGAGCAGGGCATCGCGTTCGGTGCCGCTGACGTCGAGGGCGGAGTCGCGGGTGAGGAGCGGGGTGGCGGCGGCGCGGATGGCTTCGGCAAAGCCGACGATCTCTTCGACCGTTTCACCTTTCATCTGGAGAGCGACGAGAAGGGCGCCGATCTGGGCGTCGGTGGCGTGGCCGGAGAGGATTTCAGCCATGGCGGCGCGGGCGTCGTCGCGGGAGAGGTCGCGGCGGTGAACGACGATCTGGTGGAGGGCGTCGGGGAGCATTGCGTGATTGTAGCGAAAGGCCGAGAAAAACCTTTAATCACGAAGGACACTAAGTATACGAAGGATTTTGGGGTGGTCAGGAGGAGTGGGAGGCTTGGAGCTTTAGCTGGAGGTCGTATTTCCAGTTCACCGAGAGTTCGGGGAGGGAGATCAGTTCGCGGAGGTCTTGCTGGGTGCGCTGGGGCGAGTAGTTGACTTCGGCGGCGCGGGAGATGGTCCAGGTGGGATTGGGACGGGAGAGGAGTTCAATGGAGTCGTTGGGAGCGATATTTCCTTCGCGGAGGACACGGATGTACCAGCCGGAGCGATGATTTTGGAGGACGAGTTTGATGAGGCTGGGGAGGTTCCAGCGGCGGGCGAGGGTGGAGCAGGGGCCCCTGGGCTGGGAGATTTGGACTTCGGCTTCGCCGATGCGATAACAGTCGCCAATGCAGACGGTGGATTCATCTTGACCGTCGATCGCAAGATTTTCGCCGAAGCCGCCGGGGGAGCTGTCGAGGATGTGCTCGGCGCGCCAGAGAGGGTAGTTGGAGAGCGAGTAGCAGAGGGCGGCTTTCTCGGGGCCTCCATGGACATCTTTTTCGGCGACTTCATCGCCTTCGAAGCCGGTAGTGGTGAGGAAGACGGGCGTGCTGACGGGCGTGCGGAAAATGGCGGTGATCCACGGAGCTTCGCCGTCAGGCGCGTGGTTGGTGGGGCGTCCGATTAGGAGATGGGCGACATGCGGGGGCATGGGGGAAGGATATAGGTTTCAGGTATTAGGTGTCAGGTTTCAAGAAAAAGTTGGGGCGGGTGGCGGTCAGCGGTTCTTCTTGAGCGCGGAAAAGTAATTGCGCCAGGGGATCCAGTAGTAGGTGTGCCAGCCTTGAGTGACGCCGCGGTGATCGTGCTGGGGGACGTTGACGTGGACCAGGTCGACGCGAGTGCCCTTTGCGATTTTCGTGAAAGTGATGGTGAGGATGGAGTCGGGATCGGTCTTTGGCCAGTGGGAAGCGCGCCAGGATTGGACGATCATGCGATTGGGGATGAGGAGGAGATTGCGGCCGTTGAGGTCGCCGTCGAACGCAGTGAAGTTCGCGCCGACTTTGCGGGTGAGCTTGGCGCGCTGGCCCGTGGCGGCGGAGTGCTTTGCGGAATTCATGTAGGTTTCGTAGGCGGCGCGAGGAGGGACGGGGAAGGTGACGGATTGCTGGATGGGCTTCGTCATGGCGGATGGATGGTAGCGCAGAGATGGTGCGGCGGCGATGAATTTGTGGGTCGGAGCGAAAGGCGTGCCGCCCCTCACGGGGCTCGCTCGTTTCGGCGCGCTTTACCCGGGCTGACGCCCGGGCCTGCTACGGCTGGTCGCGCTTCGCGCTTGCGGCCAGGATGGAGTCAGACACGCGCACGACATCGATTATCGAGGACGCAGAGTATGTTCCACAAAATGGGCATGAGCCGTGCCGGGAACGCGGTTTACTCGGGTGTGCGCGGGATTATAGAATGAAGGGTTTGCTAGTACTCATTCCGGCTGTTCTGGGCCCTTAACTCCATTTTGAACTTGGAATTCAATTCATTGCGGGCAACGGCACCCGCCTGTAATTCAAAGAGAACAACATGAAAATTCACGAGTACCAGGGGAAGGCGATTCTGTGCAAGTACGGCGTCGCGGTCCCACGCGGTGAGATGGTGACGACGCGCGAGGAAGCGGAGCGCGTAGCCAATGACCTGATGCACGAAGGCGCGAAGGGCGTGGTGGTAAAGGCGCAGATCCATGCGGGCGGTCGCGGCAAAGGCGGCGGTGTAAAGATTGCCAAAGGCGTGGATGAAGCCGGGCAACTGGCCGGCAAGATGCTGGGGATGACGCTCATCACGCATCAGACGGGCCCCGAGGGGAAGAAAGTTCAGCGGCTGCTGATTGAAGAGACGCTGCCGATTGAGCGGGAACTTTATCTCTCGATTGTGCTAGACCGCGCGGTGGGCAAGCCGGTGTTCATGGCGTCGGCCTCGGGGGGCATGGAGATTGAGGAAGTCGCGGCGAAGGACCCGAAGGCGATCGTGAAGGAATGGATCGAACCGGGGCTGGGGCTGGCGGCGTTCCAGGCGCGCAAGATTGCGTTCGCGCTGAACCTGAAGCCGGAGCTGGTGAACCAGGCGGTGAAGTTCATGCAGGCGCTGTACAAGGCGTATGACGAGACCGATGCGTCGCTGATGGAGATCAATCCGTTTATTACGACCACTGACAATCGGCTGTTTGCGCTGGATGCGAAGTTGAACTTTGACGATAACGGGCTGTTCCGGCATCCGGAGCTGAAAGATTTGCGCGACATCACGGAAGAGGATCCGCTTGAGGTGGAGGCCAGCAAGTATGGGCTCAACTACATCAAGCTGGACGGCAGCGTGGGCTGCATGGTGAACGGCGCCGGGTTGGCGATGGCGACGATGGACATCATCCAGTACGCGGGAGGAATGCCGGCGAACTTTTTGGATGTGGGCGGCGGCGCGAATGCGGAGCAGGTGACGCATGCGTTCGAGATCCTGCTGAGCGATAAGAACGTGAAGGCAGTGCTGATCAACATTTTTGGCGGCATCCTGCGAGTGGATACGCTGGCGACCGGCGTGGTGCAGGCGGCGAAGCAGACGAACATTCAACTGCCGATCGTGCTGCGGCTGGAAGGAACCAATGTTGAGAAGGGGCGCGAGATCCTGAAAGAGAGCGGCTTGAACTTCATTGTGGCCGAGACGATGAAAGACGCGGCGGAAAAAGTTGTGGCTGCCGCGAAGGGAGGCCGCTAATGTCGATTCTTGTCGATAAGAATACGAAGTTGCTGGTGCAGGGACTGACGGGGCGTGAAGGCACGTTCCATGCGAAGGCCTGCCAGGAGTACGGAACGAAAGTTGTGGGCGGGGTGACTCCGGGCAAGGGCGGGACGACGCACGAGGGCTGGCCGATTTTTAACACCGTGCAGGATGCGGTAGAGCGGACCGGCGCGAACGTGAGCGTGATTTTTGTGCCTCCACCGTTTGCGGCTGACGCGATTATGGAAGCGGTGGATGCGGAGTTGCCGCTGGTGGTTTGCATCACTGAAGGCGTTCCCGCGCAGGACATGGCGAAGGTATGGAATTACATGCAGGGCCGGAAGACGCGGCTGATTGGGCCGAATTGCCCGGGCATTATTTCGCCGGGTAAGGCGAAGATCGGGATCATGCCGGCGCGGATTCACAAGCAGGGGAACGTTGGGATCGTGTCGCGCTCGGGGACGCTGACGTATGAAGCGGTGCATCAGCTCACCGTGCGTGGAATTGGGCAGTCGACCGCGATTGGGATTGGAGGCGATCCGATTATCGGAACGAACTTCATCGACGCGCTCGATTTGTTCAATAAGGACCCGGAAACGGAAGCGATCATTATGATTGGCGAAATTGGTGGAAGCGCCGAGGAGAATGCGGCGGAGTTCATCAAGCAGAACGTGAAGAAGCCGGTGGTGGGATTCATCGCCGGGCAGACGGCGCCTCCGGGACGCAGGATGGGACATGCGGGCGCGATTATTTCCGGTGGCAAGGGAACTGCGGCGGAGAAAATCAAAGCGATGGAAGCGGCGGGAATTCACGTGGCGAAATCGCCGGCGCTGCTGGGCGAGACGCTGGTGGCGGCGGCGGGGAAGATTGCGAAATAGTGATTAGTAATTAGTAATTAGTGATTAGGGGCGTTATGCCTACTTTTCGCTGCTCCGAAGAGATTTGAATTGAGGAAAAGAACAGAATGAAGACATTGCAACGGACTCTTTCGATCATTAAGCCGGACGCGGTGGAGAAGAACGCCGAGGGCGACATCATCAGCACATTGCTGAACAACAATTTCCGCATTCTTGGGATCAAGATGCTGCACCTGACCAAGAACCAGGCGGAGGGCTTTTACGCGGTGCATGCGAACAAGCCGTTCTTCCATTCGCTGACCGACTTTATGGCTTCGGGGCCGATCGTGGTGATGTGCATGGAGAAGGAAAACGCGATTGCCGATTACCGGAAGCTGATGGGCGCGACCAATCCGGCGAATGCCGAGGAGGGAACGATCCGGAAGAAATGGGCCGCGAGCATTGAAAAGAATGCGGTGCATGGGTCGGATGCCGACGATACGGCGCGGTTTGAGCTGTCGTACTTTTTCGCGGGATATGAGCTGGCGAAGTAGTGCTGGCGGGATTTCGAGCGGGGGGCACGCTGAGAGCGTGCCTTTTGCTTTTGGCAAAAAAGTGATTAGTAATTAGTAATTAGTGATTAGGGAGAGTAGTGGAGACGACGGCGGAATTGGTGGCTGGCGCGAGGAGAAAAATCCGCAGGTTTGGAAAACCGCCAAACCTGGGGCACCCGGAAGGAGAGAGATGCCGCATATTCAGGTGACTTGGATTGAGGGACGGACCACGGAGCAGAAGCGGACGCTGGTTACGAAGCTGACGGAGTTGTTCGTGGCGGAAGCGAATGCGAAGCCGGAGTCGGTGACGATTGCGTTTGTGGATGTTCCGGCGGAGAGCTATGCGAGCAATGGATCGCTGGTGGCCGACAAACGTCAAAAGAAAAATCTTTAATCACGAAGTACACGAAGGAATAAACGCGAGATCCTTCGACTGCGAATTCGCAACGTATTGCGGATTGTTCGCTCAGGATGACAAACGCTTAAGGAATTCGTTGGCGAAGAGTTCGGCGGCGGTGCGGTTTTGGCCTATGTAGAGCATGGGCTCGATGATTTCTAGTTCCATGAGGATGAATTGGCGGTTGCGCTGGATGCCGTCGACGCGGGCGTAGAGCAGGTCGGAGTTGACGCAGTCGAGGACGTGACGGGCTTGCGCAACGAGCTCGGGGGGAGCGGGTTGCTGAGACCAGGTGCCACCGTGTTCGTCCTGGACGCGGAAGTCGCCGGGGGCGGGGCGCTTGATGGCGGCGTGGCTGAATTGGCGGCCGAAGAACGCGAGGCTCCACTCACCTTCCAAAATTTCTGGAACAAATTGCTGGATCATCATGTCGCGCTTGGTGAGCAGGTCGGCGAGTTGTGCGTCGTGAGTGTCGCGGTCTTCTAGGCTCACGGTCCAGGTGAGCATGGAGGTGCCGCTGATGGTGGGCTTGACTACGGCTTTTTGCCAGTTTCTGGATTTCAGGATCTCGTGAAGGTTGGGCGTGGTGTTGCGTTCGCACCAGTAGGTGGGAGCGATTGCGATGCCGTGTCGTTCCAGGTCGCGGAGGTAGCGCTTGTCGTGATTCCAGCGGACGATGGGGATGGGATTAAAGACGCGGAGGTTGGGGGCGTCGAGGTGGTCGAGCCAGGCGACGAATTTTTCGGGAGTGTACTGATAGTCCCAGCAGGAGCGGATGACGATGGCGTCGTAGTGCGACCAGTCGGCGGCGGGGTCGTCCCAGACAACGCCTTCGACCTGGTGGCCGCGTTCGCGGAGGACCTCAGCGAGGAGCGCGTCATCGGGGGCGATGGCGTTTAGGCCGCGATAGGTGACGAACGCGATGTTCAAGCCAAGGGATCCATGATGTGGGCGTCGGCGCGTTTGCCGAGGGACGGAAGGGTCTTGAGAGCGATTTCCTGGAAGTGAGGGGTATCGCGGTGGGCCTGAAGGGCGGCATCGTCTTCGTATTGTTCGTAGACGAAGAACCTGCGGTGGTCGTCGCGGTGCTGGTGGACGATGTAGAGGCGGCAGCCGGGTTCGGTGCGGGATCCGGCGGCGAGACGTTTGAAGGCGTCGATGACGGCGGATTCGTGGCCCTGGTTGGCGATCCAGGTTACGGCGAGAACGACCATGTTCGCTCCTCGCGGGACTTACGTCCCGCATCGCGGGATGGCGTCCCCTTGCGGGGACTCGGGTATGGCGGCACTCCCCGCACTTACGTGCGGGGCTAATTTATTTCGTCGCTTCGCGACTGGCCGGTTGGCGACGTCGGAAAACAAAATCGCAGGGGCTGAAGCCCTGCCCTGATACAAAGCGGAACCACAACTTGCCTAAGTGTTTCAGGCCTAGAGATACGACGAAATCGTCGGTGTAAATGGCTGAAGCCCTGCCCTGATACTAGGAGGAACCACTACTTGCCGAGGTGTTTCAGTCCTAGAGACGAGACGAAGTCGGCGGTGTAGATGGACTGGTCGCGATCGGGGCCGGTACTTAGGATGCCGATCTTCGCGCCGGTCTGGTGCTCGATGAACTTGAGGTATTCGCGCGTGCGCTGCGGGAGCTGGTCGTAGTGCGTGATCTTGGTGGTGTCGGTTTTCCAGCCCGGGAGCTTGGTGTACACGGGCTCGATGTGGTCGAAGCCGCAGCCTTGCGCGGGGATTTCTTCAGATTGATGGCCATCGATCTTGTAGCTGGTGCAGACGGGGATCTCGTCGAGCTCGTCGAGGACGTCGAGCTTGGTGACGACGAGCCATTCGGTGCCGTTGATCATGTTGGAGTAGCGGAGGAGCGGGAGGTCGAGCCAGCCGCAGCGGCGGGGACGTCCGGTGACGGCGCCGAATTCGTTGCCGCGCTTGCGGATGGCGTCGCCGAGTGCGTCGTGGAGCTCGGTGGGGAATGGGCCTTCGCCGACGCGGGTGCAATAAGCCTTGGTGACGCCGATGACAGTGCTGATGGATGTTGGAGGAACGCCAGTGCCGATGACGGCTCCGCCGCTCGTCGCGCTGGAAGAGGTGACGAAGGGGTAGGTGCCGTGGTCGATGTCGAGCATGGTGCCCTGCGCGCCTTCGAACATGACGCTCTCGCCGTTCGCGATGGCGTGATTCAGCAGCATCGCCGTATCCGTGACGAAAGGCGCGATCTGTTCGGCGGCCTTGGCGTACTCGTGGTACATCTTGTCGGGATCGATGGGCTCGGCGTTGAAGAGCGCGTGGACGATGGTGTTCTTTTCCTGGCACGCGTTCTCGATGTGCTTTTTGAGGAGCGCGGAGTCGAGCAAATCCGCGACACGGAGGCCGCGACGGCCCATTTTGTCTTCGTAACTGGGACCGATGCCGCGCGAGGTGGTGCCGATTTTCACGCGTCCGGGAGCATTTTCGGAGGCAAGTTCGACCATGCGGTGGTAGGGCAAGATGACGTGAGCGCGGTTGGAGACGAAGAGGTTGCCGTCGACGGGGACGCCGGCCTCGCGGAGACGCTGGGCTTCGTTGAGGAAGGCGATGGGATCGAGGACGACGCCGTTGCCGATGACGCCGCGGCATCCGGGGCGAAGGACGCCGCAGGGGATGAGCTGGAGGACGAATTTTTTGCCGCCAATGAGGACGGTGTGGCCGGCGTTGTGGCCGCCGGCGTAGCGGGCGACAACTTTGAAGTTCTCAGAGAGAACGTCGACGATTTTTCCCTTGCCCTCGTCGCCCCACTGGGCCCCGATTACGACGGCTGTCTTGCCTTTGCTCACACGTACTCCATGACCGCGAATTCGGCGCCTGGAAATTTGGTTGGCTGGAGCGCAGGCGCGCGTGGCGGCTGAATAGCCGCGGTTTCTGCACACAGAAGCCCCGCTGAAATACCGCAGGAGCTGCACTAAGAGTTGGAATCCGGGACGGGCTGTGTACACATAATTTTACCGTGACGAGGCAGATTGCGCCAATGAAGGGCTCTGGAACGGTCAGCGAGCGGTGATCGCGAGCCAAAGCTGGTATGCGCCGAAAGCAGCGAGGGCCAAGACGGAGATGGCGAGGAGTTGTCTCGCCACGCGCGGGCCGGTGTTGCGGGCGAGATCGAAGACGAGGACGACGAGGATGGTGGTGCCGACGAGTGCGAAGTAGAAGCCGGCTCCGATGGCGAGGCCGTTGCGCGGGGCGGCGTGCCATCCGCGAAGACGCAGAGGGCCGAGGACGAGGCTCCAGCCGAGATAGGGGTTGGGATTCAGGAGGTTGATGACGACCGCTTTCCAGACGCTCTCGACGGCATGCGATTGGGCAGCGGCGGTGGCCGCGTCGAAGTGGCGGAATGTGGACCAGGCATCCCAGGCGAGATAGAGGACGAAGAGGCCGCCGAGGAGATGGAGCCCGCGGATGAACGCGAAGGGGATGCGGGTGAGGATGGAGAGGGTGAGGGCGATGATGAAGGCGTCGCTGAGCAAGGGGCGAAGGCGGCCGGGAGAGCGCGACGGAAGCCGTGGCGGAGCGTGACCGACATGAGGTAGGCGTTCAGCGGACCGGGTTGGGCTCCGGCGGCAAAACCGTAAGCGGCACCGGCGAGGAAACAAAGCCACACGGCGCCCTTTGTACCAGAAGCGGGCGCGGCAAGCTAACATAGATGGACTGCCGTTATGCCGGAACTTCCCGAAGTCGAAACCATAGCCAATGGACTGAATAAACGCGTCGCGGGCGCGACGATCGAATCCGTGTGGGTTGGGGAGCGCAAGCAGCCGCTGAAGTCGAGCGCGCGGGCGATTGCCACCATGCTGGAGGGGGCGCGAATCAAACATGTGCGGCGAGTGGGCAAGCACATTGTGGCCGATCTCGAAGAAGAGAATGGTGAGGCGCGCGGGCAGTGGATTATCCACCTGGGGATGACGGGGAGCACCCTGGTGCAGGACCCGGCGACGGACATTCCGAAGCACACGCACTTGATTGCGAAGATTTCATCGGGGAAAGAAATACGGTTCGTCGATCCGCGGATGTTTGGGAAATTGGCGGTGCAGTCGAAGGCGAAAGTGTTTGCGGCACCGGGGCTGGAGCCGCTACAGGTTTCGCTGGAAGAATTCGTGAAATTGTTTCGTGGGCGGAATACGCCGATCAAGAGCGCGCTGCTGAATCAAAAATTGCTGAGCGGCGTGGGAAACATTTATGCGGATGAATCTTTGTTTCGAGCGGGGATACGCCCGCGAAGGAAGGCGAAGACGCTGACGCGGGCGGACCTGACGCGACTTCGTGAAAAGTTGGGCGAGGTGCTGCGCGAAGCGGTGGAGGCGGGCGGATCGAGCGTGAATGACTACGTGGATTCCGATGGGAATGAAGGATTTTTTCAGCTTCGGCATAACGTTTATCAGCGGACGGGTGAGCCTTGCCTGGTGTGTCGGACGCCGATTAAACGGGTGGTGATTGGGGGACGCAGCAGCCACTTTTGTTCGAAATGCCAGAAATAATCGGTGCATCGGAACGCAGTTTTTGCTAGATTTAAAACGTTTAAACCAGAGTTTTTGGTTTTTGTGAAACGATAGGACAGATATGGCGATCTTCTCGATTGGAGTGGACCTGGGCGGCACGAATCTCCGCATTGCCGCCGTGGATGACCAGGGGACGTTGCTGGAGAAAGTGACGCTCGGTACGCAAGTGCAGCGCGGGCGCGAGTTCGTGATCAGCGAGATGACGACGGCGATCCGGGCGGTGGTGGAGAAGTATAAGGACAAGGGCGAGCTGGTGGGGATAGGGATTGGCGTGCCGGGGTTCATCGATATGGATACCGGGACGGTGCGGGAGTCGCCGAATTTGCCGGGGTGGGCGGACTACCCGGTGCACCAGGACATTGAGCATCGGCTGGGAACGAAGGTTGTGCTGGAGAACGATGCGAACGCGGCCGCGATGGGCGAGAAGTGGCTAGGCGCGGGGCGGGATGTAGACGATATGGCGATGTTCACGCTGGGCACGGGCGTGGGCGGTGGGATTATCCAGAACGGGCGCGTGTGGCACGGCATGAAAGGCATGGCCGGCGAACTGGGGCACACGATGGTTGTGCCGGACGGACATGCTTGCGGATGCGGCAGCCATGGATGTTTGGAGCAGTATGCGTCGGCGACGGCGATTGTACGGATGGCGAAAGAGGCCGTGGCGCAGAATATGTCGGACGCACTGGCCAAGGCGTCGCGCAACGACGTAGAGTTCAGCTCGAAGGTCGTGTACCAACTGGCGATCCAGGGAGATAAAGCGGCGCAGGGCGTGTTCAACACCGTCGGCCGCTGCCTGGGAATTTCGATTGCAACCTTTGTGAACGCGTTGAACTTCCCGATGTACGTGATTGGCGGCGGCGTGGTGAGCGCTTGGGACGCGTTTAGTCCGGCGATGATGGATGAGTTGCGGGTGCGGTCGTTTATCTATCGAGTGACTTCGCCGGAGGCGGTGAAGGCGGGTGAGAAACGGACGATTGTGACGCGGGCGCTGCTGGGGAGCGATGCGGGATTGTTTGGCGCGGCGCGGCTGCCGATGATTGTCGACCACCAGAAGGCCGCAGCGCCGGCGGCGAAGCCGAAGGCGGAAACGCCGGGGACACCGGTGGCGAAGTAACGGCGCAGGGGCTGAAGCCCCTTTTTCCGAGCCCTGAACGGCAGCGCTAAAGCGCTGCCCTGATACGAAGCAAAGGGAGGCCGTAAAGCGCTGCCCTGATACAAAACAAAGAAGGAAGGCCGCGATCGACTGGCGGCCTATTTTATTTGCGCAAAAATTTAGCGGACGGGTTCTTTGGAGAGGACCTTCTGCAACGCGTGCAGGAAGTTTTCGTTCTGCTGCGGGTTGCCGATGGTGACGCGGAGGCCCTTGGGAATTCCCCAGCCGCCGAGCGGGCGGACGATGACGCCGGAGTGCTCGAGGGCCTTGGCGATTCCGGGAGCGTCGTCTTCGACTTCAAAGAAAACGAAGTTGGCCCAGGTGGGAACGGGGTGGAGGCCCAGATCGCGCATGCCTTTTTCGAGGTACGCGGCGCCGGACGCATTGTTCTCGACGGTGCGGCGTAGGTGCTCATCGTCGTGAAGAGCGGCGATGGCAGCGGCTTCGCCGATGCTGGTGGTTTGGAAGGCGGTACGAACGCGAGACAGGTAGGACATCAGTTCGGGATCGCCGATACCGAAACCGACGCGGACACCGGCGAGGCCGTGGGTCTTGGAGAAGGTGCGGAGGACGAGGACCTTGCGGCCTTCCTTGACGTAGCGAACTGAGTGGGAATATTCGACGCCGCGCTGAGCGGCCAGGTGTTTCGCGAAATCGTAGTAGGCCTCGTCGATGACGGTGACCACGTGGTCGGGAACCCGTTCGAGGTAGCGGTCCAATTCCTGCGCAGTGAACATGGTGCCCGTGGGATTATTCGGGTTGGCGAGGAAGACGACGCGGGTATTCTCATCGATGGCGGTCAATATGCCGTCGAGGTCGAAGCCGTCGTTTTTCGTCGGGACGAATTTGAGGGTGGCACCGGCAGCGCGGGTGACGATGGGATAGACGATGAAGGTGCGCTCGCTGGTGACGGCATTCTGGCCGGGGACGAGCAGGGTGCGGCCGATCATGTCGAGACAGGGCGTGGAGCCACCGGTAACGAGGATGTGATCAGGAGTGACGCCTTCGTTCTCCGCGATTTTCGTCGCGAGTTCGGGCGCGCCGTTCTCGGGATAGAGGTGAACTTCGCGGAGCGCGTGCTGCATGGCTTCGAGCGCGCGCGGCGAAGGCCCGAACGGATTTTCGTTCGAAGCCATCTTGGTGCATTTGATTCCAGTTTCTTCTTCAGCCTGGCGGAGCGGCTTGCCAGGTACGTAGGGCCCGAGCGCGCGAATGTGCGCCGGGACCATCTCTTCGTACTTCATCGCCTGTCCTTAGGCTTGCGGAAGCCGCCTTTTTTGGCGCCTCCGCCGGGGCCGCGACGCGGTCCACGCCCACCTGATTCTAGCTTTCCAGAGAAGCGCTTGGCGACGTTGTTATCGACGAATTCCTGAGACTTTGGTTCCTCCCGATCCGGAACGTTGTCGTCGCGGCGCGGGCGGAAGTCCTTGCGGAAACCACCGGGCTTCTTGCCGAAGGGCTTGTCGCGGAAAGGACGGTCACCGGACTTCGCGCGATCTCCGCGGAAGCCACCGGGTTTGCGGTCGCCAGTTTTGGGGCGATCGCCGCGGAAGTCACCTTCTTTGCGCGGACCACGGAATGCGGGACGATCCTCGCGTTTGCCACGGAATTCTTTGCGGTCGCCGGGCTTGGCGCGGAAAGGGCGCTTGGGGCGTTCTTCACCACCGGATGCGCCGCGGTCGAATGGGGGACGATCATTGCGTCCTTCGCCACGGGGTGCGCCGCGATCAAAGCGGGGACGGTCGCTGCGTTCTTTGCGGTCGCCGAACTTGGGTTTGCCGGAGAATGGGCGTGAGCCGCCGCGAGCGGGTGGGCGGCCGAAATTCTTGCGACCGGATTCGCCGCCGGCTGCGGGCTTGCCACGGAAAGGTCGCTCGGGTCGCGATCCGCTGGAGGCGAACTTGGGGCGGTCGCCGAACGATGGGCGAGATCCGCCCTCGCGCGGTTTCCCGAACTTGGGACGCTCGGGGCGATCGTCGGGACGGGCTCGGAATGCAGGACGCTCACCGCGAGAGTCATCGCGACGGCCGCGGAAGGCGGGCTTGTCGCGACGGTCGAACTTGGGGCGCTCGCGCCGTTCGCGAGGAGCTTCTTCTTCGCGCTTGCCGTCGGCGTTGAAGCGGGCGGTGCGAGTGCGCTCCCCGCGCGGATCTTCGACGTCGGAGCGGTCCTTGTAGGAACCGCGCTCCGCCCCGCGCCGCGCAAAATCGGCGCGCCGCGGGGACCCCGAGAAGGCAGGACGTTCGCCACGGGAACCGCGATCTTTGCGAGGCTTGTCGAAGCGCGGGCGTTCGTCGCGGGCGCGCGGAGGGGCGTGACGGCCTTCGGAGGCTTGCTTCAGGCGAGCGACTTCCGCGGGATTGAGCAGACGGAATTCGCCGTTTTCGACATCGAGTTTCAGCGGGCCGTATTCGACGCGCTTGATCTTCTCGACATGATGTCCGATGAAGTCGAACATGCGGCGGATCTGGCGGTTGCGACCTTCGGTGAGGGTGACCTCGTACCACGGATTGTCGCCCTCGCGAGTGAGATCGATTTTGCAGGGCGCGGTTTTCACCGCGGTGGAGCGGCGCTTCTCGCCGCCGAAGCGGCCGCCTTCGCGCGGGTCGGCGTGAATGTTGCCTTGTTCGGCGGGAAGTTGCACGCCGTCGCGAAGTTGCTGGACTTGTTCTTCGGTGGGCTCGCCGCTGACTTTGACGAGATATTTTTTGGGAACGTGAGTGGAGGCGTGGGTGAGCTTCGCGGCGATCTCGCCGTCGTTGGTGAGGAGCAGCAGGCCTTCGCTGAGGTAGTCGAGGCGGCCGACGGGATAGACGCGCGCGGGAATGCTCTTGACGAGATCCATCACGGTGGGGCGACCTTCGGGATCGGTGACGGTGGTGACGTAGCCCTTGGGCTTGTGAAGGAGAACGTAGACGTGCTCCTCGGGCTTGAGACCCTTGCCGTCAACGCGAATGTCGTCGGTGGCGGGATCGGCCTTGGAGCCGAGCTCGTTTTTGACCTCACCGTTGACAGTGACGCGACCCGCGGTGATGAGTTCTTCGGCCTTGCGGCGCGAGGCGACGCCGGCGGCGGCGATGATCTTCTGCAATCTTTCTTCGGACATCAGGACTTCTCGATTGAGTCTTGTTGCGCAGCGGACTCTTCCGGTTGTGATTCGTTTGCTTCAGCAGCATTCTCGGCGGCACGATCTTCCGTGGCGACCATCTGGTCTTCGTGGGCCATCATGGCATCATCCACGCGCTCGGCTTTGGCTTCGGTATCCCCGGCGGGTGCGGTGGTTTCGCGCGGCTGCGATTGTTCGGCTTCGAACATCACACCTTGGCCCGCGTCGCCGAGCTTTTCGAACTCTTCCATGCTGGGGAGTTCGTTGACATCTTTGAGGCCGAAACGGAGGAGAAATTCCTTGGTCGTTTTGTAGAGGATGGGGCGGCCGATGACTTGCTTGCGTCCGGCGGTGGTGACGAGCTTGCGATCGAGCAGGGTAGAGATCACGCCGCTGGAATCGACACCGCGAATTTCGCTGACTTCGGGAGCGGTGACGGGCTGCTTGTAGGCGACGACGGCGAGGGTTTCGAGGGCCTGGAGCGAGAGGCGGATGGGCGGCTTGAGGCTCTTGGCGAAGCCGACGACGACATCGTGATGCTCGGGCTTGGTGGCCATGCGATAGCCGCCGGCGACCTGACGGATTTCGAGGCCGCGAGAGTCGGATTGGTAGTCGGCGACGAGCTCGGCGAGCATGGTGCGGAGCTTCGCCTTGACGGCGGTGAGCTCGGGATCTTTGAGCTTCTTCTTCGCGGTGGCTTCGGGCGCGGACTCGGGGGATGGGGCATCGGCCGGAGCTTCGGGCTCCGGCTCGGGCAGAACTTCGGCGGCAGGCTGGGTGGCGGGAGCGTCGGAAGCTGCAGCGTCGGCGGCGATAACTGCGGCGTTGGAGGCTTCCTGCGCGAGGTCGGCGAGGACGGCGTCTTTGAGAAGAGCGGCCATTTGGTCGACGGTGACCGGCTCTTCGGCGGCGTAGATGATGGCTTCGAGTTTTCCCTTGAGCGACATGGTTTCCTATGTGGTGCGCGTCTCGCGACGTTGCAGGGGCTAAAGCCCCGTTTCAGATTCGAGCTGTACGGCACGGCTGAAGCCGTGCCCTGATACAAACCTTTGGTGCATACACAAAAATCATTTCCAATCGTCGCGGACGGCGCTTTGTTCCGCGAGGATGTTATCGAAATTGGTGTGCTTCTTGATGACGACGTCGCCGAAGACGGCGTCCTGGCGCGCGATGACCGCTTGCAGTCGGATGAGTTCGAGGAGTGCGAGGAAGGCGCAGACCAGGGCGTTGCGGCTGTTGAGGTGCTTGAGCAGCGACTTCAGGCGGATGGGACGCTCTTCCAGTGAGAGCCTGCGATGGACGTATTGGATCATCTGGCCGACGGTGACATTGTCGTCGGTGACGTCGAAGGTCGGTTTCGATTTGGCGCGGTCGAGGATCTCGCGGAAAGTTTTGACGAGGTCGATGACATCGGCGGCGAGCTCGGGTTCAGCGCCCTCGGCGTCCTTGAATTCTTTGAGTGAGGGATTGGTGAGGACCGCGTCTTCGATCTGTTGTTTTTGCAGGAGCATTTGCGCGGCGGTCTTGAAGCGCTCGTGCTCGAGCAGGCGGTTGACGAGCTCCATGCGGGGATCGTCCTCGGAACCGGCGAGGGCGTCGGGATCGCGCGGGAGGAGCATTTTCGACTTGATGTGGATGAGCAGCGACGCCATGTAGATGAATTCGGCGGCGACGTCCACGTCGATGGTCTTGATGTGCTCGGTGTAAGTCAGGTACTGGCGCGTGATCTTGGCGATGGGAATGTCGTAGATGTCGATGTCCTGCTTGCGGACGAGGTCGAGCAAGAGGTCGAGCGGACCGTCGTAAAGCTGGCCAACAGTGATGGAGAAGACGGAGTCGTCGCGCTCTGGCGGACGCTTGGCGTCGGGCGCGGGAGTTGCGGGTTGCGGCTTGTTCTCGATCGCGTCGGCCATGCTATTTACTCGCAGTTGCGCTGGTGTTCGGAGGTGCGTAGGCGTGCGACATGCCCATGGCGTCGCGCACTTCGATCATGGTTGCTTCAGCGGCGACGCTGGCCTTCTTGGAGCCGGCTTCGAGGATATCCCACACCATCTTGGGATTGCTTTCGTATTTCGCGCGGCGCTCCTGGATGGGAGCGAGGACGCGCATGACGCTGTCGGCGGCCCAGCCTTTGCACTGGATGCAGCCGATGCCGGCGGTGCGGCAGCCTTCATTTACCTTGGCCATGGTTTCGGCGTCGCTGAAAATTTTGTGCAGGTCGCCGACGGGACAAATGTCGGGGTTGCCGGGATCGGTGCGGCGAACGCGTGCAGGATCGGTGACCATGGTTTTCAGCTTGGCACGAACTTCAGGCTCGGGATCGCTGAGGAGGATGCTGTTGCCGTACGACTTCGACATCTTGCGGCCGTCGGTGCCCGGGAGCTTGGCGGCTGGCGTGAGGAGAGGCTTGGGCTCGGGGAAGACGTACTCGCGTTGCGGATCGGCGACGCCGGCGCGGATTTTGCGCGAGTAGAACTGATTGAAGCGGCGCGCGATTTCGCGACTGATTTCGAGGTGCGGGACCTGGTCTTCGCCGACGGGCACGTACTGCGCCTGGTAAACGAGGATGTCGGAGGTCATGAGCACCGGGTAGCCGAGGAAGCCGAAGGTGCCGAGGTCTTTGTCGTGAATGTTCTCGCGCTGCTCTTTATATGTTGGCACGCGTTCGAGCCAGCCGAGGGGCGTGATCATGGAGAGCAAGAGATTCAGCTCGGCGTGTTGTGGCACGTGCGACTGGATAAAGATGGTGGAGCGCGCAGGATCGAGGCCGGCGGAGAGGAAGTCGATGACGAGTTCGACGCAGCTCTCTTTTACGCCGGAGGTATCCGCGTAGTTGGTGGTAAGCGCGTGCCAATCGGCGACGAAGAAGAAGCAGTCGTACTGATCCTGGAGCTTGACCCAGTTCTGGAGGGCGCCGACGTAGTGGCCGAGATGAAGCTTTCCGGTGGGGCGCATCCCACTCAACACACGTTGTTGTTTGCTAGCGGACATGGAGACCCAAGAAGAGCAAGTACTGGAAAAATAGCATAAAGGGGCTGAGCAGCATCATCAACCAACGTCCACCGAAAAACACGAGAACGACGAGAGCAATCATGCCGACCGAGTCGTAGATGCGCAAAACGGACGGTGAGAGGAAATGGCGCAGGACATGGCTGCCGTCGAGCGGCGGCACCGGGATTAAGTTGAAAACGGCGAGGAGCACGTTGATTTCCATCATCATGTAGAGCAGAAACATGATGGGCGAGAGGATGCCTTCGCCGCTGAAGCTGCCCCGAGTCGACAGCAGAAATGCGATGCGCCCCGCAGTACTGGTGAAGGCGATGATCTTGATCAATATGACAGCCACGAAGGCCGCTAGAAAGTTGCTGACCGGCCCGGCGACGGAGGTAAGGATGTCGTCGCGAACGAGGTTCTTGAAATTTCGGGGAGTGACCGGAGTTGGGCGGGCCCATCCGAACATGGGGAAATTGGCGATCAGGGCAATGATGGGCAACAAGATGGTGCCGACCGGATCGATATGGCGGAGAGGATTAAGAGTAATTCGTCCGAGCATGCGCGCAGTAGGATCGCCGCATCGATTGGCCATCCATGCATGGGCGGACTCGTGCAGGCTGATGGCAAAAAGGAAGGCGATCGCTTCAAAAAAAATGCGTGCGGGGTCGAAATGCATCCGGGTCTTTGTCTAGGGTAACACGCGGAGACGGGCGAAAATCGGAGCGATCAGCGCTGGGCGAAGGTGATTTGATGGTCGCCGACGGTCGCGGAATCGATACGATTGGGCATACCGAAAACGGCGTCGAGATCGGCTTCCGGATACTTGGGCTGGAGGAACTTAACGATGAACAGTTCGAGCACGGCGGGCGGAATTTCAGTGCCGTCGAGGGAGACGGATTGGACTTTCACGGAGCCGCGTCCGTGGAGGGCGGCGGCCTGGGCGGTGATGCGGACAGTGTGAATGCCGGTGAAAATGCCGAGCAGCGGATTGCTGGAACGGGCCTTGGCGGTGACTTTATCGAAGTCGATTTGTGCGGAGGCGTGAACGGTGGAGGGAGCGGTGCTGATGCGGACATTGCTGACGCCATCGCCCCACTTGATGCCGCCTTCGGCGAAGTAAGCGTTCATCTCGGCGTCGGTGAGCGTGGTGAGGAGGCCGGCCGCGGCGGGATTTGCGTCGTAGGCGTCCATGGCAGCAAGTTTTCGCTCAGCACTACGGTACTCGGGGCTGTGTTGTTGCGCGACGGCGATGCCGAGGAGAAGCAGGAACGCGGCAAGGATCTTCATGGCTTGGTTTCGACGGAGGCGGCGGCTACGGGCGCGGCTTTCACGACAGGACGGTCGAGGGTGCCGGAGAGCGCGTAATTGCGCAGAGCGTCGGTGAGGGTGAAGTTCAAATCGCGATTCCAAGATGCGGTGCCTTGCACGGTATAAACCGCGGAGCCGGACTGGAGTTTCGCGTCGCTGAGAACGAAATTGCCATCGCGCAGCGCGATGGTGCCGTCGAAGCGGGTGAGCTTGAGGGGCGCGGCTTTGCCATCGAGCGACATGCGGCGGAGAAGACCATCGTGGATGGAGAACTCGCCGATGCCGGAGGCAGAGTTGCGGAGGTCAGACGGGGAGCTGCCGATCATCTTGAGTTGGTAGCTTAGATCGGCGGTCCCGGTTGCCCAAACGTCCTGCATGGCGTTGCCGAGTTGTGCGAGGCTGGCGTGGGTTATTTTGCCGTTGCCTGAAAAGACCGGCTTGTCGCCGGAGAAGTCGGCTTGCCATGTGCCGGTGTGCTGGCCGCCGAGGAGGTCTCCGTGGAGATCGACGACGGCAACCTGTGGCGCCGCGATCCGTACTGAGCCGGTGACATGCGTAAGCTGTGTGCCTTCCATATTCCACCGGTCAACCGCGAGCTGACCGGTCGCGTTCGCGGTGAGCAGCGGGTTCTTCGGGTCGGCTGGATGCGGCATGAAGAAGTTGTACCAGGGGTGCTTGCGGAACCTGGGGTCGAGGATCTGATCAAGGCGCTCGGGCGAGAGCTCGTCGGCATGGACTGCAAATGTTATAGGACACGGGCCGGAACATTCGCGAGGAACGGTAGCCGAGCCGGTGAAATTCGGGCCGTGCTCGAACGCGGCGGCAACATTCTGCAGCGTGAGAGATTCGGGCGTCATGGAGATGGCGGCGGAGCTGACTTGCATGGTTTCGATAATGCCAGGCACATCGGCGTGCGCATTTTTGATCTGCGCGGTGCCGGTGAGCACAGGGGCTTCGAAGCCGGTCCAACGGCCCTCGACGCGGAGGTCGAGCTTGGCTGCACCATTGGCGGCGACTTTGGGGATATCGATACCGAAAGCTCGGGCGACCTGGAGAGCGCGGGCGAGATCGCTGTCGCCGGCGATTGCAACGTTAAATCCGCTGGCGGTGACTACGGCCTGCGCGTTTGTGGGTGCGGCGGCACCGAGTTGAAGTCCAAAGGGAGCTACCGCGAGGCGGAAGAGGTTAACTTCCTGCGGCTGAGAGGGAGGCGCTTCGCTCTTGGCGGCGCGGCCGCTGCGTTTCGGCTTCTCGGGAGATTCCGGACCCATGACGTAGGTGAGAGTGCCGATGGCGAGATCGGGACCCAGTGCCCGAGAATGCATTGTGGGGTCGGTTGTGGAACCTTCTCCAGACCAAAGGGTGGGCGCCCCGGGAACAGAATCTTTGTGCGCCGAAAAGGAAAAGTCCGTGGTGCCGCCGGCGCTTAGGTCCTCGGGAAGGTCGCGCTTTGCGTGACGCACAAAACTCATCACGCTGTTCAATGCGACGTTATGGCCCGCCATGACGAGTTCGTAGAAGGGCTCCCTGAAACGTTGCACGGTGCCTTGCAGTTCGACTTTGCCGTCGCCGATGGGCGACTCGCAATCGAGGAAGGCGAGTTTTTCTTCCGGGGCGATGAGATGCCCGCTGCAATGAGCGCCGAGGCGCATGGCGCCGCCACCGAAGATATCGTAACGGCGGAAATCGTCGACGCGGAGATCGCTGACGAGGGCGAGGTTGGCAGGAGTGCCGGTACCGGTGATCTCGATCGTCGTGCCGCCGCGCCAGCCATGATCGCGTCCGCTGAGAAGCTTGGTCACTTGTCCGAGTTGCCCATCGTGCCACGTCAAACTGAGCTTCACCGGCGTATAGCGAAGCATGGAGTTGCGTTGGAAGTCCGCTTCCATCTTCACGGTGCCGGTGTCGGTGACGTGGGTATCGATGCGATAGGGGCGCGCTTCGAGTCGCATACTCCAGTTGTTCTCGGATTGCAGCCAGAGGGCAAAGTCGGCATCGGTGAGGGTGAAGGCTTTCTTTTCGAGCCCAAACTTGAAGTTGATGCGTCCGCCGGTAGCTTCAATGTATGGAAAGCGGCGACGAGCATTTTCGAAGTGTGCCTGCGCGGTGGGAGCGCTGGGAATTTGCGCGTTGCGGAGGAGCAGGGTCTCGAGATTCCAGCGACCGTCTTCCGCGTGGACAACGTTCAGGCTGGGGTCAGTGAGACTGAGCCGCGCGATCTCAAGGCGTCCGCGCCAGAGCGAGCTGAGGCGCAGGTAAGCGGTGACTCGATCGGCATGGAGAAGGTATTCGGAGCTGATCGAGGGATCATCGGCGACCTCGACGTTGCGAAGGTCGAAGCCGGGTTGGGGGAGCAGGCGGAGCTCGACGTGACCAACCGTGACGGAACGGCCGACGGCGGTGCTGATGGACGTAGCAATGTTCGAGCGGTAGCGGTTGACGTTAACAAGCGGTGGCAGAAAGATGCCGAGCAGAATAGCGATCACGATGGCGAGCATCGTTTTGCGAGTGCCAGGGTGGCGGCGCACTCTCTCTTCGCGAACCGTTGTGGAGGTGTCAGACTCCAACATCAGTGCACCAGCCGGAACATGCGGGACCAGCGTGTCTGATCGAAGAAATGAATAATGATGTGGACGATGAAGCCGACGCGGTCGCCGATGTCGGTCTTGGTGTACTGGTCTTCGGGGGTTTCGAAGGACCAATAGATAAACATTGGGCGGCCGATGATGTTTTGTTTGGGGACGAAGCCCCAGAAGCGGCTGTCCCAGCTATTCTCGCGGTTGTCGCCCATACAGAAGTAACTGTCGGCGGGTACGACGACGTCGTCGCCCTGGATGTGTTCGGACATGGTGACGTGCCACTCGGGTGTGAGGGTCACACTATCGTCGGGAGGAACCGAAGGGAAGTTGATGGCGTAGGGCCTGATACCGCCGGGAGGGTTGGGGTCTTCAAACTTGTAGGGCTCGTTCTGGGCTACGCCATTGAGGTAGACCACGCCGTCGCGAAGGTGGATGTGATCGCCCGGAACGCCGACGACACGCTTCACCAGATAAAGGCCGGGCTGAGCGGGAGAAACGAAGACGACGATGTCGCGGCGGTGCACCTGCTGGTAAGGAATGAGCGGCATCCACTTCGTTGGGGGGGCGAGGAGTGCGCGATCCACAAAGAGGTGATCGCCGATCAATAGGGTCTTGATCATGGAGCCGGAGGGAATCTCGAAGGCCTGCATACAGAAAGTAATGATGAAAAGGCCGGTGACAAGGACGACCGCCATAGAGGAGATAAATTCGGCGGTGGTTTCCTTCTTTTTTTCGGGCGTCGGAGACTCTTCGGCCTTCTTGGGAGCGTTCTTCTTCTGACTCATAGGAAAAATTAGTGCACCAGGCGCATGACGCGACGCCAGCGAATGTCGCGGAAGGCATGGCCGACGCGCGAGACCAGACTCAAAAGTTTATCACCCGGTCCATTGTCGGATGGGGGCAGCGGCGGGGCATTCATCGAGAAGTAGATGAAGAGTGGACGACCTACGATATTTTCGCGCGGAACGAAGCCCCAGTAGCGGCTGTCGAGACTGTCGTCGCGATTGTCGCCCATGACGAAATAACAATCCTGCGGAACGATGAGTTCTTTGTCTTCAACGAGCCGGTGCATCTCTACTGCCCAGTGGGCATCCATGTCGAAAGTCCACCAGGGACCATCTGGAAAATTGTCGCGGTAGGCATCAAAAGGGCGGCTAAAAAGGACGTAGGGTTCGTCGACAGAGTGGCCGTTGACGAACACCTTTTTATTAATAAGGCGGATGCGATCGCCAGGAAGTCCGATTACGCGCTTCACAAAGTACATGGAGGGGTGAACCGGGTAGCGGAAGACGATGATGTCGTGGTGACGGATAGGCTCGTAGGGCATGAACCAATGCGCCAAACCGGAGCCGTAGTGCGCCTTGTCGACCAGGAGGTAGTCGCCGATTAGGAGCGTCTTCTCCATGGACTCGGATGGGATGGTGAAGGCCTGGAGAATAAACGTGATGACGAAGACAGCAATGGTGATGGTGCCGACCAGCGAAGAGATGGAAGCGAGCGCACCGTTGTCCACAGCACGCTTGCGGCGCGGCACGGCAGTAGACGCAGCGGGCGAGAGATCCGGGGATTCGGTGGCGACGGGTTGTTCCTGGAGTTCGCTCATTCAGACCCTGGGGATTGAAGCGACTGCACATACTCCAGTGCTTGCAGAGCAGCCCTTTGTTCGGCGCTTTTCTTGGTGGGACCCTCGGCGCGTGCGACGAACTCGGGAGTGTCGCCATCGTCGGGAACAATGCGTGCTTCCACGGTAAAGACCTTCTTGTGTTCCGGGCCTTCTTCTTTCACAACGACGTACTTGATTTTCTTACCTCCGGCGGTGTGCGCTTGTTCCTGTAAAGCCGATTTGTAATCGGTTACGGGCAATCCGTTGCCGGGCTCGCGCTCGATGCGCTGGAGTTCGGGGCGGAGGATTTCGCGCATGATGAACTTGTGAGCGGCGCGCAGGCCGCCGTCCTGGTAGATTGCAGCGATCACGGCTTCGAGGGCGTCGACAAGGATTGCGCTCTTATTGCGGCCGCCGCTGCGTTCTTCACCGCGGCCGAGACGAAGATATTTTCCAATCTCCAAGCGGCGGGCGGGCAAGAGCAAGTGACGGGCGCTGACAAGATAGGCGCGGAGCTTGGAGAGCTCGCCTTCCTGGTAGTGAGGGAAACGCTTCGCTAATTCCTGGCTGGTGACGAAAGCGAGAACAGAGTCACCGATGAACTCAAGTTGTTCGTTGTCGGAAGGGGCGGCGTCGGAGTGCTCCTGGTCGCGCTTCTCTCGCGCGTAGGAGCTATGGGTAAGGGCGCGGGTGAGGAGGGCAGCGTCCTTGAAGTTGTGGTCAAGCGATTTTTCCAGTGCCGCGAGTTCGCGTGTTTTCGTCATCACGACTGTGGCTGTCCCACTCATTCCGACGCCCAGGGCAGCGTGAAAAGATGTCCGCCGGAGTTACTGGGCCGTGGGGCCCGGAGTGGCGGTCGGTTGCGTACTTACGAGTTTCTGAAGGCGCGCCTTTTCTTTGTTGGCCAAATCAAGAGCTTCGCTGCCAGACTGGTTGTACTTGATGGCGTTGTCGGTAGCGTCGAGCGCTTCCTGGTATTTCTTATCGTTGTCCAAAGCAATGGCGAGGCGGAGGTAAAGGACGCCGTCAGGTTCGGCTTTGTTGACGTCGATGCCCTTGCGGAAGGCGACTTCAGCGGCCGGAAAATTCTTTTTCGTCATCGCGATCGTGCCGAGAGTTTCGTAAGCCATCGCCTGGATTCCGCGTTTGGCGTCGATAACACGGTCCGCAGGCGTATTGGGTGGAATCGCCATGCCGCTGTCGACGTTATCAATGGAGCGCTGGGCGTCGGCAGTCGCCTCATTCAGGCGATCGTCGCGGTCAAGATCGGTGTCGTGGGTGCTTTGGGCCAGGGAGAAGGCAACCATGACATTTGGAACCGGGTCGGTGGGATCGATGGACAGCGCCTTGCGACCGGCGGCGATGGCGCGATCTGTCTGACCGGCGCCGCGATACATGTTCATCAGTTGTTTGAATAGCACCACGCGCAAATCGCTGTTGGGATACTTCTGCGCGAACTCATCGGAAGCGGTTTCGAACTGCGCAGGGTCGGTTTTCGTAATCACGGCCTGGTACGCCTTGTACTCCTCCTGCGTCTTGGGCTGCGGTGCGCCCTTGGCATTCGGGGCGTTGACGCTGGTTTGTGGCGTAGCTGGAGCGGTGGCAGGAGCGGCCGGCGCTGGCGATTGTGCGGCTGGAGGCTGCGACTGTGCGGCCGGCGCTGCAGTGCTCTGCGCGAGTGCGACCGAGGCGGACATCAGTAGGAGTGCGGTGGATAAGAATGCCTTTTTCATAATTCGTTCTCCGAGTTGCTTACTGCGCTTGCGGATGCTTAACCGGGGCGGTATACGGTGATTTCATGCCACGTTCGGCGGCTGCCTTGGTATCGGGCCGGGGATCGTCATCGGCCAGCGCCTGGTTGTATTGCTTGAGAGCTTCTTCGCGTTTGTCCTGGAGGTCAAAAATCCTTCCCAGGTAGATGTGCGACCATGCGCGCGTGCGCGCATCGGTACCGCGATCGATCGCGAGATAGAAGTAACTCTTCGCGCCCTCCATGTCTCCACGCATGGTGGCAACGCGAGCCAGCAGGAAGTAAGCGCGAGCGGCATCCTCTTCCTTGCCTTCCAAAACGTGGTTCGCCATCTTTTCGGCGTTGTCGAGGTCGCCTTTAATCAGGTCTTGTTCGCCTTCCGTGAGCATGGAATTGCGATTCGGAGCGGCAGCCTGAAGCAATTCGCTGGTGGGATGACCGGTGAAGGCGATGGAGTGGGCGTGCTTGCGCTCATGGTCCACGTCAAGAAAATGCAGCCAGTCGGCGTAAGCGGCTTCCAGGCCCTGCTCACCTTTCTCGAACTCAGCGAGGCGGTCGTAGAAATACTGGGTGAGGATGAATCCTTCGCTTTCAGCATCGACGACGGCTTGCTCACGCTTGTCCTGGCCTTTCTCGAAGGGCATGGTGCGGGCTTCGATGGCGCGGATCAGCGACTCGGTGACAAGCAGGGTCGGATCTTCTTTATAAGAACTGTCGAGCGGAGCGCTCGCGATGGAAAGAAGCAGCGGACGGATGCGGTTCATGTCGGTGCCGCGCTTGTATGCCATGGGATCGAGGATGAAGTGCAGGTAGGTGTGGCGGATCTCCTGCATCTTGAGGTTCGCAGCAGATGGCGAGACGACGAAATAGTAGTCGTTGCCGTAATTCCGGGAGTTGGCAAGCGAAGGACCGATCATGGGCTCGAGGAGGATGTTGTAGGAACGGCCCATGTAGCCACTGATCTGCAGACGTAAGTACTTATCGGTGGTGGAGATCATGTCGCGCATGGGCGCGTGGTAGCGCTGGATGAGCGCATCGTATTCCGGCTTGTGCTTCACCCAAATGGAATGGATTTTGCCCTCGGTGTACATACGCTGCAAGGGCGAAACGATTCCGAGCACGAAGCTGGCGTCGGGTGGGAAGTCGGCTTCGGGAACCTTGGTAGCGAAGTCCGGTGGGTCCTTGAGCAGGAGGGCCAGTGAAATGTAGGCGGATACGGTGCGCGAGATGTCGTTCTGCTGGTGATCGCGGTAGAAGGCGCAAACGTCCTGCTCGGTGGCGGCCGCTTTCGGATTGTCGGCGAGGGCGGAGTCGACTTCGCCGCGAATCTTGAGGCGCACCGGTGCGGAGATGGCGACTTCGTCGTTATAGCCGCAGTTGTTGAGAGCCACCATGACAGCGAACAGCGCCTCGCTGGTGTCGAGCGTGGCCTTGCTGCTGGGCTGCTGGGCGGCGGCCGTCACCAGCAGTGCGAATGCGACAGATAATGATGTGGCACAGCGAGAAATGAAGCCCAGAACAGCCCCCTGCAGATGCGTCCCATCGTGTGGATGCTGGTATCAGTTTACGGGCGAGAGGAGCGGGAATCAAACGGACCCATAAAAAAACGCCGGCCGCAGCCGGCGTTCGTGGAATTTGAAACTCACCCTTTCACCTGGATATTAGAGAAGGACAGGATCGCTCTTCCGGCAGTGGGCTGGCCGAAAGCGGTGGCCGGCTTGAAGGTGGTGAAGATCAGCATGTTCTTCAATTCCGGAGTTAAATCCTTCGCCGAATCGGGGGCGGACAGAACTTTGTAATCCTGGACGCGGCCGTTGGCGTCGACATAAGCCTCCACTACGAGCGAGTCAGCATTGACCGAACCCATGTTGAGGCCGAACGGAGAGAAGGAAATCTCCGGTGGGGTATAGAGCATGGTTGGGACGTCGTTCGCCTGCCGCATGGCATTGGGAACGAGGAGACCAATCAGCAGGCCGAAGACAATCACCGCGGTAACAACGCCCGCGGCTGCGGGGACCATGAACGCGTTGCACAGGTTCTCAAGACGAACCGTGACTCCTGCCCAGGGAGAGCGGCGCTTAGCAGCCATCTCCTGGGATAAAGCAACGCGCAGACGGAGAACGAGATCGGGCGGTGCGGGCTTGCGTCCGACGGAGGCGACCAACTGATGGGTACGACGCAGTTGAGCGAATTCCGTGCGGCAGCCGGCACAGCCGCGAACGTGAAGCTCGACGGCCATCCTCTCGTCCCGAGAAGTGGCGCCGTCAAGATATAACGAAAGTAGCGGCCTCGTGTCGGAACAATTCATAACTGGACCTCAACATCTTTGCCATGGGTACGGGCCGGACTTGCATCTGGCGAGCGTAACCCGAGTTCAGGGCCCATATCCTTTACGTAGCGCACCAGGCGTTTCTTGAGCGCCTCGCGGCCACGAACCAATCTTGATTTCACCGTACCGAGAGAAGTTTCAGTAATTTCGGCGATCTGCTCATAGGAGAGATCTTCGATGTCGCGCAGGATAACGGTGGTGCGATAAGGCTCCTGAAGATTCGTGAGCTCGGCCTCCACCTTAGCGCTAACTTCGGAATGAAACACGCTGTCGAAAGGTGAGTCGGTGTCGTCCACCAAGGTGTCTTTTACTCCGATGGGGTGAACGTGCTCTTCGGTTTCGGTAGCGGCCTCGATGGAGGTTTCGCGGCCCTTATGGCGGAACCACCAGCGGCGCTGATTCGAAGCTTCGTGCAGGGCAATGCGATAAATCCAGGTCTTCAGGCTGGACTCGGCGTTGAAGCGGCCAATGCCGCGATAAACCTTGATGAAAACTTCCTGGGTAGTGTCGGCGGCATCGGAAGGATCGTCGAGGATGCGGTACACCAGGCTGTAGATGGGCTGGTGATACTGCGCGATGAGCCATGAGTACGCAGCTTCGGAGCCGGCCTTGAGCTCGGCGACGATGGAAGCTTCTTCGTTGCGGATTGCGATCGCGCTAGCGAGATCGGACACAGATGCACCCGCCATAACACTCATGGCGCCACCTCAATGATAATGCGATTCCGGCCCAGCAACAATCGTTCTGCAACTCCCGCCGCGGTGCCAAAGGTCACTTTCGGATTTCGACCCCGCCACAAGTGCCGCATGTAGATAAAGACACCATGCGGCTGAGGAAAGTTCCGGTGGGATTTCGTTGCGATCAAAAGGCGAGATCACAGGCCCCCGCTTCCCAGGGAGTCTGTTTATTTTCAATAGCTTAGTAATGTCCGCTACTGTTTCGGAGCGCTCGCACTAGTGGTGCTGGGCGTGCTTGCGTCGGCGCTCGCCGGCTTGGAGGATTTCTTCTTTTTCGAGGCGGCCTTGGGTTTCTCCGGCTCCGAGTCGTCAATGACAATCTTCTTCGGCGGGGGTGCCGCGGCCTGCGTGGCCTTTGCCTGTGAACGATATTGCGTGAGCTCTGCCTGGGCTGAGGCCGTGAGCGATTCCATGCGCGCGGTAAACGTCTTGCGAGCGCTATCGAGACCGGCAACATCGTTCGTGAGCGCGGAGTACTCATCTTTGCCGCCGAATGCCCCGGTAGTTTCGGCGAAGCGGGAGAAGATCATCGAAAGGACTTCGAGGTTGCGATAAAGCTCGAAATTGGCGGTGAGGTCCGTGGGCGCCCGACGCACCTTTCCAATTAGTTCGGGCAGCGCATTGGTGAGGTTCCTTTCGAGCGAGTCGCGATCAGCCTGCGCGTCGTTCTTCGACTTACTGTCGACCTTCCAACGGTCAATACGAAGATGTGCGATATCGGAAGCCGTGGTGTGCGCCGTCTGCTCCAGAGAGTTCAGGGCGGCGGAGGGATCGCCGGCAGATTGTTGCGCGGTTGCGGGCAAGGTAGCAATGCAGAGGGTGACAAGAAAGAAGATGACCAACGGGCACTTACTGGGGGACATGCTCGCTCCGATGCGACTGAGGTGTTTGAAATGACTCCGCTGAGGAAAATTGGCCAGAAGAATCTTGCGCACTCAGCTACTCAGATGAAATTCACTTAGATGAGGTTACCGCTAATAGCAGTCGGCTGCAAAGTCAGCGCAGGAATGTAGGCCACGAACTCTCCATATTGGGCACTGCGGTACTCACAATGGGTCAAATCGTGTCTTCAACCATGGCCTGTGGGCAGCAGAACCAGCCGGGTAAGCATCTGAAATGTGAGCTGCTTATGCGGGAGTGACAGCGCACGGGAACTATTTGGCACGGCGGTTGCGCCTGATCCCATGCTGCTCCGCAGAGCTGCCAATCTATTCCCCTGGATTTGTAGACGATGAGAAAGCATTGGACGTTGTCGGCGAGTATTGCCTTGTTAGCACTTGCCGTTGGGTGCCGTGGTCCCATGGAGCCTAGCGGAGCACAAGGGCCAGGCCTCGGCGGCACGACGCAGTCGCCGGTGAAACGCGTCATTATTCTTGTTTTCCAGAACCACTCCTTCGACGCGATGTTCGCGACCTTTCCAGGAGTGCAGAACCCGTTGAATACCACTTCTCACGGCTATAGCCAGACGAGCGCTTCCGGCACGGGCACGGTGACATCTTATCTGCTCACTGATCCAAACCCAGCCGATATGCCTCACGGCTATTCCTATTACGACGACAGCATCGATGGCGGGAAGATGGACGGCTTCGCCATGGCGGAGAAGACCAACGTCGCCATGGGGCATTACGACAACACGATCGCCGGCGTGGATACGTTCTGGAATTACGCGACGCAGTTTGCGTTGGCAGACAATTTCTTCCAGCCCGTGGTGGCGACAGAACCAAACCTGGCTTTGTATATGGTGTCGGCGGCGGACACCGGCGACAGATTTGGCGAGCAGCCTTCTTACGGACCTTGCAATAAGTCCGATCCTACGGCGCACCCGTTGACCAACCAAAACGTGGGCGATGAGATGAACTCGGCCGCAGTAACTTGGGCGTGGTTCCAGGAGGAGTTGAATCCTCCCGTGTGTGGACAATATGTAGCGACGGAGAACCCGTTCCAGTATTTCACCTCGACGCAGAACAGCGCGAACATGCAGGACATCACAACGTTCTATTCAGAGTTGGACAATGGGACGCTGCCATCGGTGTCGTTCGTGAATCCAGGAGGCGGGCATAATTGCCACCCCGGAAACGATTCGATCACCACTTGTGCGGCGTATTTCGACAAGCTTATCCAGCGTATCCAGAACTCGCCGGTATGGCCTGATACGGCGGTGATCGTGTATTTCGACGAGGGCGGAGGTTTTTATGACCATGTGCCACCACCAACGGTCGGCGGCATTTCGGATGGCATACGGATCCCAATGATGGTCATCTCGCCTCTCGGCAAAACAGGCTACATTTCCCATGTGCAGATGGACAACGTTTCCATACTTCGCTTCATTCAATGGAATTGGGGCCTGCCGAACCTGAATGCGCGCAATGCCGCTCCGGGTTCCACGATCGAGATGCGGGACATGTTCACTTTCTAAATATCACTGCACGACTCTTCTCTCTCCCATGCGGCGCTTCCCGGGCGCCGCTTATTTTTTGCTGACAGTTCCTGACGAATGCGAAGCTCCCCTGGGCGTTCACTGGGTGGGGAGGCCTCGGCATACAATGTCGGGAAACCACGAGAAGATGGAACGTATTTCAATCCTGCTAATCGATGATGACGAGGAACTCTGCGCGCTGCTGGGCCGCTCGATGCGGCGCGAACAGATAGAACTCACTGCCGTACACGATGCGGTGACGGGCTTCACCCGCGCGACCAGCGAAACGTGGAGCTTGGTGTTACTCGACGTCATGCTGCCGGGCGGCAACGGGATCGACGTACTCGCAAAGATTCGCGCTGCGTCGCGGGTGCCGATCATTATGTTGACCGCTCGGGGAGAAGAGCGGTATCGCATCCAGGGCCTGGAACTGGGGGCCGACGACTACGTGGCTAAGCCCTTCAGTGCTCGCGAGCTGGTGGCGCGCATTCGTGCGGTACTACGTCGGTTGCCGGATGCGGCGATGCCCGACGTGCTGAAAGTGGGCGACGTGGAACTCGACAGGCGAACACGAGTAGTGCTGCAGGATGGCGACCCGGTGGAACTCACGAGCGCTGAGTACGAAGTGTTGCAAGTGCTCTTGCGCGACGCCGGGAAAACCGTTACGCGCGATGAGCTTGCAGAAAAGGCGCTGGGAAGGGAAGTGGCGTTCCTGGACCGGAGCGTTGATATGCATATCAGCAATCTGCGCAAAAAGCTGGGTACGAAGTACGGACTCGCGGAGAGGATCCAAAGCGTGCGCGGCACCGGCTACGTGTACAACGCGCGGTGAGGGACGATGAAAAGCCTTTTCGCAAAAATCTTCGTGTGGTTCTTTGTAACCAGTATCGCGCTGACGGTCGCCTCCTACTTTTTTGCGATCTTCGTGACCGGCACGCCGTTATTACGACATTGGGTGGCGAACTATGCTGATCTCTATGCGCGGAGCGCGGTGCAGGCGTACGAATTGGATGGAACACATGGGCTGGAACGCTACCTGGCGAACGAACAGCCGTTGCACGATGTGAAGACCACGGTGATTGGTCCGGACGGCTCGATTGTTCGCGGCGACGAGCCAACATTTGCGCAGAAGCAACTGCTCACCGAGGCGAACTCTTCCGGGGAGACCGAGTGCCGGCTGCGGCTGGGATGGCAGTGCGCGATGGTCGTGAAAACGCCGCGAGGAAATTTCTCGGTGCTTGCAAGCGTCGCGCATGCACGACGCACAATGCGCGGCATGCCTCTTTCTGCCGTGCTGCTGCGCGCATTGCTGATGGCGGGCGTGGCCGGACTGCTGTGCTTCGCATTGGCGCGGTACATAGCGCGACCGGTAGAGGTGCTGCAGGGAGCGGCGCGGAGAGCGGCACAGGGAGATTTGTCAGTGCGGGTAGCGGCGCAACTTGCGCCGAGAAAAGACGAACTGGTTTCGCTGGCGGAAGAGTTCGATCAGATGGCAGAGCGCATCGAAACGCTGCTGCAATCGCAACGCCAGATGCTAGGAGATATTTCCCATGAACTGCGTTCCCCGCTTACGCGTCTCGGAGTGGCGCTCGAATTGGCCCAGGATGGCGACGCCGAAGCGCTACAGAGAATGTCCGCGGAGCTGCGAAAGCTGGATGGGCTGATCGAGCAGATCCTTATGTTGAATCGTCTAGACGCAGGCGAGAAATGGGCCGAGCTGCAACCGACCAATCTGGAGACGGTGCTGAACGAAATAGTGCGCGACGCCAACTACGAAGGTCGCGTGCGTAACGTCAGCGTGGATCTGCACACGTCGGCGGTGACCCTCGATGGGAATCCAGCGCTGCTGAAGAGCTGTATTGAGAACGTGGTTCGCAATGCTCTTCGCTACTCGCCGGAGAATAGCAGGGTAGAAGTGATTGTTGAACTGATTTGCGACCGCGAGGTTTCTATCACGGTACGAGACCGCGGCCCCGGAGTCCCTGCAGAGGCACTGCGAAGGCTTTTTGATCCGTTCTATCGCGTCGCCGAATCGCGCAGCGAGGGTTCTGGCGGACGAGGACTTGGACTCTCGATTTCGCAACGCGCCGCAGCGATGCATGGCGGAACCATTGTGGCGAAAAATCGTGAGGGCGGAGGACTGGAGATCGAGATCCGCGTGCCGCTGAAAAAGCGCGACTCATTCGTGAGCGCCTGACACTTCCTGACCAGGATGCTCAGGCTGCCGGGTTATTTGTATTGAGCGGCGAGAAATCGCTTCCTCACAAATCAACTCGACAGGAGAAACATTATGCAATTGAAGCGAATTCTGATGACGGTAGCAATGACGGCGGCACTGGCCGTTGGGGCGAATGCACAAAGCGTGGAGCACGCGCGAGTGGTCCGCAGAAACGCGAATGGCGGCGTAAGCAGCGCGCGCGGCACAGTGGCCAAGGGCGCGAATGGCGGCGTAGTGGCGCATGGCCGGCGCACCAGCACCAACGGCCAGGGCAGCGTGACCTCGAGCGGGGGGACGGCTTTCCGCGGCCCGAACGGAGCCAAAGGGGTTCGCGGGGGAACAACGACCGTGAATAGCGACGGGAGCGCCACCCACCAGAGTGGCTTCGCGGCACGCGGGAAGAACGGCGGTTCCATCGAGAGCACGGGCTCGTCGCAACGCGAAGCCGATGGCAGCGCAAGCGGCGAACGGCAAACCGACATCACGACGAAGAATGGCAAAACCTACCAGGGTCAGACAACGTGGCAGAAAGGCCAAGGTGTGCAGCACACCGGCACGTGCAAGGATGCGAGCGGCAAAGTGATTGCGTGCCGATAACAGGCGCGCAGTAACACCGCAGCCGTGTGCCCTCGCGGCTGCGGTTACTTTTTGGCGAGCTGCGGTAGCGGGATCATGCTGGCACGCTGTCGAGCAGCAATGCGGTGTGTCCGTCAGTCGGGTTGCTGCGGGATTTGCCTTCACGCTGCAAGAAGTAATAGGCGCCGAGAAGGATCAGGATGATCAGCAGGATCCCGAGAATGATGAATGTCGGTCGATTGCTGGCCACCGGTACTTTAGGGCGATGCGTATCCATGATATTGGGTTGATCAGGCATGGAGGTCTCCACTCTGTGCGATGCACGGCGGCGCAATGGCGTTTTCGAGCCGAGTGAGACTGAGGGCAGGTTTGACGGGAAGGATTGCCCTGCGAGAAAATAGGTAAGTCGCGCGAAAGTGCGATCCCCCCGCGAGAGTGGGCCTGTGGCGCAGCTGGGAGCGCGCTTCCATGGCATGGAAGAGGTCGTCGGTTCGATCCCGACCAGGTCCACCAAATCTCCTTTAGTTTCAACGGCCTACGGAGACTTCGATCTCTGTCTCTTCCTGCCTTGGTAGCTTTTGGTAGCAAACTGCAAAAACTTAACTTGCGAGTGACAGTTGTTGCGACGTTGTTCTGAGTTCTGCGTTGATCGCGTTGACGGTAGCCTGCACATTCTCAGGAATCTCCTGCATGTACACGTCTGTTGTCGTTGCCGTACGCGAGTGCCGCAGAACAGCTTGAACGTCTTTCACCGTCCCCTTTCCGTTGTGCGAGTGTGGCGATGCTACGCCTGATCACTTGGAAGGTAAGCTTGGGCAACCAAGACAGCACAAAGATTTGTTCCGATCACGGTCGTGTTCGCAGGCCTGCTATTTCTACCAATCGTTCGAAAGCGACGACTCGCATCGTTTCTAGTGCTGGGACTCGTGTTCAGCGTCTCGAGGTGGACTGCTTGCGGAGGAGGCGGCGGATCAAGCGCGCCCGCTCCTGTAACTCCAACATCGAAGACCGTAACCATCAGCGTTCAGGGCGCGGTGGGCGTCGTGCCAGTGCTGATCTCCTGATGCTGGCGACGCTCCAACTCGATGGACAGGCTCCGTTGTCGAGGCGTCAGCGATTGCGGGCACCGCGTTGCGTTGGTCGTGGATCGTTTGCGCCTCGCGGATTCTGAGCGGCCCTCTTCGATTGAGCGACGATTCGATGAACCACTACATTGTGCCTAATCAAGAAGCTTTCGAGCATCGGGATAAATTTCATCTCATTCTGTAGAAGGTCATCGAGAGCATAGAAGTGGAAGGCCCCCTTGCGGTCGCGATCTTTCACCATGCGCACTCCGCGTTTCATCTCCATCTCCGACAGGTTGCTGCCGTGCGCATCCGCAACCTTTCGGATCATTTTTTCGAGCACTTCATCTGTCGGGTTACGCGCTTTTTCGGATCTCCGGGTCTCCTGCGCGGCGGCTTCTTTTCGCTTCAGCGCGCGGACCACGTGCCGGGTGTGCTTTGATTTGCCGTCCAGCCCTCCCGCGCAGTCCCTTTTGATACGCAAGTCTGTGCGAATCCATTCTGTGAACGCCCACCAGCGTTCCTGAGACGATTGGTACTTCTTTTTACCCAGCACCGCGATCGTCGCCCGCATCAACCGCTTCCGCGCAAGCCCGGCGTGACTTCATTCCGGCGACGCGTTCCTCATGCTCTCTGCGTCGTCAATGTCGCCAACTCGCGGTCATCTAGTCGGGGCTCCGATGGTGCATTTGGATCAGTTTCGGGAGAATGTCACCAAATCTTCCACTTTCAGGCAGGCCGAAATCGAAGTAGATACGGCGATAGAAGGCGTAGAGGTCATTACAAGTGGTTTGTGCCTCGGGTTCGGGCTCGTAGATTTTAAAGGTCGGCCCGATCTTGTCTTGCGCTTCCTCGATCGTTTGGAACACCTTTGCAGCGAGAAAAGCGAAGACAGCCGCACCGAGGCTCGTCACACTTTTGGATGGCACAAGGACTGGCCGGCCAAGCACATTTGCGTAGACCTGGTTCAGGGCGGAATTGTTCTGCGGGATGCCGCCTCCGTTGATGACCCGCTTGGTGATCATCCCATATTCTTCCATCCGGTCGAATATGACCCGGGTTTGAAATGCGGTTCCTTCAATGGCAGCAAACAGCTCATCTTGCGCTGTGTGCTGCAGGTTCCACCCAAGTGTAATTCCGCGGAGGTTCGGGTTGACGAGGATCGTGCGATCGCCATTGTCCCAAGCGATGCGCAGCAATCCTGTTTGGCCTGGGCGATAACCTTCGAGTCCCTGACTCAGCTGTTTCACAGATGTTCCGGCGCGTCCGGCGATTGCGTCGAACAGCGCCCCAGTCGCAGAGAGTCCCGCCTCCACACCGGTGTATCGAGGGTGAACGCTACCCGGAACTACTCCGCTAACACCTGGCACGAGACTTGGAGAGCGTGCAATGCCGATCAGGCAGGTGGAAGTTCCTATCACATTCACCACATCCTCTACGCGGCATCCGGCGCCAATGGCGTCCCAATGCGCATCAAGTGCAGCCACCGGAATAGGTATGCCCTCGCGCATTCCGAATCGCTCGGCCCAGTGAGCGGCAAGCCCACCCGCGATGCTCGCGGAAGTTGCATAGTCGCCCTGCAGCTTGTCGCGTACTCCGCGCAGCAGCGGATCAACCTTGCAAAGAAAGTCTTCTGGCGGCAGACCGCCCAGCGCATCGTTCCACATCCACTTATGGCCCATTCCGCATACGCCTCGTTTTGCATAACGGGGGGAGGTGACTCCACACAGTGTTGCTGCCATCATGTCGCAATGCTCGAAGGCGCTCGCAAACCGTTTGCGCTGTTCGGGATTGTGTCGGAGCCAGTGCAGAAGTTTCGCGAAACCCCACTCCGACGAGTACACACCGCCGCACCACTGGATCGCCTGCAATCCTTCTCTGCGGGCCATTTCGGTGATCTCCGCCGCTTCCCCTTTGGCGCGGTGATCACACCATAGGTAATACTCACCAAGCGGATGCATGGCGTCGTCCACCGCAACTACGCTGGAGCCGGTGGTATCAATGGCCAGCGCCTCGATGGTCGATCCAGGTATTCCGGAGTGCCGGATCACTTCAAGAATGGCGGAAGTCAGAGCTTGCAGATGGTCTTCGTGGCGCTGGGTGGCATACTCCGGATCCTCCTTCTTTCGGCGCAAAGGATAATCGCATGCCGCGGAATCAAGCATCCCGCGATCGCTGTCGAACAGAGATACGCGCACGCTCAATGTGCCGAAGTCTATGCCCGCAACGATCGCCAGAGGCCACCCCTATCCGATTTCATACCTCAGAACGCTTTTTGTTCTTCCACTCCTTGCGCGATGTGGAATCACGCACTATCAATTCGGGAGTGAGCAATATTGTCCGTGGCTTCGTAGGGCTCTCGGCGTCGATGCTGCGCAGGACGAGGCGAGCGGAGCGCTGGCCGATCATATGGTGTTGCTGGTCGACGGTGCTCAGCGGTACACGCAGTTCGCTGGCGTAGCGGTCGTTTCCCGCCCCGATCACGGCGATATCTTCCGGGATGCTGCGTCCGGATTTGAAGATGGCCTTGATTGCCCCTAATGCGGTGGGGTCGTTATAGCAAACGACTCCGTCGGGTATGGGCTGCATGCTTATTAGGCGTTTCATGGCCTCATAGCCACTGGCGTCCGCCTGCGTGTCGCTGGAGGTGCGACTCACTATATATTCCGGACGTACCTTCATTCGGTGTGATTCCAACGCCGCACAGTAGCCCTTCACGCGTCCGATGCCGGTACTGATATCCGGGCCTCGGATATGTGCGATCCGTTTGCACCCGACATCGATCAGGTGCGCGGTGGCCATGAAGCCGACACGCTCATCGTCCACGCCAACGAAGTTGCAATCTGCTCCCTCGAGCCGGCGGTCGATGAGAGAGAAGGGCACCGCGCGTCGCACGAGCAATTCGATGATCTCGTGGTTGGGTTCAGCGGAAGCAAGAATCAGTGCATCGACCTGTCGCCCCAGAAAAAATTCGATCTGCTGCCGTTCCATGGCGGGGTCTTCTTCGGAGGAAGCGATCATCACCGAGTATCCCCCGGCGCGCACTTCTTCGGAAATTCCCTTCACCACTTCTGCGAAGAACGGGTGTACAAGGTCAGGAACGATGACGCCGATCGAGAAGCTCTTCCCTGTGGCAAGGCTCCGCGCTGCCCAGTTTGGCTGGTAGTTGAGCTCGCGAATTCGTTGCTGGACGCGCGCCTTCGTCTGCTTGCTGATATCGGGATGATTGCGGATTGCCTTGGAAACGGTGATGGTCGCCAGGCCAAGATCGTCTGCGATATCGCGCAACGTGACTCGGGTTTTGTTCATGGAGTCTCCACCACACCCTGGCAGCAGCTTGGAACTTCATAACCCAGAATGCGGCGCGAATAAACAGGAAATCGCAAACTGGACTCGTCATGGCCGAGAAACGGCTTGACAGCGCCCTGATGCAAACATACACTACGCGCTACCTGTAACGCTACAGTTTACGTTACAGATTTCCTGTCTCAGGACGGGTAGGAGAACCGCTGTGCTACCAAACCTCCTTCTTGCAGCACACATTTCGAGGCGTTCCGCGCGCATTTCTGCAGCCTCGATCCTAATTCTTCTAGTTTGCCTTCTGACGGCGCCAGTGCACTCCTGGGCGCAGGCTGACCAAGGCACCATTACAGGAACGATCAACGACAGCTCTGGTGCCGTCATCCAGAATGCCCAGGTCACCCTCACCAGCACTGAGAACGGCCTTTCCCTGCAGACGAAAAGCGATCGCGGCGGCGTATTCACGTTTTCGCCAATCAAGATCGGCAGCTACCGTTTGACAGTAAGCGCGGAAGGATTTCAGACGGTGAAGCGGGAGAACATCCATCTCGATGTGCAGCAGCGCTTGAATGTTCCGCTCACCCTCACGGTCGGTCAACAGTCGCAGACCGTGACGGTTACCAGCGAAGCGCCACTGTTAGACAACCAGGACTCCTCCGTGGGGCAGGTGATGTCGACCCAGACGATTAACGACACACCTCTAAACGGACGCAACTGGGTTTATATCGCACAGCTCACCGCAGGCACGGAGCCGACTGTCGGCTCACGGGCTGGCGGCAAGGGCGACTTCGAGGCCAACGGACAGCGGGCCGAGCAGAACAACTACGTGCTGGATGGCGTGGACAATAATGTCAATGTGATCGACTTCCTCGGAGGGTCAAGCTTGGCGGTTCGGCCGCCGCCGGATGCTCTCGCCGAATTTCAGGTACAGACGAGCGATTACAGCGCTGAGTTTGGGCATTCCGCCGGCGCGCTCCTCAATGCCAGCATCAAGGCGGGTACCAACCAGATCCACGGAGACGTATGGGAATATTTTCGTAACGATATTTTCGACGCGCGCGATTTCGATTCACTCGCGGTCCCCAAGTACCGGCAAAACCAATTCGGCGCCACCCTCGGCGGCCCGATCATTAAGAACAAGCTCTTCTTCTTCGGCGATATCGAAGCCAATCGAATCGTTTTCGGCACCCCGTTTACGGTCAGCGTGCCGACCGCTGCCATGCGGCAGGGAGATTTTTCCCAACTTTTGAACCCCGCTCTAACGGGAGCTGGCGCGCCCATTCAGCTCTATCAGCCGAACTCCGGGGGTACGGCACCGCTCTCCTGCAACGGAGCGAACAACGTGTTTTGCCCCTCGCAGATCAACTCGATCGCCCAGAGAATTCTGAATCTCTTTCCTCGACCCAACACGAACGGAGGCGCGACCTACAACAACTACAACGGAAATTCCAACTCCACTGACAACACGATCCAGTGGGATGCGCGTCTTGACTGGACGGTGAGCCAGAAGGATCAAGCCTTTGTCCGTCTCAGTTACGCACATGAATATGGATACCAGGCCCCGCCGCTCGGGTCCATTCTCGACGGCGGTACCTACGCTGCAGACGGAACCCAGATCAACCTGGCAGAGAATATCGCGGTCAGCGAGACCCACATTTTCACCCCCACCCTCACGAATGAAGCACGCTTCGGTTTTAATTACGGTCACTTTGGATATTTGCAGCCGAACTCGCAAAACGATGTTTCGTCGCAATTGGGGCTGGGTGGAATTCCGTTCCAGACCAACGGGTACTTCAATAATGGGGGACTGCCAGCGTTCTATATCAACGGACTTTCAGCATTCGGTGCCTCCACCTATTATCCAGTCGACGAGCACCAGAATGTGTATCAGATTCTCGACAACGTAACGAAAATTCTCGGCAAGCACACGCTGAAATTCGGCATAGATATTCAAAGCATTCGCAATGACTATTCGGTGCCCGCAGACTCGCGCGGTTTCTTCTATTACGACGGGATTTATACCGGCAACCTCGGGAACAGCTACACGGGATACGGAGTTGCAGATTTCCTTGCGGACCAAGCCAACTTCGTTCAGCTCTCCAACCAGTCACGCACCGCGGACGCCCGCTGGTATCGCGCGGCTTACGCCCAAGACGACTGGAAAGTGAGCCGCCGGCTCACTCTCAACCTCGGCCTTCGTTGGGAGTATTACCAGCCGAACGAAGAGTTGAACAATGCGCAGGCGAACTTCTTCGTGAACGGCGCCGTGAGTCCGGGCCACGGCCAGGGTGTTTTCCAGCTTCCTGAACAGGACAAGAACGTCTTTTTGGCCCCGTTGTTCACCCAAACTTTGGCAATGGACAACATCGCGCTGCAGTACACGAACGATCGCCGGTTGATCACTTCACCGATGGCGAAATTCGCGCCACGTCTCGGCTTCGCATGGCAGGCCCTCGATAACACGGTGGTTCGCGCAGGTGTGGGAATTTTCTACGGTGGGCTTGAGAGCGTGGGGGCCAATCCGAACATGGGAAGCAACTACCCGTTCCAATTCCTCGACAACTTCAATCCGCCAAACTGCTCTCCCAACAACTGCCCCTCCAGCGGCATCACGCTTGAGAACGGATTTTCGCAAGCGTTATCGCAGGGCATTCAGAACTTTATTTCAGTTCCTGGACTGACGGGCATTGATCCTCATATCTCTACCCCCTATACCATGGGCTACAACCTCACGATCGACCAGGCGATCGGGAAGAATATGATGGCAAGCATCGGTTATGTCGGGAATGTCGGGCGTCATCTCGGCGTTTATATCGACATTAATGCTCCGCGCGCCTTGGTGAATCCAGCCCAGGATCCGAATGCCGAACGCCCATTTCCCGACTTCGGTGGCACAACCTACACGACGTACGAAGGTGTATCGACCTATAACGCTCTGCAGACCAAGTTCGAGAAACGCTTCTCGCATGGCTTGAGCTTCCTTGCTACTTACACGTGGTCCCACGCTCTCGACGATGCGCAGACGCCCTTGACGCCGCTGGCCAACAACACGGACAGTGGCTACCGGAACTCGTCGCTCATTCCCGTGATTGATGACTACAGCAGCTCACCTTGGGATACACGGCATCGCTTCACCCTCAACGGCAACTATGAAATTCCCTATGGGATCGGAAGAAGCCACAAGAGCGGCAGCCAAGTCGTCAACACATTGTTAGGCGGCTGGTCCGCTAGCCTGACGTTCGCTGCGCAAACCGGCAATCCATTCAGCGTTTATCCGGATATCACCACGGCCGGCGGAGGCTACGCCAATGCCATCCTGGTTGGCGATCCCTTTGCGAGTGGAGGATCTCCGGACGCTTCAAATCCCGGTGTTACTTGTGCTTCGCAAACCAGAACTCTGACCAATTGGTACAACCCGTGTGCCTTTGCGAATCCGCTTCCCGGCAGCAATATCGCGCCAGGACAGCTGATCACCTCGACCAATCAGGCTATCCAATACTTGGGAGGGCGGCGTCTTCAGATTTACGGGCCGGGCTACGAACGGATCAACATGTCGATCTTTAAGAATTTCACGACTTGGCATGAACAATATCTGCAGTTCCGAACTGATGTTTTCAATGTGCTGAATACCCCAGCATACGGACAACCGAGCGTTGCCGACAACAGTTCAAGTGGAGGTCAAATCACCACGGCGCGATTTTTCCAAAACTTCACGCCCGATGCCCGATTCTTCCAGTTCTCTCTCAAGTACGTATTTTAAAAACCTGTGAGACTCTTCTCCCAACGACCGAAAATGAAATGGCGCCGAAGGCTCTCGGCGCCATTGGTTGTGATTGCGTTTCTGCTTTCCACGACGGCATCGGCCCATGCTTTACCCGCGTCAGCGTCGCGCGTAGAGACCCTTTCCGGTGCCGTTGCCGGTAGGACGTTTGATTCCAATCCTAATCACGTTGAGTTTCTCGGAATTCCTTACGCTGCTCCCCCGACCGGAGACAATCGCTGGCGTCCGCCGCAACCGCCTGTCGCATGGAAGGGGGTGCGGAAGTCGGTAAGCTATGGGCCGGCGTGCCCGCAACTTCCGAGCAGTTGGTTGCCGGAGATGCTTGGGCTGCAACAAATGCCGACGGACGAAAACTGCCTCTTCGTCAACGTCTGGAGCACCAACCTCCATACGTCATCCCGAAAACCTGTGATGGTCTGGATCCATGGCGGCGGCAACATCGAGGGATCGCAAGAATGGCCGCCGCTCGGTCCTGCGCTCGCCACGCAGGGTGTTGTTGTGGTCACACTCAATTATCGTCTTGGTATCTTCGGCTACTTTTCGCACCCTGCTCTTACGGCTGAGTCCTCGCACCATTCCTCGGGAAATTACGGCCTGCTCGATCAGATCGCCGCGCTGCGGTGGGTTAAAGCGAACATCCAGCATTTCGGCGGCGACCCCGATCGAATCACCGTCTTCGGCGCCTCTTCCGGTTCGCTCGATGTCTGTGATCTGGTCGCGTCACCGATGGCGGCCGGTCTCTTTCGGGGTGCGATCCTACAGAGTGGAGTCTGTGTCGATGGTCTGGCTCCCACGCTCGCTCACCAGGAGGGCGACGGTATCCGCATCGCCAAAGACCTCGGCATTCCGGAAGGTCCGGCAGCGCTCACCATGTTGCGGGCGATACCAGCGGATCAATTGCTCCATAAGGCGGCAGAAGAACAGAACGTCGACTTCAACCCAACCCTCGACGGCTGGGTCTTTCGCGAACAGCCGGCGATCACGTTCCGTGCAGGACGACAGAACAAGGTGCCCGTCCTTGTCGGAAGTAACATGGATGAAATTTCGATCTTCGCCAGTCCAATTGTTGGCGGCAAGTCTTATCGGCCGACGACTTTAGAAAGTTATCGAGAGTGGCTCGGGAAAGCATTCGGCGACCACGGGAACGACGTATTCTCCGCTTATCCTGCTCACGCAGACAGCGAGGCGCCAAAAGTCTTCCGCGAGTTGGATACTGATTACGAGTTCGGTTTCGGCGCATGGCTACTCGCACAGGAAGTGGCAAACACCGGACAAGATGCTTTTCTCTATAGCTTCACTTATGTTGGCAGCGGCAAGTTTGCGCCGCTCGGCGCTTTTCATAGCGAAGAAAGCATTTTGTTGAGCAAGAAATACTGGACGTCCTGGGTCCACAGCCCCGAGGACGAAACGCTGTCCAACATTCTGATTGGTTATTGGACTCAGTTCGCAAAGACTCTCAACCCGAATGGCAAAGGGCTTCCGCCCTGGCCGCCATACCGTACCGCATCAGAAGATGCCCAGGAACTTGGCCGCCATGTTGGGCAAATACCCGTCCCGCGCCGTGATCGATTTGCAGTCTTCGAGAAAATGTTGGATGAGCAACTCAAGCGATAAAGCTCTATCTGTCGGCTGGAGGCAAGAATGATTCGAGCCCTCCTGTTGTTAGCGATCCTCGTATGCACCGCCATGACTACGGAGGCCGCCGTGACCGTCGAGAAGATCGAATACAAAGGCTGGCCGAATTGTTATCGTGTCAGTAATGGCAAGGTGGAAGTGGTCGCGACCGGCGATGTCGGCCCCCGTATCATGCGCTTCGCTTTTGTAGGCGGACAGAATTTCTTCAGGGAATTTCCTGAGCAACTGGGCTTAACCGGCGAAAGTGCGTTTCAGTTTCGGGGTGGAGATCGCGTCTGGCGGGCTCCGGAGGATCTGAAAATCACCTGGGCCCCAGACAACGCGCCCGTGAATATTGAAAAAGTTCCGAACGGTCTCATTGCCCGCGCACCGGTCGAGCCCTCCACTGGTCTCCAGAAAGAGATCGAGGTTCGCATGGAGCCCTCTGGCGCGGAGGTCACGGTCATTCATCGCATCGCGAATCATTCGTCCTCGGCATTGGAATTTGCGCCGTGGGTGCTGACCATGATGTCCCCTGGTGGCACCGCCGTCTCTGGTTTCCCCCCACGCGGCAAGCACCCCCAGGATTTGGCCCCGACCAACCCGCTTGTCATGTGGGCCTACACCGACCTCAGCGATCCACGATGGAAATTTACAAAGAAGTATCTCGTGCTCCGGCAAGACCCAACTCGCACAGAAGCGCAGAAGCTTGGAATGTTCAATCGGGACACCTGGGCCGCATACGTCTTGAACGGACAGGCATTCGTTAAGCGCAGTACGGCTGATCCATCGCAGGTCTATCCGGATTTCGGTTCTTCATTCGAAATGTTCACAAACCAGGACTTCCTCGAACTGGAAACGCTGGGCCCGCTCTCGAAAGTCGCTGCCGGAGGATCGGTGGAGCAAATTGAACACTGGGCTCTAATCGAGGATATTCGACTCTCGCAGTGGAGCGATGAGGAGATCGATCGTGTCCTGCTCCCGCGCATCAAGAATCTCGGGAGCGCGCAATGATCGCAGCCCTGCTGTTCCAGGCGAGCCGAGTACGTCTTTCTCTCGGGCCGATCGACATAACCATTGTTGTCGCATATTTCCTTCTCGTACTCGGCCTCGGGGTCTACCTCAAGCAGTTCACCCGCACCGGCGAAGAATTTTTCATGGCGGGCCGCGAAATGACGGCGTGGATCGCGGGCCTGAGCTTTATCTCCGCAAATCTCGGCTCGCTCGAGATGATGGGTTATGCGGCTGCGGCCTACCAGTACGGGATGCTTATCGCGCACGCTTACTGGATCGCCGCAATCCCCGCCATTCTCTTCCTTGCGCTGGTGATGCTGCCTTTTTATTACATCTGTAGAACCCATTCTGTGCCCGGATATCTGAAGCTGCGATATGGAGAAGCGACGCGCTCCCTCTCGGCTGTATCGTTCGCCGTCATGACCATATTGATGAGTGGCATCAACATGTATGCCATGGCCGTGATCATGAAGGTGATCCTCGGGTGGGACATACACTTCAGTATCTGGGTCTCATCTCTCACCGTGGCGATCTATGTCATGGCGGGCGGACTTCTGTCGGCGATCTTCAACGAGGTTCTGCAGTTCTTCCTGATCTGGATCGGATGCGGCGTCATCCCCGTGGCCGGTTTGATCGAAACTGGTGGCTGGTCTGGTTTGGTCCACCGCATTCAGACCAATTTCCCTGGCCAGGACTTCGTCCATATGTGGGTGAATACCGGTTCGTTCACGAGCAATCCGATGGGCGTGCACTGGACGGGCATCGTCTTCGGTTGGGGACTCGCGATTTCCTTTGGCTACTGGACGACGGATTTCCTGGTAGTCCAGCGTGTGATGGCCGCCAAGGATCTTCGCTCGGCGCAATTAGGGACGGTTATCGGCGCGTTCTTCAAAATGATGGTGCCGCTGATCGTGATCCTGCCCGGACTGTTGGCACTCGCAGTCCTTCCGTTCCATTTGGTTCCCGAAAGCCAGGTAGGCCAACCGGGTATGCATACCTACAACGAAGCGCTTCCGCTCATGCTCGCTCGTTACTGCGGTCCCGGTCTGCTTGGGCTTGGCGTCACCGCGCTGGTCGCCGGCTTCATGTCCGGCATGGCAGGGAACGTCACGGCGTTTACCACGGTGTGGACCTATGACATCTATAAGCCGCTTTTCCGCAAGGATGCTCCCGACGCACATTACGTTTCCATGGGACGCTGGTGCTCGCTGCTCGGGGTTTTTATCAGCATCGGCACCGCGTACCTCGTCATGAACTTCTCCAGCATCATCGTCTACGCGCAAGCGCTCTTCGTTTTCTTTGTCGTCCCAATGTTTGGGACGGTGATGCTTGGCATGCTGTGGAAGCGCACAACTCCCGCCGCCGGCTTCTGGGGCCTTCTCGCTGGGATCCTTGTCGCTTTTGGGTTATGGCTGTGGGTGAAGCTTGACCCGGTCGCCTTGCGCTACGTCGCTTTTTCCGGGAACGCCAAGGACATGGCGGAAAATGTCTATCGGGCCATGTGGTCCCTAATCGCCAACTTCGCGGTGACCATCGGCGTTTCGTTCTTCACGAAGCCAAAGCCGGAATCCGAACTCGTCGGGCTCGTGTATGGGCTTACCGATCTCGCTCCCGAAGGTCACTTCTCATTTTTCCGTCGCCCGATCACCTGGGCCACAGCCGTAGCTTTGGCCTTTCTCGCATTGAACATCTGGTTTCGTTGAGGACGAGCATGAAACAGCACTTCATCGCAATCTGGTTCTTCATCGGAGCATTGCTGACGTTCTATGGTCTCCTGATTCTCGGATCGGGAATCTATAGCGTGTTTTATCCGCCTGCCGTTCCGGTGGTCATGTTTCATCTTCATTTAGAAATATGGTGGGGTGCCGGGATGCTGATTCTCGGTCTTGTCTATCTGTTCCGATTTCATCCCAGGCGCAACCAATCGCGATAGGAATTCGATTATGCCCAACGACATCATCCTTGTAGCTAGTGGAGACCTTCGTCTTTCCGCCAACCAGACCTGCTGGCCCGCGCAGGAACGCCTTGAGCAACAGATCACCGGGGCGATCCAGAGTTTTGGACGCACCGTGCGTCGCGGCCATCCTTACGATCCGATTCAGAAACACGGATTCCTCCATAGCCAGCGACATGGCATTGAGGTGTTCCGCACAATTCCTCCGGAAGCGCCTCTGATCGTGGCAGAAGCTGTATGGCAGTACACCCACCACGTGCTTCCCGGACTGCTTACACATCGCGGACCGATCCTCACCGTGGCGAACTGGTCGGGGCAATGGCCAGGCCTGGTTGGCCTGCTCAATTTGAACGCTTCGCTTGCCAAAGCGGGGGTGCGCTACAGCACACTCTGGAGCACCGATTGCAAGGATGATTACTTCCTCAAGCACCTGCACGGCTGGCTCGAAGGGAGCATGGTGGTGCACGATGACAGTCATGTCCATGCTCTCGACTGGGCGGAACTCTCGGTCGAAGCGACTGGACTCGGCCGCGAGTTGGGCCGCGAGCTCAAACGTGACAAAGCAATACTAGGAGTTTTCGATGAGGGATGCATGGGTATGTACAACGCCATTATCCCCGACGAACTTCTTCACGCCTGCGGCGTTTTTAAAGAGCGACTGAGCCAGTCTGCTCTCTATGCGGAAATGCAACGTGTTCCAGCGCAGCAGGCGCAAGCGGTGCGCACCTGGCTGGATGAGAAAGGTATGCGCTTTCATACCGGATCCGATCCCGCTCGCGATCTTACGGACGACCAAGTCCTCGAACAGTGCAAGATGTACGTCGCCGCGCTCCGCATGGCAGACGCGTTCGGTTGCGATGCAATCGGCATTCAATACCAGCAAGGCCTGAAAGATATTTGCCCGGCTTCGGATCTCGCGGAAGGGTTGCTGAACAATGTGGAGCGTCCGCCGGTGAAGAACCTTGAAGGTACTCGAGTCCTCTTCCCCAACGCCGCGTTGCCGCATTTTAATGAAGTGGACGAATGCGCCGGGCTGGATGCCTTAGTGACGAATCGGGTTTGGACGCATCTCGGGCTTCCTCCGGAAACTACGCTTCATGACGTGCGCTATGGGGAGTGGTTACGCGTCGACGGAAAAGAAGAGTTCGTTTGGCTTCTTGAGATCTCGGGAGCCGTGCCGCCCGCCCACTTCGCCCGGGGTTACGCCGATGCTGTTAGTGAACGGCAACCGCCAATGTACTTTCCTCTCGGCGGAGGCACGATCAAAGGAATGAGCAAACCTGGGGAGATCGTGTGGAGCCGGGCGTTCACCGAAAATGGGAAGCTGCATGTGGACTTGGGCCGTGGACGAGCGATAGCGCTCCCGCCAGAGGAAATGGAACGTCGTTGGTCGATGACCACGCCACAATGGCCGATCATGAACGCCATTCTCTACGGTGTTAGTCAGCAGCAGTTCATGGGACGCCACCGCTCGAACCACATCCAAGTGGCATACGGCCTCGATTCTGTCACAGCGACAAGAGCGTTGCAGGCGAAAGCCGCGATGCTCTTCGAGTTGGGGCTCGAAGTTAACTTGTGCGGCGAGTTTTGATCCTGAGTGCTGACAACCACCACATCTCCACATGCAAAGTGCAAGGAGCCTTCTGCTGAGCCGTTTCTTAATGTCAGCTTGCGTAAAAAGGGAAAGGTTTCGGACTCGCTCTTCGCGGAGCTTTCCGAGTATCGCGTGTGTAAGGTGTTACGGAGTTAAATTGCATAAGGCCAAGTGAGCTTCAATAGATCCCTTACGGACCGCGCGGATTCGAGGTTCCATATCGCGTCGATCAGCTTGCGCTGCGACGGTTCGGACATCGAGGTATCGGCAAGAGCGCGAAATTTCGCTTCGATCTCTTCGTCGCTGAGGGGATTTCGCGCATGCCCCTTGGGATAATCGAGGGAAGTGGAGATTCGCCGGCCGTCGTTGAGGGTGATGGCGACCGCAGCGCGTTGCCGCTCGGGGAAAAGGGCCTCGATCGCAGGATCGGAGGTAACTTTGATTTTGGTCAGTTGCGCGCGAATCCGGGGATCGCGAATTTTTTCCATCGAAAACTGAAGAGGCGTGACTTGGCGGTCGATGATGGCGGCGGCGATGCAGTAGGGCAGTGAGTGATCAGCGGTTTCCCGCGTGTTTGGGTCGTACTTGCTGCGGTCGCTGAGGATGTCGGCACCACGTGCCGTGGTGCGGATCTCGACTTTATGGATCTGTTCGGGAGAAAGGTCGTTTTCTGAAATGAGCTGGAGCGTGGCCGAAATCGGGGTGTGGGTGAGCGCTTCGCTCGGGAAAAATTTCATTCCGCACTCGAGAATTCGCCAATCGCGTCCGAGCCCCTCTCTGAGGACGTCGAGTTTCCACTCGGGGCCAAAGGTATGGACGAGGCCCTCTTTGCCGTCGATCGCGCCTTC
>DASYAU010000043.1:0-16281 GCA_036501185.1 Candidatus Korobacter sp. | reverse complement strand
AGCATGAAGTTGCAGAGCCATCGACACCATCATCATCACCATGCGTTGGGCGTGTCGGTGGAGCTGTGCACTTCGTAGATACCTTCGAATCGCACTAAAACGAGCCCGCCGATGCGCACAGCATCCGCGGGCTTTTTATTTGCGGCGAGGACAATGAGGATTTATGGAGATTGATTTCGAGAAGATGCAGGGGTTGGTTCCGGCGGTGGTGCAGGACGCCGCCAACCTCGAGGTGCTGATGCTGGGATTTATGAACAGCGAGGCTTATGCGAAAACCCTGGCGAGTGGCTATGTGACGTTTTATAGCCGCACGCGGAACAAGCTTTGGACGAAGGGCGAGACCTCCGGTAATCGGCTGCGGGTGGTGGATGCGAGCACGGATTGCGATCGCGACACCATTCTCGTTCGAGTAGTGGTGGAAGGCGATGGCGTGGTGTGCCACACGGGAACGCGATCGTGCTTCACGGAACAACTGGCGGTGACGCGATGAAGCTGCGACTGGGGATTCCGAAGGGGAGTTTGCAGGACGCGACGATTGCTCTGTTCCAGCGCGCGGGGTTGAACGTGCAGACCAGCAGCCGGTCGTACTCGGCTACGACCGACGACGCTGAGATTGAATGCATGCTGATCCGTGCGCAGGAGATGGCGCGATATGTGTCGAAGGGCGTGCTGGATGCGGGCATCACCGGAATGGATTGGGTGGTGGAGAGCGGGCTGGAAGTGAAAGCGATAACCAGCTTGAACTACTCGAAGCAGAGCCGCGGGAACGTACGCTGGGTGCTGGCTGTGCCGGAGGATTCGCCTTATCAGCGGGCGGAGGACCTGGCAGGTAAGGTGATTGCGACGGAGCTGGTGAACGTGACGATGAACTATTTCGCGAAGAAACATGTACCGGTGAAGATTGAGTTTTCGTGGGGAGCCACCGAGATTAAGCCGCCGACGCTGGCGGATGCGATTGTGGAAGTGACGGAGACCGGGAGTTCGCTGCGGGCGAATCGGCTGCGCATTATTGATGAGGTGATGACGTCGAGCACGCAACTGATTGCAAATGTCGCGTCGCTCGAAGACGAGTTCAAACGGACGAAGATTGAGCACCTGGCATTGATGCTGGAGGGCGCGATTGCCGCGCAGGGACGTGTGGGGCTGATGCTGAACGTGAAGAAGCAGGACCTGGATGCGGCGCTGGCGGTGCTCCCGGCATTGAATTCACCGACGATATCGCCGCTGAGCGATGGGCTGTGGGTGGCGGTGAACACGATCATTGAGGAGTCGCAGGCATGGTCGATCATCCCAAGATTGAAGGCAGCGAACGCTACAGGGATCGTGGAGTATCCGCTGAATAAGGTGGTGCTGTGATGCGGGTGCTGCGGCTGGAGCGCTCGGCAAAGCTCATTGCGGAGATCGCAAATCGCGGAGCGGCGGATACGGCGCGAGTGGAACCGGCGGTGCGGAAGATTGTGGGTGATGTGCGGCGCGGCGGAGATAAAGCGCTGCGAAATTACGCGGCGAAGTTTGATGGGCTGGCGGGAAAGCAAGAGCTACGAGTTTCAGCAGACGAGATGCAGGCGGCGTGGGAGGCTTGCGATGGGAGTTTCCGACTGGCGCTGAAGGCAGCGGCGAAGAATATTCGGCAATTCTGCGAGTGGCAGATGCCGAAGTCGTGGTCGCGAACGGTAGGTGGAGTGAAGTTGGGACAACTCGTGCGGCCACTGGATTCGGTGGGATGCTATGTGCCGGGCGGGCGGTATCCATTGCCTTCGACCATGCTGATGACGGCGATTCCGGCGCAGGTGGCGGGGGTTCCGCGCGTGGTGGTGGTTTCGCCGAAGCCGGCACGGGAGACATTGGCCGCAGCGCATTTTTTGGGGATCACAGAAATGTACCGGATCGGTGGAGCGCAAGCAGTGGCGGCGCTGGCGTATGGGACGGAGACGATTGAGGGGATGGCGAAGATTGTGGGGCCCGGAAATATTTTTGTGACGACGGCAAAGAAGCTGGTGGCGTTCGATTGCGGCATTGACATGCTGGCGGGGCCAACGGAGGCGTTGATAGTGAGCGACAGCGGCGATGCGCGATTCATTGCGGCTGACTTGGTCGCGCAGGCGGAACATGATCCGGGCACGCTGGCGATTCTCTTGACGACCTCCGCGAAGCTCGCGACAGCGGTGAAGAAGGAAGCAGAGTCGCAGGCGAAGGAGAATGCGATTGCGCGGCAGGCGCTGGCAAAGCGGGGATATATTTTCGTGGCGCGAGATCTCGGCGAAATGCTGGTGGCCGCGAACCTGTTGGCAGTGGAGCACATTACGGTGGACGAAGATATGGTGGATGAGATCGAGAGCGCGGGGTCGATATTTGTGGGAGATTGGTCGGCGCAATCGTTTGGCGATTACACGAGCGGGCCGAACCACGTGCTGCCGACGGGAGGATTGGCGCGTATACGCGGAGGCTTGAGCGTGATGGATTATGTGAAGCTGATCACGGTACAACAGGTTTCGCGCGAAGGATTGAAGAACCTGGCGCCGGCGACGCTGCGAATGGCAGAGGCGGAGGGACTGGTGGCACATGGAAAGTCGGTGAGCGTGAGGTGCGCGAATGCTTAACGCGAGGAAGGCGGTGCAGACGCTGCCGATTTATCATCCGCCGCTGGCGAGCCGCACCGGAATGCGGATGGACTTCAACGAGAACACAATGGGATGCTCGCCGCGCGTTGCCGCAAAGCTGCAGGAGATTTCCCGAGATGCGCTGTCGTGCTATCCGGAGCGCGGGAGCGTGGAAGCGAAAGTCGCGCAGTTCCTGGGACGTCGAGCCGAGGAAGTGCTGCTGACAAATGGAGTGGATGAGGGGATCCACCTGCTCTGCGAGACGTACCTCGAGCCGGGAGATGAGGTAATCATCTCGGTGCCGACGTTCGCGATGTACGAGATCTACGCGAAGGCCACCGGAGCGACGGTGGCTGCGATTCCTGCGGGAGAGGATTTCACATTCCCGCAGGATCAGGTGAGGAAGGCGATTACGGGTCGCACGCGGCTGATTGCGATTGCGAATCCCAATAATCCGACGGGGACGGCGGTGAGCTCCGAGTTCCTGCTGGGGATGGCGAAAGCAGCGCCACAAGCGGCTTTGCTGGTGGATGAGGCGTACTTCGAGTTCCATGGCGAAACGGTGATGAGCCACGTGGGTGAATTTGCAAACTTGTTTGTGGCACGGACCTTTTCGAAAGCGTATGGACTAGCGGGATTGCGGGTGGGAGCGTTGACTGGTCCGCGGGAGCAGATGGAGATGGTTCGCCGGGTGAGTTCGCCGTACAACGTGAACGCAGCGGCGCTGGCGTGTATTCCCGAGGCGCTAGCGGACGAAGAATATTTAACGCAGTATGTCGCGGAGGTGGTGGAGAGCCGTGGGCGGCTGGAAGAATTTTTTGCGCAGGAGGGACTTCCCTTCTGGCGGAGCCTCGCGAATTTCGTATTGGCACGGTTTGGAGAATTACGAATTCCATTTGTCGAGGCGATGCGGCGGCGGCGGATCCTGGTGCGCGATCGGAACAGCGATTATGGGTGCGCGGGCTGCGTGCGGGTGACGGCCGGAAGCCGGTCGCAGACAGAAGTACTGCTCGGTGCGATGCACGATGTGCTGCACGGACTGCGGGTGGGGGCGTCCCGATGAGAAAAGCCGTGCTCGACAGGAACACGACGGAGACGAATATCCATCTCGAGCTGAATGTTGATGGACAAGGCAAGTACGAGGTGAGAACCGGCATACGATTTTTCGATCACATGCTGGAGTTGTTTGCGCGCCACGGAGCGTTCGACCTCAAGCTGAAGTGCGACGGCGATCTGGATGTGGATCAGCACCACACGGTGGAAGATGTGGGGATCGCGCTGGGGCAGGCGTTTACGCAGGCGCTGAGAAATAAGGTTGGAATCCTGCGCGCGGGATATTTCGTGATGCCGATGGATGAGACGCTGGCGGTGGCGGCGGTTGATCTGAGCGGTCGTAGCGCGGTCGCGGTAGATAGCAAAGTGAAAGTCAGACTGGTCGGCGACTTGCAGACAGAGTTGGTGGAAGATTTCTTTGAGGCATTCAGCCGCGGTGCGCTCGCGAATGTTCATATTAAAGTGATGTACGGTCGATCGAACCATCACAAAATCGAGGCGAGCTTTAAGGCGTTCGCGCGGGCACTGCGGTTTGCGTGCTCGAAGGACAAGCGACTGGCGAAAGTGCTGCCGAGCACGAAAGGGCTGCTGTGATCGCAATTCTCGATTACGGCGCGGGGAATTTGACTTCGGTGGCGAAGGCATTTCGCTATCTTGGAGCGGAAGCGCAGGTCACGGCCGATCCGGTGGTGGTGGAGGCAGCGGATTCGCTGGTGCTGCCGGGGGTGGGACATTTTGCTTCGACGTCGATTATCAGCGAGCGTGGGCTAACGCCGGCGATTCGCGAGGCGATTGCGAAGGGCAAACCATTCCTGGGAATTTGCGTGGGGCTGCAGTGGATGTTCGAGGGAAGCGAGGAGGCCCCGGGAGTGGCAGGGTTGGGATGCTTCGCGGGAAATTGCGTGCGTTTCCCTGCTGATGCGCGCGTGCCGCACGTGGGCTGGAACCGGATCCAGATCACGCACACGTCGCGACTGCTTGAAGGGATTCAGAACAACAGTTTCGTGTATTACACGCACTCGTACTTCGCTCCGGTGGTGGCGCAGACTGTGGCGGTGACGGAGTACGGCGCGCCGTTCACGGCGGTCGCCGAAGAGAACAATACGTTCGCGGTGCAATTTCATCCGGAGAAGTCAAGTGAAGCTGGACTTGCGATGTTGCGCAACTTTGCGAGGCTCGCATGCTGACGAAGCGAATCATTGCATGCCTCGATGTGCGGGACGGACGCGTGGTGAAGGGCGTGAACTTCGTAAACCTGCGCGACGCGGGATCGCCGGCGGAGTTGGCGCATGCGCATGCAGAGGCTGGCGCGGATGAGATTGTGCTGCTCGATATAACCGCGACGTATGAAGGACGCGGGACTCTGCTGGAGACGGTGAGGAAGACGGCGGCGGAGCTGTTTATTCCGTTCACCGTGGGCGGCGGGATCCGGACACTGGAGGATGCGAAGGCGATTTTCGAAGCAGGCGCGGACAAGATCGCGGTCAATTCGGCGGCGATCGCGGATCCCACTCTGATCACGGAGATCGCAGACCGTTTTGGATCGCAGGCGGTGGTGCTGGCGATTGATGCGCGACGCGGCGACGATCGCTGGGAGGTTTACAAGACTGGTGGGAGAACACCAACGGGGCTGGATGCGGTGGAGTGGGCCGTAGAGGGCGAACGCCGAGGGGCGGGAGAGATCTTGCTGACGTCGATGGATTGCGACGGGACGCAGACGGGATTCGATTGCGAGTTGACCGCGGCGATTGCGTCGCGAGTGTCGATCCCGGTAATTGCGTCGGGCGGCGCGGGAACGGCAGCGCACTTCGTAGATGTGTTCCGGCGGGGGCGAGCTGACGCTGCGCTGGCGGCTTCGATCTTTCACTTCGGGATTCACGATGTCAACCAACTGAAAGCTTCGCTGGCGGCCGAGGGGATACCGATGAGGTCGGGATGCTGATTCCTTCGATTGACTTGATGGGCGGGAAGATTGTGCAGCTCGTGCAGGGCGAGGCGAAAGCGTATGAAACGACGGACTTCGATGCGTGGTGTGAGAAATTTGCGGGATTTCCGCTGGTGCAGTTGATTGACCTGGATGCAGCGAAGCGGCAGGGGAATAATCGGCCGGTGATTGAGAAGATTTTGAAGCGGCTTCCGTGCCAGGTGGGCGGGGGGATTTCCGAGGAGAACTATGCGCGGGAGCTGCTCGAGCTGGGAGCAAAGCGGGTGATCCTTGGGTCGTCGTTGATCCGCGAGGGCAAGCCGGATGTGGAGTTCGCAAGTAAGGTTTCAGCGGCTTGTGACGGACGCATTGTGGCGGCAATTGATTCGCGCGGCGGGAAAGTGGCGGTGCGAGGCTGGGCGGAGGCGACGGCGCTGACTGCGGAAGAGATGATGGAGGCGCTGGATCCGTTTGTTGCAGGGTTTCTATACACGCATATCGATACTGAGGGGTTGCTGGCGGGCTTCCCGTTCAAAATTGCGGAGAAGCTGCGGAATCGGACGCGGAAGAATCTGATTGCGGCGGGAGGGATCCGGTCGCAGGAGGAAATTGACGCGCTTGATGCGATCCATGTGGATGCGGTGGTGGGGATGGCGATCTACACCGGCAAGCTCGACGTGCAGCGCTGAATTCACAGAACAGGCGTATCGTAATCGACTGAATCGGATGGGGGATTGAGGTCATCTACAGACCGATCTCTTGTCGCGGAAGGAATGCTATGTCGACCTGGCCGGTGCCGAGCGCGCTGAACCCAAACCAAACATTTCCTGAACTGACCGACGCGCAGATCGCGCGATTAAAACCTTACGGAACGATCCGAAAGATGTCGCCGGGCGACATTCTGTTCGAACCTAACGACGCGAGCGTATCGTTTTTCGTGATGCTGTCGGGGGCAATGGAAATAGTGCAGCCGATCGACGGCGGCGAGCGGCCGATTACGGCGCACGGAGCGCGGCATTTTACCGGTGAGATCAACATGATTTCCGGGCAGAGGAGCCTGGTGCGCGGACGGGTGACTGAGGCCGGCGAATTCCTCGAGATCAGCGGGGATAATTTGCGCTCGATCGTGAATCGCGATGCGGAGTTGAGCGAGATTTTCATGCGGGCGTTCATCCTGCGGCGGGTGGCGCTGGTTACGGCGGGATTTGGGAACCTGGTGCTGCTGGGATCGCGGCACTCGGCGGATACATTGCGACTGAGAGAGTTCTTGAGCCGCAACGGACAGCCGCACACCTATCTCGACCTGGATTACGACAAGGGCGCGCAGGCGATGCTCGACCGGTTCGACGTGAAGGTGTCGGAGATCCCGGTTATTGTTTGCAGCGGGAAGACCGTGCTGAAGAATCCGAGCACGCAGCAACTCGCCGATTGCCTGGGGATGAACCTTAACGTCGATCCGAAACAATTGCGCGATGTGGTGATTGTGGGAGCGGGGCCCTCGGGGCTGGCAGCCGCTGTTTATGCGGCTTCGGAAGGATTGGACTCGCTGGTGATCGAGACCGAGGCTCCGGGCGGGCAGGCGGGATCGAGTTCGAAGATCGAGAACTATCTCGGCTTCCCGACGGGCGTTTCGGGCCAGGAATTGGCGGCGCGAGCACTGATGCAGGCGCAGAAGTTCGGCGCGAGGATGATGATTGCACACAAGGTCGTTGAGTTGCGGTGCGGCAAGCGTCCGTATGAAGTGGTGCTGGACGATGGGAATGCGATTGCGGCGAAGACGGTGATTATTGCGACGGGCGCGCAGTACAACAAGCCTCCAATTGCGAACCTGAAGCGGTTTGAAGGCCAGGGCGTGTACTACGGCGCGACTTATATCGAGTCGCAGCTCTGCGGGCCGGACGACGTGATTGTGGTAGGCGGGGGAAATTCCGCGGGGCAGGCGGCGGTGTACATGGCGCAGCCGGAGCGCAAGGTTTACATGCTGGTGCGGTCGAAAGACCTGTCGGCAATGATGTCGCGCTACTTAATTCAGCGGATCACAGAGAACCCGCACATCGAATTGCACTTTCAGACGGAGATTACCGCGCTCGATGGAAACGGATCGCTCGACCGGGTGACATGGGTGGACCGGAGCACGGGAGAGAAGACGACGAAGGAGCTGCGACACGTGTTTTTGATGACCGGTGCATCGCCGCGAACAGAGTGGCTGCAGGGATGCGTGGCGCTAGACGATAAGGGATTCATCCTGACCGGACGGGATTTGGATCCGGTAGCCGGGAATACGGCGACGAAAACGTGGCCGCTGGCGCGTGGGCCGCAGATGCTAGAGACGAGCCTGCCGGGCGTGTTTGCAGTGGGCGACGCACGGGCGGGAAATGTGAAGCGGGTGGCGTCGGCGGTGGGCGAGGGCGCGATTGCGGTACACCTTGTGCATCGCGTGCTGGCAGAGATTTAGGCGATTCGCGTCGGAGTTGAAGCCGTAGTACTCTTTCGGAGCCAGAGAACATGGACTCCGCCTTCCTTCAAGAACTGCGCCGGATCGTGCCGCCGAGCGGGCTGATCGTGCAGCCCGACGAGTTGCGCACGTACGAGTGCGACGGCCTGACGAATTTCCGGCAGATGCCGCTTGCAGTGGTGCTGCCATCGAACGCCGACCAGGTACAGCCGATCCTTGCGGCGTGCAATCGATACAAAGTTCCATTCGTGGCGCGCGGATCCGGAACCGGGCTGAGCGGAGGTGCGCTGCCGGTTGAGGGCGGAATTGTGCTGAGCCTGGCGCGGTTGAACCGCATTCTTGAAGTCGATATTCCGAATGCACGCGTGGTGGTAGAGCCCGGCGTGATCAACGCGATGGTGACGCAGGAAGTGGCGCCGTACGGATATTTCTATGCGCCTGATCCGTCGTCGCAGTCGGTGTGCAGCATTGGCGGGAACATCGCGGAGAACTCGGGCGGCGCCCATTGTTTGAAATATGGATTCACGACAACGCACGTCGTGGCGATGGAAGTGGTTTTGGCGGATGGAACCGTGGCGGAGTTGGGAGCGACGACGTTGGATGCCCCGGGATATGACCTGATGGGCGTGTTCGTCGGCTCCGAAGGGACGCTCGGCGTGGCGACGAAGATCACACTGCGGATTGTGAAGCAGCCGGAGGTGATCCAGACGCTGTTGGCGGCGTTCGACACGACGAACGCGGCAGGCGCGGCGGTGAGCGAGATCATCGCGGCGGGCGTGCTTCCGGCGGCAATCGAGATGATGGACGCGCTGGCGATTGAGGCCGCCGAGGCAGCGGTGCATCCGAATTATCCGAAGGCCGGCGGGTTGTTGCTGGTGGAGTTGGATGGACCTCTGGCGGAAGTGGATGAGTTGATGAGGCGGGTGCGTGAATTGTGCACGATGCAGGGAGCGTGGGAGATCCGACTGGCGCAATCGGACGAAGAGCGGATGCTGATTTGGAAGGGCCGGAAGGCGGCGTTTGCGGCGATGGGGCGCGTTTCGCCAAACTACATTGTGCAGGATGGCGTGATTCCACGGACGAAGCTGCCCGAAGTGATGCAGGAGATTGTGCGGCTGAGCGGTGAGGCCGGACTAAGAGTGGCAAATGTATTTCACGCTGGCGATGGGAATCTGCATCCGCTGGTGCTTTACGACGCGCGCGTGCCGGGGCAAGAAGCGCTGGCGGAGAAATTGTCGGGCGACATTTTGCGGCTGTGCGTGAGCGCGGGCGGGTCGATCACGGGCGAGCATGGGGTTGGGCAGGAGAAAAAGGACTTCATGCCGACGATGTATGCGGAGCCAGATTTGGACACCATGCAACTGGTGCGGTGCGCTTTCGATCCGCAGCACTTGTCGAACCCGGGGAAACTGTTCCCTCGCCTGCGATTGTGCGGGGATAAGCCGGGCGTGTACACACCGCATCCGCTGGAGCGTGCGGGAGTGGCGCAGATCTTCTGATGGGAATTACATCGACATCGGAACCGAGGGTGGCGCCGCGCTGGAGCGAGTTGGAGGCGCAGGCGGCGGTGCGCGCATCGCAGGATAGCGATGCAGTGGATGGGACTTTGCCTACGCGGGTTGCGATCCCTGAGGGTACCGAACAGGTTTCGGCGGGGTTGCGGTGGGCGAATGAGAACGGCATGCGGGTGGTGGCGCGGGGGAGCGGCACGAAACTGGGGTGGGGCAACGCGTCCGACGCAGTGGATTTGGTGCTCTCGCTCGAGAAGTTCAACCGGGTCATCGAGCACGCATGGCAGGACATGACGGTGACCGTCGAGGCAGGCACGACGGTAGCTGCATTACGGACCGAGTTGGCGAAGCATGGACAGCGCTGGCCACTCGACGCATTGTGGCCCGAAAAAAGCACGGTGGGTGGTGTGATTGCGGCCAATGATAGCGGCGCGTTACGGGTGCGATTTGGAAGTGTGCGCGACTTGATACTTGGCGCGACGGTGGTGCTGGCCGATGGGACGGTGGCGAAGAGCGGCGGGCGCGTGGTTAAGAACGTCGCAGGTTACGACTTGCCGAAGCTGTTCACAGGATCGTTTGGAACGCTGGGTGTGATCACCGAGGTGACGCTGCGGACGTATCCCCTGCCGCACAATACGAAGACACTTTCATTTTTGTTCGGCGATGCGGCAGAGGCGAACCAGTTCATGGTCGCGATTGCTGATACGACGCTGGTTCCCGCGGGGATGCAGATGCGGGCTGGTGAGAGTCCGGGGGCTGTGGCGGATTTGCTGTTCGAGGGATTGCGGGAGGGCATTGAGGCGCAGGTAAAGCGGGCGACGCAGGTGGCGGCGGGAGCTTCAACGGTTGAGGCAACAGATGTCTGGAGCGATCGTGAGCGGATTTGCGCGGCTGCGGATTCCGCGCTGGTACTGAAATTCAGCGTAGTGCCCACGAAGATTGCAGAGTGCATCAATGTCATTCGTGCGAAGTTTACGAGGACGGACGTGATGGCGCAGTCGTTGGGACTCGGTGTGGCGCGATGCGAAGGAGCTGGAGATCAGTTGCTGAGTTCCTTAAATTCTCTTCGAGCAGACGTCCGGCTGATTGGAGGGACGCTTTCAGTGCTCGCGGCGCCGTTGGAGATCCGGAGACAGATCGATGTGTTCGGGGAGGGTGGGAGTGCATTTCCCGTCATGGTGCGGGTGAAGCAGCAATTCGATCCCAAGGGAACACTGAGTCCCGGGCGTTTTGTGGGAGGGATTTAGTGGACGGGTTGGCACCGCACGACACGGTGAAATTGGAATCACTGTTTGATCCGCATCATCCTCCAGATGACGACTTGATCCGCGAGTGCGTGCACTGCGGGTTTTGTTTGCCAGCGTGTCCTACCTATGTTCTGTGGCATGAGGAGATGGATTCGCCGCGTGGGCGTATTTACCTGATGAAGACCGCCGCTGACGGCAAGATTAGCGGGATGGATGAAAGTTTCGTCGCGCACTTTGACCGCTGTTTGGGCTGCATGTCGTGTATGACGGCATGCCCTTCGGGCGTGAAATACGACAAGCTGATCGAGGCAACGCGAGCTCAGGTGGAGCGGCATCACCGGCGAGGTTGGTGGGACCGGTTCACGCGCTGGTTAATTTTTCATTTGTTTCCGCATCCGCGGCGATTGCGGTGGATGTCGCTGCCGCTGTGGCTTTATCAGCGCTCCGGGCTGCGATGGTTGCTCTATAAGAGCGGGTTCGTGCAACTGTTGCCGAAGCGGTTGCAGCAGATGGATTCGCTATTGCCGCCGATTCGCGCGCCGTTCCAGGGATTCGGATATCCGGCGAAGATTGCAGCGAAAGGCGCGGCGCGGATGAAGGTCGGCATCATTCTCGGGTGCGTGCAGCGAGTGTTCTTCGACAACATCAACGCGGCGACGATTCGTGTGCTGCAATCCGAGGGATGCGATATCTACATTCCACCGTCGCAAGGATGCTGCGGAGCACTGGCGACGCATGTGGGACGTGAGGAGCAATCGGTCGATGCGGCGCGAAAACTGATTGATAGCTTTGCGGGGCTTGAGCTTGATTACATCGTGGTGAACGCCGCGGGTTGCGGATCGAATTTAAAGGAATATGGATATCTCTTGCGGGACGATGCGCAGTATGCGGAAAGGGCGAAGGCATTCGCAGCAAAGTGCCGAGACATCTCGGAGATCCTGACGATGTTGCCGGCGCAGGCAGAGCGGCATCCGCTGGCAGTGCGCGCCGCGTATCACGATTCCTGCCACTTGCTGCACGCGCAGCAGATTCGGACGCAGCCGCGGGATTTGCTCACCGCAATTCCTGGCTTGGAGTTGGTGGAGCTGCCGGAGGCGAACATTTGTTGCGGATCGGCTGGCGTTTACAACCTGGTGGAACCGGCAACCGCTCACGATTTGGGTCATCGCAAAGCTGAGCATGTAGCGAAGAGCAAGGCGAAGATGCTGGTGTCGGGGAATCCCGGGTGCCTGCTGCAGATCACCAAAGAGCTAGGGGAAATGGGGCACACCATTCCTTCGCGGCACTTTATCGAGGTGATTGACGCCTCAATTCGGGGAGCGGCGCTCTAGTCGCTGGCGATTTCCGCACGTTCACGCCGAATTTCAGGCATAATTCCAAAACCTGCTCGCTATCCAACAACACAGGCCTGTTTCGGTTCCTACAATGAGGTGATTCAACACCCATGAGTGTCGCGACGAAAAAAACGAAGGTTCTGTTCGTTCATCCTAGTGCGTTGATGTCGTCGAAGGTGTTTTTGCGGCTCGAGCCGATTGGGCTCGAATTGGTGGCGGCTTCGTGCCTGGCTGCGGGTTTCGACGTGCGGGTAATCGATCTGCAGGTGTTTACGCAGGCGGATTACTTCAAAGCCATCGCGGACTGGAAGCCGGATGCGATTGGATTTTCGCTGAACTACCTTCCCAACGTGCCGGAGGTGGTTGACCTTGCGATTGAAACGAAGCGGAAGCAGCCGGATGTTTTCTTTTTCGTCGGCGGACATAGCGCTTCGTTCACGGCGAAAGACCTCCTGCGACACGGCGATGGGAACATTGATTGCGTGGTGCGCGGCGAGGGTGAAGGCATTGCGCCCCGGTTGCTGGAAGCGGCGATGGAAGACCGCAGCCGGATCCACACGTTGCCGGGTGTGGTGACGCTCGACGGTGAAGGTCCACATGCGGAGATGGTGAAGTCGCTGGATGAGCTGGCGCCCGCGCGGGAACTGCTGGCGAAACGGAAGAGCTACTTCATCGGTGTGCTCGATCCAGCGGCGTCGATTGAGTGCACGCGCGGATGTCCGTGGGATTGCGTGTTTTGCAGCGCGTGGACGTTTTACGGCCGCAGCTATCGCAAGCGCAGTCCGGAGTCAGTAGCGGAGGAGCTGGGGAGGATCAAAGAACCGGGCGTGTTCCTGGTGGATGACGTTTGTTTCATCGAGGCTGAACACGGGTTTGCGATCGGGCGAGAGCTGGAAAAGCGAAATATCAAGAAGGAATACTACCTCGAGACGCGCGGGGACGTTTTGCTGCGCAACAAAGAAGTGTTCAAGTACTGGCGAAAGCTCGGGCTGGAGTACATGTTCCTTGGCCTAGAAGCGATTGACGACGAGGGGCTGAAGGCGAACCGGAAGCGGACGACAGCGAACAAGAACTTAGAGGCGCTGGAGTTCACGCGCAAGGAAGGGATCACGGTTGCGCTGAACATCATTGCAGACCCGAGCTGGGACGAGGCGAGGTTTGCGGCGGTGAGGGAGTGGTCGCTGTCGGTGCCGGAGATCGTATCGATATCCGTCAATACGCCGTACCCGGGAACGGAATCGTGGCTAACGGAAGAACGCGAATTCAGCACGCGCGATTACCGGCTATTCGATGTGCAACACGCAGTCATGCCGACGAAGCTGCCGCTGGAGGAGTTCTATCGTCAACTGGTAATGACGCAGAAAGCGATGACCATGAAATACATGGGCTGGCGAGCGGCGCTGGATGCGACATCGATTGCGGCGAAGCTGTTGATGCGCGGGCAGACCAACTTCGTGAAGATGCTGTTCAAGTTCGACAGCGTATATAACGCGCAGAGGCAGATTGCGGAACATCGCGCGCCAGTGAAGTACGAGATGACGCCACCGCAGCGAACACCGCCGGAAAAGATCGATCGATCGAAGCTGTACATCCATCCACAACAACTGGTCAAGCTGCCGGCACAAGCATAGCGCTGCTGTCCAAAGCCGCTCGCGGGGTGTTCAAGCCGATGTGCAAACGTTGCACGCGGCTTGCTATGCCTTCGTAATACGATGTTTTACCCGTTCTTAAGAATCCTGCAGCAGCATGCGCCAACGTTCCCGAATCCCACTTTCGCCGGGGGGTGAAAGATGCGAGCGTTGCGGTTCGCTGGGACAAGCCTAATTGTTCTTTCGACGTTCTCAGTTCTGCAAGGCCAGAGCACAAACGAACTGCGTGAACCTCCGGTGTTTGCGAGCTCGCAGGGAGAGCTTTCGCTGACCATGGTCGCGAAGGCGCAGTCGATCACGCTCGGCTCTTATCGGCCGACAGCGTGGGTCTATGAAGTGTGCCCTCGCACCACAGCGAGCAACGAATGCCCGGCAGGATCCGCGAAGGCTTCGCCGTACGGCGGGATGCGGCTGCAACTTTCTCCCGGAGACCACCTGCGAATCCGGCTCGTGAACGGGCTGCCTCCCGCTCCCAGCGACGCACTTTATGCGCAACAGATGCCGGCGACGACGCTGGCATCCCACTTCCAGTGGGCATGATCGATGCGCACATGCATTACGCGGCGCCGCATCCATCCTCAAGGCCGTCGCGAACCCTCCCCTTCCAAGAACATAACCGCCTCTATTGCCAAAGTCTTATCGTTCGCTGTCTCCTTAGCTCCGCGTTCAAATAAGAGGTCTCGCGGAAGGCAACATTTTCCTTACGCATAATTGTTTGGAACAATCCGCGAAACTACGATGGAAGCCTAGATCGTTGATTTTGCGTAGTCCTCAAAGGATGGATGAACCCATGAATTTTCAGATTCGCGTAAGTATCCTGGTTGCTCTTCTCATAGCATTGGCAACGAGTGGATATGCGATTGATGTCAAAACCGACTATGACCATCACGCCGACTTCTCACAGTACAAAACCTATAGCTGGGCAAAGGTGGAGATGCCCGATCCCCTGTGGAACGATCGCGTGAAGGAAACCGGAGCCGCAGCAAGCCGAAGAGTGCCAGCTTGTTAACCGGCATTCTGTTCGATGATGCGGGAAACCGGTACACGCCCACCCATGCGGTCAAGAAAGGCAAACGGTAACCGCAGCAAACTTTTCCCACAGTGGGCGATCTTCTTTGCTCCCATTGGAATTGTTGGAATGTGGTGGGGGTGGGGCAGACTTCAGAGCAAAACCGCTCCGCCCATTGGGGCCGTGATCTATATTGCTTGCGGATTCCTCTGGATGTACGGCTTCGCGTGTTTCCTTTTGTGGATTCAGGAAAGCTAATAATGCGAATACACCCAGCGCCAACCAACCATACCGTTGATCTTGAGGCATATAATCGTGTCTATGAAGGCCGCCAAAGAATACACCGAAGGGCGGGAAGCCGCAGCCAAATTCACCGCTGCGATGACCACGCTGTTCCAGGCCAAGAAAACGGCCTCCAGCGCAAAGCCGAAGGCCGCAAAGCGGGCGAAACCCAAGAAGGGTTAGAAGGGTTCAAGTTCGCACCGGATCATTCGCCGGGCAATGAGTCAGACAATTTCTCCGGTGCAAATTCTCCTCGAAACCGCACTGCCGCTCTAGCGTTTGGAGAGAACGCCCCTCTTCGCCGGCGCCGTAAGACGCGTCGCTTGCTCTCCGGTGCAGCTTCACGCTGACAATCGCGCAAAAGCCCGCAGTTCGGCGGGCTTTCCGGGTCTTGCTCGTAAGCTACCTGGAGAATAAGGACTTGCTGGCGGAGGGAGAGGGATTCGAACTCTTGGTACGGTTTTGACGCGCTAAACCTCGATGGGTCCGTAAGTTGCACATAGCAAAAGCATCGCAGAGAGCTTTAGACCGAATCGCCGGCCGGGGAACTGCAATCAGTCATTTCGATTAGCCTTTCGATCGCATCCCGAAGGCGAACGTCAGGCGATTCTGTGGCTGAAAGTGGCCAACTGCTCGCTCAATTGAGTTCGTATGCGACTGCACGCCTAGCGAGCGATCAGGGCGAGGCGATGGATGACTCCACTCCGGGGAGCGCTAGTGCCGCGAGTGCGGCGGCAGCTTCGGCTGGACGTCTCAGCGGACAAAGTCCCGATTGTTCCTATCGTTTTTTTCAGTTTTCTAGGTTCATCGTCCCGGGATCGCCGCGACCGAACGAGCCTTTTGCGGGAATCCGAGATACGCTAAAACTTCATCAACGGTTGCTGGAATGCTCATTGGAGGAAGGAGCTGGGAATTGGCAAGCACGCATCCCTCATGGATACGCTTCGCGATCTGCTGCGTTTCTGGTCCGAGTGCGCAAAGTTTGCCCAGGCCCGCCCACAACTCCGGGTTCCTCATCTCGGTGACCCCGATAGCGTGCTTTGGGTGGGTCATCAGATACTTTGTCGAAACTGTCACGGAGCTCTCGGGGTAGCCAGCATCAATGATCGCGGCAATTACTGCTAGGACGGTCCTGCTCAGCAGCGTCTGGTTTTTCTCTCGGTTGATCAGCTTGCCACGCACAAACCTGTATCGACCGAGGACCTCTTTCCAGTGGT
>DASYAU010000042.1:0-18894 GCA_036501185.1 Candidatus Korobacter sp. | reverse complement strand
ACAACCTTCTTCGGGAGCGGTAGTGGGACGATTTCGAGCAGCGTCACGCAGTCCAACATCCCGCTTCCCGCGAAAAATTTTCCTTCACAGACCTGCTGGCTTGACCGGGGAGCGGGCGGCGACTTCGAGCAAGCGGACCGCGTCGACATGGTGATGATCGGTCGATGCTCGGCGGGTGCGGGCACGATCTACTACGGGACCAGCGACAAGGCCGGCCACTATTCGGTCAAGGAGATTACGGAGAGCGATCGCAGCGTCAATCATCTTCCCTATACCGCGGACGTGAACGGCGATGGCCGACTCGACGTCGTGCTCGGGGCCGAGGATTCCACAACCGGCAACATGGAGTTCCTCATCAACAATGGTGGGGGAAGTTTCACTCTCAAGCAGGTCTTTAGCGTGAACACCTACGCAGGCGGATATCTCAGCGAGGTCTTCCCAGGCGGCGCGGCCGATTTCGATCAGGACGGTAAGTGGGAAGCAGTGGTCGGTTTCACGCAGGCCCCGGACTGCTGCAAGCCTCCCACTCCCGGCATCGCGCTCTTGAAGCCCGACGCCTCGGGCAACTATGTCGAGTCGCAACGTTGGACCGCGGCCGCGGAACCCGATGCCGTCGTCACCGCCGACTTCAACCAGGACGGCAAGCCCGACATTGCCACCTTCCAGGTGAACTACAACACCGGCTTCACTGCCATAATCCTGTATCTGAACACCGGGGCACCCGCCTGCGCGCCGCCGGCCAGCCCTGGCGTTCACCTTTGCTCACCGCTCTCAGACAGTACCTATAACTCTCCTGTGAAAGTAGAAGCCAGCGGCAAAGCCGCCAACGGCAGCGTGCTTCGTTATGGATTGTGGATCGATGGCAAAAAGTATGGCGACTTCGCCCCCGCTACCGTGGACACGATGAAAGCAAGTGTGCCGATGTCCAGCGGCACGCACCGGGTCGTGGTGGTTGAAGATGATTCGGTTGGCGGGCATCTCGCTTCTCCCGCGGTGTACATCCAAGTCAATTAACCATCGGCAGAACCACTGCGGAGGAGCGCCAGCGCGAGCCGTTCCCGGCAACATCACCATTTGATCAAAATCATGCCACCCGCGGTGAAGACCGATATGACAGCTATGACGGCTCTACGATGCCAGTGAACTGATCGTTTCTCTCGACATCCGATACCTGGGCTCAGGTCTCACTCGCTTGATACCTGTTGGTTTCCCAGAGGAAAGCTGCTATCCTCCGTTGCAGTACCTGTTGGAAACCCAACGGAGCTGATCATGAAGGAAAAGGCCGACGTTCTACAGGGCACTCTCGCGCTCATGGTGCTAAAAACCCTCGATGTTCTCGGGCCCTTACACGGTTACGGCATCGCCCGCCGCATCGAGCAGATCAGTGGCGACCTACTCGCCGTCAATCAAGGCACGCTCTACCCGGTTCTGCTCAAGCTAGAACAAGAAGGATCCGTGGCTTCCGAGTGGGGCGCTTCCGAGAACAACCGCAAAGCCCGGTTCTACCAGCTCACGCGCTCCGGGCGCAGACAATTGCAGGCCGAGGCTCGCGATTGGCAGCAGACGGCCGAAATCATCGGCCGCTTCTTCGCCGCCAATTCGGAGCAATTCAAATGAAACTGAGGGGGTTCTTCGTTCGGGTTACCAACTTATTCACCGGCGACCGCGGCGATGCGCGATTGCGTGCAGAAATTCAGGAGCATATCGCGCTGCAAACGGAGGAAAACCTTCGTGCCGGCATGGCGCCTGACGAAGCCCGCCGCCAGGCGTTACTCAAATTCGGCTCAGCGGAGGTCATCCAAGAAACCTACCACGCGCAGCGCAGTCTCCCGTTCGTAGAAACCCTGCTCCAGGATGTCCGCTACGGGATCCGCGTGCTCGCGAAGAATCCAGGCTTCACCATCATTTCCGTTCTCACGCTGGCGCTTGGGATTGGCGCCAATACGGCCATCTTCAGCATCGTCTACGGGGTGGTCTTTCGGCCGTTACCCTACCCGCAGCCACAGAACATCGTGCAGCTCACGCAATCTTCGCCGCGTGGCAGCGACGAGCAGGATGTCACATACTCGCAGCTCGCGTTCCTCAAAGAGCACGCCACCGGGTTCGAATCTCTGGCCGGCTACACGGTGGTCGGTTTCAATCTCGGCGTGCATAACAACACGGTTCGGGTGAAAGCAGCGCCCGTGTCGCCGGATTACTTTCGCGTCCTTGGAATTCAACCGATGCTCGGACGCGATTTCGTTCCGCAAGACAATGGGGGCAATGGTTCCCGGGTGGCGATTCTGAGTTACCCCACATGGCAGCGGCAGGCTGGGGGCGATCCGAACATTGTTGGCCAGACCATCACCCTCGGTGCGGAGCCCTACACGGTAATTGGAGTGATGCCGCGGCAACTTGAACTTCTGAACGATGATCCCATCATTCCCGGCAAAACCGAGGTGTGGACGCCGCTTGCGCTGGTCGGGAAAACGGTGGGTTCTGGCGAGAACATTGCCATTCTCGGCCGGCTGCGCGCCGGAACGTCGCTGCCGCAGGCCGCCTCACAAATGCGAAATCTCACGACCGACTTTCGTAAGGAATTTCCGCAGGAGCTTGGCCCGGGCATGGTACTCAGCCTCCAGTCTTACCAGGAGATGCTGGCCAGCGGCGTCCGACCTATGTTGCTCACGCTGTTTGGAGCGGTCGGCTTCGTTTTGCTGATCGCGTGCGCCAATGTCGCAAACCTTCTCCTCGGGCGCGCCCAGGTACGTGGCCGCGAACTGGCGGTCCGCGCGGCGTTAGGTGCTTCCCGCGCGCGACTCATTCGGCAACTGCTCACGGAAAGCGTTCTCCTGTCCTTCGCTGCGGGATTGCTGGCGCTGCTGCTAGCCGGCATCGGCATGCGCTTTCTGCTCGCCCTCACTCCATCCGATCTTCCGCGGCTCTCTGAGATCCACCTCGACGCCCCCGCCTTTGCCTTCACGCTCGGCATCGCCGTATTTGCCGGCATGGTCTTCGGCCTGGCGCCCGCGTTCCGCGCTTCGGCAGGAGAGATCCAGCAAAAACTCCGCGAGGGCTCTGCGCGCACCGGCACCGGACGAGAGCACGGCCGCCTGCGTTCAACGCTCGCCGTAGGCGAAGTGGCACTTTGCATGGTGTTGCTGACCGGCGCGGCTCTGTTGATTGAAACGTTTTCGCACGTACTGAAAACAGATCCCGGTTTCAATCCCAGCCGCGTGCTTTCTCTCGAAGTGTGGCTCGGCGGCGCGCGCTACAACTCCGCGGCCACCAGCGACCGCCTCTACGCTGAAGTCCTGCGCCGGGTGAGGGCGTTGCCCGCGGTGCAGTCGGCATCCGTTGTCGCTGCCGGTCTCCCACTCGAGCGTGGGGGAAACGCTGGAGTTTCCGTCGACGGCAAAACCGTGCAGGTCGCCTTTGGACCGCGCATGATTGAGCCCGAGTATTTTCGAACCATGGGCATTCCCATCGTCCTGGGCCGCGCGTTGTCAGAGTCTGATAACGGCGGTTCGCCGCCGATTGCCGTGGTCAGCCGCTCCGCCGCCAACCACCTCTTCGCGGGGGCAAACCCGGTTGGCAGGAAACTTAAGTTGTTCGATGTCGAACGCGAGGTCGTGGGAGTAGTAGGCGACGTCAAGTCCTATCTCGACCAGCCTCCCGAACTGTTGATCTACATCCCGTTAAGCCAGTCGCCGTCGGATGCGTTAAACCTGTACGCGAGCTATTTCCCAACCAGCATCGTGGTGCGAACTTCCGCCGAGCCGCTGACCCTGGCGCGTGCGGTGCAGCAGCAACTCTCCGCCATTGATCCAACCATCGCGGCCGGCCACGCCCGCGCCATGGATGAAGTGCGCTCGGCCAGTGTCGCAACCCGGCAATTCGATATGACCCTGCTTAGCATCTTCGCGGGCCTGGCGTTGCTGCTGGCGATGGTCGGGATCTATGGCGTGATCGCGTATGGCGTCACGCAGCGCCGCCAGGAATTCGGGGTTCGGCTCGCCCTGGGTGCAAGTCGCCGCAGCATTCTTCAACTCGTGTTGCGGCAGGGAATCGTTTTTGGCGGCTTGGGTGTCCTGATCGGGGTGGCCGGCGCGTTGGGCCTTGAGCGCCTCTTGCGCAGCTATCTTTACGGCGTTGCTCCCTCTGATCCGTGGGCGTTGGGGACAGCCGCTGTGCTCATGGCCATCGTCGCAGTGCTGGCGTCCGTTGTCCCAGCTTTCCGCGCCACTAGATTCGACCCGATCGTCGCACTGCGTTACGAGTAGAAGCGCAATCGCGCCCACCGTTAGAGGCCGGAAAAGAATTGGATTGGCAATGAGGAAGCGTCGGCGGAAAGAAAAAGGGAGGGAAGAAGCGGCCTGACGATTACCAACTGCTTCCATATGCACGCCTCGCGCCGTGCCCGTGGACCCCGCATGATAGCCTTGTAGTACGCGTGATCGACGATCCGTTCGAGCAAGGGTTCGCACTAGCACATCTGCCGAGCAGCGAGTCTCTTAATTTCTCTGGTGCGGATTGGGCCTGAAACCGAACTGCCAAAGTGCCAATCAGAGAGAACGCTGTTAGTCCGCCCTACTGCGGCATGCACGGGCAGCTCTCCGGTTTGGTTGCAGATGGAAAGCATCGCGAAAGGCCGCATATTCTGCGCATTTCTCGCCCATTGCATTTACTGCTCGGATATTAGCGACTTAATGGCGGAGAGGGTGGGATTCGAACCCACGTTAGAGTTTCCCCTAAACACGCTTTCCAAGCGTGCGCCTTCAGCCACTCGGCCACCTCTCCGTTGGGAAGCGAAAAACACCGGCAGCGCGGCTGCCGGCGGGCTATCTCAATTGTAGCGTATTCGGATGGCTACTTCTCTTCCTCGACGTTGATCAACTGCTGCGCGAGATAGTTCTGGATTCCCATTTCGTTGATGGCGTGCAGCTGCCCTTCTAGCCAGTCGATGTGGTGTTCTTCGTCGAGCAGGATGTGTTCGAGCAGGTCGCGCGAGCCATTGTCGTGGTGGTCTTCGGCGATGCGCATGCCGTCGTTGAGGCGCTTCACGGCGGTGTACTCGAGTTCAAGGTCGTTTTTGAGCTGCTCGTGGAGCGTGGTGCCGATGTTGATCTTGAAGTAGTCACTCATATTGGGAGTGCCATCGAGATAGAGGATGCGCTCGATGCATTTCTCCGCGTGGACCATTTCTTCGATGGATTCCTTGCGGACCTTCTTGGCCATACGTTCGTAGCCCCAGTTTTCGCACATCTCAGCATGGAGAAAATACTGGTTGATGGCGGTCAACTCGGCCTTCAAGACCTCGCTGAGCACTGCAATTACCTTGGGATCGCCTTTCATCACAATCTCCGATCAGTTTGGGTAAGGAATTTGCGACAGCGGAGTGTACACCCGGGCGATGGCGGTGGGAAGCTACCGGGGCTGGATTGCCTTAGCGCTGGTTGGTGGGATTCGGTTTAGAGGGTTCGGGCGCGGAGCCTACCGGGATCGACTGGGCGACGACAGCCGGCCTGCCTTGTTCGGCAGGATTCATGACCGCATTCCGGGCTTTTTCCAGGAGGCGGTGATGCATGCAATAGAGGGCGAGTTCGAGGCGGTCGGAGACGCCGAGCTTGTCGTACACCTTGCGCAGGTAGTTCTTCACAACTTGCTCGGTGGTGCCGATTTCCTGGGCAATGTCCTTGTTCTTCATGCCCTGGGTGACGCCAGAAATAATCTGGAGTTCCTTCTCGCTGAGGCGTGGCTGGTTGCGCGGGGCCATGAGTTGAGCGGCCTGCGCGCGATAGGCCTCGATGACCCAGTTGACGCCGCGATTGTCGAGCCAAGTTTCGCCCGCGTGGACTTTGCGAATGCAGCGCACCAGCAGGTCAGGCGATACGGAACGCGAGAGGATACCGGTAACGCCGCGACGTAGGAGATCACAGGTATGCTGCTCGCCGATCTCGTTGCCGACAACGATGACCTTGGTTTTTGGCGACTTTTCAACGATTTCAGAGATGGCTTCGCCGGCGTTATTCGAGAGGGTGATTTCGAAGAGAAGCACGTCGGTGGGAAACTTCTGGACGGCGGCGGCGGTCTGCGCCAGGTTCTCGGCTTGCGAGACAACGCGGATATCGTCCTCCAAGGCGAAGATCTTGCGAATACCGACGCGGAAAATGGCCTCGGAATCAGCAATGATGACGCGGATAACGTCGCGGCCATGCTCCGGCATAGCGGTTGGAGTACTACCGTTCGTGGACTTGGATTTTTCGCTCGACATCCGACCCTGTCGGGGTCACCGGCGTTCGAACGCGTAGTCGTCGATCACAGCGGCTACATCGGCCGGCCCCGAAATCTCTTCGGAGCAGCGTACCACGCGTCCCACACAATTCACCAGCACATCTGTTGACGCACCGACGACGGAGCCGGGCATGTTTATGGTGAATTCAATGGTGGAACCGACGGCCAGCGGGGCTTCCGAATGAAACAAAACTCCGCCGGCAGAGATGTCCGTGGTCGTGGCTTGGCAAGTTCCCGAGTTGGAGTGAATCGCGACGGGCAGTTGGATGGGGAACCGAACTGCGCTTCGCATTTCGAGCGATGCTGCAAGTATGGCGTTCATGGACGAGAGGAACTATACCCGCCGCCATAGGCGCTGGAAACGTTACCAAAGTATGCGAGCGATGAAGTGGCCGAGAGTATAAACCGAAACAGAAATTTACAAATCCATGAAACCCATTGCCCGGCGGGCGTTTCAAGCAATCTGCCCATGACCCAAAGATACTAAAACTTAGTTACTTCGGTGAAATTGAAGCCATGTACCTTCAGCGCAGGGACGACCATGTCGAAGCTCTCTTCACCGCTCGCCCGGACGGGCGTGCTCATGGCTTCCACATTCGAAAGCATGTGAATGAGGCCCTCATTAAAGCGAAAATTCCGCAGACCGTGTATCACTTTGCCGCCTTCGACGAGGAAGGTGCCGTCACGGGTCATGCCGGTGAGGATCTTCTCGTAAGGGTCGACCTCGCGGATGTACCAGAGCTGGGTAACCAGAATTCCTCGCTCGGTATTGTTAACCATTTCGTCAACAGTTTCGGGCCGTTGCGGAGGGGCGAAGACGATGTTGATGGGCGCCTCGCCCATTTCGTTCGGCAGCGGAAAGCCATGTCCGGTGACCTCGACGGGGCCAACGGTCGAGGCCAGTTCGGACTTTTTCATTAGCGCGGCGCTAGCCCGGGAATAGGTTGCGCGGACCGGAACGCCGTTCTGAACGAGCGGAACACGGCGACGACGGACGCCTTCGCCATCGAACACCGAACCGGTTTGCATGGGATGGTACACGTCGTCGTAGATATTGATTTGATCGTCGAAGAGTTTCGTGCCGATGCGGTTGTTAAGAAATGATCGCTGATCGAGGAGCGCGAGACCCGAATAATCCCAGAACATGAATCCGACGATGTCGAGGACGGCCGCCGGCTCGAGAATGACGGTGTACTTGCCGGGAGGAACTTCCTTCGGGTCAGCAGAGAGGCGTGCCTTTTCGGCAGCGATTTCGGCGATTGCGGGGGCGTCGACGTCGGCTGCATTGGGCGAGTTGGCCTTCTGCCATCCAGAGGAGTTCGCGGCGATCATCGTGATCGAAGCTTCCGCACTGGTCTGCTGGTGCCACTGGGCGACTCCGCAGGAGTTGAACAAGCCCTCGACGTGACGACCCGACGAGTAGGTTCCCGCCGAAGTGTAACCGTGCTTCTTCCCTGCTTGAACCACGCGATCGACCTGCGCGGCGCGATCGGCAGCGGTGATGGCGGCGGTGGCTTCGAAGTAGCGGTTTGGCGGCTGAGAGGGAACGTCCTGCGCATGCTGGGTTACTTCCTGCGGAGTGGGCATCGGCAGGAGGTCGGGATCGCGCTGCTGTACGCGGGCCAGCGCTTCGGCTTGCGCGGCGACGCGGCGAAGGCTTTCGTCGTCGGTTTTGTTGGTGGTGGCACGCGCAGTGCGGCCGTTGAGGTTTACACGTACAGAGAGCGAATAGTTTTCTTCAGCGACGTTTTGCGTGATGCCGTTGTTGGCGAAACGCGTCAGTGCCGACGCCCCCCCACCGATGAGGAGTTCGATCTCGTCGCAGGAGCTTTGCTGGCGAAGACGCTCGAAGATATCGTGTGCTTGTTCTCGCTTCAGCATCCTAAGCTCCCTTGTAGGCGCTGCCGACCTGCACATTGCGGAAGCGGGAAGGTGCGGCGCCGTGGCCGGTGCCCATGACCTGCTGCGGTTGACCTTTGCCACAGTTGGGCGTGCCCCACAAGGTCCACTGGTCTCGTGAGCAGGTGGCATCGAGTGAGTTCCAGAACTCGGTGGTTATTCCTGAGTAGGACGGGTTCTTCAGCATTCGGCCAAGTTTGCCGTTCTTGATTTCCCAACCGATTTCACAGCCAAACTGAAAGTTGTACCGCTTGTCGTCGATGGACCAGGAGCGATTGGTTTCCATGTAGATACCGTCGTCAGTGTCGGCGATGAGTTGCTCCAAGGTGAGCGGCTTTTCGCCGGGAAGGAGGCTGACGTTGGTCATGCGCACAATGGGGACACGCGCCCAATTTTCGGCGCGCATGCAGCCGCCGCTACGGTTGAGGCCGACAATGGCTGCGGTGTCGCGGGAAGAAAGATATCCGCGGAACTGGCCGTAGGTGATGATCGGGATGCACTGCGCCTGTACGCCCTCGTCGTCGTAGGCAAAAGTGCCGAGGCCCGGTCCGTGAGATTCGGTGGCGTCGGCGACAACGTTCACCAGCTCGCTGCCATATTTGAGCGTGTTGAGTTTGTCGAGGGTGAGGAACGAAGTTCCTGCGAAGTTTGCCTCCATGCCGAGAACACGATCGAGTTCGATGGGATGGCCGATGGATTCGTGGATCTGGAGTCCGACCTGCGAAGAATCGAGAACGATGGTGGAGCGGCCTCCTGGACATTGGTCGGCTTTATGCAGAGCAACGGCCTGTTCGGCGATGCGGCGAGCATTCTCGACGAGCTTCAGCTCAGCAATCAACTCGTAGCCGCGGTTCTGATATTGTCCGCCGAAGGAGTTTGGGTAGGAGCGCTTCATGATCTGCTCACCGGCAAAGGAGTAGGCGGCGAAGCCAGCGCCCGTCGTGGTGCGCGTCTGGTGGATCTCGGAACCTTCGCTGTTGTAAAACCACTGCTCGTAGCGGCGGAAATTAAGATTGGTTTCGGCAAGGGTGACGCCCTGTACGGCGCGGAGCTCGGCGTCTATTTTCATGAGCAAATTGAGATTCTGCTCGATGGAGATGCCGAAAGGATCAATTTCGCAGGGCGAGGACCAGTCGACTTGAACCGCTTTCTCCGGCGCCAGGCGCAACTGACTCGACTGCACGCGGGCGGAGGCCTTCGCGACCTCGACAGCTTCGGCAGCGCAGCGCTGCATGCCTTCGCGCGAGAGGTCCTCGGTGGCGGCAAATCCGAAGCCATCGTTGGCGATGACACGGATGCCGCAGCCTATGGACTCACTATCCGAAGCGCTGCCGATTTTGCCATTCTTGGTCGCGAGCATGCGGTCGCGCTCGTCGACGATGCGCACCTCGCAGAGTGACGCTCCACGCAATCGAGCTGTTTCCAATGCCCAACTTGCTACCTGTTTCATGGAAAGATTCCGGGTGCCTGAAGGCACGCCCAGCATCGTAAACGAAATCCGGGAACCCTGTTGGCCGGCCCGGTGTCTAGGCAAACGGGGATAAGTGGGGTTTTCCAAAAAGTTCAGGGACGGAAGTCATGGAAGACGGGATAGAATCCAGCCCCACAAATAGCGAAAGTGGAGTTAAATATGTGGCACACGGGTCCAGATGGGCCTTACTGTAGCGGCCCGGCCTGGTTGCATGGTGATCGAAGGAGGTGTCAGTTGTCGCGTATTAGCTTGGTGCTGATCGTACTATTCTTCGTCGCGCTGCCTCTCGCGGCACAAACGGATGCGTCGCAACAACAAGAACCTGCATCGGCGGCAGGGTTACAAGAAGCACCGCCCGCCATTCAACTCCTCCCATTGGATACGACTCCGCCTGACAAGCTTGAAGATCAGGGAGATAACCTCCGCGCGCGCAGCATGTACCTTGACGCACTCGACAGTTACCGAGCGGCGATTGCGAAGAAACCGTCGGCTGTGCTGTACAACAAGCTGGGCATCACCGAGATTCAGTTGCGGCGCACGAGCGATGCGTTGACGGCAATTAATCGGGCGATCCACATGCAACGCGGGTATGCCGATGCGTGGAACAACCGAGGAAGCGTGTATTACCTGGAAGGCAATTACAGGCGCGCCGGCAAAGATTTTGAGCATGCCATTAAGCTGAACGACCAGAACGCATCGTTCCACTCGAACCTCGGGTCGGCCTATTTCAACGAGCATCACCTGGATAAAGCTTCCCAGGAGTACCAAATCGCACTGCGACTTGATCCGCTGGTCTTCGAGCGCTCGTCGAAGTCGGGCATTGAGGCGTTGATGGGAAAGCCCAGCGATCATGCAGAATTTGAATATCTGATGGCTAAGCTTTACGCACAGAGCGGCGATCTGTCGGACGCTCTGCTCCATCTCCGAAAAGCGATAGAAGAGGGGTATAAAGCCATCAACAATGTTTATAAGGACCAGGAGTTTGCGACGGTTCGGACGGACCAGCGTTTCAAAGACTTGATGGCACAGAAGCCGGAAGGCATTCCGCAGTAGTCCTAATGGCCTAAGGTGATTTCCCCAATTTTTTGGCGAAACTTCTGTCGCGAGGCAGGGTTTCGACTTGTAATTCGTTCCTGCGCGAGGTTTTGTGCAGGAGTTCCGCCGACGTGATCCGCCCATGACGCCGGCGGAGATCAGCAGTCAGGGAAGAGGGAAAGCAGCGTGAGAGGGCGCTGCTTTTTCTCCTCTGGCGCTTAACCCTGGACGCGTTTGGTTTTGCGACGTGCCGACTGTCCGAACGCCGTCTCCGGTGTACGCGACGCGATGTACTTCTCCACGCAATCGTCCAGCTTTTCCTGCGCTTTCAGGACATATTCCACAACATCGCGAACCGCGCCGTCGCCACCGCGATGGTCGGTAATAAAATCAGCTTCGTCCTTTACCTCTTCTCGGGCGTTGCGGACGGCAACTGCAAGGCCGCAGACGCGCATGACGGGAAGATCGATGACATCATCGCCAACGAAGCAGGCCTGGTCGGCTTCGATTCCCTCTTTCTTCAGGATCTCGGCGAAGGCGGTGAGTTTGTCCTGGGTGCCCTGGTAAACATATTCAATTTTCAAGTCGCGGGCGCGAAGAGCGACGGTTTCGGAGATGCGCTTGGTGATGATTCCGGTCTTCAGGCCGCCGAGACGGGCGAGAGAAAACGCAGTGCCGTCGTGCGCGTTGAAACCCTTGGCTTCGACCATGCTCGAACCGCTGACGCTGTAGCCACCCTGGTCGGCAACCGCTTCGCGGAGCTGTTTCGTGCCGTGATTTGCGCCCGCAGGCGCGGGAAAGAGCCAGATACTACCGTCGGTCATCACGCCGTCAACGTCAAAAAGAAGAAGCTTGATTTTGCGGGCACGTGCTTTGGACATGCGGCGATTCTACTATCCGGAGATGGGGGAATCGGCAGTGGCGAACATTTGGCGAAACTCGTAGAATACGCTGATCGTGGGAACTGCAGTCCAGGTACCGGAAACATTGCAGTGGGCGCATCCGCTGGTGCAGGAGTGGTTCGTGCAGAAGTTCGGAACGCCCACCGAGCCGCAGATCGCTGGATGGCCGCACATTCTCGCCGGACGAACGACGCTGATCGCGGCACCGACCGGTTCCGGTAAGACGTTAGCAGCGTTTCTGGCGTGCATTGATCGTCTCGTGCGGAAGGCGCTGAATGGAGAGCTGCGCGACCGGACAGAAGTCGTCTACATTTCGCCGTTGAAGGCGCTGGGCAACGACATTCAGAAGAACTTGGAGGTGCCGCTCGGAGAGATCCAGCAACTCGCCGGGGAGCGCGGAATTTTGCTGCCGCAGATTCGCACGGCGGTGAGGACTGGCGACACGCTGGCGCACGAACGAATTCGCATGCTGCGGATCCCGCCTCACATTCTGGTTACTACACCCGAATCTCTTTACATCTTGCTGACCGCAGCGAAGAGCCGCGCCAATCTTCGGGATGTGGAGACGGTGATCGTGGATGAAATCCACGCGGTGGCGGATGACAAGCGCGGAGCACACCTGATGCTGTCACTGGAAAGGTTGGAGGCGCTGGCGAAGCGGCCTCCGACGCGGATTGGGCTCTCGGCGACCCAGAAGCCGATTGAGCAGATTGCGCACTACCTGACAGGAAGTGGACGTCCGGATCCTGCGATTGTGGATGTTGGGCATCGGCGGAAGATGGATATCGCCATCGAACTTCCGAACACGGAACTCGGGCCGGTGGCTTCGAACGAGATGTGGGATGAGATTTATCAGCGGCTCGCGGAGCTGGTGAATCAGCACCGTTCGACCATCGTGTTTGTGAATACGCGGCGGCTTTCGGAGCGGCTGGCGATGAACTTGGGCGAGATCCTCGGCGAAGAGAACGTCGCGGCGCATCACGGGAGCCTTTCGCGAAAGCTGCGATTCGCGGCGGAAACCAAGCTCAAGAACGGCGAGATAAAGGTGCTGGTGGCGACCGCATCGCTGGAGCTAGGAATTGATGTCGGGTTCATCGATCTCGTTTGCCAGATGAGCTCGGCGCGTTCGATTGCAGCGACTTTGCAACGGATAGGGCGCGCGGGTCACTGGCGTGGGGCGATTCCTAAAGGACGCATCTTCGCGACGACACGCGATGAGCTTATAGAGTGCGCGGCGGGAGTCCGAGCGATTCTGCAAGGCGATTTGGACAAGATCATTGTGCCGGATACGCCGTTGGATATCCTGGCGCAGCAGATTGTGGCGGCGTGTTCGGCGGATGAAGTGGACGAGGACGAGTTCTTCGAGCTGGTGCGGCGGGCTTATCCATATCGCGAACTCACGCGGGAACGATACGAAGAGATCTTGACGATGCTCTCAGAGGGCATTGCGGCGAAACGCGGACGGTATGGCGCGTATATCCATCGCGACCAGGTGAACCGTAAGCTGCGAGCACGGAGAGGTGCGAGGCTCGCGGCAATCACCAGCGGTGGCGCGATTCCGGAAACTGCACTGTTCAACGTCGTGCTCGAACCGGAAGGCGTGGTGGTCGGCACGGTGGATGAGGACTTCGCGGTGGAGAGCATGGCGGGCGAGATCTTCCTGCTGGGGAACACCTCGTGGAAGATCCGGCGCGTTGAGGGGAATTCAGGAAGGATTCTCGTCGAGGATGCGCATGGGCAGCCGCCGGGAGTTCCCTTCTGGCGTGGCGAAGCACCGGCGCGAACGGCGGAGCTGTCGCAACATGTGTCGGAGCTGCGGCGCATTGTGAGCGAGATGACGTCGACAACGAAGCCGGTGCACAAGGAAGCGGACAGGCCGGATGGCGAGAGCTCGAAGCCGATTCGCGGGATCACACCGACGCCGGAAGTCAGGGAGACGATTGAGTGGTTGCAGCGCGAGTGCGGCGTTTGCCAGTCCGGTGCGGAACAGATCATTGAGCACATTGTGACGGGGCGCGCGGTGCTGGGCGAAGTCCCGACGCAGCAGACGATCATCGCCGAGCGGTTTTTCGATGAGGGCGGCGGCATGCAGCTCATCATTCATGCGCCGTTTGGCGGAAGGATCAACAAGGCTTGGGGATTGGCGCTGCGAAAGCGGTTCTGCCGATCGTTCAACTTCGAGCTACAGGCGGCGGCGACCGACGATGGGCTGAATATCGCACTGGCGGAACAGCATAGTTTTCCGCTCGGCGACGTTTTCCACTTCTTGCAGCCGGAGACTTTGGGCGAAATCCTCGAGCAGGCGGCGTTGGCTTCGCCGATATTCAAGACTCGGTGGCGCTGGGATGCGAACCGGTCGCTGGCGCTGCTGCGGTTCCAGAATGGCAAGAAGGTCCCCCCACAGATCCAGCGCATACGAAGCGACGATCTCCTGGCGTCGGTGTTTCCGGATGTGGCGGCGTGCTTCGAGAACATCGAGGGCGACATTAAGGTGCCGGACCATCCGCTGATCCGCGAGGTGATGAAGGACACACTGCATGAGGCTATGGACCTGGACGGGCTCATGCAGCTCATCTGCGACTTGCGGGATGGGAAGATCAGGACCTTGGCGGTGGATACTCCGGTGCCGTCGGTGTTCTCGCACGAGATCCTGAACGCCAACCCGTACGCGTATCTCGACGATGCTCCGCTGGAAGAGCGGCGGGCGCGGGCGGTGAGCATGCGGCGGGTGCTGCCGGAGAGCGTGCTGGAGGAAGTCGGCAAGCTCGACCGGGCGTCGATTGAGCAGGTGAAGGACGAGGCGAAGCCTGACGTCCGCGACGCCGATGAACTGCACGACCTGCTGCACACGCTCGTCGTGATGCCTGAGTTCGTGGAACTCGAGGGATGGAAACAGCATGAGCTTTGGGACCGGCTGTTTGCGCGGCTGCAGGACGATCGGCGGGCGACGGTTGCGGTAATCGACAACGCTCGATATTGGGTTGCGGCGGAACGAGCGCAGGCATTCAGGGCGATCTTCCCTGCTGCGACGCTCGAGGGCGAGATGCCGCAGGTCGGCCCGGCTATCAGCGGCGACGATGCTCTGCTCGCGGCTGTAACTGGATGGATGATGCATGTTGGTCCGGTGACGGCAAACTCGCTGGGATCGGCGCTGGGCATGGTGGCGAGCGAGGTGGACAAGGCGCTGCTGCGGATGGAAGCAGCGGGCAGTATTCTGCGCGGCAAGTTCACGGGCGATACCAGCGAGATGGAGTGGTGCGATCGGCGGCTGCTGGCGAGGATCCATCGGCTGACGATCACGACCTTGCGGAAGGCGATTGAGCCGGTGACGGCGGCACAGTTCATGCGCTGGCTACTGCGCTGGCAGCACGTGGCAGATGGGACGCGCACGCTGGGCGAGCGTGGACTGCTCGAGGTGCTGGGTCAACTGCAGGGGTTCGAGATCCCGGCGAACGCGTGGGAGCGCGACGTGCTGGCTTGCCGGACGATGAAGTACGACGCGAGCTGGTTGGATAACCTGAGCCTAACTGGCGCGGTTGGTTGGGGACGATTGTCGCCGCATCCGGCGACACTGGAGGATTCGGCGCAAGGGACGCGAAGGATTGTGCCGACTAGCGTTGCGCCAATCACGTTCTTCGTGCGCGATGATGCGGATTGGATGCTGCCGCGGCGCGGAGCGGAAGAGACGGAGCGCGTGTTGAGCCCGACGGCGAAGAAGGTGCATGAGTTCCTGGTGAAGCGCGGCGCGTCGTTCTTCGCCGACATTGTGCGCGGGACGGATCAGCTCAAGTCGGAGGTCGAGACAGGACTTTGGGAGCTGGTGGCTGCGGGATTGGTCACGGCAGATGGGTTCGACAATCTGCGGTCGCTGATCGATCCGCATCGGCGATCGGGACCGCAGAGGAGTACGCGGCCGCGACATTCGTCGGGTCGCTGGAGCTTGTTGTATGCGGGTGATGCGGCGCAGCACGACAAAGCCATGGAAGCGACTTGCCGCATGCTGCTGAAGCGCTACGGCGTGGTGTTCCGCGATGTCCTCGCGCGGGAGTCGAACTTGCCGCGCTGGAGAGATCTGCAGATTGCGTTCCGGAGGCTGGAAGATCGCGGGGAGATTCGCGGAGGAAGGTTCGTCTCGGGATTCATTGGCGAGCAGTTCGCGCTGCCGCAAGCGGTGGATTCGCTGCGGGCGATGCGTCACGTGGCAGCGAATGGAGAGACGATCACGATCTCGGCGGCGGATCCGTTGAACCTGGTTGGTATCCTTGTGCCGGGCGAACGCGTGACGGCAATCGGCGGAAGAACAGTTACGTTCCGCGACGGAGTTCCGATCAACGGCGAGCAAGCGCAGGCGCAAGCAGCGATATGACGGACGACACAATTGAGGAAGGCCGCGACTTCTACTTCGAGAACGGGCTGATGGTGTTCACCGCGGAATACCTGAAGCGGCGCGGATTCTGCTGCCGTTCGGGCTGTCGGCATTGTCCTTACGGATACAAGAAAGAAGAAGAAGACGAAAAATAGATCGCATTACGACCTGTCGGTCAGGAATGCAGGGAGGCCGGGTGCGACGGAGAATCGCGGGAAAAACGCCTTAACACGCCGCGAAAGTACACGCTGTTCTGCTAGGCTTTTTGTAATTCCTCCTTATGCTTCCGATCGATCCGCCCGCCCTGGTTGAAGTGAACGCTCGCAGACAATATGTGAATGCGAACGAGAGCGCGTGCCGTTTGCTCGGCTACACGTTGGAAGAGCTGCGGCAGATGCGCATTGAGGACATCAGTTTCCCTTCCGGCGCACACGTTAGGCCGATGTTCGAGCGCTACCGAGATGATGGCGAACTGAGTGGTCTGTTCGCGGTGCGTACGAAGAGCGGTGAAGGGCTCTGGATCCGTTATCGAGCCAAAGCCGATGATGGACGGCTTTGCGCGGAGTGGACCGAGTACGAGCCGATTTCGACGGCTGAATAATTTTGCAGGTACCCCCCTCCCCCCTCCCCCTTGTTGGTAATAAAACGGTTGACACACATGTGTTCTAAGTGTACTATTTCACTCATGGAAACACCTCGTACTTTGCAAGCCGCAATCGCTTACTTCTCCGATCCGCAACGTGCCTTCGATGCCGCCGTGGAACTCCGCTGGCCGGGCGCTAGCGTGACCTGTCCGCGATGCGGGAAGGCGAAGCACTCGTTTATCAAGACTCGGCGGATTTGGTTCTGCTACGAGTGCAAAAAGCAGTTCACCGTCAAAGTCGGAACGATCATGGAGGATTCGCCCATCGGTCTCGACAAATGGATGGTCGCTCTGTGGATGCTGGCAAACTGCAAGAACGGAATCAGCAGCTACGAACTCGGCAAGGTTCTCGGCATCCGGCAGAACTCCGCATGGTTCATGTTGCATCGCATCCGCGAAGCCATGAAGGGAAAGATCGACGATACGAAGTTTGGGAGCAGCGGCGGCGGCGAAGTAGAAGCGGACGAAACCTTCATTGGCGGCAAGGTCGCCAACATGCACAAGTCGCGCAAGGTTCGGATGCAGCAGCTTCGTTCCAACATCCGTAACTGCGATGCTGGCGGAAAGTTCGGCAAGACTGCCGTCATGGGTATCCTTGACCGCGATGCGCGTTAGATTCGCGCTCAGGTCATCCCAAACGTTCGCCGCGAAGTTTTGCAGGATGCGATTCTTAAGAACGTCACTGCCGGATCGAACGTCTACACCGATGCGGCTGGTGGATACCGTGACCTTCCGGTTGATAAGTTCGTGCATGAAGTCGTTGACCACGAGAAGGAATACGTTCGCGGTCGCGTCCACACGAATGGTCTGGAGAATTTCTGGAGCTTGCTCAAACGGACACTCAAGGGCACGTATGTTGCGGTTGAACCATTCCACCTTGACCGCTACGTTGACGAGCAAGTGTTCCGCTATAACAATCGCGCTACCCGCGATAACAAACTGACGGACGCCGATCGCTTCGCATACTTGATGGGACAGGTCGCCGGAAAGCGCCTCACCTATGCGGAACTCACAGGGAAGCAGGTAGACTCGCTCCACCACGAGACGGCAGGGGAGGGGGAAGCGTTTTAACCCTTCCGACTGCCGGAAGCTTTGCGGCGTGTAGTTTTTTTGGGCTGTTTCTTCGGGTTCTCTACTCTGGGAGCTTGAAAAACAGCCCTCGCCAATTGCTTGAAGTTCTCGTGCGCTTCGTGTCCTTCGGTGTATTCTTTTTCGGCTTTCACACATACCATTATGCGCCTCTTGTTGCTTTCCTTCGTGCTGATTTATTCAGTGTGCGTATTCGGCTATAACGCTGACCAGCAGAGCAAACCCGAACAGCCCCAGACTCAAACAGAAAAGGAACCCAAGCCCCAGAACCCATCGGTTTTGGATGCCAGCATCGATAGACCACTTGCACAGCCAGAGCATGAAGCCCATACATCCGAACGCGAGCAGAAGCCGGAATTGTGGGGGATGAATGTCTCGGAGTGGGTTATGTCCTTTCTCACTCTGGCCTACGTGCTGATCGCTAGTGGAACGCTCTATGTGATCCGCGAGCAAGGGAAGGATGTTCACGGGACTGTCGCTGCGATGCGGGATCAACATGCCGTCATGTTGCTGCAATACGAGTCCACCAAGTCGCAGGTGGACTTGATAGAGAAACAAGTCAGCGAAATGTCCGAGCAGACCAAAATTCTCCAAGAATCCGTCGGGGCAAGTGCCGCCGCCGCCGAAACCTCTAAGCGCAGCGTCGATGCGATGATCGACAAAGAGAGAGCGCGAATCAGCATCGAACTCGGAACTTTGAAAATTGACCCACCTAGCACTCAGTGGAGTTTTAATCACGTCGAATATCGAGTCTTCGTGCACGGTGCGACTCCGGCGTTCATCGAAGATGCTACTTACAGGCTGGATGCGACTGGAACTGAAGAATTCCCCGAGAACGATACCTGGCCGCACTCTATGAATCTGAAGCGCACGATGGTGCCCAACTTCGACGGTGAACTCAGGAAGGCCATTTTTTTTCGCAATGAACCCATTGAGAGCGAAATATTGGCAAGAAAGCAATTCGTCCACTTCGCAGGGGGGGTGTTTTACAAGGACGTGTTTGGGATTAAGCGCGAGACCAGATTTCGCTATATCTGGGATGTAACCGACCTGTCCAATCTCGATGGAAAGCTCTTCGCCTACTGGAGGAAACTCGGAGGGGACTCCGAAAACTTTGAGAGATAAAAGCCCTGTCACGGCAAGCACAGTTAACCCGAGGGTTAACATGTGTGTCAACCGTTTTATTACCCATTTTTTTCGCAATGAACCCATTGAG
>DASYAU010000041.1:0-2195 GCA_036501185.1 Candidatus Korobacter sp. | reverse complement strand
CAGCGCTTCACTTGCCCGCCTGCCAATATCGGAAGACTGCAGTTTGAATGTGGTCGAGGCCGCCCGATTGAAGCGGACTACCGTGCAATCGAGCCCGATAACGACAATCGGAACATCAACCGTGTCGAGAATGCCGGCAAGATCGAGGACATCCTCAATGTGGGCTGTATTTTCGCCGTCAGGAGCGTCGCCGTTCCTGGTTTTTACAGCCATGAAGTTGATTTTACTCTCCGCCCGCGGAGCGATACAGGACCTGGCTTCGCTTCAGAACGTCATCCGCCACCTGAGGAAGAACCTGACGCAGGGCGAGGAGCAATGCCTGGGAACGGGGCATATGGAAGCGGCCGGGGTACTGCGAAAGCAACTGTGTTTCGAGCACGCTGGACTCGTCGGGACCGACGGTTTCACGAAGCGCCTCGGAGACGGCGCGCTCAAGGCGGCTGTAATCCTCCACCGGGATGAGGTGAGAATGATTTTCACCCAATCTCGGCAGCATGCGGGTGTGCACGTCGCCGTTGAAATTATCCATTACAAAGGAGCAGAAAATTGCAATATTCTGTTCATCCGACAGTTGGTCGAACAGATCTTCGAGGCCCATGCTGGCGGCGGCGTCGCCCTTCTCCCAAAGGATGTTGACCATTTCGCCCCACCAGCGAACCTTCTGGTATTCGCCGTCGCGGCGTGCGTCCTTTACGATGCCCTGGGCCAGGCCCAGAAATACAGGGGAGTCCGGAACCGCGTCGCGCATGAAAGTGGGAAGGAGATCGTCCGCATCGACAACGGTCAACTGGCCGCGGCTCTGGGCGGCTTTGACGTCAATCCCTTCGGCTTCGAGGCGCGGGCGAAACGCATCCCAGTGAGCGATGGTTGGCACCAGGATCACGCCTTCTCCATTTGTGATCGCCGAGGCCGCGAAACGGCATACTGCGCGGTTGAGAAACTGCTGGTCCTGGTAGAGCTGAACTATATGGTCGCGGGGAGCCGCATTTGAGAGAAGCCCGGACCACGGCTCGGCGTGGTGGTGCAGCGCGGGATGTTGTTGACCGGTGGGTGAAGGGGTCATGTTCCTCCAATTATAGTTGGGGGAAAATACTGCCTATGCGGGAGTTGTTCCGAGTTTGTATAAAAAAGCCCACTCGTCTTGCCGTTCGGTGGGTCCTCCGTATGGAACGCATAATCCACTTGAACGCATAAAGCACCGTGACGTCTCACACCAGGGCATGTTCGGGCGGGCTCAGATAGACCGACATAGCGTCCAGCTTCGCGGTTAGCAGACGTTCGATTTCGCGCAGCACGATCGCTGCTCGCTCTCTCGCCGGCAGCGCGGCGAGAGCATCCATCAAAACCCGCTTCTGTTCCTCGCGCAGCATTGCCGCCTCGGCCGACGAGTTTGCAGCGATCAATTCCGGGAGTTCGCCGATTGGCCGCGCGCTCAGGCATCGATCGATGCATAGATTCGCGGTCACCCGGCACAGCCAGGCGCCGAGCGCCGCCTCATGGGGAAAATCCAGACCGTGCCGATGCAGGCGCAGAAAAACGTCCTGCACCACATCCTCGGCATCGGCTCAGTTGCCCAGAACGCGCCATGCTATGCGCAACAATTGTGCTCCGCGGTCGCGCACCACGCGATCGAATGCGTCGTCGGCCGCCCGGGTGATTTCGAATATCAGCGTCGTTGCTGCCTGCATACTTCTGAATTATGAACGTTCGGTGACCCGGAAACGTTGACTGGGATCGAGCGATATATCAGTCCAGAGGCGTTTGGTTGTGTTCCAGCTCGCTTGCAATTATCGCCGGCGGCTCGGAAGAGCTCGAAGGCCCGGCGAGCCGGCGGGGATCGAACCGGGCGCCCTCGAATACGGCAATCGCCACGCTTCCTCCCACATAGGGGTGCAGCAGGGCCAAGGAAGCCAGCGGGAAGGCATACCTTTTCGATTTCAGGAGCGACTCGAGGATGCCCCGCACAGGACCGCTGCGCGGAATGGCGCCTGCCACCTGAGGGATAGCAAAGACCGAAAATTGTAAATCACGATGGCTTTTGCTGTAGCTCACCAGGCTTTTGGCGGCCTGCTTTGGTGTCATCACGCCCACGTCGGCGACCAAGCTCCGATGAACAGCGTGCGGATAGTAGAAGTCGATGGCTTTTCGCACGAAGTCGGCGCAATTGTGAAACAGAAGATTGAAGTGTTGCTCGT
>DASYAU010000040.1:0-1935 GCA_036501185.1 Candidatus Korobacter sp. | reverse complement strand
CCCCAACTGGCGCGTCTTCGGCTATCTCGCCGTTCTCGTCTTCGTAGCCACCATCGCTTCCTCGCTCGCGCCTATGCATGCTGCGTGGAAACTGGATCTTGTTACCGCGCTCAGGGGGAGCGAGGGCACAGCCACCATGCGATCGCGGACCACCGGCGGCCTGATCGTCGCCCAGATCGCCATGACCTTTGTGCTTCTCGTTGCGGCCGTCCTGTTCGCACGCATGCCGGGCATGATCACCGCGATGGATCCGGGGTTCGAAACCCGGCAAACGCTCTGGGTTCCGCTGACCATCAATAGTTCTTCGCAAAATCGCACCCGGGCGCTGAATTTTTATCGCGTTCTTGAAGCCCGCATCCGAGCTGTTCCTGGCGTGCAGTCGTTGGCCTACGAGACTATAAGACCATTTCACCAAATCCCTCCGAGTGAGATTCGGCTTCCGCAGCAGGCGACGGGTCAGGGCGAGCCGGCGACCGTCGATAATGTCTCCGCCGAATTCTTCTCCACGTTCGGCATCCGCATGATGGCCGGGCGATCGTTTCTTTCTTCCGATCCAACTTCAAGCAATGCAACCTCGGTCGCCGTCGTCTCCCAGGCATTCGCGAAGCAGTTTTGGCCCAGCGAGAACCCGATCGGAAAATTCGTTATCACTCCCGACGAAAAGCACCATGAGGTGGTGGGAGTCGCAGCGGACACCCGGTCCGACCGCTTCGGGGTTCTTGATGGTCCACGCCTCTACACCTTGCGTGACCCGTCCGCGCTCGACGGAGAACTGTATGTGCGCTTCAAAGGAACCGCGTCCACCATGGAGAAGGCTACATACGATGCAGTGAAGAATCTCGACCACGCGCAGGAGGCGACACCTCAGACCATATGGGAGCAGCTAGAGTCAGATGCCGAGAGCGTGCGATCGCTGGCGCGAATTGTTGTCGTGATGGCTTCGATTGCAGTACTGCTCGCCCTCACGGGCGTTTACGGGGTGCTGTCATTCGCGGTCAGTCAACGTACGCGCGAGTTTGGCGTTCGTTTGGTGCTGGGCGCGAACCGCGTCACAATCTTCCGCTTCGTTCTGTTGCGGGGCGGCCGCCAGATCGCGGTCGGATTGGCATGCGGGGCTGCCCTCGCGATACCGGCGGTGTCGGCATTCGCTCACTTGGTTAAGAGGTCGCCATACCCCTTTCGGAGCTTTGACGCATCGGCCTACGGCATCGCAGCCGGCTTGCTCGTTGCCGTCTCACTCGCTGCCATGTGCCTTCCCGCATTGCGCGCCACGCAAGTCGATCCCATGAACGCGCTACGAACGGAATAGCACGCAAACTGGTGATTCCACTTGAAGTGGTGACAATCGCCAATGCAGGCTTCTCGTCAGTGACACTTCGTGCTGCGCTGACAACTCCTCGCGCACACTGCGTCGAGGTAATCCCACATCGGGAATCCACGCAAAAACCTGCCGTTTTAACCCACTCGATTTGCTACTCTAAAAATAGGTACAGTTTCAGTCACAGAAGACAGAGCACAAAAAGCCACCATCGCGGTGGCTTTTTTAGTTTGTTATGAGTGTCAGATCACCCACACATCCAGGCGTAAGCGATAACGGAGCGAACCCAGCAGCCCGCGCCGCAGGCGCGCCTGCCTGGATGGCAGATCCTAACTCCAATCGCTGGACGAATTTAGCGATAAGTCCTTTAGAAAGACGAATTTGATGCTCGGAACAGTCCATATCCTCATGATTCCACACGGTTTATACAGCCCCCTCCCGCACCGGGAGGGGGGAGGGGGTACCGATACCGTGACTGACCGGAAGCAAGAGCTCCGCCGCCAGTTCCGCGTCGTCCGCCGCAACCCACATCTGATCGCGGCCCTCTTCCTCCACCAGGCCGGCCTGCAACCAACCGGCCCGCAACAAACCGAAAACGATCTAGGCTTCGCCGCTCT
>DASYAU010000039.1:0-16340 GCA_036501185.1 Candidatus Korobacter sp. | reverse complement strand
AAGGACGATGTCGCCTATAAGACGGAGGATGGTTCGTATTACTTCCGCATTGCGAAGTTTCCGGAATACGGCAAGCTCTCTAAGAAAGATTTTGCGGGCATGAACGACGGCGCGCGCGTGGACGTGGACGAATACGAGAAGGACAACGCCCGCGATTTTGCGCTATGGAAGGCGCCGAAGCCGGGCGAGGCGAAGTGGGATACGGTCATCGGGCCGGGGCGCCCGGGGTGGCACATTGAGTGCTCGATTATGAGCATGAAGTATCTGGGCGAGTCGTTCGATATACATGCTGGCGGCGAGGATTTGATTTTCCCGCACCATGAAAATGAGATCGCGCAATCGGAGTCGGTGACCCACAAGAAGTTCGCGAATGTTTGGGTGCATGCGCGTTTTCTGCTGGTGGAAGGGCAGAAGATGTCTAAGTCGCTAGGGAACTTCTTTACTCTGCGCGATTTAATCCTGATGGGGCACAAACCGTCGAGCATACGGTTCCTGCTGATGTCGGTACCATACCGCAAGCAGCTCAACTTCACGTTCGACGGGCTGAAGCAGGCAGCGATCTCGGTCGACCGGTTGAGGAACTTCAAGCGACGGCTGCAGACGGAGCAGTTCGCTTCCGGCATCAACGAAAAGATCACGGCTTTAGCGAGTGAGACGATCACGAAGATGAAAGCTGCTCTCGACAATGATTTGAATACGGCCGAGATGCTTGCACCACTGTTCGACCTCGTGCGTGATGTAAATGGCGCTGCCGATGCGGGGCAGGTTCGCCAAGGCGATGCGGCTCCGCTGCTGGAAGCGCTGGCGAAATTTGACGAGATTTTCGCGGTGCTCACGGATGACGATTCGCGCAAAGTAAAGTTCGCGGTGGACTGGGCAGAAGCCGAGGGCAATGCCGACAGGATCAGTTCCGAGACGCTAGAGATGGCGAAAGCGGCGGGGCTTTCGGACGAAAAGGTCGAGGCGCTCGTCGCGGAACATTCGGCGGCGCGCAAGGCAAAGGATTTCAAGCGATCGGACGCGATCCGGGCGGAACTGGGGGAAAGTGGGATCATCCTGGAGAACACAAAGGATGGCGTGCGCTGGAAACGCAAGTGAGGATCAGCATTGTTACTGCTGGTTTTATCTGTCTTTCATGCGTCCGTCATCAAGCAGCAACACGGGCAGACTAGCTTCGGCACATTAACCCCGAACGTGCGGCGCTCGCAGCGAACTGCTGTACCCGCCGCGACCACGTTCGGTCGCCTTCCTAAGTATCAAATCCGCTGACCCCCTTACCGCCCACCCAGGGCGGTTTTTTCTGCTCCCGAAGGCCGAATTCGGCCGTCTACATTCTTTTACGCGCGAGTTTGCCAACCCTCTTACACTGGAATAGTCCCATACTTCGATGAGCCTTTTTCGCTTCTGTTTTCCACTCGTTTTTGGTCTCAGCCTTTTGGCAGCGGCGCAAGACCGTCCGGTGCTGCGCGACAAGACGGCGCCGCCGCCGGCGCCCGCACCTCGCGAGGCCGACACGCCCAGCAAACCGGTGGAAGTGAAGGAAGTGATGTTGCCGTTGATCGTCCGCGGTAAGGACGGTAAGCCGATGCCAACCCTAACCAAATCGGATCTCGACCTGGTACAGGACGGGAAGGCGCAGACGATTACGGCGGTAGAACAGGGCGCGAACCAGCCGCTCACTGTCGGTCTTCTCATCGACACCAGCGGAGCCATGCGAAACGAGTTGAGCGCGGAAAAATCCGCCAGTCATAAGTTCATCGATGAGTTGCTCACGAATCCGAAGGACCAGGCGTTCGTGCTGCACTTCGATCACGAAGTGGAGTTGCTGGAAGATGTAACGACGTCGCGGGACCAGTTGGACAAGGCGGTGGAGCTGCTCGACATTGGGCACACCAGCCAGGACACGAGCGACTCCCGCGATGACGGTCGAGCGCGGCGGGGAGGCACGCAGCTTTATGACGCGGTGTTCCTGGCGTCGAACGAGATATTGGCCAAGCAGCCGGGACGCAAGGTGCTTATCATTCTGAGCTTTGCGCAGGACCGATCGAGCAGCAAGGAGACGCTCTCCGATGCAATTGAGGCGGCGCAGCGCGCGGAAGCGATGGTGTACGGCGTTTACATTAAGGGAGAAGAGGAACAACGACACCACGGTTTCGGCAACGGCGGTAACGGCGGGCCGCACATCGGGTATCCGGGCGGAAGCCCGTATCCAGGCGGCGGCGGACCGGGAGGATATCCAGGCGGAGGTCGCCGGGGGAACGAAGACAAGCAGTTCCACGTGGACGGCAAGAAAGTACTGACGGATCTCGCGACGCGCACAGGTGGAGAGATGCTGGAGGCGACGAAGAAGGATTCGATCGACTCCCTCTATTCGCAGATTGCAGACGACCTGAAGAACCAGTTGCTGCTGGCGTACAAACCTGACCAAGCGGACGCGGATTCCGGATTCCACCGCGTTACGCTGACGCCGAAGGACAAGGAGCTGAAGATCCAAGCGCCGGAAGGGTTCTACATTCCAGAGCCAGGATCGACGAAGTAGGAACTTTGTCGCCGATGCTTTCCACGTCGGAAGACGCGCGCCGCCGAGGCCAGTTGATGCCGAAACACAGAGTGCCACGTTTTTCTTCCTTCTCGGCGCCTAGAAATAGAGCCTGAGCTCTTTTCTCGATCCCCACCCGCCTAAGAATCACCCCAGTTAGGCAGAACACGGGGAGAGAGATGACCCGAAAAGAAGGTCCAAAAAAGAAAGAGCCGAAGCGCGCAGCTCCGGCTCTTCAAAACAAGAACGCTTAGTCGCGCACTCCGTCTAGAAATGCCCGCAGCTTCCGCGAGCGCGACGGATGACGCAGCTTGCGCAGCGCCTTCGCCTCAATCTGGCGGATGCGTTCGCGGGTTACTGCGAACGACTGCCCGACTTCTTCAAGCGTGTGCTCCGAGCCGTCTTCCAATCCGAAGCGCATCTTGATGACCTTCTCTTCGCGCGCGGTTAGCGTGCGCAGGACCTGTGCCGTCTGGTCCTTTAGGTTCACGTTGATCACGGCTTCGGCCGGCGAGACCATGGAACGGTCTTCGATGAAATCGCCCAAGTGAGAATCTTCTTCTTCACCAATCGGCGTCTCCAGCGAAATCGGTTCCTGTGCGATCTTCAGCACCTTGCGGACCTTCGCTACCGGGATGTCCATCCGCTTGGCGATCTCTTCGCTGCTCGGTTCACGCCCAAGCTCCTGCACCAGTTGACGCGAGGTGCGGATGAGCTTGTTGATCGTTTCGATCATGTGCACCGGGATACGAATGGTGCGTGCCTGGTCGGCAATCGCACGCGTAATCGCCTGCCGAATCCACCACGTGGCGTACGTCGAAAACTTGTAGCCACGCCGGTATTCGAACTTGTCCACCGCCTTCATCAGGCCGATGTTGCCTTCCTGGATGAGGTCGAGGAACTGCAGTCCGCGGTTCGTGTACTTTTTCGCGATCGATACGACGAGTCGAAGGTTGGCTTCAATCAGCTCTTTCTTCGCCTGCTCCGCATCCATATCTCCCTGGATGATTTCGCGTTGGGTGCGTTTGAGCTCGGCGATGGATACGCCGGCCTCCTGCTCCATGCGCTCCAGGTCGCCCTTCAGCGTGCGGCTCTGCTTCTTGAGGTCCTTCTTCGTTTCTTCCGAACGGGTTTCGTTCGCGCGATGGTCGAGGTGCGAAACCTGGCGCTCGAGGATCCGCAGGTTTTCCACCGTCTTGCTCACGCGGTCGATCAACCGCTTGCGCTCGACGTTGGTGAAGTTGATCTTGCGGATGATCCGCGAAATCGATACCAGTTCGCGACCCAGTGTCCAGCGGCACTTGCGCAGGTCCCGGTTCTTCTTCTTGTCTTTCAGGTCCTTGGCGCCGCCCGGGGCAAGTTCTTCGAGCTTGGTCTCAAGTTGCGCACTCTTTTTGTAGTGCTTGTTGAGCTCGTCGATGCGCCCGGTGGTGTCTTTCAGCCGCGCCGCCAGCACTTCATCCGTGATCTCCTCTTCGTCGAAGATCACGATTTCCTTGATGCTGCGCACGCCGCGCTTCAGGTCCTCGCCAATCGAGATGATGTCTCGAATGACGATTGGCGACCGCGAGATCGCCTTTAACACGCGAAGTTGTCCGCGCTCGATGCGCTTGGCGATTTCGACTTCGCCTTCACGCGTCAGCAGCGGTACCGTGCCCATTTCGCGCAAATACATGCGCACGGGGTCGTTAGTTTTTTCGAGCGCTCCCGGAGTGAGGTCGAGCTCCATCTCCTCTTCGCCCGCTTCCATCTCGTCGTAACGCTTATCGAGAACGGCGGCAGAGGGGAGCTTCCCCGGGCCTTCGAGAACGTCAATGCCTTGTGTACCGATCGTCGTCAGGAGATCGTCGAGATCATCGGGCGAGTGAACGTCGTGAGGAATCAGATCGTTCACCTCACTGTACGTGAGGTAGCCCTTCTCCTTGCCGGTATCAATCAGTTTTTTGATATCGTCGTACTTGTCGTCAAGTGCCAATGCATAACCCTTCGCTGCGCCCCAAGGATAGGGACGCGGTTACCTGCGAAACTGCGGCGGGGCGATATCCGGAATTCCACTCTCGAACGCAGCTCGTTGGTTCGGGGAATTTAGCCCGGAAGTATCGACACAGCAGAAACTTACGTATTTTACCAGAAGCTCTGCCCGCCCTCGAGCGGAAAAGCGCATAGCTCTGCCTTTTTGCAGAGCTGCGTCTTCCCGATATGAATTAGATGGGCTTCGTTCGAGAAAGTTTCGTTCTATTTTTCAATAACTTAGAACTAATTCGGCGACGTGCCGATGGCGTCGTCCTCCAGCGCCCGGATCTCCCGGTCGAGCTGCATTTTTTCCATCGTCAACCGACCGACAGCCGCGGAATCACCCTTCCGCTCCGCGTTCACCAGTTCCTGCAGCACGTCCGCCCGCCGGGACTTCAGCTTTCTTAAGCGCAGGCTGGCGAAGGCATTCTCAATGCCTTCGGGCGTTAGCTCTTCCGCGTCATCCATCAGCACCTTCGCGAGGGTTCGGCGATCGCTTTCTGACATCGGCAGCGTCATCGGATCCGATCCATCCTCTACTGCTTTGAACAATGCTGAGATCAGCCTCTCGGTCGCGAGCCCCTGGTGCAGACCTTCGTTCTGCAAGACGAAATGCACCTGCCGCGCGGCATCGAAATCGGGATCTTGCCCCTCGCGCGACGAGACTGGGTCGTGCCCCAACTGGTTCGACGAAGCGAGCGCCCGGATCAACGTCCTCTCAATCGGCGTGATCGGAGTCGCCGCCGGGGTTTTCAGTTCGTGCGACGTGCGGCTGCTTGCCACGTGGCGCAACTCTTCTTTCAGCACCGTCGAATCAATCTGTAACTTGTGGGCGATGTCCATCGCAATCTCGTCGCGCACAATCTTGCTTGAGAGCCGCTGGATGTGCGGCAACAAATAATTCACCGCCTTCAGCTTTCCTTCCGGCGTTCCCACCTGAAATTGCTTGCGCGCACGGTCGATCAAGTAGTCGAAGTACTTCTGCGAATGCTTAAGTGCATACGCGTACGCCTCGCGCCCCTTTTTTCGAATGTATAGATCGGGATCGAATCCGGGCTCCAGCGTGAGGACGCGGATCTCGAAATCCTCGCTCACCAGCAACGCCAACGAACGTTCGGCAGCGGCAGCACCGGCCGTGTCCGGATCGAAGTTCACCACCACCTGCTTGGTGAAGCGCGCCAGCAGCTTCGCCTGGAATTCCGTGAACGCCGTCCCGCTTGTCGCGATCACGTTGTGTACGCCCTCGCGATACAGCGAAATGCAATCCATTTGGCCCTCGACGAGGATCGCGTATCCCAGACCCGGCACGTCTTTCGATCCGCGGATCGCTTCTTTTGCCAGGTTGAGGTTGAACAGCACCCGCGACTTCGAATAGATCGGCGTTTCTGGCGAATTCAAATACTTCGGGCCTGACTTGTCATCGGTCGCGAGGGTTCGTCCGGTGAAGGCAATTACCTTGCCCTGCTCGTTGCGGATGGGGAACATGATGCGATTGCGGAATTTCGCGTACAGCGCCGACGGAGCATTCTTCGCCGCATTTGCATCGCGGGTCGCATCGTCCTTCCAGGAGAACAATCCCGACTCGCGCAAGATCTCTTCGTTGAACTCGCCTTTCATGCGATCGCGCAGCAGGAAGCCCGACTCCGGCGCGAACCCGATGCGAAATTTCTCGATGGTCTCCTGGTCGAGCCCGCGCGATTTCAGATACTCCCGTGCATGCGCCGCTTCCGGCCGCCGCAATTGCTCCTGGAAGAAGACGCAGCCCATCTCGTTCGCGTCCAGCAACCCGCCGCGCATCCGGGCTTCGCGCGCTTCCTGTGGCGACGCATATTCCACCTTCGGCATCGGCACGCCCAGCTTCTGCGCAACCGAACGCACTGCCTCGGGAAAGGTGATGTTCTCGATTTTCTGGATGAAGGTGAAGACGTCGCCCGAAACTCCGCAGCCAAAGCAGTGGAAGAACTGTCGCGACTGATGCACCGAAAACGACGGCGACTTTTCGTTATGAAAAGGACACAGCCCAGAGTAATTCTGCGCGCCGGCTTTTCGCAGTTGCACGTACTCGCCCACAACGCGGACGATGTCCGCTTGCTGTTTCAGGTCGTACGCAAAATCGCCGGGATTGGCCACGTTCTGAGTCTGCACTCAGAACAGGTTTTCCGCAAAATCCAACTCGCGGACGCTGTGGAAATCTTGCGGAAAACTGGATTCAGGCTTGGACGACCGTGGAAAAACAGCGATCCTCCTCGCATGTAGAGCACATATCCATGGCTACGACGGGCAACGGCGATTGCCGATCCTTCACCTGCGACAACAACTGATGCACTACTTCAAGCGCCGAATACCCCTCGCGCTCATCGGAAAGAAATCGGTCGAGTCCGACCAGGTCATCGCCCATTGTCACCAGCGTAGGCTCGCGATATCCGTTGCCTCGCACCTGCGGCATCCCAATATTCGCCATCAGCGCATTGCACAAACATTTCCGCCCGCGCGCGGAATCCGCATCTCCGCCCTTGGCCAGGTACACCGCCTCGGGCTCCGCCGGACAGCGGAAATCCAACTTGCCATCGACCGTACGATACCCCTCGCGCAAGAACCCCAAGTCGCACACTCGACGTCGCTGCGCATACACGGCGTCATTGCTCTGCGAGTCGTTCAACTGCGCGACTTTGAAAGGAAATCCCGTAGGCGAAGCCAGCGTATCCGTCCGCACCCGCGCCGTGCCCTGCCGCACTTGCTTGATCAGCATCTGCTTACTGTGAGCATTCAGGTCCGACTCGTCGGTGAGCGCAAAGGCCGTTCCCACTTGCACGCCCGCCGCGCCTGCTTCCAGCGCCTCAGCGACTTTTTCCGGCGACCCATACCCTCCCGCCAGCCAGAACGGCAGCCCGAGCCCGCGCAGCTTCGCCAGGTCCACCACGTCGCGCTCGCCGTAAATCACTTCACCGTCGGCATCGAACTGCATTTTGCCTCGCGGCGGCGCATTGTGGCCTCCGGCGGTGGGCCCCTCGACGATGAAGCCGTCGACGCGTCCGTTGGCTTTCTTTGTCATGGTCAGCGCCAGCACATTCGACGCGATGATCGGCAGAAACCGCGGACGTTGCAGCGGCGCTAATTCCGCCTCGAAATACTCGCGCGGATCGAACCTGATTTTGAAATCGTCGCCATCCTGTGCGCCAGCCACATATAGCGGATACTCCGCCGCCTTGTGGTTCACAAACGCATCCAGCACGCCCGGAATGCGCAGGGGAATTCCCGCCCCCATCAGGATGTATTCCACTCCCGCCAGCATCGCCCCATAAATCGACGGCAAATGAGGAAGCTGCAGCTTCTCCATGTAATTGATGCCCACTGCATTCGCGTGTCCCTGCCGCGCCAGGAACACCTCGGCAAAGTTCGCTGCAATTGTCAGCTCGATCAGCGCGCGGCAAGGTTTCGCCGAATGCATGGAAACTGCCTTGTAAGGAACGTCCGCGCCCTTGCCACCCTCGATAAAGTAGGTATCGAGAATCAGGCGCGCGATCTCTTGCGATGGAAAATGCTCGAGCGCAGATCGCATATGGCCGCCACGATCTCCATCCTGCAGTCGACGAGCCAACAACACGTCGAGCGCTGTGCCCGAAACTACGCCGAGTTGTCCGGTAAAAGAAACCGCGCGGGCCAATCGCCAGGAAGAAACACCGGCGCCCATGCCGCCTTGGATAATGACTGGAAGACCATCCATGTACGCAATTGTTTCAGGCGGCGGACGGGCTGGCTGTCACACTTTTGTATGAAAATTGGTCGCGCGTCACAAGGATTTGTGATTAGACCTTCAACTCCACCACTGTCGCGCCGTTCCCGCCCTCTTGCTGCGGAGGCTCTGCGACGTTCGACACGTGTGGATGCTGCTTCAGATAGCTGCGCAGCGCGCGACGCAAAATCCCCATGCCGCTACCGTGCACAATGCGCACCTGGGGCATCCCTGCCAAAAAGGCGCGGTCCAAGAAGCGCTCCACTTCGCTGGTGGCATCGTCCACGTTCTTGCCGATGACATTGATCTCCGTGGGCGCAGCGAGGTCGTCGCTCACGAGGGAAACATTTACGCCCTTGGCCCGAGCAGCAGCTACTGGGTTGGTATTCGGACGAGCCACAACTTCCGCGATGTCTTCGCGCGGCACTTTCATCTTCATCACGCCGATTTCAACTTCGAACAAATCCGGCCCTAACCGGCGCACCACCCGGCCTGCACGTCCCATTGAGCGCAGCTTCACTGTGTCGCCCTCCGACACATGCTTCACCAGTTCGGGCCGTGCCTGCGGATCGCCTACGTCCGCGCCGGTGGTATGCGCGACCACGCTGTTATTGAATTGCTTGCGGAACTCCCGCCGCATCTTCGCAAGCCGCCGCTCCGCCTCCTTCGAGAGCTTCTGCTGCGCCGCGCGATCTTCCACCGCCTGCACCATCTCGCGCGCCTGGTACTCGAAGTCGTGCAGCAGACTCTCCAGCTTCCGTTCCAGGTCGCGGACTTTCTCGCGCTGCTCCCTTTGTCCGTCAGCCTCCAGCCGCTTGCGTTCCTTCGTGAGCTCTTCTTCCGTCTTCTTGATCTGCGCGCGCTCATCCGATGCGTGCCGCAACTCCGCGTGCAGACGATCCAGGAACTTCGCCACATCCTGCGCCTGCGTCGTCAGCTGTTGCCGCGAAGCCTCAATAATCGAGGGATTCAGCCCCAGCCGTTGCGCGATGTTGATTCCCGCCGATGCGCCGGGCACGCCCACGCGGAGCTCATACGTCGGCTGCAAGGTCTTCTCATCGAAGCCGACGGCCGCGTTCAGCACGCCCTCGGTGTTCGCGGCATATACCTTCAACGATGTATGGTGCGTCGAGACGACGCTCACGCACCCGAGCTTGCGGAAATAGTCTGCAATTGCTACGGCTAGTGCTGCGCCCTCTTCCGGATCGGTCGCCGAACCCAACTCGTCGAGCAGCACCAGCGAATCCGCTTGCGCCGTGTGCGAAATGAAATCGATGTTGGTGACATGCGCAGAGAATGTCGAAAGGTTCTGCTCGATAGATTGATAGTCACCAATATCTGCAAACACTCCGCTGAAGACCGGCAGCTCCGCGCGGTCCGCCGGCACCGGTATGCCTGACTGCACCATCAACGCCAGCAATCCGAGCGTCTTCAGCGATACGGTCTTCCCGCCGGTGTTCGGCCCGCTGATCACGATCTGCCGATGCTGCGCCTGCATGTGCATGGTGATCGGCACTACCGCGACACCTTTGGGGCGCAAATTACGCTCCAGCAGCGGATGGCGCGCCTTCTCCAGAACCAGCACGTCGTCCGAGTCGGTCTCAAGCAACTTCACCGCGACACATTCGTACTCGTTCGCGAATTTGGCCTTGGCGAATTGCAATTCCAATGCGGCCATGATTTCCAGCGCCAGCAAAAGGTTTTCCGCTTGCTCGCCGATGCGCTTCGACATTTCTGCGAGGATGCGCCGGATCTCTTCCTGCTCTTCCTCGAGCAAACGAACGAGGTCGTTGTTCTGCTCGATCGTCTCCATCGGCTCGACGAACACCGTCTGCCCGCTGGAGCTTGCGCCGTGCACCACGCCGTGCACACGCCGCTTCTGCTCGATCTTCACCGGGATCACAAATCTGTCGCCGCGGATGGTGATCAGTTCTTCCTGCGCGGTGCCCTCGTCTGAGAGTTTTCGCAGGAAGGATTGCAGCGAGCTCTGGATGTGGCGTTTCTGCTTTTCGATTTCGCGGCGGATGCGGTTCAGTTCGCTCGACGCGCGATCGTCCAGAGATCCATCGGGCAGCAACTTGTTCGCGAAGAACCTGAGGAAGTCCCCGAAATCAGCCAGTGCGCCCGAGAGCTGTTGAACTGCCTTCCACGGCTCGCGCATTACGGGAGGCGCGATCACGATCTCGCGCCACTCGTTGGCCCGTTCCGCCAGCAGCAGGATGGTTCGGATTTCGTCGATCTCCAGCGCTGCGCCCCGGATCCTAGCCTTCCGGATCAACATCGTTGCATCGGTCAGTCCGGCGAAGTCGAAGCGACCTGCCGCACGGATGTACTCGCGGATTTCCGCCGCCAGCCGCTGTTCGTTCTCGATCCAGCCACGGTCGTTCGAAGGCGCCAGCTCCGCCACCCGCGCGCTGCCCAGCTCGGATTGCGCGTAGCCCCGCAAAAGCTCGCGGAAGGCAGCGAATTCGAGCACATTGGCGCTGGAATGGGTAAGTGGGCTGGGCGTCATAAACTCTGGATTTTCCAGCCTTTATGTTACACGTTCGGCCGATCGGACATCCCGCTTTCGGGGCATAGAAACAACCAGAAATGCGCGAAAATCGGCCATTTTACGGGTGTAGACTTGAGCTGTTATGAGCTTCCCAATCAGCCGTCCCCGCCGCCTCCGAAAGAATGAAGCCTTCCGTTCACTGGTGCGCGAAACGCGCCTCACGCCGGCTGGGTTCGTTTATCCACTGTTCGTCTGTCCGGGCGAAGGCGTGCGCAAGGAAGTGCGGTCGATGCCCGGCGTCTTTAATCTCTCGGTGGACGAGGCCGTGAAGGAAGCGCAGGAAGTGAAGTCGCTCGGGATTCCGTCGGTGATTCTGTTCGGATTGCCCGAGACCAAGGACGAGCAAGCGACGGGCGCCTGGGCGGATGACGGCATCGTGCAGAAAGCGGCTCGCGCGATTAAGAGCGAAGTTCCTGGACTACTGCTGATGGGCGATGTCTGCCTTTGCGAATACATGTCACACGGACACTGCGGGATTGTGCAGAAGACTGCGACGAACCGTTCCGTGGGCGCTGCCTCGACCGCGCAGATGAGCGGTATTGATGAATACGAGATCCTTAACGACGAATCGCTCGACATCCTTGCCAAGACCGCTGTCTCGCAGGTCCGCGCCGGGATGGACATCATCGCGCCCAGCGACATGATGGACGGCCGCGTCGCCGCCATTCGCGATGCACTCGACGACGATGGGTTCGAGAACATTCCGGTCCTCTCGTATGCCGCGAAGTTCGCCTCGGGATATTACGGACCGTTCCGCGAGGCGGCCGATTCCGCCCCGGCCTTTGGCGACCGCCGCTCCTACCAGATGGACGGCGCCAATCTCCGCGAGGCCATGCTCGAAATCGAGCTCGACCTCGAAGAAGGCGCGGACATGATCATGGTCAAGCCCGCGGGCCCGTATCTCGACGTCATCGCCGAGGCCCGACGCCGTTATGACGTGCCGCTCGCCGCCTACCAGGTAAGTGGCGAATACGCGATGATCAAGGCTGCAGCCCAGAACAATTGGATAGACCACGATCGCGTGATGCTCGAGTCGCTGCAAAGCATTCAGCGCGCCGGAGCGTCGATCATCCTGACTTACTTCGCCAAAGATGTCGCCCGCATGATCGGCTAATTCTCGCGTAATATTCTCCTGCAAATTGCAGGAGGGTTCCGCATGAGTTCTGCCGCTACGCCAACCGCCATCGGGCAGATCGCGATCAACGTCAAAGATCCGGCTCGGGCGACGGCGTTCTACCGCGACGTTCTCGGCCTAAAGTTTCTCTTCGATGCGGGCCAGCTCTCGTTCTTCGAGTGCGGCGGCGTGCGGTTGATGCTCTCGCTTGCCTCCAAGCCGGAGTTCGATCATCCGAGCTCGATCCTCTATTTCAAGGTCGGCGATCTGCGTGGTGCGCACGAACGGATGAAGTCCGCCGGCGCGATGTTCGAAGACGAACCCCACCTCGTCGCCAAAATGCCAGACCACGAGCTGTGGATGTGCTTCTTCCGCGACAGCGAAGGGAATCTGCCGGGGTTGATGAGCGAAGTGCGGTAACTCTCGCTCGGCTCGCGCCGCTGATTTACAATGCTTGGTTCCTTTCGCTCTTCCAGCGCATCTGTAATACGGAGCCAACTACATTGCCAGACACTATTTATGACGTTGTCATTATTGGCAGCGGCCCGGCCGGTTATACGGCTGCGATCCGCGCCGGCCAGTACGGACTGAAAACTGCCCTCATCGAAAAGGACGCCAAGCTCGGCGGCACTTGCCTGCACGTCGGGTGTATTCCGACGAAGTCGCTGCTCTTCAATGCCGAGATCTACGACCAAATCAAGGAAGCCGAGGAGTTCGGCGTGGAAGGTTTAGGAACGCCGAAACTGAACTGGGGCAAGATCCAGGAGCGCAAGCAGGGCATCGTCGACAAGCATGCCAAGGGGCTGCAGTTCCTGATGAAGAAGAACAAGGTCATGGTGATTCCCGGCTTTGGGCGCCTCACCGGACCGGCCAAGAGCGGCCTGCACACCGTCGAGGTCGAAGCCGACGGCAAGAAAACCAACGTGCAGGGAAAAAACGTGCTGCTTTCGACCGGGTCGGTGGCGCGCATGCTGCCCGGGATGCAGGCGGATGACCGCTTCCTCACCAACATCGAGATCCTCTCGCTGAAAGAGATTCCGAAATCGCTGATCGTCATCGGCTCGGGCGCGGTTGGCGTGGAATTTGCGTCGATCTACAAATCGTTCGGCACCGATTGCACGATTCTTGAGATGCTGCCTCGGATCGTGCCGGTGGAGGACGAAGAGGTGTCGAAGGAGCTGCTGCGCAACTTCAAAAAGCGCGGGATCAACTGCTTTGTCAGCGCTAAGACCGACAAGTTTGAGAAGACGAAGACGGGCGTGAAGGTTACGTTTACCGCCGATGGCAAACAGCAAACTGTCGAAGCCGACAAGTGCCTCATCGCGGTCGGACGCGCGCCGCGCACCGAGGGCATTGGCATCGAAAAAACCAATATCAAGCTCGACCGCGGCTTCGTGCCGGTGAACGAGTGGATGCAGACGACCGAGTCGGGCATCTACGCGATCGGCGACATCGTCCTCGGGCTGCAACAACTCGCCCATGCGGGTGCGATGGAAGGCCTTGTGGCCGTCGCGCATATTGCCGGCAAGCCCACCCGGCCGGTACGGAAGAATCGCGTGCCGGGCGCAACCTATTGCCATCCGGAGATCGGCAGCGTCGGACTGACCGAGGCACAGGCTAAAGAAGGTGGGCACGAGGTGAAGATCGGCAAGTTCCCGTTCACCGCGAACTCACGGGCGTCGATCGTGAACCAGCATGAAGGCTTCGTGAAGATCGTGGCGGACGCGAAACATGGCGAGATTCTTGGAGTACATATCATCGGACCTCAAGCCACGGAGCTCGTGGCTGAAGCTGTCGCAATGCTCGAACTCGAAGCTACGGCAGACTTCATGATGACCGTGATCCATGCGCATCCGACATTGGCGGAAGCGATGCTCGACGCGGTCGGCAGCGTGTATGGGATGGCGATCAACGCGTAAGCACGCCAACGAACAAGAGGCACGGCTTCGGCTGTGCCTTTTTCGTCGCGTCGATCACGGGCGTAAACTCATCGAAGAAACATGATCCAAGTACTCAATCTCGGCCACGTGGATTACCAGACGGCGCTCGCGCTGCAGGCGACGCTGGTGGATCTGCGCAAGCGCGGCGTGATTCACGACACACTTCTGCTGCTCGAACACGCGCCGGTGATCACGCTTGGACGCAATGCGAAGCAGAAGAACATCGTGGCTTCGGCGGAGGTTCTTGCTCAAAAGGGCGTGGAGCGGGTGGAGTGCGATCGCGGCGGAGACGTGACCTTCCATGGGCCTGGACAGTTGGTCGGCTATCCGATCTTTGATCTTCGCGCACTGACTCCGAAGATTGGGGTCATCGAATTCGTACGGCGCATCGAAGAGGTGCTGATTCGAAGTTGCGGCGATCTTCGCGTGCGATGCGGGCGGGTGCAAGGGCTGACTGGCGTTTGGACTATGGACGAACCGCAGGCGAAGATTGCGGCGATTGGGGTTCACATTTCTAGAGCCGTCACCTCGCACGGGTTCGCGCTGAACGTGACGACCGATCTCGACTACTTCAAGCTGATCGTGCCCTGCGGGATCAGCGACAAGCCGGTAACGTCGTTGGAGCGCGAGTTGGGACGGTCGCCCTCATTCGAGGAAGTGATGCCGGTGGTGACTCGCAACTTCGGATTCGTGTACAAGGAGCAGGTGCTGTGGCTGGAGTCGCTGAATGACCTGCTGCCACCGGAGGATTTGCCGGCGCGGGCGCCGGAGGAGCTGCGGCGGCTGCACGACGAGGACACTCACCGGTGTTAACTAATTAGCAAGATTATTCACTTCACTAAGGGTGGAGTGTATGATGTTGCCGGGGGTGTCCAATGACCCCCAGAAAAACTCCACGGCGGAAACCGAGACGGCTCATCAAGCCGCAGAGAAGGCGCATGACGCTATGTATAGCGGCAATCTGTGATGGAAACGACGAATCCAATGGATCCAAAATCGTCCTGTGTTCAGATTTAGAAAAAGAGACGGAGGGAGTTGGGGCATCGGAAACGGAAGATAAGCTCGGCATGGTTCGTTCGGGGTGGCCAGTATTATGCGCGGGAGTAATCTCCAGTAGCAATGCACTGGTTAATGTGTATGCGGGGTATCTTGAAAAGAATTTTGACAAGATTACTGAATTTACATTGATGGATCACCTGCGGGTTCCCGCCCACGTGCAAAAGGCAAAATTAGTAGATCACTACTTGCAACAATCGTTTTCGTTCAATCGCGCATATTTTTACGGTCAAGGGAAATCTAAACTCCCGGAGGAATTTGTTGCTCGCCAGCAGGACGCGATATCCCGGATAAAACTAGAAGCCAGTTTAATAATTTGCGGGTTTATGGATGAACGCGATTACGTCACCAACACTGTCAACAAACTTCCCTTTATTTGTGTTGTGGATGACACCCGAAGTTCAAATGGCGTTGAGGAGGTCATGCTGGAATATGAATATGACGCCATTGGGAGTGGGTCGGCAACGGCGCTTTCTATGCTCTACCGTCGAGAGCAAGATTCAACTGATTCTCTCGCTTCTACGCTGTACAACGTCTACGAAGCCAACGGTATGAGCGACAAGGTTCCTGGTGTCGGTAAATCATTCATCAATCTGGCGGTTCTTTACCGAGACGGACATTTAGAGGCCGTAACCGAAGATGGCTACAAGTACCTAAAGAAACAATTCACTCGATTCGGACCAAAACGGACAAAGGAAGACAGCTTCACCGTCAATTCCGGATTCCTTGAACCCTATGATTTTCAGACAAACCAGCCGCCAACCCCATCTCAACAGGTTACCTAGGCGGTGAGTTCGTCAAACGTGAGCGGGTCGGCAGTGACCATATGACGCAGGGTATCGATAAACAAATCGGAACGCTTCCGGCGGTCAAACCGGAACGTCATTTCGTTCAGGTACGCTTGCAGGTGCTTGGCGCTGATCTTGTGCCACGTCCCCATGATGCCGCGCTTGAGCAGCGAGAATGCCGATTCGATTCCGTTCGTGGTCACGCAGAATCCATCTTCAACACGGGCGTATTCTTTGGCGCGGTGATTCACGGTCTCATGGGGAAGTTCGCCAACGGCGCTGGGATAGGCGCGGAGTTCGTCGGTCACGATCACTTCGACATCCTGCGAGATGTTTTCTTCGATGTAGCGAGCGAGCGTACCGCTCTTGGCATCTTCCGCGTGAAAGAAACGGAGAGCGCCATCACGCTGCTTGATGCCGATGACTACGGACTTGTTTGTCGTGGCCTTGCCGCGTCCGGGGTTGCGCTGCTTCCCGCCGACATAGGTTTCGTCCATTTCAATCGTGCCGTCCAGCATCGGGGCATCAACTTGCACCATCGCAGCGCGGATACGGTGACACAGATACCACGCCGTTTTGTAGGAACCCTTGTGCTGTCCCCAG
>DASYAU010000038.1:0-2390 GCA_036501185.1 Candidatus Korobacter sp. | reverse complement strand
AAATATTGTTCCAAGGATTGCTGGCGCTGGCGGTCGGCCTGCATGGTAGCTTCCACGCGAGCGACCTGTGCGCGAAGATCCCGCGTGCTTCGCCAGGAAGCGTAGGCTGCGTGAGAGAGAATCGCAAACGCAATCAAGCCGATGGCGCCGGTGAGCACCGCGCCGACCATAAAAGGCCGGTTATTCGGCTGAGGCGCGGTTGCGAGGTTTAGACGAAGTTTCATGATCGCTATCGAAAATCGCTATAGTCTCCCTGGCCGATTTCGAGACAGCCGGAACATTCGATTATCAGGCGGCACCATTCATCGCCCAACCCGCCAGGGCGTCCAAGCCGTGAGGCAGCAGATCCTTGGCGGCGCGGTCGAGCCTCGAAGCGCCTTGTGTATCCGACATCGGGCCGACGGCAACACCTACTTCAGCAGCCAGGGCCTGAGCAAAGAGTGCTTCCCGGTCACCGAATCCCGCCAGCCGAGCACGATCGACCGAGGTACTCCAAGAATCCTGGTAATAAGCGACGGCCGGAAAAACCTCGTCGAGCATGGCCTGCGGCTCGAGGGAGGCAGCCTCAGCGCGCATTTCGCTGGAGCGATAAACACAAAGACTGCTGCCGCGAACGATCACAGTGGTGAGCATTTTGCCACAGAGGCGGACGAGGAGGGTGGCGCCGTCGTCCTCCAGAAGGGGCAAGGTAGCCAAAGTGGAACTCAGGACAACGCTCGGATGCGCACCCAGCGATTCGACAAGTTCTTCGTACTCCCGGATGATGCCCTGACGCGCGACGGAGGCGACAACTTCAAGACTGCCTTGCCGCCCTTCCTGGCGCATCCACGAAACCACGGTTTCCTCAACGTCGAAGGGCACACTTTTTTTCAGTCGCCAGCGCAACAGCGGCAAAGCTTCGCTTGCGCTGCGGGGTAGATTGTCGAACGGCAAGATGAAGACGCGCACACAAGGATCGGGAACCAACAGAGCTACGTGAGCTCCGGAGGTGGGAACGCTATTGAATACGCGGCGCAAAGCCGAGCGCACGCCGTCGGGTTGCGTAACATTGGTCTCAACGGGCGAAGGCATGACGGCTCCAGCGGGAAGCAACTGAACGGCAACGTCGTCCAAGTGCCCGCGAATTTTTCCCCATCGCGCAGCGGCCACATGCTGACCTGAAATTTCCACGGCGATTCCAGGGTGCGGCATCTTATGGAGCCAGGCGTCAATACGGCGCACCAATTCTATCTGGTAGAATCGCGCCTGCAAGCCTTCCGAAGCAGTGAGGTTAGTCAAGGAACGTCACCTTATTAATTTCGCGCAAAGTGGTCACGCCGGACCGAACTTTGCGAAGGCCGGACTCACGCAGGAACATCATTCCACCCTCGCGAGCCGCGCGCTTGATTTCCGAAGTTGGGCGGCGGTCGATGATCATTTCGCGAATTCGATCGGAAAGATCGAGCATCTCCGAGATTGCCGTGCGCCCGCGATAGCCGCTGCCCGAACATTCCAGGCAGCCAGCCCCTTCCGCAAACGCCGCTTCCCCCCACTCCGAGGGCTCGAGGCCGGATTCCCGGAGGACTTCCGGCGAATACGTGACACGCCTCTTGCAATTTTCGCAGACCAGGCGCACCAACCGCTGCGCCATTATGCAATTCAGCGCCGAGACAAAATTATACGGCTCAACTCCCATGTTTATGAATCGGCCGATGACGTCTGTGACGTTATTGGCATGGACGGTTGTGAACACGAGATGACCGGTTAGGGCCGAATTTATGGCGATCTGGGCGGTTTCCTGGTCGCGAATTTCGCCGACCATAATCTTGTCTGGATCGTGGCGAAGAATGGATCGGAGGCCGCGGGCAAAGGTGAGACCCTTTTTCTCGTTCACCGGAACTTGAGTGATCCCTCGCACCTGATATTCGACGGGGTCTTCGATGGTGATGATTTTGTCCTCGTCGTTTTTAATCTCGTTGATCGCCGCGTACAGGGTGGTGGTTTTCCCCGAACCGGTGGGTCCGGTGACGAGCACCATGCCGTACGGCTCATGAATATAACGGCGGAAGCGCGTAACTTCGTCATGATCGAAACCCACAACATCAAGCGTGAGGGTGCGGAACTTCTCGCTAAGGGTTTCTTTGTCTAGGACGCGCAGCACGGCGTCTTCGCCATGGACAGAGGGCATGATGGAGACGCGGAAGTCGACGAAGCGCCCTTTATAGCGGACACGAAAGCGCCCGTCTTGAGGCGTGCGGCGCTCGGCAATGTCCAACTCGCTCATGACCTTGATGCGGGACAAAATTGTGCCGTGCCAGTCTTTCGCAAGGGGTTGCATGGCGTATTGCAACACGCCATCGATGCGGTACTTGACGACGACTTCGGCGTTTCGCGTTTCAATATGGATGTCG
>DASYAU010000037.1:0-53077 GCA_036501185.1 Candidatus Korobacter sp. | reverse complement strand
GAGGGATGTTCACGCAGTATCACGTGGTCACGGCGTGCTTATTTGTCTGGTGCATATTCGTGATTTGGCTTGGGCTGCGCTCTTCATTTGGGCATGAGGCGGTCGAGATCGCAGCTAACCAGATCACTCGCGTCTCTTATTTCCCAGTGTTCACTCCTGTCGGGATAACGCAGGTCCCACTTCGGAGGCGGCGGTTCCGGATAGCGGAAGTCTCGAACTTGCGTTATGGCGCTCCGGTTAGAGCCTACAGATACAGCGCTCCATCGGCCATTGTGTTCGACTATGAATTCATGCCGCAACGCATCACAACATGGCTGGACGAGTCGCAAACCAAGGCGGCGATTTGTCACATCATGGAGCGGTGCCCACAATTGGCGGGAAAACTTCAATCGGCAGGGCAGGTGGGGTAGGGGTCCTTCGACTGCGCAGCGCTGACGCGCTGCTCCGCTCAGGATGACAGAACCGAGAAAATGGCACGTTTAGACGAAGAGCAGGTCTGGGCAGAGTGGCTGGAATCGGGCGGGAGCTTGCGATTTCGCCCTGAAGGAGGGCGACATCTGGGAGAGGGTATCCATCCAATTTGCTGTGGAAATAGGAGAGCACGACAATGGCTGAAAAGGTGAAGGATCTGAAGCTGAAGCGGGATTATAAGCAGTTCTTGTACTACATTGACGGCGAAGGAAGCGTTTGCCAGAAGCCGAAATCGGGCGAAGGGGAGGCGAAGATCCTGGTCGATCGAGCAGTACAGCGCGATAACGGGTACCTGTACTTCATCGATAAAGAAGGCGACATTTCGCGGTCGCCGCGGGGAGTGAAGAGCAAGAAGGCGGCGTAGGGGCCGCCGATCAGAGCTTGCAGGGGCTAAAGCCCCCGGCGTCGGGCTAGCAACGGCAGCGCTAAAGCGCTGCCCTGACACAAAGCGCGTTGCCATCGCGTGATCCTATCGTTACGTAGAGATGTACACGGCCGGGTAGATTCCCGGCCTATTTTTTGCGCGCAGGAAGAAACCAGCATCTCAGGTTGTTACGTAGGTGAATCCCAGGTTTGGAAAAACGCCAAAGCTGGGGCACCCGGGATTTATGTCAGATCAGAGCTTTTACATATTTCGTGAGGGAAGAAGGAAAGTAGCCGGAGAGCGGCTGCTCGCGAATTTGCGGGCTTCGCTGGGCAGGGCTGCAGATGAGAATGGCTGGACGGATGCTCTGCTGCGCGCTGGGGAGTTGGAGTGCGCGCTGGCGGATGCGGGATCGGCGTCGGCCGACGTAGTGGCAGGCGTGGTGGGTGTGTGCGCTGATGCTGTGGTGCGGCGAGATTTCCGCCGGCGCGGGATGTTGGCGCGGAGTTTGCCGGAGGAGGTTCCGGCGGAGTTGCAGGTTTCGACGCCGGAGGGGTTTGCTTATTACGCACTTGATCCGCTGGCTTATGCGGAGGCGGTGGAGAAGATAGGTTTCAGGCGCCAGGTTTCAGGTCTCAGGAAAACCGGGTCTGTTGTGGTGGTGGGGATTCGGAGTATTGGGACATCGCTAAGTGCGGTGATGGCGGCGGAGTGGCAGCGGCGGGGCGTGCCGGCGGAGCGGTTTACGGTGCGGCCGGAGGGGCATCCGTTTGAGCGGGTGGTGCGATGGAATGCGGAGCAGCGCGGGAAGATTGCGGGCGCGGCGCCAGACGCGATGTTCGTGATTGTGGATGAAGGGCCGGGGCTGAGTGGGTCGTCGTTTTTGAGCGTGGCCGAGGCGCTGGTCGCGGCGGGTGTGCGCGAGGAACAGATTGTTCTCGTGCCGGGACATGCGCCCGATCTTTCTGGCTTGTGTGCGCGGGATGCGGCGCGGCGGTGGGCGCGGTATCGGTGCGTGGCGGTGGAGGGTGGACGGCATCCGGAGGGCGAGTGGATTGGCGGCGGACAGTGGCGGGCGAAATTCTGCGGGGATGAAAGCGAGTGGCCGGCGGCGTGGACGACGATGGAGAGTCCGAAGTTTTTATCCAAAGATCGGAACGTGATTTGGAAATTTGCGGGGCTGGGGCCGTATGGCGAGCGGGCGCGGGAACAGGCTGCGGCGCTGGCGGATGCGGGGTTCGGCACGAAGATCGTGGGCGGTGAGTTTGGATATTTGGGGCAGGAGTTTGTGCATGGTCAGGCGCTGCGCAAAGGGGATTCGAATCTCGAGCGCTTGCGGCGGATGGCGGAGTATTGCGCGTTTCGCGCGGAGAAATTTGAGTGCGAGGTTTCGGCGGCGCAGCACGAGGATTTCACGACGATGGTGCGGGTGAATTTTGAGCGCGGGTTGGACGAGCCGCTGATGGAATCGTGGGCGAAGCTGGAAGTGGCGCGGCCGACTTGCTGCGATGGGAAGATGGCGCCGCATGAGTGGATGGAGCGCGATGGAAAGATGATGAAGCTGGATGCGACGGAGCACGGCGACAATCATTTCTTCCCCGGGCCGTGCGATGTGGCGTGGGACCTGGCGGGTGCGATCGTGGAATGGGGGATGGATGCGTTCCAACGCGGGGCGTTCCTGCGAATGTATCGCGAGATGAGCGGTGACGATGCGGGTGCGCGGGTGCGGAATTACCTGCTGGCGTACGCGGTATTTCATCATGGGTGGTCGCGCGAGGCCGCACGGGGGATGCGTGGGACGGCGGAGGAAGAACGCTTTGTGCGTGCGACACGGAAATATCGCGCGTGGATGGAGCGAATGGTTCATTCGGAGGCGCGGTGTACGGGGGTGGGCGAGAATGCGGTGAGGCGCGCGGCGCTGCCGGCACGGACGGGGAGCGACTAGCGGGGAATCCCGCCCAGGTTTGGAACACCGCCAAACCTGGGGCACCCGACACTAGGACGAGAGTTTTAGCAGCGGCTCCAGCGGCGCGCGTTTCGTAATTAACTCGGCGACATACTTTCCTAAAGCAGGGCCATTTTTGAAGCCGTGGCCGGAGCCTCCGCCGACCAGCCAGATGTTTTCCCAGCGCGGATGGCGATCCACAAGATAGTGATGGTTGGGAGTGTTCTCGTACTGGCAGACGCGCGTTTCGACGATGGGGGCGTCGGCGAGGAGCGGGAAACGCTCGCGGACGAACTCGCGCATTTGAGCGGCGAAGGACGCGGTGGGCTGGCGGTCCATGGTATCGGGATCGGCGGGCTGCTTGATGAGGTCGACGGCGAGTTTGAAGCCGCGATTCTCTAAGCTGGGCATGCCGTAGGCGTCCCAATTTTCGTGGCCCATGAAGATCCAGGTGGGGATGTCGAGTGGAGGGCCGCCGAGGAAGAAGATTTCCGCGCGGATGGGCGTGATGTAGCCGCCGAGGACGTCGGGAAAGAGGTTGGGGAGCCAGGGGCCACAGGCGAAGACGTATTGATCGGCATTCAGTTCGAACGCTGCTTCGGGTGAAGAGATTGATTGTTGTCGATATTCGCAACCGTTGCGGATGAGTTCTTCGACGAGGAGAGCCACGGAACGGCGGGCGAGGAGCGCGCCACTGTGTGGTTCGAAGACGGCGATCTCGGATTCCTTGAAATGGATTTGCGGGAAACGAGATTTCAATTCTGCGAGTTGAAGGATTTGGCAGTGGCCGCCGATTTTTTGGATGGCGGCGGCACTCTTCTGCACCCAATGGGTTGCAGCGTCGGAAAAAGTCAGGACGCCGGTTTCGAAGAAGAGCTGCTGGCGGCTGCGCTGTTCGAGGGCGCGCCATTCGGGGAGGGATTCGAACGCCCAGCGGGAGTAGAGTTCGTTGTCGCCATAGGCCATTCGGGTGATGCGGGTTTCGCCGCCGCTGGCGGCGCGAGAGTTCGCGGGGCCGTAGGCGTCGACGAGGAGGACGCGTTGACCGGCGCGATGGAGGGCGTGGGCGGTCCATGCGCCGAAGACTCCGGCGCCGATGACGGCGACATCGTAGCGAGAGGTCATTGGGAGTCGCGGTGCACGGTATCAGGAGAGAACGCCGGAAGGCAAACGGCAATGTATTCGGCGCCGGCGGCGTCGGGCGTGGAGTAGCGGACCCACTCGCCTGCATGAGTAATGACGGCCTGGCCGGCGTGGACGTCGAGGTGACCATTCTTGTGCTCGACGCGGAGCAAGCCTTTTAGAACGACGGTGAATTCATCGAAGGCGGGAGTTTGTCCGGGCTCCTCCCAGCCTTCGGGGCTGCGCATGTGGGCGAGGGAGGCGGCGTCGGTGTGCGAGTTGACGCGGCCGATGTATTCGTCGATGAGCTTGGGCTTGTTGCCGGCGGCGGTGATGCGGGTGGGGGCGGAGATGAGGGTGGGCATTTTTCTAGTTTATTAGGGAAGTGGGGGTTGGTGATTAGTGATTAGTAATTAGGGAGAGGCATTGGCTGTTGGGTAGTCTCGGGCGTCATAGATGGTGTTGCGGTGATGCGGAGTTTGGGGCGGCGGAGAGTGGATGCCGTCCGCTGAAGCGGACTCGGGGGACGGGTCGCGCTATTCCCGTCACTCAGGTGGCGGGCTAACGTATTTCGTGCCTGCGGGCGGTTAGTGGGTGGAGAGGAGGTAGAGGTCGTCGTGGGCGGTGGGGCGGGAGTAGACGAGGGTGGAGAGGTCGTCGGAGAGGGCCCAGGCGTTGCCGGCGAAGTCTTCGCGGACGGCGAAGGGAAAGACGAGGATGGACTTTACGTCTTTGCCGGGCTGGCCGTTGCTCCAGGACTGGCGAAAGACGTTGGTTTTGCCGTCTTTGGTGTCGGCGAAATAGAAGGATTTGCCGTCCTTGGCATATTCGCCGAAATAAGAGGCGAGGCCAGGTCTAAGGGCGGTGCACTTCTTATCTTTGAGGGAGTATTGCCAAAGACCGGCATCGTTGCCAAAGAGAACGGGGCCGGCGTAGTAGTTGAGATCGGGTGAGACGCTGAGCACGCTGGTGCAACCCTGGAAGAGAATTTCCGGTTGCGGGTTGGGGCTGGCGAGATCGAGTTTGAAGTTCACTCGGGTTTGCGAATTATTGTTGGTGAAAGAGGTGAGGGCGACGGCATTGGTGCCTGGGATTGAGGCTCCGAACCCGACATCTCCGGGGGCGGCCGGAAGCTGACGAACACGCGAGCTATCGAGAGCGACCGCGAAGAGATGGCTCTCTGGGCGTGTCTGCTCGGTGAAGACGAATTGCTTGTCATCCTCGGTGAAAGCGATGGTTTCAATCCGGCTAGCGGAGGTGAAAAGACGTTTGGCATTGCTGCCGTCGATGTCCGCAACCCAGAGTTCGTAGTGGTTCGACTGTGGCATGGTGACATAGGCGACGCGATCGTTCTTATGCGTCACGCAAGGCTGGGTCGCGAGATCGCTGAGGATGTCAGTGGATTGTTTGGTGGCGGGACGATAGACGGTGAGATTTCCGGTGGGCCGTCCGTTGATGAAGAAAAGGCCCCTGCCGGTGGGATCGGGAAGAGGGGTTCCGTCAGGCCCGGGGCCGAAGGTGAGTTGTTTGAGGGCTCCGTCTGCGAGAGTGAACTGCCAGAGATTGGTGATGCCGTTGACGGCGCGGGCGACGTATAGGGATTTTCCAGGTTCGGCCCACGCGACACCTTCCTCGAGGTCGGGAATGGGCTTGAGACGGGTGAATTGATGGGTGGAGAGGTCGAGCTGAAGGACTGGCGATCCGGGGTTGGCTTGAATGACGAAGAGGAATTTGTTGTCAGGCGTGGGGAGCAACTGGAGAACGCGATTGGCGTCTTCGATGTCGGCGAAGTGTTCCGACCCAGCACCGGAAGGGCCGGTACGGACGATGCTGTGCAGATAGTTGAGGACGTAGAGGTAACGGCCATCGGCGGAGGGCGCAACCATGTATCCGTTCGCCAGCGGTTGAGAATCGCCGCCGAGGGTGGGGATGGCGCGAATGCCCAAGTCGCCGATGATGCCGCCGAAATAAATCTGATTGCCGTCGGCCGAGAAGGCGCGGGGGTATTTGTTGCCTCCGTCGTGGGTAAGTTGGAGCGGTTGGCCTCCAGAAGTGAGCATGACGAAGAGCTGGTCGTAGCCGTTGATGGTAGAGCTGAAGGCGAGGGTGCGGCCATCGGGGGACAGGACAGCTCCGATCATGGCGCGGTTCCAATCGCTGATTTTGGTGATCTTGCCGGAAGCGGTGGATTGCGTGGATGAACCGCTGCGCGGGAGGAAGTGGTAGGCGGCGAAGATGGCGGCGAGAACGACGACGGCAATTCCTGCATAAAGGATGGGATTGCGCTTCGCGGTGGGCTGCGCGGCGGAGGGGGCACTGGACATCGCGGGGATGGAGGCTTGCGACGTGTGTTTGCTGGAGCTATCGCGAGCGAGGCGCTTGAGGTCGGCGCGAAGTTCGGCGGCGGACTGGTAGCGGAGGTCGCGATCTTTTTCGAGCGACTTATTGATGATGCGCTCGAGCTCGGCGGGAACGCTGGGATTGAGGCGGACGGGGGCGACGGGAGCTTCGTCGAGGATGGCTTTAAAGATGAGGGCAGAGGTGTCGCCGCGGAAGGGCAGCGCGCCGGTACACATTTCGTAGAGGACGGCGCCGAGGGAAAAGAGGTCGGTGCGGGCGTCGAGCTCTTTTCCGCGGACCTGTTCCGGCGACATGTAGGCGACGGTGCCGAGAGTGGTGCCAGGGCTAGTGAGGTGCTGGTCTTCAACGCCGCGAGTGACGGTGTTGGCGGAGGCGGCAGAGACGGCGCCGACCTTGGCGAGGCCGAAGTCGAGGACCTTGGCGTGGCCGCGATCGGTGACGAAGAGGTTCGCGGGCTTGATGTCGCGATGGACGATGCCCTTGGAGTGGGCAGCGTCGAGGGCGTCGGCGATTTCGATGGCGAGCGAGAGCAGGGTTTCGAGATCGAGCGGACCGTTGCCGATGCGGTGCTTGAGAGTGACGCCTTCGAGATACTCCATGGCGATGAAGGCGTCGCCGTTGGCCTCGCCTATGTCGTAAATGGTGCAGATGTTCGGGTGATTCAGCGCTGAGGCGGCCTGAGCTTCGCGCTCAAAACGGGCGAGGGACTGAGGATCGGTGGCGACCTGCGGAGGAAGAAACTTGAGAGCGACAAAGCGATGGAGACGGGTGTCTTCGGCCTTGTAAACCACGCCCATGCCGCCGCCGCCGAGTTTTTCGATGACACGATAATGCGAGATGGTTTGGCCGATCACGGGTGGTGGGAATGTACCGTGGATGGTGGGGGGAGTCAATCGGAGGAAGGGTTTCAGGTGTCAGGTTTCAGGAAGGCGGTTGGCTGTTGGCTCTTGGCTGTTGGGTAGTCCGCTGAAGCGGACTCGGGGAGCGGATCGCGCTTTCCCGCCACTCACGTGGCGGACTAACGTATTTCGTGGCTGCTGGCGGTTGTGCGCGCGAGGCGGAACGCAAGGTCCTTCGACTTCGAACGCGGAACTTCCGCCGCGTTCTCCGCTCAGGATGACAGAACTGGAAAAGGTCGGTGGACGTAGGGGTCCTTCGACTGCGAACGCGGGACTTCCTCCGCGTTCTCCGCTCAGGATGACAGGCCTGGACAGGGTTGGTGGACGTAGGGGTCCTTCGACTGCGCGTGCTTCGCACGCTTCGCTCAGGATGACAGCAACAAAACAATAAGGAAGAAATAAGGAGTCGAAGAATCGAAACTAGCGGTAGAAGTCGCGGATGGCTTCTACTACGCGCTGTTGTTCGTCGTCGGTGATCTCGGGGAAAATGGGAAGCGCGAGGACTTCCTGCGCGGCTTTTTCGGTGTGGGGGAGATCGCCTTCGCGGTAGCCGAGGTAGGTGAAGCAGTCCTGCAGGTGGAGCGGGACGGGATAGTAGACCTCGCTGCCGATGCCGCGGGAGCTGAGGTGTTCGCGGAGGGCGTCGCGGCGCATGCAGCGGATGACGTATTGGTGATAGATGTGGTGGGCCTGCGGGAGGGTGAGGAGCAGGCGGACCGGTTCTTTCGCGGCCCATCCGCCGCGGGAGGCTGGTGAGGCGAGGCCGACTTCAACGAGGAGCTTGTCGTAGCGGGCGGCGACTTCGCGGCGGCGCGCGTTCCACTGGTCGATGTACTTCATCTTGACGCGCAGCACCGCGGCTTGGATGGAATCGAGACGGCTGTTCCAGCCGATTTCTTCGTGGTAATAACGCACACGGCTGCCGTGGTTACGGAGGCGGCGAACGTGGTCGGCGATTTCGGTGTCGTTGGTGGTGACGAGGCCACCATCGCCGAAAGCGCTGAGGTTTTTTGTGGGGTAGAAGCTGAAGCCGGCGGCGTGGCCGAGGGCTCCGGCGCGGCGTCCGCGCCAAGTGGCGCCGAAGGCCTGGGCGGCGTCTTCGACAATTTTGAGATTGTGTTCGCGGCCAAAGCGCTCGAAGCGGTCCATGTCGGCGCATTGGCCGTAAAGATGGACGGGCATGACAGCCTTGAGGTTGATGTCGGCGGCGGAGTAGAGGCGGGCTTCGACCTGGCCGGGATCGAGGTTTAGGGTGTCAGGGTGAATGTCGACGAAAATGGGGCGCGCGCCGCAGCGGATGATGGAGCTGGCAGTAGCGAAAAAGCTGAACGAGGTGGTGATGACGCTGTCGCCGGCAGTGACACCACAGGAGGCTAAGGCGAGCCAGAGAGCGTCGGTGCCGGAGGCGCAGCCGACCGCAGCAGAGGCGCCGAGGTAGGTGGCGGATTCGCGCTCGAAGGACTGCACGGCTTCGCCTAACACCAGGTGCTGGGACTCGCAGACCTCCTCGATGGCGGCGTAGATTTCATCGCGGATGGCCGCGAATTGCCGCTTTAAATCGAGCATGGGGACGGGAGTCGTGGTGACGCTGGGGTTGGACATGCGGTAAGGAAATTGTAGCGCATGCAAAGCAGCGATTAGTGGTTAGTGATTAGCGATTACGCGCTTACAGCCGACAGCTGGCAGGTAACAGGTAAGGAAAGAGGCGGTTAGCTGTTAGGAACATGCGAAAACTGCGCCAAAACAAAAGGTAACTCCACTCCGAACGCGGAACAATCTCCGCGTTCTCCGGTCGCCATGACAAGTGTCGAGAACTATTTGTTCAGGAACATCGGGTAGTGGCTGGCTACGCCCATGAAGAAAAGCAAGGGGAAGGTCAGGACGAAGTTGATGCGGGAGACCAGGAAGGCGAGGCGGGCGGCTTTTTGGGCTTCGGGGGGGAGCGGTGTGCCGTTGGCGACGTTGATTTCGGTCCAGCGGATGACCTTTTTCTGCATGCGCCAGAGGAGGCCCCAGACGTTGAGCATCATGAGCCAGCCCATGCCTCCGCCGACGCCGATGGCGAGCATGCGATTGCTTTCCCATCCGTGCTGGTTGACGCCGATGTAAAGGTACGAGGCGGCGAGGATGATGACCGTCATAAGGATGGTGAGGATGGGACCTTTGCGGAGGCCTTCGGCGGGCGACATGAGGAGACCCATTTGGACGATGAAGGCGAGGGTCCAGATGCCGAAGAAGGTGCCCATAGCAGCGCCAGGTTTGACGCCGCCATTGGTCGCGTCAGTGCGGACGATTTCGGACCAGTACCAGACGCCCATGAAGACGGTGACGACGGAGGACCAGCGGAACCACCATAGAGCACGAGGCATGAGCTTGGTGACGACAAAGCCCTTTTCCTGCGGGTTGGAGGCATTGAGGAGGGGCGTATTCACGAGATTGAAATAATAGAGAAGGCCGACCCAGGTGATTCCAGCGAGGAAGTGGAACCAACGGATAAAGAGGAGGAGCAAGGATTGGTCGGCCTGAAGACTGATCTGGGGCGGTGAAATGACAGCTAACATGCGGGCTCCTCGCGTTCATAGGCCATTCTCTGGAAGGGACAAGGCATCCCAGAACGGCGCAGAGGCATTGTAAAACAGTGTGGCCGGATAGGCGGGCGGTTGCAATTGGACGGGACGCGACTTATCGTACATGTGCTCGCATTGTCGCCTTTTTATTCATTGCGAGTCGTTAGGTGAAAGAAAAACCAACGCAGACCCGGAGAGCTCCGACAGGGCGTAGCGGAGACGAGAACCGGGCGAGCTGACCAGAAAAAGGGAAGGCAAATATGGAAAACAAGCCCGCACAAAACATCCAGGATTCCTTTCTCAACACAGCCCGCAAAGACAAGACCATTGTCACGATTTACCTTTTGAGCGGGGTGAAACTGACCGGCCGAATCCGTTCGTTCGACAAGTACTCGGTGGTACTGGACACGAACAACCAGGAGCAATTGATTTTCAAGCATGCGATTTCGACGGTGGTGTTGCCGCGTCCGACGCATGGCGGTGAGTTGCGCCATGGCGACGTGAAGCCGGTGTCGGCGACAACCCCGGTCCCGCAATCGAGCACGACGGAGGGTTAGCATCGCCCGCCGTAAGGACCACAGCGGAGAGCTCTCGCTGAAAACCCCCGGCCTATCGCTGCCAAAAGAAAGCGTCGATAAGGACGGGGCACGCGGCTACAAGACGGGTGCAGAGCAAGAGCGGGCATTCCTGGTGGGCGTGGAGTTTACGAGCCGGCGGTTCCGCAATGGTCCGCCGGAGCAAAATCGGCGCTCGTCCGGAGCGCCAGGCAAGAAATCGGAAGCGCCTTCCCCGATCCCTCCAAGTGCGAAGATGGCGCGCAATGCGGCTTCCGCAGCGCCCGTGGCCGACGTGCATTCGCAGGTGGCGCCGGAAGATGCGCTCGACGAATTGCGCGAGCTGACGCGCAGCGCGGGAGCAGAAGTCGCGGGCGAGATTCTACAGAGACGGGATAGACCTGATCCGGCGACGTTGATCGGCAGCGGGAAGTTGGAAGAGCTGCAAGGCGCGGTCGCTTCGTCGAACGCAGATCTCGTGATCGTGGACCACGATCTTTCGCCATCCCAACAACGAAATTTAGAACGCGAGCTGCACGTGCGGATCATTGACCGCACGCAGTTGATCCTCGACATTTTTGCGCGACATGCGCGGACCCGAGAAGGCCAGTTGCAGGTGGAACTGGCGCAGTTGCAATATTTGCTGCCGCGGCTGGGAGGTCGGGGCATCGAGATGTCGCAGTTGGGCGGCGGCATTGGGACGAGAGGTCCGGGTGAGACGCAGCTGGAGACCGATCGGCGGAAGATCAACCGGCGGATTCGTCATGTGCAGCAGCAGTTGGACGATGTTCGGCGGATTCGGCGGCAGCAGCGGGCGCGGCGCGAGAGTGTGCCGGTCGCAGTGGTGGCGCTGGTGGGATATACGAACGCGGGGAAGTCGACATTATTTAATGCGATGACCAAGGCGGGGGTGTATGCGTCGGCGAAGATGTTTGCCACGCTGGACCCGACACTGCGCGGGGTAATGCTGCCGTCGAAGCGGCAGGTGCTGCTGAGCGATACGGTGGGATTCATAAGGAATTTGCCGACGACGCTGGTGCAAGCATTTCGCGCGACATTGGAAGAAGTGCAGCGGGCAGCGCTGTTATTGCATGTGGCGGACGTGACTTCGCCCGTCGCGCTGGAACAACAAGAACAAGTGGAGAAAGTGCTCGGCGAACTTGAGGTTCAGGGGAAGCCGCAGATCCACGTGATGAATAAGATCGACATGCTATCGGAGGCGAAGCGGGCGGCGCTGATCAATACCGGCAAAGTGGTGCATGTGTCGGCGGCGAAGGGGCTCGGCCTGGATGCGCTGCTGCACGCGATTGATGAGGCGATTTTGGAAGATCCAGTGCAGGCGGTGAAGTTGAAGATCCCGCAGGCCGATGGAAAGGCGCTGGCGCTGGTGGAGGCCAAGGCACGGATCGTGCGGCGACACTATCGCGGGGGAAATGTGCATTTGGAAGTCGCGGCGCCGGAGAGCGTAGTGAGGAAGGTAGAGAAGTATCTGGTGGAGTAGAGAATAGGTTTCAGGTTTCAGGAAAAGCGACGCGATCAGCCGACGCTCAGGATGACAAGAGAGAGTCGTGGAAATACGGGCGCGAGGGTGGCTGGCGCTTGAGAAAATGCCAGGTTTGGAAAATCGGCAAACCTGGGGCACCCGCAAAGGACGAAAAACCCCGTAGACAAATTATTATTCGCCGGCGTGCTGAATCGCAGACGGGCGGTCGGGCTGCGTCTTGATTTTCTGAAGGTCAACTTGGAGCGCGGCCCATTTCTTGGGGTCCTTTTTTGTGCTCAGGTCGGCGGGATCGGCTTCGTAGAAGGCGATGAGGTTTTTGCGGACGGCGGGATCGATGGAGTCCTGCTTGGCGAGTTGTTTGACGAGTTGCGCGTAGGTGTCGTCGCACAGTCCGTATTCGCCAGGCTGGGTCGGTTTGCCGGTGTCGAGATCCATTTCGGAGAGCGTGAGGCTACGGGTACGAAGCTGCTGCGTGTAGACGTGGAACAGGTCAACGGTTTTGTTGACGGACTTGAAATAGAGGTCTTCGGTTTTCGGCGTGGGATTCTTGTAGGCCAGGCCCTTGAAGGGACCGATCTTCGGCATGATGCGCAAGACGAAGGCGAGGATGCGGGCGCCGACGCCGGGACGTTCGTAGTTGTGTCCGAATTCCTTCTCGTAGTCGGTGCGGTTGAGACGGTAGATGAACTTCCGACGTGAGTAGTCCGGGATCTCACTCTTCAATTCTTTTTCGCGGGTTGCGACGGCGACTTTCGTCATTTCCGGGATGATGCCGCTGACGGAATGGCGGTAGGTGCCGAGCGCGAGGTCTTCGTGTTTCATGACATCGGTGAGCGGCATGCCGTAGGTGTCCTGGAATGCCTGTTCCAATAATCGTTTCGAAACCTGGAAACCGACGAAATTGTGGTAGGCCTGGGGGGCGTAACGTCCGCGGGCGACCTGGCTGACATCGAAACCGAACTCGGTTTTGATGTGGGCGGTGTTGTCGTCTTCGTAGGTGACAACGTGGCCGAAGCGGCGTTCAAGTTTGGGGTACTCGATGCCGACGGCGACATTGACGGCAGGATGGCCGGTGACATCGGAGGTGTAGTGAGCGAGTGCGCCGAGCGCGAAGGCGAACTCGTTGACGTCCTGCGCCTCGTTGATGAGGTTGACGACGAAGTCGCCGGAGCGCACATAGTGCACGAGGTTGCTGAACTCGTGGCTGCCGAATGGGTAGTAGCCGAGATCCTGGATGACGGCGCCGCCGTAGGCGTAGGCGTGTGCGTCTTTGAGTTGGTCGGGAGTGACGTTGGGGAAGCGTTCTTTGAGGAGTGGGGCGATGTCGTGGTCCCAGCAGAGGTCGACGACTTCTTCGTGGGTGAGGACGGAATAGGCGTAAGTGTGCGGGCTGAGCGCGAGGAGCAGAAGCAGAACACATCCAGCGCGCAGGAGTTTCAGCACAGTTCTCTCGCTAACTTACAGGGCCGGACGTCGACCTGTAATCAATTGAATGAGTAAGACCACGACGGCAATGACCAATAGCAGATGGATGTATCCGCCGAAGGTGTAGCTGCTGACGACGCCGATAAGCCAGCCGATGAGCAGGATGACGAAGATCGTCCAGAGCACGGAGTTCCTCCAGGAATTGGCCTGCAGTTTGGAGTGGGAAAGCGGGTGCTTTGGTTGTATTTGTGGGATGGAACGGGGTTGGCGGCGCTTAGTCGAGCGGTTCGGCGTCGATGCCGATGTTTTTTTCGCCGAGGGCTTTTTTCTCGTTGTACTTTTTGACCCAGGCTTCGAACGACTTGCCGGCGGCGGAGTCTTTGCCGGTGAAGGCGAGGGCGGCGATGTCGCTGTAGCGGATGCTGATTTTTTCGGCGCTGTTCCTGGGGAACATGCGGACGACGCACTGACTGAGGTCGGCGCTTTCGGCGCGGCGGTCGAAGACGTAGCCTTCGATGGCGTCGCCGGTTTTCAGGGTGATGGTGAGGTCACCGCGGTAATCGAAGGCTTTGTCGAACGCGGCGTGAATTTCTTCGGACGTGGCGAGGGAGGGCACGAAGCCCTCGAGGTTCTCGTGAGCGAAGCCTAGCTTTTCGTCTTGCTCTGGGGCGTTGTCGACCATCGTTAATGCAGGGGCTAAAGCCCCATCTCTCTCCTGGGCGGTACGGCAGCGCTAAAGCGCTGCCCTGATGCAGAGCTTAAGTCCTACGATTCGGTGTTGCCGATTTGGACTAGTGTGGGCGCGGGTTTCGGCGGGCGCGGCTGCTTGTCGATATCGACTTCGGGATCGCGATAGGTGTGGAAGAACGTTGCTTTCGCGGTGGCCCAGAGTCCGGAGAGGGAGCCGAAGGTGTGGTTCACGGCGCTGGCTTCGTAGCCGCTGTGGACCATGCAATTCGCGCACTTCGGATTGCCGCTCTCGGTGCCGTAGCGCTCCCACTTGGTTTCGTTGATGAGCTCTTCGAAGGTGTCGGCGTAACCGTCCTGCAAGAGATAGCAGGGTTTCTGCCAGCCGAAGATGTTGTAGGTCGGCATGCCCCACGGCGTGCATTTGTACTCGCGGCGGCCCATGAGGTACTCGAGGAAGAGCGGGCTCATGTTGAACTGCCACTTCTCGTGGCGGTTGCTGAGGATCTGGCGGAAGAGGCGGCGAGTTTTCTTCTTCGAGAGGAAGTGTTCCTGGTCGGGCGCCTTGTCGTATGTATAGCCGGGCGAGAGCATCATGCCCTCGACACCGACGTCCATCATGGCGTCAAAAAATTCGCGGACGCTCTGCGGGTCTGCGCCTTCAAAGAGCGTGGTGTTGGTAGTGACGCGGAAGCCCTTTTCCAGCGCGAGATGGATGGCTTCCATGGCCTTGTCGTAGGTGCCCTCGCGACAGACGGCGAAATCGTGGTGCTCCTTCAGGCCGTCCATGTGAACGACGAAGGAGAAGTACTTGCTGGGCTTGAAAAGATGGAGCTTTTCCTTCAGCAGCAGTCCGTTGGTGCAGAGGTAGACATACTTCTTGCGGGCGAGCAGACCCTCAACGATTTCAATAATTTGCGGGTGCATGAGTGGTTCGCCACCGGGGATGGAAACCATGGGGGCGCCACATTCGTCAACGGCTTTGAAGCACTGTTCCGGCGTGAGTTCCTTTTTCAGGATGTGGCCGGGGTATTGAATTTTTCCGCAGCCGGCGCATGCCAAATTGCAGCGCATGAGGGGCTCGAGCATGAGCACGACGGGGAAGTGCTTGCGGCGCTTGAGTTTCTGGCCAACGACGTAGGACGCGACCGTCCACATTTGTGATACGGGAACTGGCATATCTCCCAATATGATACCGGAAATCGGCCGGGCGAGGGCGATTACGGCAGTGCATTGTTAGACGCTGGGACGAGGCTATTTTGGTGCAATTTTTCGCTGTGTTGCGAGGGAGATGAGGGCGTCGACGCGGTTTTTGCCCGAGAAATGAGGGTTGACAGCGAGCAGGTGGGTCCAGAGGGCGATGGCGGCGTCGTTATTGCCCTGGCGGAAGTTGAGGGTGGCGGCGAGGTTCAGGGCGGGAACGAAGTCGGGGTTGGGGGCGAGGACGGTTTGCGCTTCGTGGAGGGCTTCGTCGATGTTTCCGAACTGGCTGAGAGACAGCGCAAGATCGGTGCGGAGCGCGGGATTCTGGGGGTCGGAGGCTAGCGATTGGCGGTAGTAGTCGGCGGCTTGGGCGTAGTGCTGGTGGTCGAAGTTGAGATTGGCGGCTGTGATCTGGGCGTGCACAGAATCGCTCGCGACGAGCACAGCTTTCGCATTCGTGAACATTTGCGGTTTCGGAGCGGGGTGAATCCACGCGTAGGCGCAAATCGCGATCAGGAGCGCGAAAAAGACACAAAAAGACGCCAAAAACTGGCGCGGGGACCATCCGGAATTAGCGGATTGGGGCACGGGGAGATTGTAGAGCAGGAGCGTTGGAGAGGAAGGTTATTAACGTGACGCTGGCTTCGCGCGGCGTTGCGGCGATCCGTCCCCGCAGATTTTGGATGGGCGCGCGATGAGGAATAAGAGCGTGGCTATACTCGTCGGCAACAGGGCGACATCCGGTGCAAGTGGAGAGCGGAGTTGAGCGAGTTTGTGGTGCGGGCGGCAAATGAGGGCGACGCCGAAGCGATCGCGGATTGCCTGGCGAGTGCGTTTCGTCCGGTGGAGAAGCTGTACACCGATGGCGCATTTCGCGATACCGTGCTGTCGGCGGAGGGAATCTGTTTGCGCATGCAGACGATGCAGCTGTTTGTGGCGTGCGATTCTGCGGCGAACGTTGTGGGTACGATTGGGTGCGAGGTGCTCGACGGCGCGCAGGGACATTTGCGCGGAATGGCGGTGCGGCCGGAGTGGCAGGGATGCGGGGTTGCGGACGAATTGCTGATGCGCGCTGAGGAGGAGCTTCGGTCGAAGGGTTGCAGGCGGTGCGTGCTGGACACGACCGAGCCCCTGGCACGGGCGATGCGTTTTTATGAGAGACATGGGTATGCGCGGTCGGGGAAGGTGACGGATTTTTTCGGGATGCCGCTCGTGGAGTATGGGAAGGCACTTTGAAGGCGACGTAGTAACGCTCGTTGCATTTGCGGAGAGATGATGAAAGCGATCTTGTTCACTTTGTGTTTGGTTTTCGCGCTGGATATCGTCGCCCAGAAGAGTGGGACCGCGTCGGTGCGGGTTCCGGACTCAGAATCTGCGATCGCCATCGCACATAAGAGAGCGGGCAAGATTTATGGCGAAAAACAGATTGCGGGAGAAGAGCCGCTGCATGCTGTGCTGAAAGATGGAATCTGGACGGTGTACGGAACGCTTTGTTGTCCGGATGGTGAAGGGAAGCGACGGTGCAATGAGTCCTGTGACGGCGGGGTCGTAGAGGTGAGAATCCGGCGAAGCGACGGAAAAGTTCTCTCTATTTCGCACGGGAAGTAAGGCGATCCTTATGGCTTTAGTGATCTTTTTGCGCGGGGTGAATGTGGGCGGACACCGGACGTTTCGTCCGAGTGTGCTGGCGCGCGAACTTGCGGAATACGAGGTGACGAACGCGGGAGCGGCGGGAACGTTCGTTGTTTGGAAGCCGGGGACGGCAGCGAAATTTGAAGCCGCGTTGCGGAAGAAGCTTGCCATCGATTGCGAAGTGATTGTATGCGAGGGGCGTGAGGTGCTCAGGATCGCGGAGGAAAATCCGTTCCGTGGCGAGGCGCGCGATGGGGTCACGCGATTTGTCAGCGTTCTGGCGAAGGCATCGAAGGGAAGGCCGCAGTTGCCGATGCAGATTCCATCCGAGGGCGAATGGCTGGTGAGGTTGCTGGCCTGCGACGGGCGGTTCGTGTTTGGGGAGTATCGGCGGCACATGAAGACGATTGGGTGCCTGGGGCAGATCGATAAAGTTTTCGGCGGGAAAGTGACTACGCGGAATTGGAACACGATGGCGACTATCGTAAAGATTCTGGAGGAGCGCAAGGGGAAATGATGCCTGCGCCGCGACAACCCCGCCCTATCTCCAAAGCCGGGAGATAAGAACGAGGCACCCGGTAGCCGATCCGTTATTCATCGAAGGTGCGTGTCGCCGTTAGAATTGCGCCGATGGCCACGCCTGCGACGCCGCCGAACGGGAGAAGCATCCTGCTGTTTGGCGTGGCTGCGCTGCTGGTGGTGGCGACCGTGCCGTACTTCGTGCCGATGCGGCCGGCGGTTTCCGACTCTTACATTTTTGGGTACAACAACCGCGCGGGGATCGCGCTGTTTTTGTTGTTCGCAGCTGTGGGGGCTTGGTGGACGCGAGGCAAGACACTCCCGGGCGGACATATTGATGCGAAATGGCTGCCACGGACGTATGAACTGGCCGCGGTGGTGGTGGCGTTCCTGCTGAGCTACGGGATGTATCGGTTGGTGGCGCCGCTCAATGGGTTTGCGGAGTCGACTTATTTTCTGCATCGGTTGAATCTGTTGGCGGCGGGCCGGGTGCCGTATCGCGAGTTCGAGTTTGCGTACGGTGCGGCGCTGCTGTATGGACCGTTATGGCTGGCGCGGGCGTTGCACGTGAGCCTCGCGCAGGGCTACTACTGGTTCTGGATTGCGACGGTAGTGGCGGGGAATGCGCTGCTGTTTGAATCGCTGCGCATGGCGGGCGACGAACGCGAGGATCCTCACCCCAGCAAACCAAAACCGGGTTTGCCGGGGACCCCGGACCGGCGCGGGATCTTCTGGGTGTTCTACGCGATTTCGTTGTTCGGGATTTTGACCACTGGTTTGAATTACACGCTGCTGCGGTTCGTGCTGCCGTTGTACGCGGCGGCTTGGGTAGAACGCACACGGGCGAAGAATTTCGGTGCAGCCTGCGCGGTGGCACTGGGGGCGACGCTGGTTCTGCTGGTGATCTCGCCGGAGATGGCGGTGGGGTTCGCGATCGGAAGCTTGATTTATTTTGCGATCTCGATCGAGTGGCACGAGAAGAGCTTGGTGATCTGGATGGGGGCGCTGGTGCTCGCGCTGGCGATGACTTTCGCGATCGCCAATTCACTGGGCGTCTTTATGACGATGCGGGCGTTTTCGGCTGGCGGCAATAATTTTCCGGTATACGTGGCGCCCTCGATTGCGCTGTTCCTGGCCGTGGTGTGGTGTGGGTTCCAATTGCTGCTGCAAGGGGTGAGTGGAATTCTGCGCTACTGGATTTTATTGGGCGTGGTGATGATTCCGGCGGCACTCGGGCGCTGCGACACGGGGCATATTCTCTCGTACACGATGGGAATTTTCCTGGCGGTGGCGCTGGTGCTGTCGCGGGCGCGGCGATGGCGGCTGGGAATACGGATTGCAGGCGTGGCGTATGTGCTGGTGTTTATCGTGCCAGCGCTCCCGGTGGAGTACATACCTTTCACCGCGCGGGCGGCTGCGCGTTCGGGTTCTTCAGTGGCCCAGAGGTATGCGAAGTGGGCGCTGGGCGCGGAGAAAGCGCAGGGCATCCGCGAAAACGTGGTTACGCCACGGCTGGATCTGCCGCCGGGCGAGAAATTGCTGGCGCCGTTTTCTTACCGTCCGAATGGGCAGGACGTGGTGAACTCGCCGGCGATTGAGTATGGGTATTACGAGGGTATGACCAACGTGCTGACGCCGGAGCAGATCAACTTTAAGTTGCAGGAAATCGAAACTCATCCGGAGATGCCGCTGTTGCTGCCGCGGCAGTGGGTGAGCTACTGCGTGAGAACATCCGATAATTCGCGGCAACTACTTTCAGGGTTGTTTGGCGTTCCGTACATCAAACAGCCGGCACATGAGATGGATTTATATATGCCGGTGTGCAACTACATCCGGGCGAGTTACCGGTACTTGCCGACGCGGGCTGAGCAGGAATTTGGGGAATTTGATCTGTGGGGGAAGAAGTAGCTGTTAGCAGTTAGCGAAAAGAAGGTCCTTCGTCGCTGTGCGCTCCTCAGGATGACAGGAGAGGATGGTGGAAGTGCAGGCGGGAGTGGGGCTGGCGTTCGCGAAAATCCCTGGTTTGGAAAATCGCCAAACCTGGGGCACCCGCAAATTAATTCACGACAACTTTGATGTTGGTGGTGGCGGTGATCTGCGAGGCGCCGCTGCCGGAGGTGCCGGTGACTACGACTGTGTAGGTGCCGGACGGTGTGCCGGGATTTGACAGCGAAGTCGGGCCGGAAGAGCTGCTGCCTCCGCCGCAGGAGAGCAGGAAGACGAGCAGCGCGCCTAGACAGAAGGTTGCGAGAAGGCGGCGCGAGCGGCGTCCGATCAACAGTCCGGCGAAGAGCAGGCTTCCGAAGAGAAGACGAAGCGAATTGCGATTGGAAGCGCGCTGCGCCGCAGAGGGTGCAGTGGTGCTGATGCTGAGCGTAGTGCTGCCGCTGCCGCTAAGCGAAGCGGGCGAGAGGGAGCACTTGGTTTCCGTGAGCGCGGACGGAACGGAGCAGGTGAAGTTCACGGTGCCGGTGAAGCCGCCGACGGGGGCGAGCGCGATGGATGCTGTGCCCTTGCCGCCGGGTGCGGAGATCGTAACGTCGGATCCGGTGAGCGAGAAGTTCGGCGCAACGATGGTGAAGCTGGCGGTGTTGCCGGTCGCGGGAGCGTAGATATCGTCTCCGGCGAACGAGGCGGAAACGCTGTGCGAGCCGGTGGCGAAGGTAGTGCTGTACGTGGCTACGCCCTCGGCGGAGGGAGTTGCGGGAAAACTTGCGCCATCGATGGTGAATGTGACCTGTCCGGTGAAGGAACCTGCTCCGGTTTGCGACGGAGTGATCGTCGCGGTGAGGGTGGTGGGACCGGTGCTTACGGGCGGATTCGGGGAGAGGGCAACCGCCAGCGTGGTGGCCAAAGCGGGCGGAAGGACCTGGATCTTGGCCATCATGCCGGCGTCTTCGTGGGCGAGGATGTGGCAATGGAAGACGAAGGTGCCGATGATGTTGGGATCGCGGAAATCCATGAGCAGCGTGACGCTGTGGATGGTGCCGTCGGCGTCGTGATGAGGTACGCGGATGGTGTCGAGGATCGCGGGGTTATCGACGGGGGCGTCGTCGGCGGCGATTTGCACGAAGTGAATCTGGTGGATGTGGAAGATGTGGTCTTCGTCGGTGAGGTTCTCGACTCGCCACTGCTCGACGGTCCCCTGCCGGCTGACGACCTGCGGTGGTTCCGCCATGTAGAAGGGGAAAAATCCACCGGGCTCAACGTTGATGAAGAACTGAGTCGTGGCCTCGTTTTCGCCTTCTTCCGACATACCGATGCGGCGATTCGCGGCGGGGGTGATGTCCTTGAGGCTGTCGAAGCGAACGCGTCGATTGGGATCGAGCTTGACTTGGCGCGGGTGAGTTGCGCTCGCGGTGGTAGTGGATGATGTCGCTACGATGTTGGCGATGGGGCGCGGAGGTTCGTTTTCGCCGCCGGGGCCGGTGTCGTGACGAATGGTAAGGAATTGGGCGGTGTCGCCGGTGTTGGGCGTAGTAACGACGAACTCGGCACGCGCACCGGGGCCGAGCTCAATCGTGGTCATGGTAATGGGGCCGTTGGCGACGGGGACGGCAACGCCGTCAGTTGCGTAAACCTGCAACGGTTGTGGCACACCGTTGATGACAACCTGGAGATCGAGTATGAGATCGGCGTCGGAGTTGAGGACGCGCCAGAATTCCTGGGTGTTGGGCGCGGTCTGGATCACTGCCGGCGTGTAGTTGGGATAAGTGATGGGAACGTAGTTAATGTTGAAATCCCATATCGGGGCGTTGGAGTCGGACGCGCTAAGCGCCATTTCAGCGGCGCTCATGAGCTGATCGCGCATAACGATGGTGCGCTCGGGAAGAGATGCGAGCTGCGGGTAGATAGTCTCGATGCCTTCGACGATGAGCGCACCAGTGGCTCCGCCCTGCACCTGACCTTCGCTGAAACCGTGCGGATGCGGGTGATACCAGTAGAGCCCGCTGGGTTCATTGAGCGGGATGGGGAGAACGTAGTCGAACGATTGGGTGGGCTGAATGAGAGTGTTGAGGACGTCGTCCTGCTGGCAGACGGGAGCGACGTTCATGCCGTGGAAGTGGATGTTGGTGGAAGCGGCGGTCATGTCGGTAGCGTTGCACATGCTGGCGATGTCGGTAGTGACGGTCGCGTGCGCGGCCATGTGATGGTGCGCGCCACTATTGACGGGCGGAAGCTGGTTGTTGAAATGGATGATGAGTTGGTCGCCGGGATTGACGTGGAGCGTCGGCGCCTGGAGGCCAGTGTCGGTGATGTAGCAGTAGCGAGGGAGACCGTTGTCGTCGGTGGTGGTTTTGAAATTGAAGGTGACTTCGAGCTTCCCGCCGCTGGAATAGAGATCGGGCGGCTGCGCGACGGTAGACCCTTCGGCAGAGCGCGGGCAAACGGAGTCGGCGGGATCGGGTGATTGCGCGTGCGCGACGCTGACAACAAGGAGAATGAGCGCGGATAGAAGGCGCAGAATGCAACTCGGTCGTGCGGGGCGCATACGTCTCCGAACAGCAATTCAGGGTGAAGGCTACTGGGAGAAATGGGGAGCTGCCAGTATGCCATTGGATCGCGAAAAACGCGCAAAAATGTGAGTAGCGCGAAGGTGCGGAAAGGCGCTGCCCTATCTCCAAAATCGGATATGGGCGGGAGCCTTGGATCAGTAACCGGGGGCGGGCTGGCCGCAGATGGAGTGAGCGCGGGTGATCTTGATGGTCTTTGGCAATGTCGGGTCGAATGCGGCGAGGTGGGCGCTGAGTTCGCGGGCGTTGTCGCAGCCTTCGGCGAAGATGGTGACCGAGGTGCCCCAGAGGACGTGGTTCACTTTCAGGTCCCAGGTAGCGACGGTCTTCCAGCTCTCGGGAAAGTGCATGGAACCTTTCGGTGGGAGCACCCAATAAATGTAAAAGGCCATGGCCTTGGTGTCGTGCCGGGCGAGGACGTCTTCGACCTTGTATGCGCCGGGAAAGCGGCCGAGGTTGAGGAACTCGTAGCTGGTTAGACCGGCGACATCTTGCGTATTGGTTTGGGCGAACCAGTCGACGGAGCCAACGTCGTTCACGCCGACGGATTGGCCGCGATAGAACTGCTGGAACAGACGCGCGACCTGATATTGCTGCGAGAAGATGTCGTGCGAAGCGTCGGGGATGAGCTTCGTGGAGGTGTAAGCACGATCGGCGGCGTAATAGATGAAGGGCACTGCGAGAGCGACAACCGCAAACTTCCAGTAACGGACGCGTGGCGGATTGGCGAGGAAGTCGCGCGAGGCGATGGCGATGAGCAGGGTTCCGAAGCAGATGAGATAGGCCTCGTATCGGGTGAACCAGCCCCAGGTCGCGAAGTATCCGTGGAAGCACATGGTGCCGAGAAGGAGCGTAGCGGCGGTGCGGGTGCGCGGCGCCAGCATGCGGCCGACGCGGCCCTCGAGGACGATCCAGGCGATGAGGGTGAGGAAGAGGGCGAAGGCGGCATGCGAGCCGTCTTTCATGGCGAGGAGACGGTTGTCTAGACGCCAGGTGAGCGGCTGTCCTTTGATCAGGAGTGAGTTCGGGAGCAGGTGTCCGCCGATGTGGAGCGAGTAGAGGCCGAACGCGAGGACGGGAAATGCGCCGCCGATGGTGAGAGCAGCGGCGAGGCTCCAACGCTTCGCACGAAGCACGAGCAGCCCGGCGACAGCAAGGGTGAAGAGGCCTTCGTAACGGCTGGCGGTGAGCAGCGCGGCGAGGAGCCCGAGATTGAGGGCGTCGAATTTCTGCGGGTCGCGGTTGTAAATGCGAGCGAAGCTCCAGCAGAAGACGATCATCGCGAGGCAGTGCAACAGGTGCTCAAGGGCGATGAACGCCATCGGCAGAAATGCCGTGAACGCAGCGACCGCGAAGAGGACGGCAGTCTGGACGACGCGGTTACGAATGCCGGCGTCGCGGAGCATCCAGAGAGCGGCGCAGAGGATGGCGAGGCAGAGTGGGACTTGGATCCAGAGAGCGACCATCTGGTTGGGGCCGGCGAACTTCATGATGCCGGCGAGCAGGAAGGGCCAAATCACAGAAGAAGAGGGCGAGCTGTGTGCGAACGAGGTTGCGCCGTACCAGCCGTGGAGCAGATTGCGGGCGAGAGAAAGATGGATGTAGGGATCGTCTTGCGCGTAGATGAAGGTGCCGGAGTTGACGACCAGGATCTGGTGGTAGAAGTACCAAAAACCGGCAAGCACGGCGAGCAGCACGGGAAGGACGGGAATGACGTCGAGAAGCGCGAAGGGCGGCGCGGAGACGCGGGTCGATTCCAGTTCTTGGGCCGGAGCAGAAGACATGAAAGCAGAGTCGCACAGGCGGAGCGGTTTGGGCTAGTGACGAAGGGAATTAGTGCGAAATCACTGGCGATCTCTAAGTGAAAACATCGATGTCAGCGGGGGAGGGTGGCGTCGATTTGTTGCTGGAGGGTGGCGAGGACCTCGCGGAACTGGACGAGTTGTGCTTTCTGGGGCCGGATTTGCGGGTTCGAGAGGTCGCCCTGGATGAGTTTGCAAAGCTGGTAGGAGACGCGGATCCGTTCGCCGGCAACGAGCGTGACAACGGGTTGGGGATCGCTCTCGGAAGATTGGGAGTTGGCGTACTGCTCGACGGCCCACGCGGTGTTGCGCACGCGGTTCACGGCGTCGCGGAAATCGGTGAGGATGCTCGAGTCCACGGTCTCTTCGGCGTGGAGGAGGTCCTGGATGCGCCGCAGTTCTTCGGTGACGCTCTGCAGGCGAGTGGCGATGGAAGAATCGGTTGCAATGGAAGCCATGCTTACGCTCCAGAGGAGAGTGTAGGGGAGATGCGGGGCGGCGTCGCGTAACGGGAGGGAGTGTACTTATTTGCGGTTTTGGGTGGAACAGAAGGTCCTTCGTCGGGCTTCGACGCTCGAGAATGACAAGGGAGGGCGATGAAAATCCCCAGGTTTGGAAAACCGCCAAACCTGGGGCACCCGACTAGGGTTTGATTTTGAGGACGAAGCCGTCACCGGTCCCTTTCAGCGCGCGCTGGTAGGCTCCGCTGGTGGTGTGGAAGTTAGAGGATTGAGTCTCGCCGCCGACGTACGCGTTGCCGCTGGCGTCGAGGCGAATGCAGTTGGCGGTGTCGTCGCCGCTACCGCCGAAATAGGTGGAATAGACGCGCGAACTTCCGCTGGCGGACAGTTTGGTGATGAAGGCATCCGTGTAGTTGCCGCCAAAGGTGGACTGGAGAGCGTTGCGCACCGGGAAGTCGGTGGATGAAGTTGCGCCCGCGACGTGGGCTTCTCCGGCGGAATCGACCGCGATGGAATACGCAACATCGGTTTGCGATCCACCTAGATAGGTGGAGTACACCAACGAGCTGCCCGTGGAATTCAGCTTCGTGACGAAGGCGTCGCCCATGCCGCGGTTGGACTTCTGGTAGGCCGACGAGGTTACCGGGTAGTTGGTGGATTGCGTTTCGCCCGTGACGTAGGCGTTGTTGCTGGAGTCGAGAGCGATGGCATTTGCGAAGTCGGTGCTCGAACCGCCGATGAAGGTGGAGTAGACCAGCGATTTTCCGGTTGGCGAGAACTTGGTGACGAATACGTTGTCGGCCCCATTGAGCGTTTTCTGATACGCGCCAGCGGTGACAGGGAAATCGGGGGAGCCGGTTGAGCCTGTGACATAAGCGTTGTAGCTGGAGTCGACGGCGATGCCGTAAGCCCCGTCGCCGACGGTGCCGCCGAGATAAGTGGAGTAATCGAGGGCGCTGCCGGAGGCGTTGACGCGAGTAACGAAGGCTTGCGACCCGGGAGAGGGCTTGGCGCAGGCACCGGTTTTGCTGGTTTTCTGGTAGGCATTGGACGTCACCGGGAAATTGGTAGAGCAGGTGTAGCCGGTGACATAGAGGCGGTGCTGGGAGTCGATGGCGAGCGCGGTGGCGTCGTCATCCTCAAGACCGCCGAGGTAGGACGAGTAGACCAGCGACGAGCCGGTCGCGCTGAGCTTGGTGACGAAACCGTCTTTGCCGCCGCCGTTAGTTTTCTGGAAGGCGTTGGAGGTGATCGGCCAGTTGGAAGAGTCCGTGCGACCGACGACGTAAGCATAGCCAAAGCGGTCCACGCCAATGGCGTTGCCGGCATCGACCACGCCGTTTCCGCCAAGGTAGGTGGAGTAGATGAGGCTCCCACCGGTGGAGGAGAACTTGGTGACGAAGGCGTCCTGGCTGGGCTGGTTGCCCTGGAACGCATTCTTAGTCGGGAAGTTGTAGTTCGTGGCGCCGGTAGCGTAGACGTTGCCGGAACCATCGACTGCGACGGCCGTGATGGAGTTGTAATAGGTGGTGCCGATGAGAGTGGAGTAGACGAGCGTCGGATCGATCACGAGTTCGCGCGAGCGGTCGTAATTTGCTATGGCGAATTCGACGGTGTGATCGTCGCGAAGTTTGAAGCTGGCCTCGAGGTTACGGCGCTGGCCGTTGATGGTCTGGTAGACCTCTGGGCGATGCTGGCGGATTTCAGAACCGATTACGAGATCGCCGTTGGCGTCGATGCGAACCGGCTCATCAAACTGCAACGCAATCGCATCGGGCGAGGCGTTCGGGGCGACGACCAGGTCGTACTCGAGATTGCCTTCCTTGCCGTAGAAGACGGCGTCAACGCCGGGGTAAATGCTCTGATAGCGCACCTGCGCGAAAGTAGGAAGGTTGGTATGCCACTGCGCGGGATCGCGGCCGATGAGGTAGTTCACTTTGCCGGCCTGTTGGTTTTCGGCGGTGAGCTTCGCGTCAGCATTCGCGTTGGCGAAACTCATGTGCACCGTGCGGAGGGTGGCGTCGCCGGCACGATAAGAGATCAGGGTGCCATTCTCGCTGAGAGCAAGCGCGCTGTGGTTTCCGTGAAACAGATATTGGACTTGCGAATCGGCCTGGCCCTGGTTGGGCTCGAACGAGATCGCACGGGTGGGCAGCGTGGTTGTTTGCGGAGCTTGCGCAAAACCGATGGAAGCGACGCAAAGGAAAAGTGTGAACAGGGTGGAAATGCGGGTCATGCAGGGCCTCCGGGTCCCATGAATTTCGGCAGGTGGAACCCTCAATTACGCGATTAGGTGCCAGCAGCAGGTCGGGTGTTGCGCCGTCTAGGGGACTGAACCTGCGTGCGGGATGAACACCTCATGAATCGTGCTTTTTCGCCTGTGTGCTGTGTATTGCTTGGAGTGAATAAACACCGCCTGGTGCGAAAGTGGGGGTATGTGTGCTTCGCGCTGCGCTCGCGATGACAGCGCGGGCCAGTTACTCCGAGGTGAAGTAGTCCACTTCGACCGGGCTTTCGAAGAGCGAGTAGTCGCGGGTGACGACGGTGATACCGCTGTCGGTGATGTGATATTTCTGGCGGTCGCTCTCGGTGTCGTAACCGATGACGGTGCCTTCGGGGATGTGCACGTCGCGGTCGATGATGGCGCGGCGAATGCGGCAGTGGCGGCCGACATTCACGTGCGAGAAAAGGATGCTGGAGTCGACCTCGGTGAATGAGTTGATACGCACGTCGGGTGAGAGCACACTGCTGCGCACGGTACCGCCGGAGATGATGCAGCCCATGGAGACGACGGAATCGAGTGCGGTTCCCATGCGGCCCTGCTCGGCGAAGACGAACTTCGCGGGCGGATACTGGCGCTGGTGGGTGCGGATAGGCCAGGCCTTGTCGTAGAGATTGAAGACCGGCGCGACGCTGACGAGATCGAGATTGGCTTCGTAGTAGGCGTCGAGGGTACCGACATCGCGCCAGTAAAGGGCTTCCTTCTTGTTCTCGTCAATGAAATTGAAGCTGTAGACCTTGTACTCGCCGACCATCTTGGGCAGGATGTTGTGCCCGAAGTCGTGCTGGGAGTTCGGGTCTTCGGCGTCTTTCAAGAGAACGGGGATGAGTACGTCGGTATTGAAGATATAGATGCCCATCGATGCGCTGACTTTTTCCGCGTTATAGGGCGAGCGCAGGTGGGTGGTTTTGGGTTTCTCGACGAAGCCATTGACGCGGCTCTCGCGATCGATGTCGACGATGCCGAAGTGGCGGGTCTCGCTGGGATCGATGAGGATAGTGGCGAGGGTGACGTCGGCGCCCGATTCCTTATGCTGGCGGAGCATGAGGTCGTAGTTCATTTTGTAAATGTGGTCGCCGGAGAGGATGAGGACGTAGCGGGGCTGTTCGCTGCCGATGGAGTAGATGTTCTGGTAAACGGCGTCAGCGGTGCCCATGTACCAGTTTTCGCTGACGCGCTTCATGGGCGGGAGGATTTCGATGAACTCGCCAAGTTCACTGCCCACAATGCCGCTCCAGCCTTCGCGGATGTGGCGATTCAGAGACAGCGCTTTGTATTGGGTAAGGATGTAGACCCGGCGGAGGCCGCTGTTGATGCAGTTGGAGAGAGTGATATCGATGATGCGGTAGATGCCGCCGAAGTTCACGGCGGGTTTGGCGCGGTCGCGGGTGAGGGGATAGAGGCGCTCACCGGCGCCACCAGCCAAAAGAACTCCGAGTGTCTCGATCATCGTCTCTCAGTACCAGCTTGGGGGTAGATGGTTGAACACCGAGGACAGCGCGTACGGCTGCTTCTGAGCGGCCGGGAAAACATTCGATGGTAGCACAGCAAAACGAAGTTGCGCTGTGCAGGTCAGGCGGCGTTGTCGAGCTTAATGCGTAATGATTTGAGGAAACGTTCGTCTTGCGCGTTGACTTTGAATTCGGGATCGCGCCCGCGGGCGTTGACGAGGGTGGGGCCGGATTTAACCGCTTCGGCTTCTTCTTCGTGCTTACTGAAACCGATGGTGGCTTCGAAGGCGAGAAAAACGTCATAGCCGCTGGACTTGATTTGTCCAATGACACCAGCGACTTCTTCGGAACTTGCAAGCGACTGGTTCATCGCCTCGCCTAATTGCTGGAAGAGTTGTTTAAGGTTCTCGTCCACCGATATCCCCTGGGGCCCTCCCGGATCGGACTGGTTTATCCGCTCCCGGCTGTGATCCCGAATGGCCATCCTGACAGGAGAGCCACCCTTCAAATGATTGGATGCAAAAGGGGAAGCGAGGATTTGTCAGCGGGGCAAATCAAAAGAGGAATCGGCGGCAACCCCAACGGGGCCATCCCACGGGGGAGGGACATTTTTGTTGGGAACGGGGCGTAGAATCGTAGTTTGAGCGAAGCGCAGAATAAACCCGGCATGGGCGGCAGCATTGGGTCAGGATTGGGCTCGATGGCTCGCTATGCGCTGAATCCAAAGGCCCGAAACAAGGTGCTGCGGGCCACGGGAGCAGGGCTGGGGGCAACTGCCAAGGCCGTCCGGCGGGCAACCCACAGGCTGTGGCTCGAGGTGACCGGGTTCTTCTTTGTGGTATTTGCCGTCATCGTGGGTGGTGCCGGATGGCGGGAATACCAGAAGCATTTGGCCGGGAAAGCCGATATGAGGAATGTGTACCTGGCCGGCGCGCTCGCACTGATCTTTGTCTGGTTCGGCATAACTTCATTTTGGAAAGCGAGACGCCAATAGCCGGGCAAAGTTTTTTATAACGCCATACAAAAGAGGGCCGTTCCCATGGCCAACGCCACTATGCAAGAAGCTCCCGCTGAAAAACCGGCTACCGAGAAGAAGCAGAAAGCCGCGATTCCCGACGCAAAGACGACTTCCAACATTCCCGTGAAGCTGGTTTACGGACCGGCCGATCTCGAGACGCTCAACTACGAACAGGACATCAGCCTGCCGGGGCAATTCCCGTACACGCGCGGGGTGCAGCCCACTATGTATCGCGGGCGGCTCTGGACGATGCGGCAATATGCCGGTATGGGCGATGCCGAAGCTTCCAACAAGCGGTACAAGTACCTTCTGAGCCAGGGCACCTCGGGCCTGAGCGTGGCGTTCGATTTGCCAACGCAGATCGGCTATGACTCCGACCATCCGTTTGCGCTGGGCGAGGTAGGCAAAGTCGGCGTGGCAATTGACTCAATCGACGACATGGAGCGGTTGTTCAACGGCATCGACCTCGAGAAAGTTTCGACGTCGATGACGATCAATTCGACCGCGACGATTCTGCTGTCGCTGTATATCGCCGTCGCAAAGCGCATGGGCGCCGATGCCAAGAAGCTGAGCGGCACGGTACAGAACGACATTCTGAAGGAATACATTGCGCGCGGGACGTATATTTATCCGCCGAAGCAGGGCATGCGGCTGATCACGGATCTGTTCGCGTTCTGCAACGACGAAGTCCCCGAGTGGAACACGATTTCGATCTCGGGCTACCACATGCGCGAGGCGGGATCGACCGCGGTGCAGGAAGTGGCGTTCACATTGGCCGATGGCATGACCTACGTGGAAGCCGCGAAAAAAGCGGGACTGGACGTGGACAAGTTCGGACCGCGGCTTTCGTTCTTCTTCTCGTGCGATAGGAATTTCCTGGAGGAAGTGGCGAAGTTCCGCGCGGCGCGGCGCATGTGGGCGAAGATCATGCGCGACCGCTTTGGCGCGAAGAACCCAAAGGCGATGATGCTGCGCTTCCATACCCAGACCGCGGGGTCGTCGCTGACGGCGCAGCAGCCGGAAGTGAATATCGTGCGGACGGCGATCCAAGCTCTGGCCGCCGTCTTGGGCGGAACGCAGTCGTTGCACACGAACTCTTTCGACGAAGCCTTGGCATTGCCGACGGAGAACTCGGCGCGTATCGCGTTGCGCACACAGCAGGTCATCGCGTACGAATCGGGTGTGCCGCAGACGATCGATCCGCTGGCGGGGTCTTATTATGTCGAGTCGCTGACGAGCGAAATCGAGAAGCGCGCGACGGAGTATCTCGGCAAAGTGGACGCCATGGGCGGGATGCTCAAAGCGATCGAGAAGGGCTACGTGCAGCAGGAAATCCAGAATGCCGCTTACGACTTCCAGCGCAGCATCGATCATCACGAGGCCGTGCTGGTGGGCGTGAACAAGTTCCAACTCGAGGAACATCGCGAGATCCCGCTGCAGGTAATCGATCCGGCGCTGGAGCCGAAGCAGGTGGAACGGTTGAAAGCTCTACGGGCGAAACGTGACAAAGCCGAGTGGTACTCGGCGCTCCAAGCCGTGGAAGACGCTGCTCGCAACGGGGACAACGTTATGCCACGGATTGTGAATGCGGTGGAGAAATACGCGACCGTAGGCGAGGTGGCAGACACGCTGAGAAAGGTGTTTGGGGAGTATAAGGAAGCGGTGGTCATCTAACTCCATACCGCCCGCAATTGCTTCGCAATAAAGACGGGCACCCACAGACAAAACGAAAAGCGCGGGCTTTTGCCCCGCGCTTTTTCCGTGGAGGCACGGCAGTTTATTCGTCTTGTTTCCAGAGGCTGCGTGGGGGATCTTCGGGCTCATCTTCGTCGGAGAAGACGGGTTCATCCTGGAGCCCCAGGAAGCCGGAGGGCTGCGAGCCCACTTCCTTCAACTCGCCTTCGTGTTTCGCAGCGGACTTTTTGCGTTTTTTGGCGGGACGATGCGTGGTATCGGGATCGTCAACGCGAATCACCAGCACCTGTTCGTCGCTCGATGCCATTAGGGCTGCGCTGTGGCGAGGGTCGCGTGCCCAGTCAAAAAGGGCCGGATTGAACTTACGGTTGTAGGCTTCGGCATCGCGTAAATCGACGCGATGCGTGCCGACGGCTTGTGCCAGTCGAGAAGCCACTTCAGGGTCGTATGTAATAAATCGGGTCATGCGTTTGCTCCGGGACAAGAGTCTTCGCATTCGCTACTGTCTGAATACATAAGCACGTGCCGTGCCGCCCAATCGCCGCCGGAAAATCAAATACTTAGGGATATGACCTTCCGTAATGGCGGGAAGAAATTACTCGGGGAGGGAAGTAAGGTGGGTTGCGGAATCCGGCGGTTGACCTTTTGCCTAGTGACGGTTGAGTAAAGAGCTCGGTCTCTCGCGACACACGATGGACTGGGCTCTCAAAAGGAAAGCCCCGCCTTCGTTTTGGGAGAGATGGGGCACCGGAAAAGTTTCGAATATCGGTTATGCGCCTTTCGCTTTTTTCACTTCTTCAATCAGCGGGGGGACGATGTCGAACAAATTACCGATGACGGCAATGTCGGCGATCTCGAAGATCGGAGCCTCGGAATCTTTGTTGATGGCGATGATGGAGCGTGAGCCCTTCATGCCGACGAGGTGCTGGATGGCGCCACTAATGCCAAGCGCGAGGTAGAGCTTGGGCGCGACGGTCTGGCCGGAACTGCCGATCTGGCGGTCCATGGGGAGCCAGCCAGCGTCGCAAATCGGGCGCGAGGCTGCAATCTCGCCACCGAGGGCATCAGCTAATTGCTTGGCCAGTTCGATGTTCTTCTGCTCCTTGATGCCGCGGCCGACGGAGACGATGATTTCGGCCTGGGTGAGGTCAACCGCCTGCTTGGCTTCCTTAAAGACTTCTTCGGGTTTGTTGCGAACTTCTGCAACTTCAGCGTTCACGGATTCGATGGGAGCGGCAGCGCCGGACTCTAATTTGTCGGCACGAAACGCTCCGGTCTGGAAGGTAGCGAAGTGCGGGCCAGGGCCGGTGAAGGCGACGTCGGCGGCGAACTTGCCCTGGAACATCTGGCGGGTGAAGAGCACGCGGTCGCCATCCTTGCGATAGCCGATGGCGTCGCTAATGAGGGTGCTTCCGAGGGTGGTGGCGAGTTTTGGAGCGAAGTCGCGGACCTGGTAGGTGTGCGGCATCAGCACGAGGCGCGGCTTTTTTTCTTCGATGAATTTCTTCAGTGCGGCGGCGAAGGTGTCGGGTGTGTAGGGAGTGAGCTTCGCGCCTTCGATGGCGTAAACTTTCGCCACTTTTTTGTCCGCGATTTCCTTGGCGATGGTGGCGGCGTTTTCACCGACGACGACCGCTTCGAGCGTCCAGCCGGTTTCGGCGGCGAGTTGCTGCGCGCCGACGAGAGTTTCGTTGGAGACGGGGTTGAGCTTACCTTGGCGCTGCTCGACAACAACCAGGATCGTATCAGCCATAAAAGTTCAGTCGCTTCCTCTGTGCTAAAGCTTGTTGCGAAAATTGCGCCGTACGCGCGAGCCGACGACGATCAAAACGAGACCGACAAGGGCGTCCATGCCGAGGCCGACGGCGATGAGAGGCGCGCTGCGGCCGAGACGGTGCCACATCCAAGTGAAATGCAAGACGAGTAGCACAGCGGAGAAACCAAAGAGCAGCCAGCCGAGTGTGAGCAGCGCACGCGCGCGAAAACGCACGCCAGCACTCGCGATTTGTTGGGTCTCGAGCTGCTCAGTTTCCATGCACCTTCCCGCGAATGTAATACCCGACCGCGTTACATCCGATTCCACCCCCCACCAGAGCGATGGAGGCGATGTCGATTGCCCTTCGACCAACAGCGTTGGCTGAAGGGTGGAAAAAGATGATAGCGAGCGAGAACAGCATCATGAGCCAACCGATGACCATGAGGCTATTTCCGATTTCCTGCCGGTTCGGATCCATAACGGCCTCCTGAGCGGCTGGCTCTTACTAAAACTCCGGGCCTCGCGGGATTGCGACTTTCAATACTTCGGAACCCTGCGCCGGAAGATCGTGCCGGCCGCTACCAGAACTAAACCGATGAAACCAAAAACTCCGTCGTACACGAGCCACATGTGAGTGCCTTCGCGGATGTCCTGAAAAACGAACATCCCGCCGATGGCACACATTCCCCACAAAACCCACCCGGTCATCAGCAACCAGGAACCCAAACGGCGGTTCTCCTGGAAACGGGTCTCGTGCGCAACGTCAAAACCTAAATGCGGCATGGTCACCTCCGAGGAGGTTAGATGCCGTAAACCAACATCAGAGAACGCGAACTTCGTTCTTCAGCTTGTCGACCAACTTCTTGGCCACTTCCGCGGGAGAGCCTTCGATCTTCTCCGTTTGCTTGGTCTTCTGCGGAATGTAGAGCTTCTCGATCTTCTGCAAATTTTCGCCGATGGCGCTCTGCACGTCGGCGTAGGCGACTTTCTTCAGCGGCTTGTTCTTGGCCTGCTTGATGCCGATCAGCGTGGCGTAACGGAGCTTGTTAATGCCCGACTGGATCGTCAGTACGGCCGGCAGCGGCATGTCTACGTACTGGAAGTAGCCGCTCTCGAGCTCGCGTTTCACGCGGATGCCGGCGTCCTTCTTCTCAATGTGCATGATGATGGTGGCGTGGGGCAGGCCGAGCAATTCGGCGAGGATGACGCCGGTTTGCGCAAAGCCGTAATCGTCGGATTGCAGGCCGGTGAAGATAAGGTCGAAGTTTTCGTCTTTCACAGCGGCGGCGATCGCTTTGGCGGTGTTGAAGGCATCGAGGGCGACGAACTTGTCGTCCTCAAGATGGATGGCGCGATCGGCGCCTTTGGCGAGGGCTTCCCGCAGCACCTGCTGCGCGCGCGCCGGGCCGGAGGTGATGACCACCACCTCACCGCCATTCTTTTCCTTCTGGCGGAGGGCCTCTTCGAGCGCGTACGCGTCGGGCTCGTTCACTTCGTAGGAGACATCCTCGCGGATCCAGGTACCCGCCTCGTTGAGCTTCAGCGGGGCATCTTTCTGCGGCACCTGCTTCATGCAGACCAGGATTTTCACCCAACACCTCGTCGAGATTCTTATGGAAAGATTATGGCGCTCGGCGCACGGACTGTGCGGCGCACGTGCGGAAAACTTGTCAGTATAAATTGTTTTTGGGAATGGGGGAAACGGACCGGCTAGAGCTTCTCGGCCGGGTTCTCGTTCGGCTTCTCGTTCGCGCTTTTCTTGGGCGGAGGCGGAGATTTCTTGGCGGCCTTCTTCTGTTGCTCCGCCCAGTGTTTTTCGAGTTCGCGCTGATTACGGTTCTTCATGGAGTTAGTGTACGCCGAGAATTGAAGCAAGCTCGAGCTAAGGTACGTTCCGGACGCTCCTATCGCGAGCGGGCAGACCTTTAGTCGAGGAAGGCGACGGACTGGATGCCGGAGACCTCGAAACGCTTGCGGCATCGCATGTTCTTGCAGGCCATAAGATCGTCTCGGCGAACCATGTAGGAGCGGGCCTTGGCGAACTTGGCGCGGTCACGTTCGTCGGCGCGGCCGGGAATGGATTTCTTCTTAGTACGGACCAGCCACTGGATTTCGTATTCAGCAGACTGGTGGCAGTGCGGACAATTCAACGAGTGGACCTTCTTTTCCTGGCGCTCGTCGTAGAAATCGCGCTCTTCCATAGGGATATGGTAGCGCAAAATGACGCTCGTGGCGCGAGAGAGAACGGCAGGTCCTTCGCTGCGCTCAGGATGACAGAGGGAGTTGTGCGGGGGGAAGCAGCGGCGCGGGCTTGCGGGAGCCGAAAAACCCCACCCTCCGGTCCGGTAGGGTGGGGCACTCAATGAAATTCTATTTGCCTTCTTTGAGGCGGCGGTTGACCTCGGTCCAGTTGACCACGTTCCACCACTCTTTGAGATAGTCGGCGCGGCGGTTCTGGTATTTGAGGTAGTAGGCGTGTTCCCACACGTCGTTGCCGAGGAGGGGGAACTGGCCGTTGGACATGGGGTTGTCCTGGTTAGGGCTGTTGGTGACGGCGAGTTTGCCGTCGGCCCCCTTTACGAGCCAGGCCCAGCCGCTGCCGAACTGTTTGACGCCGGCTTCATTGAACTTTTCTTTGAAGGTGTTGAAGTCGCCGAAGGTGGAATTGATGGCGTCGGCGATTTCGCCGCTCGGGTTGCCACCGGCGTGCGGACCCATGATCTTCCAGAACATGGAGTGGTTCACGTGGCCGCCGCCATTGTTGCGCACCGCGGTGCGGATCGCCTCAGGCACGGCATTCAGGTTCTTCAACAACTCTTCGGCGCTCTTGCCCTGGAGCTCGGGGGCTTTTTCGAGCGCGGCATTGAGATTGGTGACGTAGGCGAGATGGTGCTTGTCATGATGCAGATGCATCGTCTGCGAATCGATGTGCGGTTCGAGAGCTGCGTAGTCATACGGCAGCGGCGGTACTTCGTGAGCCATGAAAAGTCCTCCACTAGAGGTTGATGATACGGATGGCTGAGGGTTGCAAATTTGCGGCGCATTCCGGAGCGCCACTCACGCATGCAAGACGCATTACCCCACAACAGAGAGGAATGATTATAGACGGAGTTACGCGTTAACTGCTGAGCAGGCGGTAGTAGCTGTTGCCTGCGCAACCCTGGCAGAGGGTGCGGCCATCGCGCAGGACTTCGCGATGGTAGTTGATGCCCTCGCCACACACGGCACAGACGATGCGCTCGCCCTTGAAACCGGGCATCTCCTGCGGGCCGATTTCGACTTTAACCCACTGGCGAGTGAAGAGCTGATCGTCGGTGAGCTCTCGGTAGGCGAGCATCTGCTGCGCGTTTTTGTTGTCGAGTTCGGGATGGAGTTGGCGGGCGAGGTCCTTCGACGATTCGCGGGCAGCGACGCGAATCGCGCGGCCGGATTCGAGGTCGACAAACGTCGCAGCCATCTTGCCCCAGTCGCGGAACTTGAGAGCCCGCTTGCCGAGACGGCATCCGGTGACAACGCCGATGGCGTCGGTGGCGCAGCGGTCGATTTCGACATAGGTGACGATGCGCTTGCGATCGCGGCCGCGAGGATCGTCGATGCCAAGCTCGCGAAGCCCGCACATCGCCATACGGACGCCGAGAACTTGCCCGGCGCAGAGATGGCCGTGGGCGATCTTGGCTTCCTCGAGAAGTTCGTCGAGCGATTGCATGTTATTCGTCGTCGTTGTCGTTGGCGATATCGGTTGCGTGGCCAAATACGGTGTAGCTGACCTTGGGAAATTTCTTCGGCAGGAACGTTACTTTGCTGGGGTTGCGTTCCCACTCCGGCGCGTCGCAATTGGAGTCGGGCATGTCGCCTTCGTTGGCTGCGCCGAGGTCTTTGTGAAGCACCGGTTTCTTGCGTCCGACTTCGGCGACGACGGCGTAGAGCGTACTGCCATTATCGGAGATACCGCAGTAGGCCGCGTAATCGCGGTACCAGCTCGCGGCGGAGTAGAACGGGTCGAACTCGGGAAGCTTGAGTGGGGTGATCCGCCCCGTGATGCGATCAACCATGAGCCATGCGCCGCGCTGCCATTTCCAGTGGGGCGTTTTGCTGTCATCGGGCAAATTGTCGTTCAGGCGATACGCCTTGCGCACCACGAACAGGCGGTCGGTGACGTCGTGAGTCTCGCCGGTGGTGAACTCCTTCAGGCTGCCATCCACGTAAAGGCCACGGACTCTCATGTCCATGGTGTGGTCTTCGGCGGGACCGAGGAAGAGCTTGACGGTGAGGGCCTTCCCGAAGGTGATGACGTGGGTTTTAACGGCCGGGAAGAGCGGCGTAGCGAAGAGCAATAGAAATAGGCAGCAGAGACGGCTACGCATAGATAAAGAGTAGAGCGTTTGCGGGCGGGGAGCAACAATAGACAGCCAGGACACCTCCCACCACGATACGCGAGCGATTTCCTGAGTAGATGCAACCTCCGCGCGGGGCGCGCCTTCCCACGGAGGTGGCCAGTAATGAATTGCTGTTGAAGCGGACGCACTACGTCCTGGTGGTCGACGACAATCAGGACAACGCCCTCCTTATGCGCGAATTGCTCGCGACGCGCGGTTACGAAGTGCAGATCGCGACCAGCGCTGCCGAGGCGGAGCGTCGAATCGCCGTCCGCACCCCGGATTTGGTGCTCCTCGACGTGATCATGCCGGGCAAGAGTGGCTACGAGTTTTGCCGTGAATTGAAGGAGAACCCGGAGACAAGGCTGATTCCCGTCGTGATGATCACCGGGCTCATCGACCGCGAGAATAAGATCCGCGGCATCGAGGCTGGCGCGGACGAGTTCCTGAACAAGCCGATCTTCCCGGAAGAGCTGTTTGCGCGGGTGAAATCGCTGCTGCGGCTGAAAGATTTCACCGACGAACTCGACAACGCTGAAGCGGTACTTTGTTCCCTGGGGTTGAGTGTCGAGGCCCGCGATCCTTATACTGAGGGCCATTGTGAGCGACTTTCGCATTACGCCAGTGATCTCGGCCGGTTCCTGGGTCTGGACTACGACTCGGTGCTGGCACTGAAGCGCGGCGGATTCCTGCACGATCTGGGGAAGATCGCGATTCCGGACGAAGTGTTAAAAAAGGGATCGGACTTGACGCCTGAGGAGTGGACGATCATGCGGCAGCACCCGGTGATCGGGGAGAGGATTTGCCGGCCGTTGCGGTCACTGCGTCCGGTACTGCCGATCATCCGTCACCATCACGAGCACTGGAACGGCAGCGGTTATCCGGACGGGCTGCGCGGCGAGCAAATCCCGCTTCTGGCGAGGATCTTACAAGTGGTGGACGTGTACGACGCGCTGCGCACGGCCAGGCCCTACAAGGCCGCCAAAACCTTCGAAGATGCGTACGCGACGATGCTGCGCGAAGCTGAGCAGGGTCTGTGGGACCGGACCCTGGTAAAGGCGTTTTTCGTGATGCTGGCCAGCCTAGAGAAGGCAGCGTAGGTGCCGCCGGAGCCGCGCAGGGTTCCCACAGAAGAAGAATTGCCGCAGCTTACAACTGATTTAGAATTGCAGCGCGTCTAAAAGGATGAATAACAGATTAACTGTTCCCACCTCTTGGACCCCATGGAACCTTTGTCATATAGCATTGTCATTCCCGCCTATAACGAGAGCGACCGCATCGCGGCATCGCTCGAAAAGATTGTCGCGTTTCTTGCCGAGCAGCGGTGGTCGGCGGAAGTATTGGTCGTGAACGACGGCTCAAGCGACAACACCGCGGCCATCGTGCGCGAGTTTGCCGCGCGGTATCCGTTCATTCGCCTGATCGAGAACCCCGGGAACCGCGGCAAGGGCTACAGTGTCCGCAATGGCATGCTGCAGGCCACGGGCGACCGGGTGCTGTTCACGGATGCCGATCTGTCGGCTCCGATCACGGAAGCGCCGAAGCTGTTTGCCGAGATCGAGAAAGGCGCGGATGTGGTTTTCGGATCGCGCTGGCTGGTGGCGAAGATGCAAACCGAACGCCAGTCGATTATGCGACAGGTCGCCGGGCGCATGTACAACATCTTTATGCGCGTACTGCTCGGCCTTCCTTATAAAGACACCCAGTGCGGCTTCAAGGCGTTCGATCGGAAGGCCATCGATACGATTTTTCCGCGCCAGCACATTGAACGCTGGGGTTTCGACGTGGAACTGCTGTTCCTCGCGCGCAAGTTCCAGTTCCGCATCACCGAGGTACCGGTACAGTGGGCACATGACGACCGCTCGAAGATCAATCCGCTAGTGGATGGGATCAAGATGTTCGGGGAGATGGTGAGTATCCGCTGGAATTCGTTGACGGGGCGGTATTCCACGCCGCATCTTACGGCAGCGCCGGTAGCGCAGCCCGTGGCGAAGATCGCGAAATAATAAAGAGAAAAGAAAAACTAGCCGGCTGCGCGGAGGGCGCGCTGCGTCTGGTTGCGCGGTACAGTGCGCACGCCATCGACAGGGTCTACGACGATGGTCAGATCTTTGCTGCAATCGCCGCAGAGCCAGAAGAACTCATCGCGTGCCAGTGGTTTGACCATGCCAGGAATTTCGGGGCCGTTGAACTTTGCGGAGTCGCCCGCGGGGACTTGGAAAAGTTTGCCGTCGCGGAGATAGCGGAAGACGGACGTGCAAGAGGGATTGGCGCACTTCGACATCATGAGAACAACTCCGGGTCGTCGAACAGGTTGGAACGATGGAGAAGGGATTTCAGTCTTGCGCTTGCTGATTTTGGGATGCAGAAACTCAGTTGTAAGTTCCCTTCGCTCATAAAAAAATTCTAGCCGTAATTCCAGCAGCTACTCTGAATTTTTCGGCCATGACCTTAGGACAAAATGCGCCGCTTCGGGACAGTCCGGATTCGGGCGCGGGAGCGGGAGATATCGATGGTTGCGAATATGCCTTTGGGCTCCCGCCTCCAGAGGCAATCCGCATTCTTCCGGCAGCTGATGCCCGCATGGCAACCGTGGCGGCTCGCGCTCCCGCGCGAGTTGCGGTGTGCACTTTCATCGTCAGGTAAATGAGTCACGGTTCAGGGATCGCGAATTCCCATTTGACATTGATAGAAAATCCACTACCATACGGTTGTGGATAATCTCGACACAGCATTCGCGGCTTTGTCTGATCCAACCCGCCGGGCGATGATTGAACGGCTCTCACGTGGGCCTGCCTCGGTGCATGGATTGACGGAACCGTTTGCACTGTCGCAGCAGATGATTTCAAAACATATTGCCTACCTGGTCCGGGCGCGGATTGTGACCAAGACCAAGCGTGGACGAGAGAGCATTTGCACGCTTAGGCCGGTGGCGATCAAGACAGTCAGCGACTGGGCGATTGGCTATCGGCAATTCTGGGAAGAGAGTTTCGACAAGCTGGATGCAGTTGTGAAGCAAATGAAAAAAGCGGAGACCGGACATGACAAAAAATGAGCCAGAGCGGATGGTTGTGACAAGAGTTTTTGATGCTCCACGCGAATTGGTTTGGAAGGCGTGGACAGACCCGAAATACGTGATGCAGTGGTGGGGGCCGAAGGGTTTTACTGCGCCGGTTTGCAAGATAGATTTTCGCGTGGGAGGGAAATTTCTCTTCTGCATGAGAACGCCGGATGGGCAGGAGGGCTGGAATGGCGGTGAATACCATGAGATTGTTCTGCACGAGAAGATCGTTTCCTCCATGTACTTTTCCGACTCGAAGGGAAACAGGCTCGACCCTGCGCAATATGGCAGCGAGCATGAGGCCATAGACGATGCGTACGACGTGGTTCTGTTTGAGGATCTTGGAAACGGCCAGACGAAACTCACCTTCATTGGAAATGAGCCCATGCAGAACGCAATCGAGAGCGGTCAGTTGGAGGGCTGGAAGGAGACACTCGATAAAGTTGCCGCAGTTATTGCCGGGATAACGCAGGCGAAATAAGGAGTTGAAGCCCGGATGATCGTCAGGCGCGAGAATGAATGCAAAGCAAACGCAGGTCCATCCCGGCAACCCAGCCAGGGGTGGCTGCGGAGGCTTACTTCAATCGCGCTCTCGGATGTAAATTGTTGGAAACATGGTCAGCTTTAGCAGACGATTTTAGAACTTTCCTTCAGGCTACGCAGCGATCGGAGATTCTGGTACGCAAGATCGTCTTTAGAAGGCATGGCCGCGGTACCCTTTGACTTGCGCTCGCCGTCCCTCTACGATTCGCTACCCATGAAAGTGAAATCAATCGGAGTTCTGATCGCTGCCAGTTTTGGCGTGTTGGGCATGCTTCAGGCGCAAAGCTCTTCCACTGTGCCAACGAATCCTTCACGCCTCACGGGCACCGTCGAGCGCATCAAGCTTCACGGCAAATCTCTCGAGCACAACCTGGAACACGACTCCGCCGACCGCGACATAGCGATTTACCTTCCACCCAGTTATGCGATGAACCCCAGCCGCGGCTATCCCGTCGTTTACTTCCTTCATGGTTGGACCCAAAGCTCCGACGACTGGTACGGCGCAACCAAGTTCTGGGCCAAGCTTCCCACGATCCTGAACAACTCGTTTACCAAGCCAGGAAATCGCGAAATGATTTTCGTCACGCCTGACGCGTTCACCCGATACCAAGGCAGTTTCTATTCGAACTCCGCTACCACCGGCAACTGGGAAGACTACATCGTGCGCGAGCTCATCCCATACGTCGACGCCCATTACCGCACCATCCCCGAACGCGCCAGCCGCGGTCTCGCCGGACATTCCATGGGTGGATATGGGGCCCTTCGCATTGGCATGCGTCATCCCGATGTTTTTTCCAGCATCTATTTGCTCAGTGCCTGCTGCATGAAATTTCCCGACTCGTTCCTGCTCGAGAATGGCGTGAAAGCTGAAGCCGCAAAAACGCCGGAACAAGCCGATGCCCTCGAGAACCTTCCCCGGCTTTTGGTCGCGCTCTCCGTCGCCTGGTCGCCCAATCCCAACAATCCGCCCTTTTTCGCCGATCTTCCTGTTAAGGGCGGCAAGCTAGCCGAGGACATCGTTGCCAAGTTCCACGCCAACGAACCGCTCTACATGATCGATCAGTACGTAGGAAATCTTCGTGAGCTCAAGGATATCGGCATGGATGTCGGCAACAAGGATTTCCCTATTGCCGAGAGTACCCAGCAACTCGACCGCGTCCTGACCAGCTACGGCATCCCTCATGAATTTGAGATTTACGACGGCAACCACCTCGACCATATCGCCGATCGCATCGAGAGCAAGGTTGTACCGTTCTTCTCGCGAAGTCTGTGCTTCGACCCAACATCCAAGGGAAGCGCGACAGGTGCGCAGGGACTTGCTCGACAGCAAGGGCCTCAGGCAGCCGCTCTCGCAGCTGCATCAGGGTATCAACTTGCTCTGATTCGATAGGTGCTCCTACCACTCCATGAATCAAAAAGTCGTTTTGTATTGCATTCATTCTGAGTTTGAAACGACCTACCGCGAAACGCTTGCCATCGCGGCCAATCAATGCGTCCTCGGCCCCGCCATATGTTGGAGCCTAGCACTACTCAGCATTGGTAACCTTTGTGCCGCCGCTCAGAAGAAATATTCTGGCGACAATTTTCGTTCTCCCGCGGCAAGTTGCGGTTATATTGAACGCCTCGCGCCACAATCAGACCTCCGTGGCGGCACTCATCGTGGGGATCGAGGAGCGAATCAGTGCAGGAAGGCCATGACCTAAGAGAGCCGTGCGGGCTGAATTATCAGCAGCTTGGGAAGCTCTCGGACGAAATGGTTATGGCGCACCTCGTCGCAGGACATGGCGATGCAGTGGCGGTCTTGCTCGACCGCTACGTGCGGCTTGTGACCTCGATTGCGTACAAGATCGTGCGCGACCAATCGGAATCGGAAGACGTCGCGCAGGAAGTTTTCGTGGACCTGTGCCGGACCGCGGCGCAATTCGACCCTTGCAAGGGTACAGCTAAGATGTGGATCATTCGCACGGCGTACCGTCGGAGTTTGACGCGGCGCCGGAACCTGAAGATTCGGGATGAACGCTTTCCGGCGGGGATCGAGGACATTCTCAATCTGCCGAATGGGGCGGATTCGGGCGTCGGGATGCGGTTGTCGTTATATGAGTCGCAACGGCTGGTGCGGCAACTTCTTGGGCAACTTGATTCTGCGCAGCGCGTGATTCTCGAGCTGGTCTTCTTCCACGGGCTGACGCTGCGCGACGTGGCTGCGAACACGGGTACAACGCTCGAAAGCGTACGGCATCGCTATTACCGCAGCATTGAAAAACTGCGACGGCTGATTGAGGAAGAACGCGCGGGCGAGCGGGTGACGAACCGGGAGACACTTGATGCAGAAGCATGAACATTTCGAGGAGCTGTGCAGCCTCGCGATAATTGGAGAGTTGTCGCTGCAGGAATCGGCTGAGTTCATGTCGCATTTGCGCGTCTGCGCCGAGTGCCAGGCAAGTTTTCTGGAGTTAAATGAGATTGCGTCGGAGCAGCTGCCGTTGGCGGTGGGGCACTCGGGCTCGATTGGCAGAAGCTCGTTGAAAAATGTTCGCGAAGGCGCACTGCAAAGACTTGTGGCCGTAGGGCTGCGTATTACTCCCGAGGCCGTGCAGGGGCCGGTGACGATGTGGTCCCGTGCGGCGCGAAGATTGGAAGATTTACGTTGGACGTTGTTTGCACACAAGGCGCAGGTCGCGATCTCGTTCAGCCTGGTGGCGTTAGTTGTTTGTGCGGCAGTAGCGGTACGGTATGACCGAGCCAATCGGCGGCAGATCGAGTTGTTGCGGGCGCAGGTGGCGAACAGCAGGGAAGTTGTGGTGAAGACAGAACTTCCGCAGCCGACAACGGCTGTGGTGCCTGATACTGCTGCTACGGATCGGCTCGAGAGACAACTGGCGGATGCCGGCGATCGGATCGCACATCTGCAGATGGAGAAAGATGTTGACGCGACGGCGATCAACCTACTGCAAGCGAATTTAGACCGCGTGATGCAGGAAAAAGCCAGCCTTGCTGAGCACGCGAATCAGAGTGGATCCGAGGCGACGGCACTGCGAACGCAGATTGATCAGTTGCAGACGAGATCCAACAATGCCGAGGCGGGGTTGGTAGCCGCGCAATATCAGGTTGCTTCTCTCACGAACCAGTTGAAGACCGAGCAGGCAGCGATCGATCACGAACGCGAACTGCTGACAGCTGGACGCGATATCCGCGACGTGATGGGTGCGCGGAACCTGCACATAATCGATGTGCACGATATGGACGCACGTGGAGAAGCGCGGCCGTTCGGGCGAATCTTCCTCACGGAGGGCAAGCGGCTCATTTTCTATGCTTACGATCTGAATTCGCCGAAGATGAAGGATGCGGCATTCCAGGCATGGGGCCAACGCGCTGGCGAGAGCAAGGCGGCGGTGAACCTTGGCGTGCTCTACATGGACGACCAGAAGCAGGCGCGGTGGGCGCTGAAGGTGGAAGACCCGAACCTGTTGAGCGCGATTGATTCGCTGTTTGTGACGGTTGAGCCACAGGGCGGCATGGCGAAGCCGACCGGCAAGAAACTCATGTACGCCTACCTGCACAATCCCATCAACCATCCGTAAAAGAAAAAATATCGGTGAGGCACAACTCTCGATTGGGCTGAGTATTGCTATACAAGCAACTCATCGGAGAATCCCGTATGCGCAAGCTTGTGGCAATGCTTGTCCTGTTCCTTTCCACGTTCTGCATCGCGCAGAACGAGTCCGCAACCCTCTCGGGAAGAATCACGGATGCTTCGGGTGCGGTGGTTCCGCATGCCCAGGTCGTCCTGACGAACGAGGACACGAACATCGAGCAGCGCACTATCACAAATGGTGCCGGCCTGTACGTGTTTACGGCCGTTCACCCGGGCAAATATCGCGTGGCGGCGGGAGCGTCTGGGTTCAAGACGCTCATCAAAGAGCACCTCGTTCTGCATGTTCAAGATGAGTTTGCGGAGAACTTCCTGCTGACCGTCGGTTCAGTAAACGAGAGCGTGTCGGTCAATGCCGACGCCATCAACATCAATACCAGCGATGCGTCGGTGAGCACCGTTGTCGATTCGCACTTCGTCGAGAACATGCCGCTCAACGGACGCAGCTTCCAGTCGCTGATTCAGCTCACTCCCGGCGTTGTGATCACCCCGGCCTCTCAATTTAATCCCGGACAGTTCAGCGTCAATGGCCAGCGTACGGACACGAACTACTTCACCATCGACGGAGTCAGTGCCAACTTTGGGGTGACCGGCGGTTGGGATATGGCTGGGCAGTCTCCCGGTGGCAACGTGCCGGCGCTCACGGCCGGCGGTGGTACCAACGGTCTTGTTTCGGTCGATGCCATGGAAGAGTTCCGTATCCAGACCTCTACCTATGCGCCGGAATTCGGGCGTTCCCCGGGCGCGCAGATCTCCATCCTTACTAAGGGCGGCACAAACGCCTGGCACGGCACGGGCTTCGATTATCTGCGTAACAACGTCTTCGATGCCCGCGAGTATTTCGACAACAAAGAGCCAATCCTCGACAACAGCGGCAATGTCATTGCCCCAGCATTGCCCCAATCGCCGCTCCGGCAGAACGACTTCGGCGGTACCATTGGCGGCCCAATCTGGAAGGACCATACGTTCTTCTTCTTCTCTTACGAGGGGCTGCGTCTGCGCCAGCCCGCGACACTAAGCGGGTATTACTTCGACTCCGCCGCCAAAGCGACCGTGCCGGCCTCCAGTCCCTGGTATTCAGTTGTCCAGGCTACGCCTACTGGGCCGGTCCCAACCCCTACCGGGAGCAATTTGTATCAGCCATGCGATAACGTGGGCGTTCCCTGCGAAACCCTTCTTGACGTCTCGTTCTCGAACCCTTCGAGTTTCAATTCCTATAGTCTCCGTTTGGATCAGAAACTCACTGACAAGATCAGCGCCTTCGCCCGTTACGCACATTCTCCATCCCAGGAAGGGATCTATAGTCCCATCAATGTTTACGAAACCGAGTGGCAAAACACGGATACGGCCACCTTGGGCCTCACCGCGACGCTGTCGCCCACCATGGTCGATGATTTTCGCGGCAACTGGAGCCGCCAAACCAGCGGGACGGCCTATCCTTTCTTGAGTCTCTATGGAGCGGTCAAACCTCCGAACTCGGCCCTGTTCCCATCGAGCATCAATCCCGGCAACTACCTTGTCCAGTACGCAATTTGCGCAGGTTCCTGTAGTGAAGAGGTCGTTACGGGATCGCAGAGTGGCGAGGTGCAGCGGCAGGTCAACCTGATTGACAATGTTTCCAAGAGCATTGGGTCTCATCAGCTCAAGTTCGGTATCGATTATCGCCGCCTGATGCCGACGGAGATGGCGGGGTCGAACCTGGAACCGCTTGGTTATTCCTGGCAATCAATCACAAATGGTTGGGCGGACTATGTACTGAACTACACTGCGGACCAAATTTCGGCCCACATCAATAATATCGGGCTCTTTGCGCAGGATACCTGGAAAGCAACCTCGCGCCTCACCCTTACATACGGCCTGCGCTGGGACATCAATCCCGCGCCCGTCTCCGATTCTCCGGGCAAGCCGCTCTACTCCCTCAACGGCGTCTTCAACTCTGGCCCGCTGGCTCTCGCGCAACGGCCGATATGGAGCACCGATTATGCAGCCTTTGGGCCACGTATCGGCGCGGCCTACCAGATCACGCCGAAGACCGTAGTCCGCGCCGGTTTCGGACTGTTCTACGACCTCGGTTTCGGTTTCGGAGGCGGTTCAGAGATTGGCGGAAGATTCCCCTATTCAAGGTCGACTTTCGACTTCAGCGGAGCGCCGCTTGATTTTACGACTAATCCCAACGACCCGGTGTACCAACCCATTCCATTTACAACCAAGATCACGCCCGGGATACGCGGTATGATTGCGGTGAATCCGGACCTGCGGCTGCCGGTCACCTACCAGTGGAACGTGGCAGTTGAACGCGAACTCGGCAGCAAGCAGTCGATCAGCGCCACCTATGTTGGGTCCGCCGGCCGCGAACTTCTGTTCGATATGACCATCCCGGTCGCCGCCCTCTCCAACACCATTGGGGTGGAGACTAACCTCGGCCGATCTAACTACAATTCCTTGCAGGTGCAGTTCATGCGGCGCATGTCCCACGGCCTCCAGGCAATGCTTGGCTACACCTACTCCCATTCCAACGACACTGCTTCCACGGAGGCATTCGGTACCTCGTCCCCCGGTACCACCGAGAGCGTCAGCTCCTATCCCGCGCCGCCCATGACGCCCTCTGACTATGATTTCCACCAACGTTTCTCGGCCGCCGTATCATATGAATTTCCAAAGGCGCAGTGGGGCGGTCCCGCAGGCCGCGCCATTGCCAATGGCTGGGCACTCGACAGCATTTATCGGCTTCAGTCTGGGCCGCCGCTCACCGTCACCTATGGCTATTACCCGCCGGATTACTCCGGTGGTAACGTTGACGCCATTGCGTGGCCGGTCGCGGGACAGCCAGTCTGGATTCCCGATAGCAGTCAGCCGTCCGGCAACGCACTCAACCCCGCGGCATTCACGATCAAGCCCGGCGATATCTCGGACTTCGCCGAGCGCAATCAGATTCGGAGCCCTTACGCCATCAGCCAGATCGACTTGGCCATTCGCCGGCGCTTCAACATCACCGAGCGTGTGAAGCTGGACTTTCGAGCCGAATACTTCAACCTCTTTAATCATCCTATGTTCGGCGGCTCGGAAGGGCCCGCGACGTTCCTTGGATACGAGTTTGTTCCGGGCCAGCTCCAGCCATTTTCCACATTCGGCAAGATCAATAACTTTGGAGCACCTTACGTTGGCACCCTCAATTATGGCCTTGGCGCAGGGCCCGGTGGCGGCCAGAGTCCGACATACTCGCTCGGTGGCAGCCGTTCGGGGCAAATGACGCTGAAACTTACCTTCTAACCACGCTAGCAACCCTCCTTGACCGACGCAATGTCGGTCAAGGCTTCTGTCTTGGAGAGAAATCGTGAAGCGATTGAGTCGAACGTCCCTGATGCTCTTGCTGTTCACCTGTTCCGTCGCGGCATTCGGTATCGATGAATATGCCGGCAGCCCCGCTGCGCAGAAGATTTACAAAGCCGGGAAGGAAGCTTTGGATTCCGGGGATACCGCAAAGGCCATCGTGGACTATGAAAAGGCCATTAAACTCGATCCGAATTACGCCGCGCCCTACGAAGACTTGCTCTTCCTCCGCACCTTGCAGGCGTCGAAGTCCGTTGCTGACTTGAGCATGCACACGACGAAGGCACAGCAGGATCAGATGAAGGAAAAGTCCGATGCGATCAAGGATTCATACCAGAAACAATATGAGGCGCTGGCGAAAAAGTACCCCAATAATCCAATTTATCTCTTTGCGTTGTCGCGTCTCTACTATGAAGACGACCCCATGCGACAGGAGGAGCTGTGCAAACAAGCACTGAAGGTCGATAAGGACTTCATGCCGGCCTATGACTGCCTTTCCGCCGTCGCTTCTCTCGCCGGCGACTATCCTCTGGCAGCCGACTACTATCGGCACGTCGTGGATGCCCATCCCGACGACCCGGACGTCGCCTCGAAATACAACTACTTCTTGCGTGACGACCCGGAAAAGTACAAAAAAGCCGTTTATGAAATGGTAGCCCGATTCCCCACTTCATCCGAAGCAGCCAGCGCACTTTACGGGTATGCGTTTTCGCAGCAGGACACGCTCGCTCAGCAAGGGGTGCTGGAAGAAATGATCACTCGCTTTCCTCCGGCAAAGTTTTCCACTTCGAAAGATGCTGCGGAGGAATTGTTCTTCGACTATGACCAGACGGACCCTGCGAAAGCCATGGCCCTGGCTCACGAGATGATCAAGCAGTTCCCGAAAGATAAGACTTGGCCTGATTATGCAGCCTACACAGACGCCATGGCCGACGCCGAGCAAAAGCTCTCCTCCGGCCAGGCCGCTCAAGCCGCAGCTCTTCTCAGCACCGTCAAACTGGACTCGCTGGGCAGGCTCTTCGATAAAACGCGCTTCCTCGTTTTGCAATCCCGTGCTTTGGCCGCCGAAGACAAAGTGGGCGAGGCCTATAGCACAATGTTCACCTTCGTCGCCTCTCAGCCGACCGATAAAGCTCAAGCCGCCCTGTTTGAGTACGGAACAAAACTAGGCAAAACTGAAGCGCAAGTTCAGGACGAACTTTGGAAGGCGCGGTCCTCCGCCGCCATGCCGGAGCACCCTTTCACCCTCACGAATCTTGAAACCGGACAGAAAGTCTCGCTCTCTGATTATCGTGGACGCGTTGTTATCCTCGACTTCTTTTTTCCCAATTGCGGCCCGTGCCGCGGTTCCTATCCCTACCTGCAGAAATTGCATAACCAGTTCAGCAGCCAGGGAGTGGCGTTGCTCGCCGTGAACGGTGTCGAGGGCCAAGCGTCGTTCGTCGTACCGATGTTCAAAAAACTGAACCTTGATTTTACTCCACTAGAAGGTGGCGAGAAGTTTTGCAGCGACGTCTATCACGTTCGCGGGTTCCCAACCACGCTTCTCATTGGCGCCGATGGCCGAATCTACTTCGCAACTGAGGTCAAGCTGAAGGACGGCAGCGTCTACATGAAGCCACATCCCTGGCTTCCTCAACAAGCACGTACCGTCGCACTTGAGATCGAGGCGCTATTGCGGGCTCCTGACCACAAGAATTGAAGTACATAATCGGCGTGACGCGCTTCAATTTCTGCCGCGTATTTCGCAAGAAACGAGCCCGACGCCCGCATGGGTAGATGAGGGCTGAAAGACGATTCGCGGTGAGACACGAGCGATCGCCCCATTGGTTCTCAATCTCACGATGGAACAGGTGGGTCAGTTGAACATTGAAGATGTGTAGGAGAGACATAGAAGTTGTCACCGCAACACGGTTCGCTCATAACCGGCTCAGGAACGTTCGCCAGTTTTCGAGGGTCGCTCCGTACCCGGATTACTGTTATTCAGCAGCGAGACCAGACCGTCCGCTAACGTTCCGCGCCAAGTGAGGTAATCGTGTCCGCCAGTGAACTCGGAATATCGAACGGAGTGGCCCTTAAGCCGCAAAATGTCTCTCAAGTGCCGATTGGTTGCGACCATCATCCATGGGCTCTCGAGAATTCCGACTTCCAGATAGAAACGGACCGGCAAGCGCGGGCTCTGCATGAAGCGCTCGATCATCCAACCGGTTTGTTGCGAGTAGGTGGAATCGGCAACTTTGCGCCACTCTGGAATGAACCAGTAAGAACCGGACTGGGAGAGCACATTTCCAAAAACGTCGGGGTGCACGAGGGCGCTGTAGCTCGCCGCGAGTGCACCGAAGCTTGATCCACCGATAACGACGTCCGCAGGATATTTGCTGATGTTGTAGCGCTGGCGAATTATTGGAAGCAGTTCCTCCACCAGGAAACGATCAAATGCGGGAGAGCAGGTGAGGTCGCGGGCCCGCAACTGAATTGACATGCAGTCCACGAGCAGAAGGACGGTTTCGGGGATTTTTTTGTCGGCCGTTAAATTATCGAGAATTGTTCTTGTTGGGACCGCTGAATCCGGCCGATTGCCGTACATTTCCCCGTCGAAGAGTATTACGAGCTTGTAGGGTCGTGCGTCGGACCGGTGATTGGGAGGCGTATAAACGCCGTAGCTCCGGGTGTCATTGAGTACCTTGCTATGGATGCTCTCTTTGATGAGTCTTCCATTCTGACGGAGCTCTCTTGAAAGCAAATAGGGCTGCTGGGGCGCGTCCGGAAGTTCGAGGACGGAGCCATACTCCGAATAAATGGATCCGAACCAGAAGCAATGAGGGTTCAACGGATCCGTCATCGTGGAGCGCTCGTTCCGGGATTGTGGCCATGGAATGTGGCCTTCAACTTCGAAGAAGTAAGCGGCGCGTGTGTCGGCCGGCAGGCGCTCCGTTCGATACCACACGTCGGTATTGCGAAGCTGCATCAGCAGCTTTGGCTCATCGGCCGGCAAACCACCGACCAAGGAGACCTTCGTGGCCCCGCTATGTTCTCGCCACAAGAACGTGACGTAGCGAGATTGAGGGTCGCCATGGACTGCTTCGATAAGTGGCCCGCGGCCGCTCACTTCGTTCCAGAACTTCTCCAGCGGTGCCGTACGATCATCGCGACATTCCGCGGCCAGTTGGGTCAAGCGTGGACTTAGCAGAGCTGGTGAATCAGAAATGAGTGAACCAACCGTTGTGGGTCGCAGATGAGTTGAAGCCCGCATCTTCCACCCGGCCTCAGTTCGCGTCCACCGGTCCTCTGTAAGGTCGTCGCTAAAATCCTCAGTCTGTGTGCCTGGTTGAGCCCAGTCTTCCTGCCCCTGCGAGACAGCGATCTCGACCGTGAGGGTGGCTTCAACATCACCGATCTCTTCGTGCAGGATGCGATACGTGACCCTCCTTGGCAATTTCGCTTCGTGAAATACGTCGATGAGTTGCTGGCGTCGTTGCTCTTTTGTGAAGAGTTCGCCAGTAGCGAATCGAAAGGCAAAGTCCTGCGTCGTGATGCTTACTGCTGAAGGAACATCGCCGCGCTGCAAGGCCGCGCAATAGCTGTCGTACGCGTCGGCGATCGCCAGGCCAGCCTTTGAAATGGCCTGTGTATGCATCCCGGGCATCGAGGCTCCGCTAACGCGCATAAGTTGCGATGTGACAGGCCCAGTGGCGGCCACGCCCATGCAGCCCGCGCCGATCTGCTTTAGGAACTCGCGGCGGCTTGCCATTGCTGTTACTCCAAACCCTGTTACCAACTTAGAACGTAAGTTTCAATGCGAGTTGGATCGATCGGGGGCCGCCGATCTGGTAAAGCGGACTAAAGCTTCCGGCGCCGCTTCCGGCATCCAGACTTTCAGCAAGCGTCGCGGTCGAGAGACCGAACAGCGGATTCGTCAGCATGTTCGTCCCGGTGCCCTGGGTGCCTGGATCTCCGAAGTTCGGGTGATTGAAGATATTAAAGAACTCGGCTCTGAACTGGAGCTTGATCTGCTCGTGGATCGGGAAGACCCGCCGGATCGCAAAATCTTCTTCCCATGCGCCAAACCCGCGCAGCGTGTTGCGCCCTAAATCCCCCTGCGCGTTTGCTGACGCAGGATTGGCGAACGCGGCTGGATTAAACGCCTTGCCGCCAGGGTACTGCGAGCCGTAGAGGTACAGCGGTTGATTCCCAACCACGTCGGGACGCTGATACGAATCCGTGAAATCCACAATGGTCATTCCCCACGGATCATTTCCGGTTAGCGCGTTCACCGGCAGAGCGGTGCTTCCCCGGAATAGGCTGTCGAAACCCCAATTGCCGGCAATTGCACGTACGAATTTCGGGCCTTTGGGAGTTGGCGGTTCGTAGGTGATCGCGGTTGAGAACGAGTGCCGCACGTCATAATCCGAGTTCGAGTAGTCAAGTTGCGGATCGTAGATGCTGCGATAAGGCGACGGAAGATTGAGGCCGGGCGTGTTATCAAGTGAATGCGCCCACGCATACGACGCTAGCATCTGTAGGCCGTTTGCCAGTCGGTGCTCATATTGAAGTTGAAGCGCGTTGTAATTCGATTTACCGTCGTTCGTCGTCAGCGTTACACCAGAGAAGTTCGGGTTGAGACCGGCGAGCGAGTTTACGAGTTCGTCGCGCAGCAGCTTACGTCCGCTCGAGCCAAGGTAAGTAACGCTGATCGACTGCTTTTCGCTGAGAGCCCGCTGGATGCTGACGTTCCACTCGACTACGCGGGGGAGAACCAGGTTGGGATTAAACGCCTGCATCGAGCTATACGGAGGATTGACCGTGAACGGCACTGGCGCTGCGTCGGGCGCGGGCGCGGGATAAGGCGTGTCGAAAAAGTACGACGATCGTACGTACGGGAATGAGTTTGTTCCTGCCGCGGCATTGTTATTACCCAGATCGTAGAACAGACCAACTCCGCCTCGGACGACCGTTTCTCTTCCACTTGTGCCGCCAATTCTGTACGCAACTCCAAAGCGAGGAGCGAAGTCTGTGTAGGTGCTGTTCCAAAGGGGTGATCCTTTTGGAGCGAGCGCCGCGTTCGCGGGATCGTTTAAGTTCTGGACGGTGTAAAGAGGGTGTCCGCTTAATTCCCCAGGCGGCGGGTTGTGGTCCCAACGCAGTCCATAAGTGATTGTCAGGCGCGAGGTGGCTCGCCATGCATCCTGAGCAAACAAAGACAAGTTCTCGAACAGCGGTTCGATACTCGTGCTATCCGACGATCCCACGGACACAAAGGAAGTCGTATTCGAGAGCGCACCGGCAATCCCATCGAAGTCGACAACTTGCTGATATGGGAAGAAACCATCGATCGGCGTCAGCCGGCGATAATCGACGCCGAACTTCAAGCTGTGGTTTCGCAATGTCCAACTCAATGTATTGACAAAGTTGAGCTGACGCTGCCGTCGGGCGTTTCCATTTGCACCTACGTAGAATCCGTTTACATCCGGAAGCAGCAGCGCCACGAACGAATCGCTGCTCGAATTCGCCTGTGGGTAAGATTGGAACAGGTACGAATCGGAGGGGACGACCGCCCCGCCAAAGTCATCGGCGCTCACACCCGTTTCGCCGGTTGTCCGGCTGTAGTTAAAACGGAACTCGTTGACTAGTTCAGGCGTAAACGCGACGTTCGCTCCCGCTGTAAAGGTATCCACATCGGAAATCGTGTGGGCAACGTTGCTCATCGTATAAAAATTGAACGGGCTTCGGGATGACGAATTCGATGGCGCGTGGTTGTATCTTGCGAAGACGTTGATCTTCTGCGAGACCGAATAATCGACGCGAAGGCTGGTTGCATCGAGCCTCGAAGGATTTGAATAGCTGCCGGAAAAGATTCCGCTCAGCGGTCCATCGTTGCTGGTCG
>DASYAU010000036.1:0-5910 GCA_036501185.1 Candidatus Korobacter sp. | reverse complement strand
GGGCCTGAGCCAGCCAAACATGCTCACGCCCTCTTCCGATTCGCACATGACCAGCCGAACATCGCGCTTCAGGCCGATTTTCTCCATGACGGCGGCGCACATCCCGCGGATCAGGTCGTCAGGATCTTTGCCGGTTCTCGCCAGAGCGCGCACCTTCGATCCCCCGGCGATCAGCCGAAACGAGCAGACCAGAACGCCCGCGCACCACACGGGCAACGCCCAGAATTGCACGGTGTTCAGCCACTGCAGGCTCGAAGTTTCAGGCGCGATCCAGATCGGCAACATCGCATGAGGGATTCCGGCCACTTCCGCTGCCGGCGGCTGGTAAGTTGCCGTAGCGGCCGTTACCGTTGCCCGATGCAGCGTGTAAACTCCGGTGAACGTGGATAAGAACACGCCCGCCATGCATATCAGCGCTGCGCAACTCAACAGGTAACGGATTTCCGGCGATCGTCTGCGCAGCAGCGAAAGTCCGATCCAGAGGAGCCACCCGACGATTGCTCCTTCCCAGACCATGTGAATTACGGCTGCGCTCAAGGCGCTTCCCACGGCGCTCATTTCTCCTGCTCCTCGACACTATTCAACAGCTCTTCGATCGCCTTGAGATCCTGCCGGCTCGTTTTTCTGGTGGACAGCGCATGCAGGACGAGAGACCTGACAGACCCGCCGTAGGCGCGTTCAATGAAGTCGCGCAGTAATCCACGCTGTGTCTGCTCCTGTGGCAAGCGTGCCCGATAGAGTTGCGGCCGGACAGTTTCGTCGCGCGCCAGCAGTCCCTTCCCGGTCATGAGCTGGACCATTTTGAGAACGGTGGTGTAGCCGGTCTCCTTCGACTGGTTGAGAGTGCCTTGAATGTCGCGTACGGAGAGCGGTCCCCGGTCCCAGAGGACGCGCAATATTGCGAGCTCGAACCGGGTGGGGCGGATACCGTTTTCCCTCACGAGAAGAAGTATGACGAAAAAATTCGTCACAGTCAACGAAAAATTTCGTCATGCAGGGGGAGCCGGTTATATCGCGAACAATAAAAAAGCCGCCGGTGTTGGCCGGCGGCTCGATGTCCCTGAACTGCTGAACGGCTAGTCGCCGAAGCTGCCGACTTCCTTCGGCTCTTCCTTCTTCGGGGCCGGTTTGATGCCGCCCAGCATGTCGACGGGCACGAATCCCGCTTCGATGGGCTTTTCTTTCAGCACGACTTCGCGGTAGAGCTTCGCCATCTTCGCATCCTCGGCGCCCTTGCGAGCCATCTCCATGTTGCGCTTGCGGATCTTTTCTTCGCGCGCGGTCTTCGCGATGCCCTGATCGTCGAGATCGTGCTGCAGACCGTGGTTCACGTCAGCAATGTTGAGGATCAGCGAGTGGTCGCTGGAAGGCAGATTCACGTTCTTGCCGCCCGCGATGATCTCGTGGCGGCCCTTCTCTTCGTACCATTTCGTGAGGGTCGCGGTCATGTGCATCTTCTCGATGATGTTCCGCCAGCCCACACCGGTGTTGTACGCGCAGAAGCTGATCTCGCCTTCCTGCGTCGCGTAGGGGATGATGCACTGCTCGGTGCGGCGGAAGTCGTAATTGAAGAGATCCTGGAACCACATGCCTGCTATGAAGAGGAAGTTCCAGCGGTCCTTGCGGCGCTTTTCGATGTCGTCGAAAGTGCGGTCGCCGGAGACCTTGCCGTAGTTGCGGCCCGTCGCGCCGAAGCACTTGTCGAACTTCTGCAGCAGGTCGGTGAGCTTGAACGTGCTGGGCGCTTCCATCGGGTTGTAGTTACGCAACAGCGAAAGCGCCACGCCGACCACCGACAGAAACTTGCCGCGCGCCGCGTCGTTCACGGACGCGACATCCTTCGCGAGCTGCTCGGCATTCAGGAAGGCTGTAACGGGCCGGAACTCTTTCGTTTCCTTGTCGATCATCACCGCCATGCCGATGCCGCAATTCGGATGACATCCGCAGCTCAACTGGCCCCAGTCCTTGTCGGGTCCGTGGACGAGATCGGCCCAGTCGGAGAACGTGCTCATGAACGAGATCGGAAACCAGTCACGCGTCGGAACGCCCATGTTCACTTGGTTCTTCACATCATGCGCGAGGTGCGAAAGCGTATAGCGCTGCGCGGTGCGGCGCTCGTCGGTGACTTCTTCGTCGCGGCCCGTAAACGAAACCGGCTGGAACGAGAGGAACGAAATCTTCTTCGGATTGTCCAGGGCGAACTTGATCACCGCGCCGACCTGCTCGTTATTCACGCCGTTGATGATTGTGATGACCGGAACGATATCGACACCGTTCGAATGGAGGTTTTCGATCGCCCGCAGCTTTACATCGAAGAGGTTGCCGACCGCGCGGTGCGAGTTCGCGGCATTGCCGATACCGTCGAACTGCAAGTATGCGTAGCGGAGCCCGGCTTCGGCGGCCTTGCGACAGAGCTCCGGGCTCTTCGCAAACTCGATGCCGTTGGTCGCCGCCTGCACGCTGTTGTATCCGACTTTGCGCGCGTACTTCACGGCGTCGAGGAAGTAAGGCGACAGCGTCGGCTCGCCGCCCGAGAACTGCACCGACATCTGGCGCCGGGGCTTGATCGAGATGGCGTTATCGAGCAGCGTCTGGATGTCTTCCCACGTCAGCTCGTGGACGAAGCCGACCTGGTTTGCATCCATAAAGCACGGGTCGCACATCATGTTGCAGCGGTTGGTGAGGTCGATCGTCAGAACCGATCCGCGGCCGTGGGTGACGGTGCTGGAGCCGTGGTTGTGGAGGTCTTTGTCATTGTGAGCGCGGATGTCGCGGCCGGGGAAAACCTTCTCGAGATGGCTGAAGAACTCGGTGTCGATCGCCATCACGTCCTCGAAGTGGCCGTGGATAGCGCAATCCTTCACCATCAGGATCTTGCCGTCGCGGTTAATGATCTGGGCCTTGATTTCGCCGACCTTTTCGTTCTTGAGGATTTCGACCGGCACTTCGCCGTCGACGATCTTGTTGCGGATCTCGGGGACGCACTTCGGGCAGAGAGAATCCGTGGTACGCGGCCAGCCCAGTGGCGGCTTCTGCTTTTCCCAGGATTTCAGCAGGGGCTTCTCAGACCATTTGGGCGTGAACGATGGGTTTGGTTTGATGGAGTTGAAGGTGTTGAAGACCTTCCACGCCGCTCCGGCCGCTACCGTGACCGCCTTCTCTGCGTACTTTACCGGTTTGTGCATCGTGCGATTTCTCCTGAATTCCGGGATAGTCTACCTGACTGTAACTATTGAGCTTAGGGTAGTATTATGCGGCGCGGGATATCGACTCAAAAACAGCGAATGGCGCCGGGCGCGGGTTGGATGGGGCAGGGGCGCGTCCGACAGGCTAAATGGCTGTGCGGTCCATAACTTAGCGGGGGTCAGGGCTGCGGGGGCACGGCGTCGCGGCGGTGGTAGCCGGTTTGTTCGATGAGGGTCGCGGCTTCGGCGGCGTGTTGGCGGTCGGTTTCGATGCGGCCTTCGCGGATGTCGAGACGGGCTTGGGCGAGGTGGTAGTTCGATGCCAGATCAAAGTGTTGGGCCGCCCCCACCGAGCCCTGGGGTTACCGCGATAACCTGTAGCGGTGCCGAAATCGCACGCCAGGTTCATTGATCCGATGATCCTCCTGCCTGCGGCAGAACTTCCGGGGGCGACAAGTGGCTGATCGAGCTTGAAGCTCGACGGCTTCCGGGCGATCGCATTCACGACCGGCGGCAAGGTTCATTTGCGCTCGCGCAACGACAACGATTTCAGCCGTCGATACCCGGCGATCATCCGGGCGCTCTATGGGATGCCCGGCGAGACCGTTATCGACGGAGAGGTCGTGGCGCTCGACTAATGGTGCGTCGCCGGTTATGTGCAGTCAGGGCGCAGGAAGGCGCACCTCAGTGGTGTTGGAGTTTCGGAATTCCACATTAATCGTCTACCCGGCGTAGGGCAGATCGCGCCTTTGAAAGATTGCGTTGGGTCCCGCTGGGTCACCGGCGATATGCCGGATCGTCAAGGACTTACCTGCGGTGGACAGGCTCCAACTCGATCGGAAATGGCGCTCATAGCTGCCCATGCAAATCGACATGTCAACGAGCAACTGATTGCCGGTATCCCAGTAAGCATCAGTTCGAGCCTGAATACCATGCCTGCTCGTCAGCACTTCCACATGATCTGTTCGGCAGTTGAGCACGAAAGCTCCGAGTGCGTATCCTGGAGCCGAGTGGGTGAGTGTGACCTGGAGTAAGGGGTCAATATGCTCGATCTTCAGTACGACCATGCCGGCTTCTATTCCCGGAAGGAAAGGGTCGCTCCGCGGATTCATGGTCCACCTTCCGCTGAAATCAGCCTTCATTCGCAGTTCCGCCAGATGCCATTGAGAGCCACCAATTTGGTCCTGCAAACCAGCAGCTATCATCAGGTGGCGTATTCAAATGAAGTGATCGGACTGAGGCAATGTCTTTGCTTTGGAAGGCCGCCGATAAGGATTGTTCCAGCCTTTCATCGCGGGCTCCCATGCAGGGGATAAAAGCAGCCCGGCACAAGAACCGCGCTTCAAATTGGTCGGCAGATGTGCGTTTGATCAGCAACATTGCCCCGTGATTGTGCGCGCCGGTCAGCGGGAAAAGTAAACGGCCGCCGATGAGCAACGCGTCTATCCAACTCCGCACGGGCGATGTCGCACCGGCATTGACGTAAATCACGTCGCAATCGGGGAGGCGTGTGTCCGACCCTGAACAACTATGCACAGCCGTGTTTGTGAGATCTTCGAGATTGCGTCTGGCGCGTTCGGCCAGACGGTACTCAATCTCGTAAGCATGAATCGAACCCGTCGGGCCAGTCATTTTGGATAGCAAAGCAGTGTAATAGCCCGTGCCTGCTCCGACGTGCGCGATAACTTCTCCTTCCTGTATGCCCAGGGCGGAGATGCAAAATGCGTGCAACGTGGGCTGGCCATTGTTGATTGTGCCCTCGGGTTCGAGTGCAATCGTGATGTCCTGATATAAGAAACCCGCGTCGTCACCTGGAGTCTCGATATAGCCGATGGGCGTAAACACCCTCCACGGTCCAGCGCCGACGAAACGCTCGCGGGGGACTGACGCAAACGCCGCCCTAAGGCGGTGATCGTTATGACCCACTCCGGCGTTGGCCGTAATGAGGCTCGCGAAGAAAGTTCGTGACGCTTCCAATCTCTCCATCCGCTGAATAATCGCGCCTATACCCTGGTACGCGATTCCTTCCTTGAAGCCGAGCGGCGTTCGGGATGCTTGCTGCTGCTCTCAACCTTGTTCGTTCCCTTGAAAAGCTCATCACTCATTGGACAAAAGGGCTTCCGCGAAAAAATCGCCGATAGCGGCAGTTTGAAAAACTCCGTGAGCCGGAACGCGAGTTCGAGGCTCGCCTTGTAGTCACCCCGCTCCAGGTAACCAATCGTTTGATAATTGACGCCGATGGCGTCGGCAAGGCGCTGGCGGCTCAAGCCCCGTTCGGCTCGCAGAACGGCGACGCGATTATAGAGCCGCTCCCCGCTTCGGGCATCCTTCTTCCTTCCCGTTGTCAATTCAAATAAATTATAGCACTAGTATAACATGGCGGCAAGGGATGTCACTAACCAGGCAGCGAGCGCTGCAGAAACGGCGTAACTCCGCCGTCATCCGGGATGCTTGCACTTGTGACAGAGACGGACGTTCACAGAGCTTCAAGCCACGTCAGGATTGACGCATCCGTACGCCCCAACGTGAGTGCATCGCTCGTCCCGTGAATGTCGACGCCCGATCGCCGCAGATGTACCGCGGCGCTATGGCGCATGTTGTGGGGTGCAAGCGCTTGCCCGCTGGTGCGGCTGTCACCGCTTGCGCTCGTACGCAGTGCTTCCTGATGATGCAGCGCACCGAACCGGGCGATTCGAGAGCCACGGTTGTTACAAAACAATGGATC
>DASYAU010000035.1:0-3005 GCA_036501185.1 Candidatus Korobacter sp. | reverse complement strand
AATGGAAACAACGGCAACCAAAGCCGCGCGGCGCACCCCGCGAAGTCTATCCGACAGGCCAACCGTCATGATCGGTTGCTCCCCTCTGAAGATCCGGGATAACAGGCTCCTCGGGCGCTGTGGCTGCGGCTCCTTGTGTGGCGGCTCCACGCGGCGCGGCACGTTGCTCGTTTGCCCCTCGATTATTCAAAGGTGGCTGCGGCTCCTTGTGTGGCGGCTCCACGCGGCGCGGCGATCAAGTGGCAGTTCCGGACAACGACTTCATGGACGATTCGTTGCACGCCGTCACCTTTCGGCGTGAACTGGCGCTGTTCGATCGTCCCTTCGACGAAAATGTTATCGCCTTTCTCGAAGGTCGTCGCGACGCGCGAAAGGTCGCCGTAGAATGACAAGTTGTGCCAATTCGTGTGTTGTTGCGGTTTGCCGTCGCCATCCTGGTATCGGTAGCTTTCCCCAAGGCGGACATTCGCGACGGGTGTTCCGGAAGGGAGGTATCTGACTGCGGGCTTGGCCGCGAGATAGCCGACGACTTCGAGACGATTCCGCTGCATGGCTATTGGTCTCCTTGTCCAAGGTGAAGTTCTTCCACGAGGTGATATTCGACGCCCGAAAGCGGCTCATCGCTTGGTACGGACTCTGGCGGCAATACAAGCTCGGGCTTGCTGACGATGTGCCTGGTTCGATTCAGCGCGTGTTGAGGAACCGGTTTGCCATCCTCCAATGTGAAGAACGCGGTCGGTGGAGCGAGTTCGGCACGGGAATTCAGCGCCGGATCGAGGAAATACAGCATTTGCGTGCCGAGAATCGGATGGTGGCCGCTGACGAAAATCAGCATCTGGCCGGGCGCGACGATGCGCTCCTGAGGACCATCGCCCCGCTTTTGTGGAGGCTTCAAACGAAGTACTTCGTCCGGTGTCATCAGAGGCCGCTCGATGTGATCGACGCTGGCGTTGATATGCGCCATCACCGGAGAAAGTCGCGAACCGCTAAAATTGTAGCTGGCCTTCTGCACGGTAGCGGTGCCGGTCATCTTGCTCAAGAGTTCGGCAGTCTCGAACTGGTTGGGCGCGAAAGCGATGCGCACGTGACAGTTGGAAACGATACTTTCGTTGTTGCCGTACGCATCGACGATCTGCCGGATGTCCTGCGTGATCAGGTATGCTTTCAATCCATACCCGGCCATATAGGAGAGCGCATCGGCGAAAACCTCCATTCGATTCAACGATGGAAATTCGTCAATTAGCAGGAGCAGGCGATGCTTGTTCCGCTTCTGCTCCGCGCCCTGAAAGACCATCTTCTCCGTAAGGCGATTGACTGTCATCGTGAACATCAATCGGATGAGTGGGCGTAGACGGATTTTGTCCGAAGGTGGAACTACCAGGTAGAGCGATACCGGACGTTCGTGGTTTACCAAGTCGTCGATTGTGAAATCGCTCGCCGAAGTGTTCTTCGCGACGAGTGGATCGCTGTAGAGCGTCAGCGCGGTTTTCGCAGTAGAGAGCACGCCGCCGAAGTCGCGGTCTTCCTTATCGAGCATCTCCTGCACCTTCTCGCGAACGACGGGGTGGGTGAGTGTCCGATCGCCGGTCGGCATACGCCAATCGTGAGCATGTCCAGGATCGTGCTCGAAGTTCAGTAGTTCATCGAGTGTCTCGCGAAAACCGGAACCTGGCCGCGTGAACCCGTGCGACAGATCGGCAAGACACGCGACGCGCCCTTCGAGCGCCGCTTCATAGCAGACGTGCAGGATCATTCCTGTCGTGATGGAAGCGGCGGCATCCTGCCAGTAGCGTTCCTGGGGGCTGTCCTCACCGGTACGGACGATCATGTTGGCGATGTTCTGGGCGTCGCTCACGTCACGTGGCGTGAACAGACGCACTTCGCTCAGAGGATTGAATCGCGAACTAGCCTGCTCCTCGACCGGCGAAAACTTGAAGCAGAGGTGTCCCTGGTGGCTGCGAAAACCTGCCGTCTTCGCCCAATTCTCACCTTTGATGTCATAGATAACGGCGCTCTCTTCCCAAGCCAAGAGCGACGGGATTACCAGACCGACGCCCTTGCCACTCCGCGTGGGCGCGAAGGCGAGAACGTGCTCAGGTCCGTTGTGACGGAGGTAATTCAATCGGTGTCCGCCCTCAGGACACCACCCGCCGACATAGACGCCGTGCCTTGTGGTGAGCAACCCAGTGTCGCGCACGTCGTCCTCGTCGGCCCATCGCGCGGAACCATGCAGGTCCTCGGCATTCTCCGTGAGCTTGCGTGTTCGGCGATTTGCGAGGACGAAGAAAATGCCAATGCAGAGAAAACTCCCCACGAAGACGATCATTTCGCCTTCGAAGAACGGCCGGCGAATCCGCTCATCTTGCGAAGTGCAATAGCGCCACCCCCACGCAATCCACGAGAAGGGCTGGTAGATGCCGCCAGACTTCGCCCGCAGAATCGGCGCTCCCAGTGCCGCCTGATATTGGAACCGGGCGGCGATGTACTGCGTGGCGACGAAATTAACTACGACGAGCAGAAGGCATCCGAGTGCGGTTGCACGCCAGTTATACCCGCCGAGATATCCAGGTTTGCGAGGAATACGGTAAAGTTCCGGTTGTTTCTTCACCATGCCAGCGCCTCCTCACCGGTCGCGGTCCTGCCCTTTAGCGCGTTCACGGAACTCGCGGACTGCGCCCTTGGAATCGGAATAGTTGATACGCACGCTTTCGCCAATCTGCGGCTGCCGATCAAGCATGTCCTTTGGATGAGCGATGGTTGTGCGGGCAGATTGGCGCTGGATGATGAGATGCTCCGTCTCACCAATGATGGGACCGCGATAATTACCGCTCTCGGTCTGCGCCGCGAGCGTCTTTGCAGAATCTCCGAGCACCTTGGCTGTGATCGACTTGGCCTCCATTAACGACTCGCCGCCCGGCGTGTCAACAGTGCTCCGCCGATCCGTCGCCGTTTGCTTCTCGTGCACATTAACGGTGCCACTGCCTGGCTCGTAACGTGCGGCGTAC
>DASYAU010000034.1:0-2178 GCA_036501185.1 Candidatus Korobacter sp. | reverse complement strand
ATCGCGGCGGCGCAGCGGGCCGAAACTGTGGTCTACGCCATTCACTTCAAAAGCGAGCAACACGGGTACGGTGGCCATCATGGCGGCGGCTTTGGCGGTCGCGGCGGGGGCTTCCCCGGCGGAGGCCAACGGGGTGGCGAGAATCGTCCCGACGGCAAGAAGGTCCTGGAACAAATCACCGGCGAAACCGGCGGGCGCATGTTCGAAGTCTCGGGTAAGCAGACCTTTACCATGATCTATACGCAGATTGCAGAAGAGCTTCGCTCGCAGTACCGCCTTGGCTACACGCCCAACGCCGCTACGGCAGCCGGAGGATTTCACCGCGTCGAGCTTACTGTGCCGAAGGACAAAAAGCTGATCGTGCAGACACGAGACGGCTATTACACCGGAAATTGAATCTGGTCACCCGTGTCTGCGTGCGGCTAAACATCCACGCAATTCGACTTACCACGACGGACCCACAGGAGAAGCAAATGGCACAACGAAGCCACTAATCGCAGCCGGAGTTCCTCGCCATCCGGAAGTACCACAGCCGATACGACAATCTCGGCAAAGCGATCAGAAGCTACACCCACCTACTCGGTTGCCGCTTCGAGCAAGTTGAGTGAGGGCTACATCCATTCTGCGACAATGCTGGCTCCGCGTCAGCACCATCGCCGTTGGCTTCCTTCCTGAACTCCAGCGGGCAATCGGAAGCGCTGCTCATTCACGATACGGCGAATTGTGCCACTTGCTGCGCGAGCCTTTGAGTAGCACCGACTGGAACATCGTTGGCATTGGGGCTCAGATCGACACGATCATCGTCGCGAGCAGCAACAGCATGGCGACCCTTTGCCAGGCAATAGCATCTGGATCAGCAACGCACGACCCTGTCGTGAACTCGAATCTTATCGTCTACGGCATGAGTTCGAATGGCGATCTGGTCGGGATGTCCTTCACGCCTGAGACGAACATCGACGTTTGAGCTGCGGGCGCCAGCTTCAACTGCTAAGACGTCGCTACTCGAAGCGCGACGGGTCCACCATCATCGAAGCCGGCGGCAAGGATTTCTCCTGCGAGCCCAGCGAAGTGTTCGCCGCATCTCCCATCGTCAGTTCTAGCGTACCGCCGTTCGCAACCTCCTTGTGCTCGATCCAAAGGTGGTCCAACGTCTTTCCATTCCAGCGGACGCTCTGTACATACTTGTTGTCGCGTGAAGAAGCAGGTGCGGCAATCACAAACTCTTTGCCGTTCTTCAAGTGGATCGTCACCTTTGTAAACACCGGGCTGGCAATGTCATACACCGGCACACCGGGCATCACCGGATATATTCCCATCATCGAGAAGACAACGAACGCGCTTAACCCACCGCCGTCCTCATCACCCGGAATCCCCTGCAGATCATCGTGGAAATATGCATCCAGGATTGTGCGGATGCGTTTCTGCGTCTTCCACGGCGCGCCCAGCCGGTCATAGATGTATGGAATGTTCAGGCTCGGCTCATTCGCCATCGAGAATTGCCCGATCATCGAGGTGGAATCCGGGAACTTCGCCTGGAATTCATAACGCGAACGCCCCAACGGCTCGCGGAACAGCTGGTCCAAGTTCGCCTCCGCCTTCGCTTTGCCGCCCATCAGCATGAACAGGCCCTCGTAGTCATGCGCCACGTCCCACGTGTACGTCCAGCCATTGTTCTCGTCGTAGTAGTCGCGGCCGCCCAATCCACCGCCGAACTTCGCATCCATTGGCTCGATCCAGTCGCCGTGGTTATCCTTGGGCCACATCAGCGATTTGTCCGCGCGATACAGGTTGCGATAGTTCGCTGCACGCTTCAGGAAGAGTGCACGGTCCTCCGGCTTGTGGAGCACACCGGCAAGTTGCGCAATGCACCAGTCATCTGTACTGTTCTCCAGCGTCACCGCCACCGGCTGCCGCTTCTCAAACGGGTGCACCTCCGCAACCGTTTCCTTCTCCCCCGGCCGCAACGCGGGCATGTAGCCATGTGCGCTGTAAAAGTCATCCAGCACCGTCTTCGGTCCAAGCCGCCACGGCAACATCGTCTGCTCCAGCGACCGCTTGCGCAGCCCCTCATAAGCTACCGGAAGATCGAAGTTGCGCACACCCTTATTCCACGCATCCAGAATCCAGGGCGCGGCATGGTTGCCGTTCATGATGGCCGCTGGACCTGACGCGAGCGCG
>DASYAU010000033.1:0-38779 GCA_036501185.1 Candidatus Korobacter sp. | reverse complement strand
GGACACGGAGGTTAACACCAAGAAAAACTCTAAGAATTTCCTTCGTGAGACTTTGTGTGCTTAGTGTTCTAAGATTTTTGGAATGCCGCTCCCGCGACAACTCCGCGACGCGATCGCTGCCCAAGGTTCATCGAAGGACGTAGCCCGTGCCGGCGCCGAGCTCAGCGACGCCTATCGACGGGGCGAGTTCGCGGCCGCCCCTCTGAAATCACCCGCACATCGCCTCGCCTATCTGCAAGTGCGAATGCCGGCGACGTATGCGGCCTGCTCGCATGTCTTCGAGAAAACTCGCAAGCAGATGCCGGACTTCGCGCCGAATTCCCTTCTCGATCTCGGTGCCGGCCCCGGCACCGCCGCGTGGGCTGCCATCGAGCACTTCCCTTCACTCGCGAAACTCACCCTCGTCGAGCGCGATACCGAACTCCTTCGCCTCGGCCAATCGCTAGCCGCAAATTCCCCGCTCGCCCATGCCCAATGGCACCAAGCTGACCTTCGCAGCTACACGCCCGACCCGTACGACCTCATCGTGCTCTCCTACACTCTCGGCGAACTCCCGCCATCCGACGCTCGCCGCATTCTCACCTCCGCCTGGAAAGCCGCGCAGCTTCTGGTCATTATCGAACCCGGGACGCCGAAAGCCTTCGCGCGTCTCGCCGACGTTCGCAAGCAACTCATCGCCGATGGAGCGACCATCCCCGCTCCCTGTCCGCATGAAAACGATTGTCCGCTGCTTGTAAAAGGAGACTGGTGTCACTTCGCCGAGCGCCTTGAGCGTACCGCCGAACATCGCCGCATCAAGGGCGGTTCGCTCGGTTATGAAGACGAAAAATTTTCCTACGTCGCCGCGACTCGCCTGCCCATTGCTCCGCGTACAGGCCGCATCGTACGTCACCCGCAAATTCATAGCGGTTACGTGCAATTGCAAGTCTGCGCACCCGAAGTCCTCAAGCAGCAGACCGTCACCAAATCGCAAAAAGAGATTTATCGTGCCGCCCGCAAGTCCAAATGGGGAGACCGCTGGCCTAGCTGAACAGCTCCGTGCGCGTGTGCGTGTGGCTCGGGATGTTCGCGTTTAAAGGCTGTGCCATCACTTCCTCGAATGCCGCGCGGAAGCGCGCCATCTCGTCACGCGTCCCGACCGTGATGCGCACATGCGTGGGCCACGCCGGCCACGCCCGCCCGATATAGATCTTCTTCGCCGCCATCGAGTCAATCACCTGCTTCGTCGGACGCTTCGTGTCCAGCATGAAATGGTTTGCCTCCGACGGCACGAAGGAAAAGCTCTTCGACGTCAGCCACTCGAACGTTTCCTGCCGGGCAGCGGCGTTCAGCTGCTTGCGCTTCGCTACGACCGTCGTATCCTTCAGCGCCGCGATGCCGCCCTGCACCGCAGTCACCGGACAGAACGTCCAGCCGCCGATGGCCTCGATCTTCTTCATCAGGTCCGGACGCGCCACCACAAGTCCCAGTCGCGCCCCCGCCATGCCATACAACTTGCTGAACGTACGCAGCACCACGATGTCCTTGTCCTGCGCGACCAAATCCAAACACGGCGTCGCATCGGAGAAGTGGATGTACGCTTCGTCGAGCAACACGATTGATCCCTTCGGCTTGTTCGCCAGCAGCCACTCGACATCGGCGCGCGGCGTCACAGTTCCTGTCGGATTATTGGGGCTCGCGATGTAATAAAGACCGGCATTGGGCGACGCAGCCACCATGCCCTTCACATCGTGCGCATACGTGCTGGTAAGGGGAACCTTGATGCTCGGTATGCCAGCGAACGCTGCGGTGTGCCCGGCTGCTTCGTATCCCGGATCGCCCACCACCACCGGCCGTTCCTTATCAGCAAAAGCCCAAACGCTGTACGTCAAAGGCTGGCTCGATCCCGGATACGGCGACACATACTCCGGCCTCAACCCAAACTGTTCGGCAAAAAGATGGATCAGATCCACAGTGAGGTCGTCGCGATACCGTCCGCAATCCACCACGGCCGACGCCATTGCCGCCAGCGCCGCGTCGCACGGTCCAAGCGGATTCTCGTTAGCATTGATGAACACCGCATCGCGCGAAAATCGCGGCATATCCGGCCGCTGCGCCAGGGCGAACTGCGATTCCGTGAAGTTCGCCACCGCGGCCGCTACCGAAGCAAATCCCGCCGTACGAAGAAACGACCGCCGATCGAATGTCATGAATGCTCCCCACCAATGCCGAGCATTCTACAAAAGAAACCACAGAGGACACAGAGAAACCGAGAGGCTTGGGGCAATTAAGACCCAAGAACCTCTGTGTCTCCTCTGTGTCCTCTGTGGTTAAAGATTTTTTTAGCGCGACAGCACGTGTGCCAGTTGATACAACTCCGGCGAAATGCCCTTGGTCTTTCCCACGATCTCGGCATATGGTGTGGTCGAAACTACGCCCTGGTTCATGCCCACCACCACGCCTGAGATACCTTTATCGAGCGCATCCACCGCCCCCGCGCCCAGTCGGGTCGCCAACAACCGGTCGTAGGCCGTCGGCGTGCCGCCGCGCTGCACATGCCCAAGGATAGTGGCTCGCAACTCGAATCCAATCTTCTTATCTTTGAAATGCTTCACCAGCGCCTCGGCGTTGTACTTTGCGCCCTCCGCTACGACGACCATGGCGTGCGATTTGCCGCGTCGGTATGCATCGTGAATCGCGCCTTCCAGGTCTTCCGGCTCAAAATCGATTTCCGGCACCAGCACCATCTCCGCGCCGCCGGCAATCCCGGCCATCAGCGCGAGATAGCCGCACTTGCGGCCCATCACCTCAATCAAAAATCCCCGCTGATGCGAAGCCGCCGTCACCCGCAGCCGGTCAATCGCTTCCAGCGCGATGTTCAGCGCGGTATCGACGCCGATCGTGATCTCCGATCCCACGAGATCGTTATCAATCGTCGACGCCACGCCAATCGTGGGAAAGCCCATGGTTTGCAGCGCCGCCGCGCCAGTCTGCGATCCATTTCCGCCAATCACCACCAGAGCCGAGATTCCATTGCGATTCAGGTTTCGCAGCGCCCGGTCGCGCGTCTCTTCCTGCACAAACTCCGGACACCGCGCGCTTCCCAGGAACGTTCCACCCTTGGGCAATAGTCCACCAACATCCCGCGCCGCCAGCGGACGATAATCGCCATTCACTAGTCCGGCGTAGCCCTGGTTCACGCCAACAATTTCCCAACCCTTTGCAATGCCGCAGCGTGCCACGGCGCGGATGGCCGCATTCATTCCCGGCGCATCTCCGCCACTCGTCAGCACTGCGATCTTCTTCGCCATTGCACTCTCCCGAAACGTGGTCGTTCACAGGATAAATGCTGGCACGGTCCAACGTCGCGTCCCGACGCAAGCCCTTCCTGCAACCTGATCCCAAAAAAAATGAGGCACGGTTTTTTCCCGTACCTCAGAGGGAATCGAGTTTCTTAACTCTTCGAAACCTGCAGGTTGTTCTGCACCGAGAATACCCCGCTGACCTGTCCAGCCCGGATGCTGGCGATGTTCTTCTCCATCTGCGACTGCACCGTGCCGTAGAGCGACACATGGCCGTTGTCCACCACAATGCGGATCGGCGCTGCCGGATCCATGCCGTAGCGTCCGAGCACGTTGTCGCCGTAAAGAGCCTCGTACTCACGGGCGCGGATCTGGTCGTCATAGATCGAAGCCGGCAGTACCTTCACCTTGTCGATCACGTCCTTCACCCCGTCCTGCTGTGCAACCAGCGCATTGGCCGACTTCTTGTCCTGCTCCCAGCGCACCGCGCCATCGAGCGTTACCACGCCGTCGTTTACGGCCGCGGTAATGTTGTCGTAGGTGTTCTCGTATCCGAACACGCCGTTAAACGCCGCGCGGCCTGGACCGGTCGGCTGCCCGAACTGGTCGTAAGCGAGCTTCTTATTCAGTGTCGCTTGCAATGTGGCGTCGGGCACCTGCTTGCCGGCAACCTGGATTTCGTCGTCCACTTCCTTCACCGCCGACATCTTGCGGACTTTTTTCTCCGCATCCACTTTGGCCTGGTACTTATCGACGGTGCCGTTCAGTGTCACAATGCCGTTGTTTGACTTCACTGTGACCTGCGCAAACTCTTTGTTCTTCAGCTTGCCCTGAATCTGCTGCTGCAACTCCGCGTCCGAACTGGACGCGGCCGAGGCCGAGGCCGACAATGCGAACCCCGCAAACGCCGCAGCCAGCAGCGCTGCATTCCCAAGGAATCCTGACTTTCTCATCTCAACCTCCCGAATTTAACTCCCTGGTTAATTAGACCCGGGAGGAGAGAAAAGGACTCGCGTGCCACCTTTCTTTACAGAACGTCAGGGCGTCTTTGCCGGCAATGTCGCCCTCGGCTGACCCTGATCGTGTTGACTAGTCATCTGACTAGTCATATATTTGGGATGCTATGAAATGGCAACTCCACGAAGCTAAGGCGCGCTTCAGTGATTTTCTCGACGCGGCCATGGAAAAAGGTCCGCAAATTGTCACCCGTCGTGGCGTGGAGGCCGCCGTGCTCATCCCAATCGACGAATGGAAGCGCCTGCAGAACGCCGCCAAGCCCAGCATTAAAGATATCCTTCTCGGCCCGGGACCTCGGTTCGACATTCCCATTCCGCCGCGTGGAAGGTTTAAGCATCGCAAGCCGCCGGAGTTTCTGTGATCGAATACCTTCTGGATACGAACGTTGTATCCGAAGTACGCAAACATCGCCCGCACGGAGCGGTGGTCGCCTGGTTCCAATCGGTGGCGCGAGAAACAGTCTTCGTCTCGGTCATCACCATAAACCAACTTCAATCTGGCATTGAGCTTACTCGACAGCAGGACTCAGTCAGAGCGGCGGAGCTTGAGCATTGGCTCGATGAATTCTCAGGCAGTGCCCAGGTTCTTCCCGTGGACGTCGCATGCGCCCGCGAAGGTGCCCGTCTCATGGACGGCAAGTCTTGGGATCTTTACGAAGACGCCATGATCGCCGCCACAGCCCGGGTTCATTCCCTCACCGTCGTCACCCGCAACGAACGCGACTTCCGTCTTTTCAACGTTCCGGTGCTGAATCCATTCACATCAAAATAAGTTTTTCAATCGGCTGCCACCGCTCTCGTGGCTTCTGAACTTCCCATCGCGTCCCAATCCACCTGCTCAATTCGTCCAACAACAAATATCCAGGTCAAGCAGCCCATAATTGCGACCGCAGCCACGGCCACGAAGGCCGCGCTGAAGTGGCCGGTAAGACGCAGCGCCTCTCCGGTCAGGACGGGAACCACAACCCCGGCCATGTTGCCAACGCAATTTTGAAAACCCGTCCACCGCCCGGCGGCACGTGGTCCAGCGAGCGTCTGCGTGATCGCCCAGAGGTTGGAGCAAGGAAATCCCCAGCAAGCCATACCGACCAGCAGCACTACAACTGACATCGTTCGATCGGGAATGAAGGCAGAAATGCAGAGGATCGAGCCGCAAACTGCGACTCCGCCTCCCACAAAAGTCTTGCGCACCAAGGTCGGCGTACCGCCGCACCGGATCCAGAAATCGGAAAGCCAGCCGGCAATGCTCGAGACGACCGCGCCTAACAAATATCCAGCACCACCGATCTTCGCCATTTCCACCATGGAGAAATGGCGTTCGCGGACAAGGTAATACGGAAGCCAAGTGAGCAAAAAATAATTGACATAATTTCCGCTGAAGAGGCCGATGCAGCTTCCCCATGCCGATCTCAGAGACAAGAATTGCAACAGGCTCGGCGACGATTGGACGCCGGAGGGCGCGACAACATTCTTGCTGGGCATGAACTTGATCCAAAGCGGCAACCAAAGAAAGCTGCCGAGTCCCAGCGCAATGAAGAACGGTCTCCAACCGAAGTGCGCCATCAGCGTTCCGCCGACCAGAACACCAAATCCAGGACCAAGCGCTAATCCCGCGCCAACCACTCCATTGGCGAGACCGCGGTGTTCTTCGCCGTAATTCAGCGCAATGATCTTGCTGTACGACGGGAACGAGACCGCTTCCCCCAATCCCACGCACAAACGAAGGATGAACAGCACGGCAAAGGTATGCACGAGTGCCGTCGATGCCGTCGCAATTGACCAGAGGGCGAAGCATCCAGCGAAAAGCCAGTAAACGTTCAGGCGGTCAACGAGCCAACCGTAGATAGGCTGGAGGAGCGCATATGTCCAAAAAAATGCCGAGAGCAGGAGGCCGAGCCGATCAGGTGCCAGGTGCAGTTCGTCCTGCAGCATGGGTGCGGCAATCGAGAGGTTCCCGCGGTCGACGTAGTTGATGAAGACACTGACGCCGAGCAACGCCAGCAGGATGACGAGACTGCGCCCAAGCTTCTTGCGCTCTGGCAAACTGGATGTCATGGAGAGCGGGTATTCTGCGTGACCGCTCGCGGAAAAGCAACGTCTTTCAGGGCTCCGGCTACAAACTGTTAAAATAGCCTTTCACCCGGAGTCCTCCCGACCTCATGTTTGAGAACCTTTCAGAGAAGCTCCAGCGAGCATTTAAGAGCCTGCGTGGCCAAGGCACCCTGACCGAAGAAAACATGGCCGAAGCGCTGCGCGAAATCCGTCTCGCGCTGCTCGAGGCTGACGTCAACTTCAAGGTCGTCAAAGACCTGGTCGACCACATTCACGACAAGGCTATCGGCCAGCAGGTAATGACCGCGCTCTCGCCCGCCGAGCAGGTCATCAAGATCGTTCGCGACGAGCTCATTACTACCCTCGGCAAAGACACCGCCAAGGTGAAGTTCGCCTCGCAGCCGCCCACGATCATCCTGATGGCCGGCCTGCAAGGGTCCGGTAAGACGACCACCTCCGGCAAACTCGCGCATTGGCTTAAAAACGGCGGCCACCGTCCCATGCTGGTTTCGGTTGACGTTTACCGTCCCGCCGCGCGCGAGCAGCTCAAAGTCGTCGCCGCCGCCATCAATTCCAAGCTGTACGAAGGCACAGTCGAAGAAGCGAACACAGATACGGTAGTCCGCCTCGCGAAGGAAGCCCGCCGCGAAGCCATCAGCAACGGCTGCAACATTCTTATTGTGGATACCGCCGGCCGTCTCCACATCGACGAGCACCTCATGGACGAGATGCAGCACCTCAAGTCGCTGCTCAACCCGCAGGAAATCCTGTTCGTCGCTGATGCCATGACCGGCCAGGACGCCGTGAACTCCGCCAAGGAGTTCCACGACAAGCTCACCCTTACCGGTGTCGTCTTAACCAAGATGGACGGTGATGCCCGCGGCGGCGCGGCGATCTCCATCCGCCAGGTCACCGGGCAGCCGATCAAGTTCATCGGCATCGGCGAGAAGTACGATGCCCTCGAGCCCTTCCACCCCGATCGCATCGTCGGCCGCATCCTCGGCATGGGCGACATCCTCTCGCTCATCGAAAAAGCCGAATCTCACATCGATCGGAAGAAATCCGAAGAGTTCGCCAGCAAGGCCCTCAGCGGCGACGGCTTCTCTCTCGCCGATTTCCGCGAGCAGCTCAAGCAGGTGAAGAAGCTCGGCTCCATGCAGTCGATCATCGGCATGCTGCCTAGAATTGGCCCCTTCGCCGGTCTGCAGCAGGTAGCTGACAAGGTCGACGACAAAGAGCTCTCGCGTGTCGAAGCGATCATCAACTCCATGACCGCCCACGAGCGCGAGCACCACGACGTCATCAACGGCAGCCGCCGCAAGCGCATCGCCAACGGCTCGGGCACCAGCGTCCAGGAAGTGAACCAACTTCTTCGCCAGTACTCATCCATGCGCAAGATGTTCAAGACGATGTCGAAGCCCAGTTTCGCCAAGCGCATGGCGGGCATGAAGCTGCCTAACGGAATGTAGTAGATTTCTACTACAAACGAAGTAAATGAAAAGCCTCGGATCGATCATCCGAGGCTTTCTTTGTTTAATGTCTTACAAGACGAGCTCGCTACGGCGCATATAATCCTTCCACCCATCAACTCAGAAGGAGCGCATCTGGCGACTGCGTCGTCCCAACCTGACCCTGTCGCGCTTCCTCGCGATCGCCGCATCCACCTGCTCGCGCTGGCCGCCATTATTTTCTTCACCACCTGCGGGGGCGCCTTTGGGCTCGAGCCTCTCATCGGTGCAGTCGGTCCGGCCTTATCGCTGGTCTTCATTCTCGTCACGCCGCTGCTCTGGAGCCTTCCCACGGCACTCATGGTTGCCGAACTCACCGCACTGCTTCCCGAAGAAGGCGGCTTCTACATCTGGGTCCGCGAAAGCTTCGGCCCCATCTGGGCCGTGCAACAAGCCTGCTGGACAATGACCATCTCCGTCATCTGGCTCGCCATGTATCCCATCCTTTTCGTCGGATATTTGTCGTTTCTGATCCCCGCGCTCTCTGCTCCCGCACATCCGTTCCTGCGCTGGATCATCACCGTCGTCATGATCGCCTCGGGCTTACTGCTGAATCTCCGCGGCTCGCACAACGTCGGCAACGCCGCACAGATCGTCACCGCCTTCGTGCTCGGAGCATTCGTCGTGATGCTCATCGCATGGCTGGCGCGCATGCACAATCCCGGCGCCCTTCCCGGCATCCTCCATCGCGACCTGCTGACGCCGCACCCCGGCGCCTTGCTGCTCGGCATCTCGTACACCGTCTTCAACTACTCAAGTTGGGACAGTGTCTCGACCTACGCCGGCGAGGTCGACCAGCCGCAACGCAACTATCCGCGCGCAATTGCCTACGCACTTTTGCTTACGGTGATCTGTTACCTGGTTCCTGTCTCCGCCGGCGTGACGGTCACTACTGACGCGAGCGTCTGGAGCAGCGACCAGGGCTGGCCGGTGATCGCGCGCCTCATCGCCGGACGCTGGCTCGGCACTCTCATGGCGATCGGAGGCCTCGCTTCGATTTGGGGTTTGTTCAACGGACAGCTTCTCTACGTCTCGCGTCTGCCCTACGTGCTCGCCCGCGATGGCTGGCTCCCGAAACTCTTTGCCAAGACCTCCGACACCGCCGCCCCTCGCGCGGCCCTCATCGCATTCTGCGGCCTCACCGCGCTTTTCACCGCGTTCTCGCTTGGATCGCTGGCCATAATCCAGTGCGTCCTCTACTGCGCCGCACTAACGCTTGATTTCCTCGCACTCCTCATTCTGCGGGCCAAGTATCCGAAGCAGGGCCTCACCTTCCGCGTCCCCGGCGGATCGGCCGGTCTCGCTTACGTCTGCATCGCGCCTTTCATTTTTGCATCGTTCGTGATGTACGCCGCCCTGCGCGACTGGCGCTCGTATCCCGGCCAGTTGCTGGTGATTCCGTGCGTGGCAGTTGCGGGCGCGCTGCTCTACTTCCTGCGCCGCAACCGAAGCATCGCGCAAAATCAGTAGCTATTCGAGATTGAGGGACCGCACAAACTCCGGCCAGCGCGGATCGTTGCGCATGAAGTCGAAGGCCGGGTTCACCCGCGCGCTCACCAGGATTCCGAACCCTTCCTGCCGGCACGCCTCCACCTCTTCGAAGGCTCTGTCCATTTCGCCCATCGCGCTGTAGGCGTAGGTCGCAAAGAAATGCCTCACTGGGCCGACCCCGGGTGAGCTCAGCAATTCGTGCGCTTTCGCTCGATCGCCTTCCAGGGCAGCCACAATTGCCTCGGCGCGCGTCCAGCCCAGGCTCGGGTTATCGCGGCCGAGCGTGGCGAAGTCTGCTCGCGCTTCTGCATAGCGCCCACCTCGTGCCAGCGCCACGCCGCGCATCGCCAGGGCCAGAATGCACTTCGGATCGATCTCCAGCGCGCGCCGCAACTGCTTCTCCGCATCGTCCCACCGATGCTGGTAGTACAGCATCAATCCGCATCCATAATTCACCGGCAGATGCAGCGGGTCGCGCTCGCAGGCCTCTTGCAGCAGTCGCACCGCCTCATCAATTCGCCCCATCGCGCCCAACAACATCCCGTAGGTAAAACAGACGATCGGCGACTTCGGCGCCAGCTCATACGCCCTCTTGCCTTGCTGCATCCCGGTCTTCAGGTCTAATCCTGAAAACGCGTTCGCGATTGCCAGCCCCGCGTGACCTTCCGGCAGGTTTTCATCCAATTCAATCGCCCTGTTTCCATACGCTCTCGCTTGCCGCAGCGCCAGTGCGGAATCGAGCGAACCAATCAGCGCTCCTTGCGCATATGTGATCGCGAGCGTCGCATACGCAGGCGCATATTCCGGATCAAGATCAATGGCCTGCTTGCACAGCTCCAGTCCGAGCTTCATGCCATCCTGCGTCCACTTATCCGATTGATGTGTCCCGCGCAGATACAGCGCTCGCGCTTCGGAGTTCACCGACGTCGCGCTGGTACTCGATTTCCCGGCAGACGACTCGCCGAGGCCCAGGCTGCGCAAAAATCCCGGCCAGCGCGGGTCTTGACGCACGCCATCGAGCAGGGTCGAGACCCGCGCTGACGCCAACAATCCGAACCGCATGTCCCGCAATTCCCCGAGCAAAGCGAAAGCTTCATCCATCTCACCCAGCAGTGCGTGGGACGCCGCGCAAGAAAACTTCGACGAGGGTCCATCGTCCGCCTGCTTCATCGCCGCATGCGCCTTCACGTGGTCGCCCTCAAGCGCCGCAACGTAAGCCAACAGGCCCTCCATCTTGGGGCCCGATGCCCCAGCACGAAATGCTTCAAACTGCGCATAGGCTTCCGGGAACCGGCCCATGCGCGCCAAAATCATTGTGCGCAGCGTCTGCCCAACCCCGAAGTGCGGATCAATCGTCAGCACGTGCCGGATCTGGTTCTCCGCTTCACTCCAGCGCCGCTGATACACCAGGACCAACGCGTACCCGTAATTCACCGGCAATAGCAGTGGATCGCGCTCCGACGCTTCTTTCACCAGGGCAATTGCCTCGTCGAGGCGCTCGCTTCCTGCCAGCGAGATCGCGTACGCGTACTGCGACAGCGCGGAGCGCGGATCCAGTTCCACCGCACGCTTGCCCTCTCGCATCCCCCCGGAAAGATCGAAATCGCCATGGATGTAGGCGAGCGCCAATCCCGCATGTGCCTCCGCCAGCGACTCGTCGAGTTCGATCGCCTTCCGGGCATAGGCCTTGGCCATCCTGAACGCAGAGTCGACCTCGATGCGTCCCAGCACTGCCCACAGTCCACTCAACATCGCCGCCATCGCGTACGGCGGCGCGTATGTCGGGTCCACGTCCATCGCCTGCTTCAGCAGGTCCATCCCCAGCTGGTAGCCCTCAAAGTTCCACTTATTCCCGTGGTGCGCCCCGCGGATATACAGCCGCTCCGCCTCCTCGCGCGCTGCATTTTTCTTCGGTGCAGATTTCTTACTCCCGCTCGACGACGGCCCTTCGATCTTCGCGATTACCGCCTTGGCAATTTCTTCGTGAAGATCGGAGGCCTCACTTGCAGGCTTTAGAAACTGTGCGCCCCAGAGCTGCGCATCTTTCGCCACATCCACCAGCTCGGCCCGCACCGCGAGTTGCTCGCCGCGCTTCGTAATCCGTCCCGTGAGCACCGCGCGGACATCCAGCGCCTGCCCCACGCTCTGCGCATCGTCTGCCCGCTCGCGATACTTGAACGCCTTGCTCCGCGGGACCATCCGCAGCTTTGGCAAATGCGAAAGCGCATCCATCACGCCCTCCGCAATCGCCTCGCCCACGTAATCCCACTCCGCGTTCCCCGTCGCATTCGCAAACGGAAGCACGGCGATGGAATCAATCGTCTTCCCAGCTTTCTTCGTTTTCGCCGGCGATGCCGTCACTTTCACCGACGTCCCATCGCGCTGCAACCGCCGCAAATCCGCCAACAGCCCGCTCGAGGTCTGGTAGCGCAGCCGCACATCTTTCTCCAGCAGTTTGCTTACGATCGGATCGAAGCCCGCCGGCAGCGCGCGATTCAATCGCGACACCGGAACCGGTTCGCGGTTCAAAATCGCATCGAAGATCAGCGCGCTGGTCGCGCCCGGGAATGGCGTCGCTCCCGTCGCCATCTCATACAACACCACGCCCACCGAAAACAAATCCGTCCGCGCATCCACCTCGCGCCCGCGCGCCTGCTCCGGAGACATATACGCAATCGTCCCCACCGCCTGCCCCGGACTGGTCAACGCCATCTCCGGCGCCGCCGTGGTCGCACCCATCCCCATCGCCATCTTTGGCGCATCGAGTTTCGCCAGCCCGAAATCCAGCACCTTCGGCTCGCCGCGCGTTGTCAGGAAAACATTGGCGGGCTTAATGTCGCGATGCACAATGCCCTTCTGGTGCGCGGCATCCAGCGCATCGGCCACGGCAATCGCAATCCGCACCAGCTCGTCATTCGCCAGCGCACCTTCCGCAATCCTCTCGCGCAGGGTCTGGCCCTCCAGAAGCTCCATGGTGATGAAGTGCTGCCCGTCCGCTTCGTCCACTGCGTGAATGGTGCAGATGTTCGGGTGGTTCAACGCCGACGCCGATCTCGCCTCGCGCAGAAAGCGCTCCACCATCTGCGGATCGGCCGCATACTCCTTCGGCAAACACTTCAGCGCCACCTCGCGCCCCAGCCGCGTGTCCTCCGCGCGATACACCACTCCCATCCCGCCCGCGCCGAGTTTGTCGATTAACTTGTAGTGAGAAAGGGTCGTCCCCAGCATCATCTCGCCCGCGCGCAAAGGATACACCAGCCATGTCGCGTTCCGTACCGGCCTTAGTAGGTGTGATCCGCCTCACACGTCTGCGTATCTCAGTTGATAGACCGTTTCTGTCCGTTTCTTTACCCTGTGACTGGGACATACCCAGAAAGACCAAGCGTTCTCTGACAACCAACACGTCCTAATTGACAGCGCGTCCTGCTTGGCATCGCGAGGAGCACAGCGAATTCCCCAGGTCGACTCAGTAGCCATATCGTCCGGCGAGGCTCTCTCTTCAATGCCGTTCCGAATAACCCCTCAGGAGTAGTTAACCCCTTTGTTTTCTTATTTCTTTCATTTAAACCATTTAGAATCTTATTTTTACGGATAAATTCTCGCTAACGGCAGTAATATACTTGGCAAAATAGACGGCTTGGGATAGGTTCGATTCTGCCGTGACAGGGCGAGCCGATCTTACGGCTCTCGCATCAGACAGCCCATCCGCGTCTCGCTTGCGCTCTAGGGTGGGCGCTACGAACGTTTCGCGGTGTAGCCCCGCCCAGCGCGGGGCTTTTACTTGGGCTGCTCTTTCGTTTCTGCGCGTCCCTGCTTCTCAGCCTGCTCGCGTCTCAGAACTTCCTCTTTCGAGACGCTGAGAACCTTGCGCATCGCATTGTCGAAACGCTCGGCATCCGTCTTACCCGGAACATCTGGCGGGGGTAGCGGCTTCATGGGGCTATGATACTCCGGGTGTACGTGGGAGATTATCTATAGGCCCACAAACACGACAACGGATTTTTCGGTTCCAACCGTAGGCCTTCCTCATCCACTTAGATTTAAACATTTTCTCTTCGGGATTCGCGAGTAATTTGTCGGGATAGACGGTATAACGAACATTCCCAATTTTTACCGTCTTCGGATCAAGAGGCGATGTTGTGCCAGTAGAAAAAAGAAATCGGTGCGCGGTAGCGACTTCGGTGTCGGTGTGGTCGTAAATTCGAATATGTTCATTTTTGGTATTCTCTGGGTATCGGGTGCTCTTCGAGAGTTTGCTTTTTGCGACCACTAGCTTAAACTCTCCATTCGCAATTCGTGCGACGATATGCGAACGGTTGAAGATGCATCTAATTACCCAAGCATCGACTTCTTTAGGGACGTAATCAGGCATGGTGAGGGAACTTGAAATTCGGCAAAAAATGGCGGACGCCATCAAGAGAGAAATCTCTGTCCCGGAGTTCGTCCGTTGGATTATGGCGAACGACTGGAACGTTCATAACGACAGTTCACCCTCCGCTGCCAATTTGGTATATGACATCCATCTCTTACTGGCCGAACGAGACAATGTGCCACTCGATGACCAATCATTCCTCCAGGAGTTAGGCGAACTTAATAAGTTCGCTACAGTTCCCGTTTCCCTCACGTTTGAATCAAGTAATCAATCGCGCACGATAGATGTTGAACAGCCATCCGTGAGGTATGTTCTCAAGCCTTCGGCTCTGCCTTCTCGGAGGGCTGTGGAGCTGACGCCATAAACGTCACGGGGATTCTAGTCAGTAGTTCGTCATCAAACAGCACATCGAACCAATACAGACCATCGTGATCAATCCCCACATTAAGGTTCAATATGATGTTTTGACCATTGTCTTCGCCTTGTAAAGTTGTGGGAAATGTCACCGTTCCCCTGCGTTCCCCCTTAGGATTTACAGATTCGATTTTGATTACGTGATCTCCCGTCACAGGACCTGCTTTTAGGCTGATGAACGCTTGGAGAGCGATCATTGGTTTGACACCCTCAGGAAGCCCAAGTCCTTCCACGCGGTAAAAGATTCGATCTGCAATTCGAATTAAGCTGATCAAATCATCATTCTTGTCCTGAATGATTTTTTCGCATAGCAGCGCGGCAGAAACATACGGCTTAGGTTTTTCCATATTTCGGTGACTCCCGTCGAACTCGCAAATTATATACAGAGTGGCATCATGTTGACTTTCGACACACATCAGCGCAGACTCCATTCCTAGAGCCTGCGCCAACCCTGTGCGTCGGCCAAGATTTACAGGGTGGGGGTCAGGTTTTCCGCTTCGGGCCGCGTTTCCCGCGCCACGATTTAGAACGGTACGGATTCGCCCTCCCCCTCCTTCCCCGTGAGTTCCTTGTAGGTCAGACGCTTTCCCACGACCTGTATTAGTGCAGCTACGAACCGATCCGAGTCATTTAACGGATTGTCTTTAGTTGCGCGGTTGTTAAACCGATAGACCTGTTCCGCTACGTATTTGTCGAGATGGAACGGCTCAACCGCGACATACGTGCCCTTCAAATTCCGTTTCAGCAGCGACCATAAATTCTCAATACCGTTCGTGTGAACTTCACCGCGCACGTATTCTTCGACGTGCGTAACGACCTCATGCACGTAACGCCAGTGCATTTTGTCGTACACAACCGCGTTATCGGTGTAGAGCCGTGATCCGTACTTGACGTTACTCAGGATCAGCGATTGCAGCGTCTCACGCTTCGCGTCTGGTACAACTTGGGCGCGGACTTGGCGGAGTTCACGATCTAACATTCCATGAACTACCGCTTTACCGCCTCCGCCTTGCTTCTGGATGCTGTAGCGGATTCGGCGCGCCTTGTGCATATTCGCTGGCTTTCCCGCGATGTAGGTTTCGTCGGCCTCAACCGCTCCGCCTTCCTTGCCACCGATTTTGGTTCCATCGGGAGTCGGCATCAGGATCGTGCGCAGGCGGTGCAACATGAACCACGCGGATTTTTGAGTGACTCCGATGGCGCGGTGAATCTCCCAAGACGAAACGCCATTCTTGCAATTCACCAGCATCCACATCGCGACGAACCACTTGTCCAAGCCGATGGGCGAATCTTCAAAAATGGTTCCGGTTTTCAAAGTGAACTGATTCGGCTTGTGTCCTTCGCGGCAGAACCACCGGTTGTACTTTTCCATGAACTTGACGTTCTTAGAGCCGCACTTCGGGCAGGCCACTTCGCCTTCCGGCCAGCGGTACTGCACCATGAACTCATGTACGTTCTTGGGATCAGCGAAGTATTTGATTGCGGCTTGGAGCGTCTTAGGAACCATACTCAGAATCTTAACCAGAGCATGTTATTTTGTCAAGTATATTATTGCCTCGCTAACTCTTTGGAACAATGACTAGGAGCGGAAGGGAGGGGAGGGGGAAGGTTACTAACTAGTTAAGCCTCGCCGGATGTCGCCGTTCGCAACTGGATCAATTGCTCTTCGGTCAACGGAAGGTTCAATCGCTTCCATTCGTGGAAGCCGCCTTCCAGCGGACGGACCAGGCGAATCCCGTGTTTCCTCAGTTCCAGCGCCGCACGGGCGCTGCTCGCTTCGTTCGGTCAAGTACAGAACAGGATGACCTCGCGGTCGCGGGGAATCTCCTTTGCGCGCTCCTCCAGCTCATCCATCCGGATTTGCAAAGCGCCAGGCAGCGTCCTCGGATCCGTCAGCAAATCGAGCTTATGTCGGAGGTCGATGATCACGACCTCTTCGCCGGCCTGCATCTTCTCGTTCAGTTCCTCCGGCTTGATTCGCGCTACGTGGATGGACTTCAGGAAGCGCCGCCGTTCAACATACTTCCATACGATCCAGCCGACAATCGCCGCGACGAAAAGCCACACGAGCACTCGACCTACGGCGCGCGACCGGCTGAGGATCGCATCCACTTCGCCGCTGAAAAGGAAGCCAACAAAGAGCGAAGAGCTCGCCCAGATCACGCTTCCAACCAGGTCGTAAATTACAAAGCGCATCAGCGGCACCCGCGACATCCCGGCAATCGGCGCCGCCACGGTGTTCAGGCCGGGCACGAACTTCGAGTAGAGCAACGTCTGCGGACCGCGGCGGTCCAGCGATCCTCGCGTGGTTTGCACGCAGGAATCCGGCTCCAGCGACATCCGGCAGAGGAAACGCAACACGCTCCCGCCACGCGATTGCCCGAGCTTGTACCAGAAAGTGTCGGCCGCAATGCATGCCACCACGCACGTCAGCAGCAAGAACGCGAGGTTCATCTTCCCCTGGCCCGCCAGCGCCCCCGCCGACAGCAGCAGCGGAAACGCCGGAATCGGCAGCCCGAGTTGCTCGCCCAGCACCCAGACGAACACCAGCAGGTAACCGTATTTCACCAGGATGGAAATGACTTCGTGCACCACGACCCTCGCAGAAACCTGAAGTAAATCAGATTCCCCAGCGCCAATCTTCGCTTCAAAATTCTACTTGGTTTTGGCCACGAAGGTCCCGTCCCACTGCGCCGGAGGGCTAACCAGGAACTCTCGGCAACGGCCCGCCATCAGCATGCTAGGAATATCGTTTTGCGATATTTCGAAGAGCTTCAGCGCCGCCGCGAAGTCGCCCACCGCATACAGCTCCAGTGCCTCCTCGTAGCGCACAATGTGCTCCGGCCGCACCGTCGCGCTCTTTTCACCGAGCAGCTCGTACACCTGCACGCCGCGGCTCTTGCCCTTCACGGAGACGCGGTCGAGCTTGCGGAAATCGAAATGGTCATACACCAGTTCGTAAACCGTCTGGCTTACGATGATCGTCGTCCCGTACTGCTTATTCAAACCTTCGAGCCGCGAAGCAAGGTTCACGCCATCACCGATCGCCGTGTAATTGAATCGATCGGTCGAACCAAAATGACCCACGGAAACCGTGTCGCGATGCAACCCGAAGCGCGTCGTGAACTTCGGCATTCCTCCCCACCGGGGCGAAGCATACAGCTCCTCAAGCGACTTCACCGAGTTCAGCGCCGCATGGCAAGCCAGCAGCGGATGATACTTCACCGTTTCCGGCGCGTTCCAAAACGCCATCACCGCATCGCCAATGTACTTGTCGATGGTTCCCTTTTCCTTCTGGATCACATGGCTCAACGTTTCGAGGTAGAGGCCAAGCACCTCGGCGAGCCTGTGCGGCTCGGTTTTCTCCGAGAATGTCGTGAAGTTCTTAATGTCGGTGAACAGGATCGAGAGCTCCACAGCCTCGCCACCCAGCTCCGGCTCGCGGCCCTCCGCGTACAGCCGCCGCACGAGATCGAGCGGAACATACTTCCCCATCGCCCTCATCGCAGTCTTCGCCCGCTCGAGTTGGTCGAGCACTTCATCGACATCGCGCAGTCGTGATCGTGCGGCGCTCGGCGTGAATTCGAATTGCTTCATCCGCGACGTCTCGCGCACCAGTTGCGCATGCGCTCCATGAATGCGTCGCAGAACATATCCGCCGACCAAGATGATCGCCGCAATCAGCGCCAGCGTCGCGAGCAACACGATCTCCCGCGTCCGCGCCAGCCCACGCAGGTAGTACGAGCGCGGCACCACCACGCCGACAATCCAATCTTGCGTTCCTTCGAGCGCATAATACGTGACGAGATAAGTGTTGCTCTCCCAAACGAACGAGGTTGTCGCCGTCGGATGGTCGCTGTCGACCGTCTTGAGCATCGGCAACTTGAGCGATGCGACGATCGCTGCCTGCTGATTGTCCGTCGCGATCCGCAGGTCATCGCCCGATTCGACCACCCTGTTCATTCCCGGGCCCGCAATCAATCGCCCTTGGCTATCGCAGAGGAACACGAGATGCGGATCGTCTTTCTCCGCTCCTGAAAGCTTCAGCGCCACCGCGCGGTCGATCTGGTTCTTCGAAAGACCAAGTCGCAATACTCCCGCGAAATGCCCCATTGGATCGTTGATCGCCTTCTGTACGCTGACTTCGACGCGACGCTTCTCTTCGGGAAGATTCTCGTCGAGCTGCGACCAGTGAAGGTCGGTCCACAGCAACGAACCGTAATGATCGCGGCTGCTCGGCACCTGGAAGGTCAAATGTGAAGTTGGATCGGGTACAACAGCCTCGCCGGGTCGTCCCGCACTCGATGGCAACGGATGCGATTCGGCCACGAACTTTCCATGCTCGAACCATGTGCGCGTCGATGTGATCTGGTCTTTCCCCGGCGTGCGCGAAACCGAAACTTCGCCAGCAGATCCTGGAGCGATCCTCAGGTTGCCACCCCTCTCGAATCCTGCCCCGCGAGCGTAGGTGAAGCTCGCCTCCGAGAGGCTTTCGTTGGCGATCAGCAGTGCCAGCAGCCCCGATTCCACCGAGTTCGCGTTGCGCGGATCGGTCTGCCCATAATGCATCTGCCCCTCGAACTCGGCCGCCACCCGCGGCAGCGTGTCCAGCGAGTCCAGCACGCGGTCCGCTGCCTGGTGGCCTGCGGCGTTCCGGAACCGGTCGGCGCTCTGCAGAATTGTGCGCTCCGACCCTTTGAAAAACACGTAATACAACAGCGCAAGCGCCGCCGTCAGCCCGATCAGGCTGATCGTGAAGATCTGTTTGAGGGTTGGGCGGAACACCGGCGACATCTGGATTGGCAGTCTATAACAGCTATCCTCGACCGCGAATCTTTTCCCTCGGCAAACCTCGCCCGCCCCGGCGGTTTCCAATAATGCAGAGGAGAACCATGAACATTGTCGGGAAATTGAATGAGCTGATCACCGGAATCCAATTCGCCATGCTGACCACCGTCCATCCCAACGACCAGCTTCACAGCCGACCCATGGCAACGCAGGCCGCCACCGACGAGGGGTTCCTCTGGTTCTTCGCCTCTCAGAACAGCTCCAAAATCGATGAGATCCGCAATGTAAACCAGGTCAATGTGGCCTATGCGGATCCGGCAAACACGCGTTATGTTTCGGTTTCGGGCACCTGTGAACTTGTGCGCAGCCGCCCTATCGCCGGCGATCTGTGGCGCGATGAGTACAAACGCTGGTTCCCGCGCGGCATCGATGATCCCGACCTCATCCTGCTCAAGATCACCATCAATTCCGCCGAGTATTGGGACGCGACCAGCGGCCGCATGCGCGTCCTCGAAGGTGATTTAACGCCCGAGGAGCACCAGACCGTCGTGCTCCGCGATGAGCGCACTGAAGTCGCGTAGCTACTGCAAGGTTGACTGGATTGCCGCAAAACCGTCTGCCGGCTTCCATTCATTGCCGCTGAACAAATGAGTGATTTTTCCGTCCGGTCCGATTACCACCGTGCGCAGCGTGTGTACGATCTGGCCGGCGTCGCCTATGCCACCCGGAAAATAGCTCAGCCCAAAGAAATCAGCCGCCTTCTTCGTCTCGTCCGGTGTGGCACTCACAAACTCCCAGTGGGTGAACTTGGGATCCACCTCGCCCGCATAATTCGACCCGTATTCGTGCAGCACTTTCGGCGTGTCGTACTGCGGATCGAAGCTCACGCTGAGCTGCATGGTTTTGTCGTACAGCGCAGGCTGCTGCTTAAGTTGTCGGGCGATATCGCTGAAGTTCCGGCTCATCCGAATGCAGTAGTCCGGCAGCGGACAGCGCGTGTAGATGAACGTCAGCAGCACTGCCTTCCCCCGAAACTGCGCGATATGTAGCTTCTTTCCGTCCTGGTTTGTGAAGACGAAGTCCGGCACCGCGTCTCCAATCTGCGGCACATGCACCCCTGCCTCCGACGGCGCAGGATTGCCGGTCTCGGTGAGCACCACGTTCTCCAGGTGTGAGCTGTCGCCGCTGATCACCAGCGTCGCCGTAACGTCGTCGCCAGGATGCGCCGCGTCAAGCACCCAATCATCCTTCACGCGAAACGGCATCGTCATGCCCTTCATCAGGCCCGGAACATCCTGGTGCTCGATGGTAAGGGAATGAGTGGTGCGATCAACCGTGATGACTTTCCCTTGCAGCTCGTACTGGCGAGTTGGCTTGTGTGTGCAGGCGGTCGTGAACACGAGAATAGCTAGAAAAGAGCACTGAAAAAACCGCATCCATTCATTGTAAAGACAGACCCTCGGCGCGGATTTTCGCTTCGGCAACTTGCGCGGCTTCTTAACCATCATGCAAAATTAGTTTCATACAAAGACAAGCAGTTCCGGAGAAAGAATGCTCAACGACACCATTGTTAACGGCCTGAAACCATATCGAATCGGCGAGAAACTGCGGGCCCTCCGGCTGAAGAAGAAACTGGGCCTCGTGGAACTGGCGAAGCACTCCGGGCTTTCGCCCGCGCTCCTGTCGAAACTAGAGCGCGGAAAGCTCTTTCCGACCCTGCCGACATTGCTGCGGATCGCATTGGTATTCAGCGTGGGACTCGACTACTTTTTCTCCGACGAGAGTAAACGGCATATCGTCTCGGTCGTTCGCAAGGACGAGCGTTTGCGGTTTCCGGAGCGGCCGAACACGAAAGATCCAGCGTACTTTTTCGAAAGCCTCGACTTCGCTGCGTCCGAGCCGGAACTGAACGCGTTTCTCGCGGATTTCGAGCATGTGCCTGCGGAAAGCCTCCGACTGCACCAACATCCCGGCGTGGAATTTCTACATACATTGACGGGAAAACTCGAACTGGTGATTGGCGGAGTACCATACGAACTCAACGCCGGCGATTCAATCTACTTCGACTCCGCCGTGCCGCACACGTATCGCAATGCGCAGAAGAAGCCTTGCTCGGCGGTGGTCGTCACGACGGAGTAGTGTGCGGTTCGTTCTCCATCGACCTCTTGAGAGCCGCTGCTTTCCAACCACAACTGAGAGTGAAACCCTTCCCCTCAGCCTGGCCCGGCAACAGTTAGGCGGCTTCGGTTCGGAAGAAGCGATCAGCGAGGCTGCCACCCATCTTCATTAGCGGCTTCTCGATCAAGTGGAAGCAGGCGATCGGGACGGCGACTGCACCCGCAATAAATACGCTCCACACAACGAAACGTGGCATCCAGCGCGCGCAGATGCGGAACGCGAACCACAGGATCACAATATTGCTGAGATAAATTCCGTAGGAATAAGTCGCGATCCACTTGGCGGCGCGGGTCAGCCACTCGTGTTGGATCTGGGCGAAAAACGGAACGCTGAGGCCGAGCAGCAGGCAGGCCAACCATCCATAACGCTGGCGTTCAAAAGCGAGATAGACATTTAAAACACCCAGGATCGTCAGTGGCCAGAGCCAGCCGGGAATCACAGGCCGCGATCGCTGGGCCATTTGATAGGCGACTGCACCACCCAGGAAACATGGGACGAAGACGATGACGTCAAGCCTCCAGAGCACGTGCCCGCTGCTGCGGAACGGCAGATAAGCGACGGCCCCGAGCACCGAGGCGCCCCAAAGAACGAGCAGCGTCGTCGGCGAAATGCGACGCACGAGATAGAAAACCAGCGGCAGCATCAGGTACATCTGCACTTCGAGCGGCAAGCTCCACAGTGGACCGAACATGCAAGCTGTTCCCATTACATTCTGGGCGAGCAGCAGGTTGGCAGCAATCGTGTGAGCGTCGTGCGGCGCGGTGCCTGCTCCCCAAACGTCCTGCGGAACATTGCACAGAATGACGATTAACACGAAGAAAACCGCCAGCGGATAGATGCGGAACATGCGCCGGCAGTAAAAGTGAAACACCTTGCGGAATCCGTTCAGCGGCGTTCGCTCCAGCGACATGAGGAGGACGAGGCAGGTGTGCACAAAGAAAAAGTAAACCCCAACCCGGCCGAGATCAGCAGGGCTGAAGAAGGCAATGCGCTGGATTCCGACGGTCAGGAAAAGGTGATCGATGAAGACGAACATCACCGCGATGGCGCGAAGGAAATCGAGGTTCGCGGATGTTGCGGTGAGGTGCGGCCGCGGGAGCCCTCGCGCGCGGAGCGTAGCCGTCGTGCTCATGCCGACACCGCTGTGGCTGGGAATTGCCATCCCTGAGTTGGACGGCAACGGCAGCTCCGAAGGTTTCTTGCGACTTGCACTTATCAGGATAGCAAATGCTGAATTCTGCTTTGGTACTCGGAAGGTGTGATAGCAATCGCTCGCAAGTCTCGTCCGCAATTCACCGGCGAACGCAAGCTGGTGACTTGCGCGATCCTGAGCGCGATTGGCGGCGCGATTGCGGGAGTTCAGCCCTTGACGGAATTCGACTCAGGAGCCACAGCGGCAACCATGTCCCCATTACGCAACTTTGGCGTATAAGGGCGCTCGAATGGGCCAATGTGCCAGATATCCCGCGCATATTCGAGGACGGTGCGGTCACTGGAGAACTTGCCGATGCGAGCGACGTTAATGGCGGCCTTGCGCGACCACAACTCCTGGTTGAGGTAGTCGGCGTCGACAGATTGATTGATTTCGATGTACGACGGAAGGTCTGCGAGATGGAAGTAACGGTCGCCGCGGGATAGGATTTCATCGTAGATCCAGCGGAAGAGTCCCGGCTCTTGCGGCGAAAAACGGTCATTGGCAAAACAATCCATCACCGCCTTGATTCGCGGGTTCGCGTTGTAGTGGTCCTGCGAACGGTAAGCATTGCTGCGCTTTAATTCCTCGATTTGTTCAGAACGAAGGCCGAAAAGGTAGAAGTTCTCTTCCCCGACTGCCTCGAGGATCTCGATGTTGGCGCCGTCGTAGGTTCCCACGGTCAGTGCGCCGTTCATGGAGAGCTTCATGTTGCCGGTGCCTGACGCTTCCATGCCCGCGGTGGAAATCTGCTCGCTGATGTCGGCTGCAGGGATGATGACCTCCGCGAGCGAGACGCGGTAATCGGGCAGAAAAGCCACCTTTATCCGGTCGCGCACTCGCGGATCATTGTTCACCACGGTCGCGACGTTGTGGATGAGCTTGATGATCTGCTTGGCGGCCCAGTATCCGGGCGCCGCCTTGCCAGCAAAGACGAACGTGCGCGGAACCTTGATTTGCACGCCGTGATCGACCAATTGCAGGTACTGGTCGATGATGCGCATAACGTTCAGCAACTGGCGCTTGTATTCGTGAATACGCTTGATCTGGACGTCGAAAAGTGAACCCGGATCGGCCACTACGCCGGTCTGGTCAATGACGACTTTTGCGAGGCGTTGCTTGTTGTGCTGCTTGACATCGCGGAAATTGGCGAGAAAGCCGGGATCCTCCGTGTACTTTTCCAACCCGAGCAGCATGGAGAGATCGGTAATCCAGCGCTCGCCGACGCTCTCTGTGAGCAGCGTCGCCAATCGCGGATTGGCTTTGCGAAGCCACGGCCGGGGCGCGACGCCATTCGTCTTATTGCTGAAGCGCTCGGGCCAGAGTTTATAAAAATCCGGCACGAGTGATGTTTTGATCAGCTCGCTGTGCAGCTCGGAAACACCATTGATCGCATGGCTGCCGACGATGGCGAGATGCGCCATGCGGACCTGCTTGTCGGCTCCTTCCTCAATAATCGAAGTTCGGCGCATCAGATCCGGATCTGTGAAGGAATGCTCCGCGATTCCGCGCAAAAATTGGTGATTGATGCCGTAAATGATCTGCATGTGGCGCGGCAGAACGCGCTCCAGCAGAGAAACCGTCCAGCGCTCCAGCGCTTCCGGCAATAGCGTGTGGTTTGTGTAGGCGCAGGTGGCTTGGGTGAGTTCCCAGGCCTGTTCCCACTCCAGTCCCTTTTCGTCGATGAAGACGCGCATCAGTTCGGCGACCGCAAGGCTGGGATGCGTGTCGTTCATCTGGATCGCAACTTTTGCCGGGAATTCGTCGTACGTTTTGTGGTCGAGCTCGTACCGGCGAACGAGATCGCTAATCGCGCAGGCGACCAGGAAGTATTCCTGCACGAGCCGCAGTTCCTTACCGCTCATCACGGAGTCGGAGGGATAGAGAACGCGCGAGATGTTCTCCATGCCGATCTTCTGCTCGACCGCGCGGATGTAATCACCGCGATTGAAAATCTCGATGTCGAAGTCTTCGGAGGCGCGAGCGGTGAAGAGACGCAGAAAATTGACCGTCTCTCCGCCCCAGCCAACCACGGGCATGTCACTCGGGACGCCCAGAACGAATTTCTGGTTGCTCCAGACCTGACGGAGGTTGCCATTGGAGTCGCGACTGGTTTCCACGCGCCCGTAGAGCGGGATACTGAGCGCGCGGTCGGGGCGGCCGATTTCAAACGGCGTGCCATTCGCCTTCCAACGATCGGGCTTCTCACGCTGGAAGCCGGAGGCTATTTCCTGGCGGAAGAGTCCGTACTCGTAGTCGATCCCGTAACCGTACCCGGGCATGCCAAGCGTGGCGAGAGATTCGAGGAAGCACGCAGCAAGGCGCCCGAGGCCGCCGTTGCCGAGTCCAGCGTCAAGCTCGCAGGCGAGGACGTCATCGAGCGAAATTCCAATGCCCTCAAGGACGTCGCGACAGAGGTCCCACATCTGGAGGTTATTGAGATTGTCGCTGAGCGCCCGTCCCATCAGGAATTCCATCGACAGGTAATAGAGCCGCTTGGCGTCCTTCTGCCGGACGCGCTCCTCGGTCTCGATCATCCGGTCGACAATGCGATCGCGGATGGCGAGCGAGACCGGCGTGAGCATCTCGATGGGGCGAAGTTCTCGCGGATTGCGCCAGACGAGGGTGTAGCGGATGTGGCGGTAGATGGCTTCGCGAAGCAGCTCGGCAGGCCGAACGTTTGGCAGTAGGTTCGAAGAAGCCATGGACTCCGGGCCTGTTAGCAGCCGAGCATTGCGCGGGAGGCAGCTTGTTCCAGTCGGCTAGAGAGCCGGAAAAGCGCGACACCACACCCGGGCAGTGGGTTCATTGTACCCGAATCGAGCAGTGAAAATCGGGTTCGATTACGACGCACGGGCACGCTTGAGGTCGTCGACAGCGGGACGAAAATCGGGAAGCAAGCTGACCGACGTTTGCAGCTCAGAGAGGGCAAGCGGCTTGTTGCCTTCCTTAAGCGCGAGAAGGCCTAGCTGCCAGTGGGCGTAGCCGAATTGCGGCGCACCAGCCTCGGGTTCCTGCGATAGATACTTCTTTAAGTACCGCTCGGCGCGGGCGTTATCGCGTCCGGAGGCGACGAGCGCTTTCGCAGCCTCGAAGTAGGCAACGAGGTCGTCGGAGTCGGCGCGCTCAGACTGCGTGAGAATCGAATCGAGCTCCTGCCAGCGATTTTGCTGGGCGAACACCGAGGCGAGCACCGCGTATGCCCCGCCGCGGCCGGCATCAAGCGCGAGGGCGGCGCGAGCCAGGCGTTCGGCTTGTGCAAGATCGCGCCGGTCATCGGAAATGTAGAGGTGAGCGAGACGGTCGCAAGCTTCGTAATTCTTCGAGTCAGCCTGCACCGCCTGCTTGAGCCAATTCTCTTCCCCGGCGATGTCTTTCTTCTCGTCGGCGCCGGTAGCCCGCGCAAGGTAGGCGCGGACAGGGCTTATCTGCATGATGTTGTCGACCATGCGCTCCGCTTTTTCATGGCCTCCGCCGGCAACCACCGGAGCAGCGTTGTAGTAGGACGCGAGGAACTCGGCGGCGTCGATAGAACGTGGGTTTAGCTGAAGCGCGAGTTCGCCTTCCTTCTTCCCGCGGCGCGCAATCGCAAGCCCGGTGACGAGGTTCAGCTTGATCGCCTTCAGACCTAACGACTCTCCAAGTACGCGATGCGCTTCCGAGAAATTCGGAGCAATTTCGATGGCGCGCTCGGCAAGACCTTCCGCTAGATCGAGACGGTCTTCGGCGAGGTTGACTCGCGCGAGAATATACAGCGCATCGGGATCGCTGGCGTTAGCCTGGAGGCGATGTTGCGCGATCACGCGGGCACGCTTGAAGTGCCCTGAATTCATCAGTTCTTCGGCGGTCGTATCCAGCGCAAAAAGTTGGCTGGTAAAAAATGAGAACAGCAAGGCCCCGCTGGCCCAGACATGAAACTTCATTCCGGTAACAGAAATCCCCTGATTGTAGAGTTCCTTTCTATTATCGCAGAGGAAGCGTGTGTTTGGGTGCGGGCATGGGTACGTCACCTTTCGTAACCCGCCACAGGATTGCGTTGAGCTGCTGGGGATCGGCGCGGTCTTCCTTCGAGAAATCCATGAGCATGGACTGCGTGGCACCGGGAGAATTCACCGTGTTTGCCTGGTAAATCAACTTGTTGTCGCGATTGCGGTAGATGGCGTCGAACGCGGGTTGGGAACCGTCGCCGGTAAAAACGCCAGACATGACGGCGGCCTGTCCGTCGTTGTGGTTCATGGGCGGAAGCCCGAGCAGGGATTCCATCGTCCGGACGACATTCACGGTCGTGTAAAAGTTGTGCTCAACATACGGCTGCTGAGCGTGCGGCGCGTACTTGCTGATGACTAGCGCAATGGAACGGTGCGCGTCCACGTGATCAGCGCCGTCCTGGGCGTCATCTTCCAGGATGAATATCGCGGTGTCATCCCAGTAGGGACTGTGAGAGATGGCATCAACCACACGTCCCACCGCGAGATCGTTATCCGCCACACAGGCCTGCGGTGTGCAGAGACCGGGGCGCGTGCCGGCGGTGTGATCGTTTGGAAGACGAAGCACCACGAGATTGGGGAGTTGCTCGCCCTTGCCCGCGTTGCGGTGCTCCACAAAGTGATTGAACTCGTTAAGGAACTCGTCGGTGCGAAGCTGGTCTGGATAATCGAGCTCGAAATCGGCGTAGTTGGGATCGAAGTGTTTGCGCAGCTCGCGCTTGGTCGGGATGTTCCCGGCAATCATGGGGATCGGCCACGGGAATTGGCTGGCGCTGCCGTGCGGGGTGCCAACGTTCGACGGCAGGGACTCGCCGGGCTTGATCTCAATCTTTGCGCAGTGGCCCGCGGATTCTCCAGTAGAAGCGGGACTGTTCTGCGGTGCGGCTTCACACCACTGCGTATCGATGTACTCGCCGTAATGGCGATAAGTGAGGTGATGGCGGGCGGCGTTGGTCCAGAGGTATCCGGTTCCAGGCTCGTTGATGTCGTCTTCGTCATGCTCAACGGGATAGATGTCGCCGACTTTTCCTTCGAAATCGTAGGTGCGTTGCGGGGGATCGCTGCGATAACTGATGGGCCAGTCGAGCTCGGTGTAGTCGCTGGTGATGGCGGCGGTGGACCAGACGTGCCCGTTGCCGCTCACTTCGCCGGAGTCGTAGAAGTTGTCGAGCACGCCGAATTGCCGGGCCAGCGCGTGCTGGTTGGGCGTGATGTCTTCGCCGAACATGGTGAGATCCGGGTCGCCATTGCCGACACCGAGATCGCCGAAAATCTGATCGTAGGTGCGGTTCTCTTTAATGATGTAGATGAGGTGGTGGATGGGGTTCTTGCCTGCCGAGAAGGTGATCTCGCCACTCCGTCCGCTGAGGCGATTCTCTTCGACAATTTGTTGCTTGTATTCGTCGGCGTGCGCTGCGATGGAGCCGATGGAAACGCGCGCCAGCGAACCGTGCATGAGACTCGCGATGTAGCGGTGCTTCTTGTCAGTAGGATCGGGCGGATTGCCGCCGCTGCTCTTCCCTTTTCCCGTCGCGATCAGAAGATCGTTGCCGACGACGGCCAGCGAAATGGGATACCACTCGGTCGGGATGTAGGCCTTCACTGTCGGCAGCGAATTGGCGTTGAGTTGCGCGGGGATGTCGTACTGGATGACGGTATCCGCGGTGGCGTCCGCAACGAAGAGCGACTTCCCATCGGGAGTCATGGCAAGGGCGTCAGGGTAAGCCCCTTCGTACTGCTGGCCGGGAAGCTTGGTCGAGACCTCGCCGATCTCTTTCGCGGTCTCCGTATCAATCACCGCAACCACATCACGAGTCGCCAGGGTAACGAAGAGATAGCGGCCGTCGCGACTCAGTAGCAGCGCGTTGGGATGCGAGCCGGTACGATCTTCATCGTGTGCGGAAGTGAGCGCAACCCGATGCAGAGCGTCGTCTTCTGAAAATTTTGCGTTCTTCGCTGGACGCCTCATCGCGATTTTCTGCAGTCCGAGTTCGACGACCGCGGAATCGTTCCACAGTCCGCACCATGCGGTGCGCCCATCTGGAGCGATTGCGACTCTGTATGGGAACCGCGAGGGCACGATTCCCTTCCGCCGGAACAGATCGAAGCGCGAGGCGATCTGGCCGCTGGCTACATCTACCACGGTCGCAGTGTCGGAGAGATTGTCGGCAACGAGAATTTGTTCTTTGCCTTCCGCAGAAAAAACCGAAATTCCCGCGGGAAATGGGTTCGCGGTGTGCGCCGGAAGGCTGTCTTTGCCATATCCCACAGTCCGGTCGCTGGATATTTCGACGAGAGGAACTTTGATAAAACGCTCGGGAACGATCTTTCCATCATTGAACGAGTAGACCGCGATGCCGTTGCCCAGCGCATTGTGACCGTGGCCTTGCGGATCTGTGAGTGAGGCGACGGAAGCGTAGAGATGATGGCCATCCAGGCTGAACGCCAGTCCGGCGAAGAAGGTTTGCGGCGCGTCCTCGCCGAACCGAGCATCGGGAAAATCAGCAAGATCGTTGGTCTCGATATTAAGAACCGCGATCGACTGAAGGCCTTTGTCCTCAGTCGTACCGTATCCATTGTTGAGGATGGCGACGTAATGTCCATCCGGACTGATGGCCATGGTCACGGGATAAGAGTTAAGCGGCCGCGGCGCGCCCGGAGCGTGTACGGAGATTGCTTTGCTGGAAGGAAGCGCGATTTCGTCCTGGGCAAGGAGAGCGGAAGGTAGAACGAGAGCAGCGAATAGGAGCGCGCGGCGCATGCCGGAAAGATTACACGAATGAAAGGAGGTGGTAGGTATATCCGGTCCAGTCGCGAGCTAAGGAAGAACGCCTTTGCACCGGATGTGCACGAGAACAGCGGCTACTTCCTCACCGATCGGTTGGTTGCCGATAACTCGAACGTCGGCATACTGGGCGGTGGGGCGAACATACCGCTCCGCCATCGGCAGCACGGATTGCGCGAACTGTACTTCCACCGAGTGACGGCTGCGGCCTCGCTCGGCGACATCCCGCGCCATGCGCCGCTCGAAACAAACGCTGTCCGTCATTTCGACATATACGCACGAATGCAGCAGATCCCGCAGCTCCGGCCAATACAGCGTAAACAACCCTTCGAGAATCAGGAAAGAATGCGGATCGACACGGCGCGTTTCCGTCGTTCGCGTGTGGTGGGTGAAATCGTAAACCGGTTGGAGAATTGTTTTCCCTTCAGACAAAGTGCGAACCTGCGCAAGCAACAGTGCAAAGTCGAGGATGTTCGGATCGTCGTAATTCTGGCGGCCCCGTTCTTCCAGCGAAAGATGACCGAGATCGGGATAATACGCGTCGAGCGGGAGAATGGTGGCATCCCGCAGTTCGTGAACGATATGTTCGGCGAGAAAGGTTTTTCCAGCGCCAGACGGGCTAGCGATGCCGATAAGATAAGGCTTCATGTCAGGGTGCCAGCGATTTTGGGGAGGACCGAGCGCAGGAGTTTCAGGAACGTTCCTTTCACCCTCTGGGTCGTCTCCAGTACTTCCTGGTGGCTGAGAGTCTCACCGCTCAGGCCGGCAGCCATGTTGGTCACGCACGAGATCGCTAGCACGCGCACATTCATGTGCCGGGCGGCCAGGACTTCCGGGACAGTCGACATGCCCACGAGATCGGCGCCGACGCGGCCCAGCATCTGAATTTCCGAGGGTGTTTCGAAGCTGGGACCATGCATGGCGGCATAGATGCCTTCTTGCAGTTCAATGCCTTCGTCTTTCGCAGATTCGCGCGCAAACTGGCGGTAGTCGCGATCATAGGCGTAGGTCATATCCGGAAACCGTGGGCCGAGGCGATCGTCGTTGGGGCCGATGAGCGGGCTTCCCCCCATCAAATTGATGTGGTCGCGAATGACGACGAGCGCGCCTCGTCCATACTTCGGATTGATCCCTCCCGCAGCGTTGGTCAGCACCACGGCCCTCGCCCCGAGCCGCTGCAGAACGCGGATCGGAAACGCCACCTGCTCGAACGAGTTTCCTTCGTAGTAGTGGACGCGCCCCTGCATCACCGCGAGAGGCAAGTTGTGAAACTTCCCGAGGACGAGATTGCCGGCGTGTCCAATGGCGGTGGAGACCGGGAAATTAGGAATCTCGCGGTACGGAATGACCGTCGCATCGTCCAGTTCGTCGGCAAAATCGCCGAGGCCGGAGCCCAACACGACTGCGATCCTTGGGTTTAACTGCGTGCGCTCGGCGATGGCCCGAGCAGCGGCCTTGATCCTGCTAACGAGTTGTTCCCTTTCATCAGGCATACAGCAAAATCCCCACGATGGCGGCCGACATCATATTCGCCATCGTGCCCGCGAGCATGGCGCGGAAGCCAAGCCGAGCAAGGTCGTTGCGTCGATTGGGAGCGAGAGCGCCCAGCCCGCCGATCTGAATTCCAATGGAACCGAGATTAGCGAACCCGCAGAGCGCGAAGGTCGCAATGGTAAAGGAACGCGGATCGAGCATGGCGCGCTGCTGGCCGAGCAAGGTGAAGGCAACGAGCTCGTTCAGAACCATCCGCGTGCCGAGCAAGTTGCCGACCTTCATGCAGTCGTGTCCGGGAATGCCGACGAGCCACGCGAAAGGAGCGAAGACTACGCCGAGGATGCTTTCGAGCTTATCGGGAAAATGCGACCAGCCGTGGTGTGCGAAAAAGTTGTGCGTCCCACCGAGAACCCCGTTGATGAGCGCGATTAGCGCGAGGAAAGAGATGAGCATGGCGGCAACATTCAGCGCGAGCCAAAGACCATCCGTAGTGCCTTTCGCGGCGGCCCCAAGAACGTTGGCGTGCTTCTCTTCCCCGGTGAGTTCGTCTTCCGTTGTCGGCTCGAGGCGTCCGGCGGTGAGTGGCTTCTCGGTTTCGGGGACGAGCATCTTGGCGATGACGAAGGTGCCCGGGGCGGTCATGATCACCGCGGCGAGCACGTGCTTGGGCTCGATGCCGACCAGGAAATACGCGCCCATGATGGCGCCAGAAACATGCGCCATGCCGCTCGTCATGACCACCATGAGTTCGCTCTGCGTCAGGTTTGGGAGAAACGGACGGATGGTGAGCGGCGCCTCGGTTTGTCCCATGAAAATGCTGGCCGCGACGTTGAGGGACTCGGCGCCGCTCGCACCCATGAATCGCATCATGACGCGAGCGATAATGCGGATGATGAACTGCATCACGCCATAGTGGTAAAGAATGGCGAAGAACGCCGCGATAAAGATGATGACCGGCAGCACTTGGAAGGCAATGAAGAAGCCGTATTTCCCGCCCTGCTGTCCGAGCTCGCCAAAGACAAAACTGGATCCGGCAAAGGCATAAGAAAGAAGGCTCTTGGCGCCGTCGCCACCGGCCTGGATGATCCGCTGCCCGAAGGGGACGCGAAGAACGAAGATCGCAAATACGAATTGAAGGATGAGGCCGATGATCACCGTCCGCCAGCGAATGGCGCGGCGATTGGTGGAGAAGGCGAAAGCCAGGCCCAAAAAAACAAGCAGACCGAGAACCCCGGTCAGGCGTTCCATGCAGGCTCCTGCTGAGAGTCAGGAAGAGGGTAGCAGGAACGAAGGTCGGAACAAAAAACAAAATCCCAGACTAATACGCTGCGTCGGTTAGGTCGGAGAACCCGATTACTGCGCGCCGAGCTCGCGGACGATATTCACCCCGGCGCTTGTGCCGATGCGGTTAGCGCCGGCTTCGAGAAGGGCTTCTACTTCCCGCCAGGCGCGAATTCCGCCGGCGGCTTTGACGCCAAGCTTGTTGCCGACGACCCCGCGCATCAGGTGGACGTCTTTCGGCGTAGCTCCGGCGGAGCTGAAGCCGGTAGATGTTTTTACGAAGTCGGCGCCGCCTTCCATGGCAAGGGCGCAGCCGAGGATCTTTTCTTTCTCGTCGAGAAGCGCGGTTTCCAGGATCACCTTGAGGATCGCACCGCCGTCGTGTGCCAGCGTGGCAAGGCTGCGGATTTCACCAAGTACCGCGTGGCGTTCGCCGGCTTTGAGTGCGCCAATTGGGATCACCATGTCGAGCTCGTCAGCGCCAAGCTTCATGCATTCGGCGGCCTCGAACAGCTTCACAGTTGTGAGGGTCGCTCCTAAAGGAAAACCGATCGTCGCGCCGACTTTCACCGATGATCCGCGGAGGATACTCTTAGCGTGGGCGATGAATTCCGGATTCACGCAAGCGCAGGCAAACTCATAGCGCAGCGCCTCTTCGCAGAGAGCCGTAATTTGTTCGCGAGTCGCTTCGGGTTTCAGTAAGGTGTGATCAATCAAGCTGGCGATGGAATGCCAACCATTCGCTTGAAAACGGACGTCGGGAAGCGCGACGTTTTGCACCATTGCGATCAGATTCTACACCCGAATTGGGAACGCCGATTCGGTACGAAAGTTACCCCTCCACGACACAGATGTCGGGTAAATTTCTGTAACGTTCATCGGCGTCCATCCCATACCCAACAACGAAATAGTCGGGGATTTCGAAGCCTACATAGTCGGCATGGATCGGCAGGATTCGACGCGAACTTTTGTCGAGGAGTGTGGCAATTTTCAGCGCTTTCGGATTGTGCGCCCGCAGGACCTTGAGCAGATACGTCATCGTAAGGCCGGTATCGAGGATGTCTTCCACCAGGACGACGTTCTTTGCTTCCATGGAGTTATCGACGTCTTTATTAAGCTTTACTTCACCACTGCTCTGCTTCCCGCTACCGTAGCTCGAGACGGAAATGAAATCGAATGTGGCGTCAAGCGCGATGTTGCGGGCGAGGTCGCTGAGGAAGATCGTTGCGCCCTTGAGAACGCCGATGAGGACGATGGGTTGACCCTGGAAGTCAGCGGAAATGCTCGCTCCGAGTTCGGCAACGCGCTTTTGAATCTGGTCGCGCGAGAGCATGACTTTCAGGTTCGGCATGCGACCCTCGGAGGAGATGTGAATGTGCGATGGTAGACGACGGTGACCGCCGATTCAAGGACGCAGATGCTGGTATGATTCGCGTTCAAAACCGGGAGCGAAGATCGATGATGTTTCGTTTCGCGCGCGTGGCGACAATCTTATTTTTTTCGACGTTCGTCTTTGCCCAGGCGAAGCCGGCGGTGGTTTCGCAGGAGCTCAAGACCGAGCGTTACATGCAGTCGGTGAAAGAAAACACCCCTCTGTTGGCAGCCTTTCTACGGCAGATGCCCAAGGGCGGCGATTTGCACTATCACCTCTCGGGGGGCGTTTATGCGGAAACCATGATCGGCTGGGCCGCCGATGCGAAGCTGTGCGTGGTGACCGCGACGCTGCAACTGGTACAGCCTCCGTGCAACGAAGCCGCCGGAAACGTAGAGGCCTCGAGCGCACTCAGCGATCCAGTCCTTTACCGGCGGATGGTGGATGCGTGGTCAACGCGGAACTGGCAGCTCTCAGGACAGTCGGGGCACGACCACTTTTTCGATACATTTGGGAAATTTGGCTTGTCGAACGATGACCATAATGGCGACATGATGGCCGAGGCGGCGAAGCGTGCGGCGGCAAACCACGAACTCTACCAGGAGCTGATGCTGACCGCCGACGGCGGCAAGGTAGCAGCCGTCGGGCGGCAGGTCGGCTGGATTGAAGATTTCAAGACCATGCGCGAGACGCTGCTGGCCAACGGACTCGGCGACGCGGTTGAGACTGGTCGCAAGAATTTGGAGGCGGCCGAGCAGCAGCGCAATTCGGACTTGCAGTGCGGGACGGCAAAGGCCGAGTCTGGGTGCGCCGTCACGCAGCGCTTCATTTACCAGGTGCTGCGCGGGATCCCGAAGCAGATGGTGTTTGCGCAGATCCTCGCAGGATTTGAGATGGCGACGCGCGATCCTCGCGTGGTTGGCTTCAACCTCGTAATGCCGGAAGATTATTACGTCCCCCTGCGAGATTACGACCTGCACATGCGGATCATCGATTTCCTGCAGCCGTTCTATCCCAAGGTCCACATCACCCTGCATGCCGGAGAACTAGCGCCGGGCTTAGTACCGCCTGACGGGCTGACATTCCATATTCGCGAGGCGGTTGAGAAGGGCCACGCCCAACGCATTGGTCATGGTGTGGACGTGATGCAAGAGGACCAGGCGACCGATTTGCTGAAAGAAATGGCCGATCGTAAAGTCATGGTGGAGATCAACCTCACGAGTAACGACGTCATCCTCGGCGTGAAGGGCAAAGATCACCCTCTGGCAGCCTATTTGAAGTACGGCGTACCAGTCGCGCTCTCGACTGACGACGAAGGTGTATCGCGCTCAGACATGACGCAGGAATACTTGCGGGCGGTGACCGACCAGCGTTTGACCTACGCACAATTGAAAATGATGGCTCGGAATTCGCTGGAACACGCTTTCATTCAGGGCGAAAGCCTCTGGCGCGACGAGAAGAAGTTCGTGCGGGTAAAGGATTGCGCGCTGGACCGACCCGATCGAGAAAAGACTTCGGCCAAGTGCCGGGATTTTCTGAAATCCAATCCGCGGGCAAATTTGCAGTGGGAACTAGAGACGCAACTGGCGGAGTTCGAGACGAAGTGGTAATTACTCGCGGCTGCGCGGGAGGGTGACTCGTGCCTGGCAACCCCGCTTACCTTCGCGATTGAGAAGCTCAAGCCGGCCGCCATGGGCCTCGGCAATCTGTCGGGAGAGAACAAGCCCGATGCCGCTTCCACCCTGCTTGGTGGTATAGAACGGCACGAACGCGTTGCTCGGGTTCATGATGCCGGGACCGTTGTCTTCCACTTTCAATATCACGTTCGTAGACTCGATCTCCCAACCAACCAGGACTTCGGGAGTGGTGGGAGCATCGCCTTCTTTCGTCGCTTCCACAGCGTTCTTAATCAAGTTGATCAACATCTGTTCGAGCTGATCGGGATCGGCCTGTAGCGACACTTCAGGGTCGGTGTGGACCTCGACGACGACACGGGTCTCAAGCCCGGCGACGCGTTCGACAAGAGCACGCAGCGGAACGTGCTTAAGCTTTGGCGGGGGCATTTGCGCGAGCTGACGATAAGCCTGGAGAAAGCGGTTCAAAGACTCGGCGCGGCCCTCGATGATCGATAGACCTTTTTCGAAATCCTCTCGCTCGTCGTCGGTCAGCGAAGTTCTTTTCACGCGCGAACTCAGGCTGCCAGCAATGGACTTAATAGGCGCTAGCGAATTATTTAGTTCGTGGCCGAGGACGCGAATCAGACGCTGCCAGGCGCTGCGCTCTTCTTCGCGGAGGGCGCGGCTCACGTCGGAAAGGACAATGAGAGTGTGCGGCACGCCATCCTGCCGAAAGCTGCTGCGGCGCACCATCCAGCGCGAATTCGGGCTGTAAGGCAGCGGAACGAGGGTCTCGCTTTCGGTTTCGAAGCAGGCTTGCAAGTTCAACTCGCTGGCAGTCTGGCCCAGGAGCTTGGCGGCGGGCTGTTGAAGCAGTCGCTCGCTGGCGGAATTCACCAGCTTCAGCTTGTGGTCAGGATCGAAAGCGAAGAGCGGCGCGTCGATCTCTTCCACCACGCGCGAGAGCAGCGCAGTGGCTTCAATTGCGCTGGTCTTCTGCAAAGTGAGAACGTCAGCCAGGGCGTTGACTTCCAGTGCGAGTTCGCCGAGAGCGTCGTCGAGTGCGGCGCCGCGGGCGCGGAACGAGTAGTCCTCTTCCCGCAAAGCGGCGACCACGTTGGTCAGGGTTTGCAATGGTCGAACGATTTGTTCGTGCTGCGCGAGGACGAGCAGCAGCCATGCCAGCGCTTCGGCGACGAGCAGGGCAGCCTTGGTATCGCTTGCCCAGTGCTGCACCAGCACTAAAACAACGCTGACGATCATGCTGGGCAGCGCAACCAGCAATGCGAGCAGGAGGACCCGTCGCTCGTAACGTACGCGCGAGCGTTTGGACCGGAAAAGATGGGTTCGCTGCGGGGCTTCGTCGGTTGTGGCAAGTTCCCCTGAGGCCAGTGTTTTCGGCCGTGGAACCTGCGGGCTAGAGGCCATATTTCTCCATCCGACGGTACAGCGCACCTCGGCTCAAGCCGAGCGCCTCGGCTGCCTGGCTCACGTTTCCGTGATAACGCTGGAGAGCTTTGCGGATGAGAATGCTCTCGACGGATTCGATGCTCAATTCTTCAAGGTTCGGGCTGTTCTGCTGCTTCTGCTGTACCAGGCCAAGATCGGCCGGCTGAAGCTCGTTGCCCCGTGCCATGAGGACCGCCCGCTCCATCGTGTGCTCGAGCTCGCGGACATTGCCCGGCCAACTGTATTGCATGAGGGCTTGCACGGTCGATTTGTCGAGGCCTTCCACTGGACGGCGATAGCGCTCCGCATAGCGCTTAAGGAAATGCAGAGCAAGAGCTGCGATGTCTTCGCGCCGTTCGCGTAGCGGTGGAATGTGGATTTCCACCGTGTTTAACCGAAACAGCAGGTCTTCGCGGAACTGGCCGGAGGAAACGGCCACGCGAAGATCCGCATTGGTGGCGGAGATGACGCGCACATTCACTTTCCGGCTCTTGCTAGCGCCCACCCGCTCGATCTCCCCGGTTTCGAGCACCCGCAAAAGCTTCGCCTGCTGACGCACGGGCACGTTACCGATTTCGTCAAGGAAGATGGTTCCGCCATCGGCGAGTTCGAAGCGGCCGATGCGATCGCTGCGCGCGTCAGTAAATGCGCCTTTGACGTGGCCGAAGAGTTCACTCTCGAACAATGTTTCGGGGAGCGCCCCGGTGTTCACCGCGACGAGATTCTTCGACGAACGTGATGAAACGCCGTGTAGAGTCTGCGCGACTACTTCCTTGCCGGTGCCGTGCTCGCCGGTGATGAGTACGTTCGCGTCCGACGGTCCAATGCGCGCGATCGAATCAAGCACCGGCTTCATCGAGGGTGCAGTAGCGATCAGTTGCGGCAAACCGGCGGCACGAAGAAGCTGATTTTCCGCTTGCAGCCGCTCGGCCCGCTGCAACGTGCGGTAGAGCTCCACCTGGGTCCGAATGATGGAGAGCAGCCGTTCGTTTTCCCAAGGCTTTTGGATGAAGTCCCGCGCGCCGCGACGCATGGCTTCCACAGCGACGTCGATGCTGCCCCACGCCGTCATGACGATCACGGGAACCGTGCTGTCTTGCGCAACGACCTCGGAAAGCAGGTCGAGGCCTTCGCGGCCGGAGGTCGTGTCGCGAGTGTAGTTGAGGTCGATGAGGAGCGCGTCATACTGATTGCTGTTGAGCAATTCTCGGACGAGCACCGGCGATTTCGCCGTATCGACTTCATATCCCTCGGGACGCAGCAGGATTTTCAGCGCATCGAGGATGTGCTCCTGGTCGTCGGCCGCGAGAATCCGGGCCGCACGCTCGTTCTTGACGGGAGCGATGATCTTAGGAGTCGAGGTGGTGGTGCTCTGCATTATTTGGCCGGCTCGCTGACTACACCCTTAATGGCTTCCTGGATCTGGATGTCATTATGTTCCAAAGTTTGCCCGGTTGCGCGGTCGAGTTCCACTTTCGATTTCTGGTACGTGGTTTGAGCCGTCACCAGGTCGAGCTGCGCGAGCGCCAGGTCGCGCTGCGCGGTCAGGGTCTGGTAGTTCGACCCAGCGCCGAGTTCCTGTTCTTTCTTCATCGTCTCAAACGTCCGCTGCGCGAGGTCGCGGGCCTTCACCGCAGCTTCCACGCGGGCAGCGGTTTGCTCGTAAGCATACTGCGCGTTGCGCACTTCGATGCGAATCTGCTTCTTAAGCTGCTCGCGGCGCAATTCCGATTGGCGATACTCGAGTTCCGAGCGAAACTGGTCCGCTTTCGCGATCCGATTGCGGATAGGCACCTGGATATTCAAGCCCACAAAGTAATCAGGAGACGAGTTATTGAAGGTGTTATTCAGAGCGCCACCGAAATCGGCGGGTACGGTGATGGGGTTTGGACTGAGGGTGTAGTTAGGGTTGCCTAGGCCGGCAAGGCCTGTGCCACCGTAGTAGGCCAGCAGGTTCACCGTCGGAAGCAACGCGTTCTTCGTCGCCTGCTGGCTGATCTTGCGGTTCTGGAGATCAATATCCGATTCCAGCAGTTCGGGACGGTCCTGAAGGGCGGTAGCTATGAGGTCTTGGACCGGCGCACCCGCAGAAGAGGTGTTGATGTTCTCCATACGGTCGGTGGGAATGACGGGCATGGCTTCGATAGTGGGGTCATCCAGCGAGCGGGTGAGCGCGTTCTTAATTAACGACTCCTGCAACTCAAGACTCGTCTTGGCGACGGTGAGGTCCTGTTGGCGCTTGGAAACTTCAGCCTCGGACCGCATCACGTCCATTTCCGGGACGGCTTGGAGCTGGAGCTGTTTGCGCGTGTTGTCGAGCGTCTGGGTCGCGAAGTCGAGCGACTGCTGGTTGACGTTCGCCTGCTCGTAGGCACTGACCAGATCCCAGTAAATATTGGCGATCTGGGTGACCGTCGCAGTGACCTGGTCTTTGAAGGCGACGTCCGAGATTTTCTTGTTGTTCTTGGCAATGCGCAGGTAGCGCAAATTTGGACCGAAGCCGA
>DASYAU010000032.1:0-8940 GCA_036501185.1 Candidatus Korobacter sp. | reverse complement strand
TCTACGCAATAATTTCGCTGATCGTGCCCGCGCCCACGGTACGGCCGCCTTCGCGGATCGCGAAGCGCAAGCCCTTCTCCATGGCCACCGGCGTAATCAGCTCGATTTCCAAGGTCACGTTGTCGCCCGGCATCACCATCTCCGTACCGGCTGGCAACGTCGCTACCCCCGTCACGTCCGTCGTGCGGAAGTAGAACTGCGGACGATAGCCCTTGAAGAACGGCGTATGACGCCCGCCTTCTTCCTTGCTCAACACGTAAACTTCGCCCTTGAACTTGGTGTGCGGGGTAATCGATCCACCCTTCGCCAGCACCATGCCGCGCTCCACGTCTTCCTTCGCAATGCCGCGCAGCAGCAGACCGGCGTTGTCGCCCGCCATGCCTTCGTCCAGCTGCTTCTTGAACATTTCCACGCCGGTCACTACCGTCTTGCGGGTCTCGCGGAAGCCCACGATCTCAACTTCCTCGCCCACCTTCACCTTGCCACGCTCGATACGGCCCGTCACCACCGTGCCGCGTCCCGAAATCGAGAAGATGTCTTCGATCGGCATCAGGAACGGCTTATCGATGTCGCGCGCCGGCAGCGGTACGTTCTTATCCACCGCATCCATCAGCTCGTCGATCTTCGCTTCCCACTGCGCTTCGCCGTTCAAAGCACCCAAGGCCGAACCACGCACCACCGGCAAGTCATCGCCGGGGAAGCCGTACTTGTTCAGCAGCTCGCGCACTTCCATCTCGACCAGGTCGATCAGCTCGGCGTCTTCCACCGCGTCGCACTTGTTCAGGAACACCACCACGTAGGGCACGCCTACCTGGCGGGCCAGCAGCACGTGTTCTTTCGTCTGCGGCATCGGACCGTCGGTCGCCGCCACCACCAGGATCGCGCCATCCATCTGCGCCGCGCCGGTAATCATGTTCTTGATGTAATCCGCGTGGCCCGGGCAATCGACGTGCGCGTAGTGACGGTTCGCCGTCTCGTATTCCACGTGCGCCGTCGCGATCGTGATGCCGCGCTCGCGCTCTTCCGGCGCGTTATCGATCGAGTCGAACGAGCGGAAATGGTTCTTCGGGTTGTGCTTCTGCAGCACCTTCGTGATCGCCGCCGTCAAGGTCGTCTTCCCGTGATCAATGTGCCCGATCGTGCCTACGTTCACGTGCGGCTTGCTGCGGTCAAATTTCTCTTTCGCCATCGTCTAGTCCTTTTCCTGAACTATGCGGGAGCCAATGTCCCGTCGTCTAAATCGTTCCCGGGCCCGTAATAAGCCCCGAGTTGCGTTTCCTTAAATACGATTCCATCTGCCTTGCTTGCTTCCTGGAACCGTTTCAATTCTTCGCGGTACTGCTCGCAAAAACCTTCAAACTCGTAATGCGACTTCCAAATATCTGTGACCCGAACCGCAAGTCCAGCTAAAACTTCGAGCTCCGTTCTTACATATCCCTCGGAGCGTCGTAACAACCTCGGCCATCTACCGGAGAAGAGTTCTTCGAACTCCAACTCCCTGCCAGGCCGTACCTGAAGCTCCCTGCTCACAAAGAACAGGTAGCTCCGTGTGATTCAACGCGCTGCCGGCTTCCCCTGCACCTTCGCCACGATTTCTTCGGCCACCGAACGCGGCGCCTCTTCGTAGTGCGCAAAGTGCATGGAGAACGTCGCGCGGCCCTGCGTATTCGACCGCATGCTGTTCACGTATCCGAACATCTCCGCGAGCGGCACCATCGCCTTCACCACCTGCGATCCGGCGCGATGCTCCAAGCCTTCAATGCGCCCTCGGCGGCTGTTCAGGTCGCCGATGATCACGCCCATGTATTCTTCCGGCACGACCACTTCTACCGACATCACCGGCTCCAGAAGCACCGGGCTCGCCTTGCGGGCAGCTTCCTTGAAGGCCATCGAACCGGCGATCTTAAACGCCATTTCGTTGGAATCCACTTCGTGGTAGCTGCCGTCGTACAAGGTCACCTTGATGTCCACCATTTCGTAGCCGGCCAGAACGCCGCCTTCCAGGGCTTCACGAATGCCCTGGTCGATCGGCTTGATGAACTCCTTCGGAATCGTGCCACCGACGATATCGTTCTCGAACTCGTAGCCCTTACCAGGCTCGTTCGGCCCCACGCGGATCTTGCAGTGACCGTACTGGCCGCTGCCGCCCGTCTGGCGGATGTACTTGCCTTCCGCCTGCGCTTCCTTGCGGATGGTCTCGCGATACGCAACCTGCGGCTTGCCGACATTGGCCTGCACGTTGAATTCGCGCATCATGCGGTCTACAAGAATTTCCAGGTGGAGTTCGCCCATGCCCGCGATGATCGTCTGGCCGCTGTCGGGATCCGTGCTCACGCGGAACGTCGGATCTTCCTGTGCCAGCTTGTTGAGCGCGACGCCCATCTTTTCCTGGTCGCTCTTCGTCTTCGGTTCCACCGCCACCGAAATCACCGGCGTCGGGAACTCGATCGACTCGAGCACCAGCGGATGCTTCTCGTCCGAAATCGTATCGCCCGTGGTGATGGTCTTCAAGCCAACCACGGCGCAGATATCACCTGCGTATATTTCCTGGATCTCTTCGCGCTTGTTGGCGTGCATCTTCAGTAGTCGCCCGATGCGCTCCGTGCGGCCCTTGCTGCTGTTGTAAACCGAGTCGCCCGTCTTCAGCTGTCCGCTGTACACGCGGATAAACGTCAACTGTCCGACGAACGGGTCAGTCATGATCTTGAAGGCCAGCGCCGTAAACGGCTGCTTGTCATCGGCGCTGCGCTGCTCTTCCGCGCCAGTGTCAGGGTTCTTGCCCGTGACCGGCGGAATGTCCAACGGCGACGGTAGGAAGTCCACCACTGCATCAAGCAACGTTTGGACGCCCTTGTTCTTGAACGCCGTTCCGGCCAGCACCGGGAATACCTTCATCGCGATCGTCGCGCGGCGCAGCCCGGCACGCAGCTCGGCTTCGCTCATCTCTTCGCCGTTGATGTACTTCTCCATCAAAGCGTCATCGCACTCGGCGATGGTCTCGACCATCAGATTGTGGAAGGCTTGTGCTTTCTTAAGAAGCTCGGCGGGAATTTCTTCGGTGTCGTACTGCGCGCCCATCGTTTCGTCGTGCCAGACGATAGCTTTCATCTTGAACAGGTCGATAACGCCCTTGAACTTATCTTCCTGTCCGATCGGGTATTGGATCGCGACCGGCTTGGCATTCAGGCGCTTGCGGATGGTGTCGACCGCGTGCTCGAAATCGGCGCCCATCTTGTCCATCTTGTTGATGAAGCAAATGCGCGGGACTGAGTATTTATCAGCCTGTCTCCACACCGTTTCCGACTGCGGTTCGACGCCGTGCACCGCATCGAACACCGCGCACGCGCCGTCCAGCACGCGCAGCGAACGTTCCACTTCCGCAGTGAAATCGACGTGGCCCGGGGTATCAATGATATTGATGCGCTCGTCGCGCCAGGTGCAGGTCGTCGCCGCCGACGTGATCGTGATGCCGCGCTCCTGCTCCTGCGCCATCCAATCCATCGTCGCCGTGCCTTCGTGGACCTCGCCAATGCGGTGCGTGCGTCCCGTGTAGAACAGGATGCGCTCCGTGGTCGTGGTCTTACCGGCATCGATGTGCGCCATAATGCCGATATTCCTGCAACGATCTAATGGAACCTGTCTCGCCACTTAATCTCTCGTCTCTTCTTCGTCAGAACTCTGGGTGCCCGACCCTTGTCCGTAAACAGGATCGGAATCACGAATGTTCAAATCTCTGCGTCTACCACCGATAATGCGCGAACGCCTTGTTGGCTTCCGCCATGCGGTGAACGTCTTCCTTCTTCTTGATCGCCGCCCCGCGCCCGTTCGCCGCATCCAGCAGCTCGTTGGCAAGCTTGTCGATCATGCCCTTCTCACCGCGAGCGCGCGAATACGAAATCAGCCAGCGAATCGCCAGCGAAGTCCGCCGATCGGCATTCACTTCCACCGGAACTTGGTAGTTGGCGCCGCCTACACGGCGAGTCTTCACTTCCAGCAACGGCTTCGCGTTCTCTACGGCCTTCTTGAACAACTTGATGGCCTCTTCGCCGCCGCCCTTGGCTTCGAGCTTCTTCATCGCTTCGTAAAAGATGCCCTGGGCGGTGCTCTTCTTGCCGTCCCACATCATCGAGTTCACGAACTTGTTGGCCAGGGTCGAGCTGTAGACCGGATCGGCCAGCGGCTCACGCTTCGCAATATGACCTTTTCTAGGCATCTGTTTCCTCTACCTACTAAGCTTTCGGGCGCTTCGCGCCATACTTCGAACGGCCCTGCTTACGGTTGGCCACGCCCACCGAGTCAAGCGTTCCGCGTACCACGTGATAACGAACTCCCGGCAGGTCTTTCACACGGCCCCCGCGGATCAGCACAATCGAGTGCTCCTGCAGGTTGTGGCCGATGCCAGGAATGTACGTCGTCACTTCGATTCCATTCGTCAAACGGACACGCGCAACCTTGCGCAGCGCCGAGTTCGGCTTCTTGGGCGTCTGGGTATAAACGCGGGTGCAAACGCCACGCTTCTGCGGGCACGATTGCAATGCCGGGCTCGCCGTTTTAAAATTCGGCGCCGTACGGCCCTTACGCACGAGTTGATTAAATGTAGGCACTCTTCCAAGCTCCTTCCGGGCACACACACCCGGATTTCGCGCTTCTTCAGCGCACAATTTCCTTTTTCCCTTCGCAGGGGCTGGACAGCTTCTCTCGCTTCACACACGTGAAGCACTTGCTGCCCATGCTTCCCGCGCACTGACTGCGGGAATCTGAGGTTTCCTATGTGGTTGGGCTAACGACGGTGTCACTAAGTCCCGAAGGAAGCGATCCGTTTCGTCGGCCTCGACCTGCATACCCTCCGGAAGGTCCAGAGGTAGCGCAGGTTCGTTTCAGCGAGGATGCCCTTAAAACTTCAACGACTTGCGTCGCGTCCGCAGGGCAAACCGAAATGCAGCTTAGCTACGACCTATACAGGCAAGCCAAATTGACTCGCAGAACCTTTCCAATATAGCAACTGGAGTCAGGAACGTCAACGACTTGCGGAATTTTCACGCTTTCCGGCAGGAAAACGTCGCTTATGATCGTACGACCAGTCCCAGTACATGCCGGAATTCGTAAAAAAGCATCCCTTGGCGCTGATCCTGGCCGCGACTGCGGTCGTTTACCTGCCTTCTCTGCGCTTTGAGTTCGTTTACGACGACCGCTTCCAGATAATGAGGAACCCTCGGCTGCGGAGTTGGGGTTATCTTCCGGGCTATTTTCGCCACCATGTCTGGTTCCACACTGCTGATTTGGGCGCTTACTATCGGCCGCTTTTCTTGGTTTGGCTGCGTCTGAACTATTGGCTGTTCGGTGAACATCCTCTCCCCTGGCATGTCAGCACGGTCCTACTGCACCTCACTGCGGTCGCCCTCGTCTATGTCCTACTAAAAAAGACCATCGCCGATCCCTTCGTCGTGGCTTTTGCAACTGCGGTTTTCGCCCTTCATCCTGCGCATATTGAATCGGTGGCCTGGATCTCGGGTCTAACCGACTCTCTCATGACGGTCCCGCTCATCGGAGCTCTCATCTGCTTCCTCCGTGCCCGCGACAAGCATTCGAAACCCGATTTCGCCTGCTCTATTTTTCTTCTGATTGTGGCGCTACTAGCAAAGGAAACAGCAATAATCGGGCCAATTCTGTTTCTCGTATACGCGTTTGCATTTCCAGAGGAGAGGCCCTTCCGCGGCAGGCTTACGGGCGCCATACTTTCTTCGCTGCCATTCTTCATCGTTGTTCTTATCTACTGGTGTGTCCGCTGGCGCATCATGCTTCCCGAGAACCCTCCAACGGCTCGGTCGGTCGGATTCCTTTTCGTAAACCTGCCGACCACCTATTGGTTCTATCTGGAACACCTACTTTGGCCCGTCCACCTCAGCCTGTACTACGACTTCGTCCCACGGGAATGGAACGTTGCCTTCCTTCCGCTTGAGATATTGATTCTCATCGCAATCACGTCACTGGGCACGTTCGCCGCGCTCCGCTCCGGCGTCCTTTTCGAAGCATGGGCATGGCTGGTGCTTCCGATTGGCGCTGCCATCGGAGGATTCTCCGTTTTCGCTTCTCATGACTCCGCGCACGACAGATATCTCTATCTCGCAACGATAGGTCTCGGAATTCTTCTCGGAACGATTCTCACCAATCTTCCGACGGAACCCCGAGTATTCGGCCGGCCCGCGCTCCAGTTCTGTGGGACCTTGGTAATCCTCAGTGCATCCGTGCTCCTGGTTTTGACTCAGGAACCTTACTGGCACGACAATGCCACGCTGTTCCGCCATACGACCCAGATCGCGCCGAAAAACCCGATCTCGTACAGTCATCTCGGTCGGGAAATGGACGTTGAGAATAACGTTCCGATGGCACGTGATCTCTACGCGAAGGCTGTGGAACTCGATCCTGCCGACTACGGCAACAACTTCATACTGGGAGCGTTGTCCCTGCAATTGGCACGATGGAGCGATGCTTATCACTACTGCCATATCGCGGATAACATCGCTCCCACGGCAAGAAACGATTGCTATCGGATCGAAGCGCGTGCCTTGATGCAAATGGGGCGCTTGAGCGAAGCAGAGTCCGAGATGCGAACCGCGATCGCAAAGTGGCCGAAAATCGAGGGACAGCATTTGCTGCTCGGCGAAATTCTCATGGCCGAAGGCCGTCTCGAAGATGCGCGACAAGAGTTTTTACTAGAGCTTCAGTTAGACCCTAAGTCCGAGGCGGCCAGAGCGAATCTTTCCAGGTCGCAAAACTAGACGGCGATGAGGGCAAGGGACGCCGCGCAACGCTACCGCGTTAATTGCAATGCGGTTCGGGTCGCAATGCCTTGTCGTATACGCTCCACGGCGCCTACCAAAGTGATGGAAAGCGCCGTTATTGCGATGGCGCCTATGACGGTAAGCATGCCAAGTTCGATGCGGTCCCCCGCATCCCATAGGAGCGGACCAATGTGCTGCCGTGCGCGCCAATATCCAAAAAACACTGACGGTAGTGCAATTAGTATTAGCCAAACCAGTGTTCGGCGCCACGTGCGCGTCGGACTCGCCTCCCGCAGCGGCTTGGAGTGCCGGTACGCTGCTGCGATCCAATAAATGACTACCCCTAGTCCGACCCCGCTGCTTATGAGCTGAAGCACGTCGGCTATGGTCGCCGTTGAGTAAGAGTTAACGTGCATCACCACAATACGAAGAAATGCGACGTGCGCAGATGCCCAGCTGTCGCGGTGGGTGAACTCGTCCCATAGCAAGTGACTCGCGATCCCCAGCCACATGGACGCGCAGACTGCGACGAAGCGCCGAAGTCCTTTGAACTCAAATTTGCCTAATGGGATTCTCCGACCAACATCGTCGGGCAACAAGGTCACGAGGCCTTGCTTTGTAAAGGCGTGGAAGATCCAAAGCGCCAGCAAACCAACCGGAAATGTGAGCACGACCAGTCCTGGAAGTACGTGGCCGACCCGACTCTGCGGCGCAATTCGCGCGAAATATTCAAAGTCTGGCGCAAGCGTTCCGATAACGAACGCTGAAAGCACGGGCCAATTATGTTTACGGACTGAGTAAGCTACAGCCGCATGAGAAGCGGTGAACGGCACGTTAGGCGCAATCCTTTACTGTCTACTGGCCGCTTCGGCCACAACCGCTTTGGAGCACTCGATTAGGGAATTCGCAACTCGCAGTTGATCGGCCGCCGTGAGGTACGGATGCATGGGCAAACTCAACACACGCTCCGCCGCGTGCTCCGACTCAGGAAAGGATCCCTTTCCCAAGCCCAGGTATGCGAATGCCGGCTGCATGTGCAGTGAGATCGGATAGTGAACCGCAGTCGGGATACCCCGCTGCTGCAGATATTGCTGCACCACTACGCGGTTCTCGACCGCGACGGTATATTGGGCATACACCGAGGTGTTGTGCGGCGGAACTGTTGGCGTTTTCACGTCCTTTCGCAGCAACTCTGTATAGCGCGCGCCAACTTCCGCGCGCTTCTTCACCTCACCGTCAAATGCGGTCAATTTTCCGAGTAGAATCGCGGCTTGGAGCGTGTCCAGCCTTCCATTGAAGCCGATCACCGGATGATGATAGCGTCGATCCTGCCCGTGGACGCGGATCTGGCGCATCTTCCTTGCCAACGCGTCGTCGTTGGTGAAGCATGCGCCGCCGTCGCCGTAGCAGCCCAGCGGCTTTGATGGGAAGAAACTCGTGCACCCAATTGTCGAAAGATTGCAGGATTGTTGTCCTTTATAAGTAGCGCCGAAACTCTGCGCCGCATCTTCTATTACCGGAATGTCGCCGGCAATTTCGTTGATCGCATCGATGTCGGCGCATTGGCCGTACAGAGAAACAGGCATGATGGCTTTGGTTTTGGGCGTAATTGCCTTCCGAAGCAGGCGCGGGTCTAGGTTATAAGTGTCCGGCTCGATGTCTACGAATACCGGCGTCGCGCCCACGAGAGCGATCATCTCGGCGGTAGCAATAAAAGTGAATGGGCTGGTGATCACCTCATCCCCAGGTCTGATCTCGAGCGCCATTAACGCGATCATCAGCGCATCTGTGCCGCTGGCACACGCGATACAGTGGTTCGATCCAGTCCGAAGGGCGAGCTCTTTTTCAAGCTCCATGATTTCTGGCCCCATAATGAATTGACCGTGATGTAACACAGCCGCGATTCGCCGGTCGATCGTTTCCTTCAAATCCTTGTACTGCGTTTTAAGGTCGATGAACTCCATCAGTCACTCCCTAATATTTAGCGCGACCGTTCTATTTGGCCGGCGACGTCCTCGCCGAGTAGCCGCGCTGTTGTCCATTTTCCGCCAAAAACGTTGAATAGGCTCGCTTGCCGCTCAATTACATATTCTCGCGAAGCACGAGAGGGGTCGTGGTGAGAGAGGACGAGAGGACGAACGCCCGCGAATTCTGAATC
>DASYAU010000031.1:0-8052 GCA_036501185.1 Candidatus Korobacter sp. | reverse complement strand
AAGACGGCTTGCGTGCAATCCCGGTTGAAGCCGACCCCAGAAAGCAGGACTGTTCCCATGGTGTGTGGGTGCCGTTGCACGAAAAAGTTGGACTCGATCTGTTCTTTCCCCTCGAGGAGAACTGTGGCGCGTGGCGGTAATTGAATTCGCGGTTTGATCCGCATCCGAAATACGTTTCGAATCCAGAAACTAAAACGTGTAGACCTGTTCAGGCCTCCGAAAGAAATTCCTTGGTCGAATGGATAAAGCCACCACCACCGCATAGTGGTGCCCATTGCCGTCTGATTCTGAACGACCACCTCGATTGGCGCGTCGACCGACCAATCGTGCGCATCCTCGTTGATTCCCTCCGAAAGATACGCTGAGTAGACTTCATACTCGCTCTTGTCGTCGCGGAAGTGCTCGAACCACGCGATGCAAGCGAGGATCGTTGCCACACCGCCAATAAACAAGACCGTGCAAGTTATAATGCGGCGGATCCGGACTGATACTCGTCGGCGCGTCTCCATTCCAGCAATGACACCGGATTTGGCGGGAGAGTTCCGGCTTGTCGGTTGAATAGGCGAGGTCGGATATCATTGTGGAAGGTAAACCCTCGCCCGTGCCTCGCCCCAAGAAACCTCCCGTCCTCGGCAAGAACGGCAAGCCTCTCTCCAAGGCAGCCGCCAAGCTTCGCCTGCTGAAGCGCCTGAAGTGCACCACGAAATTTGAGAAGCTCGCCGCCGAAACCGGTGCGAAATTTATCGCCGGCGTTGACGAAGTCGGTCGTGGCTCGCTCTTCGGTCCCGTTGTTGCCGCCGCCGTCATCCTCGATCCCAGCTATCGCATCAAGGGTCTGCGCGATTCCAAGCTCCTGCCGGCGGAAAAGCGCGAGGAACTCGACAAACGCATCCGCGAGCACGCCATCGCGTGGTCGATTGCCGCTGTGGATGTCGCGCGTATCGATCAGCTCAACATTTATTGGGCGTCGAACCTGGCGATGAAGCACGCCGTCCGCGGCCTCTCGTGCGTACCCGATCACCTCCTGATCGACGCCATGAAACTCGACCTCGAGTGCGCGCAGACGAAGATCATCCACGGCGATGCGCTCTCGGCCTCAATCGCAGCAGCTTCCATCGTTGCCAAGGTCTATCGTGATGCGTTGATCTGCGAGTGGGCGCCCGTCTTCCCCGAGTACGATCTCGCCAGCAACAAGGGCTATTCCGCTCCGAAGCACATCAAGGCGCTTCGCGAAATTGGGCCCTCGCCGCTGCACCGGCAGTCATTCGCGCCGGTGTGGATGGCCTCCGCACCGCAAGAGGTGCTGGAGTTCATGCTGGAAGAAACTGCCGAAACTATTCCGCCGGAAGAAATCCTGGAAGACTAGTACAGGTCCACGTTAAACTTCGCCATGCGGTCGCCCTCGTCCGTGAGCACGTGCATCACGATGCGGTCGCTGATCGGCACTTCGCCCAGATCGAACGTCACTTCGTACACGCGCTCGGTGGCGGGTACGTCAGGGGGCACGCCGATATGCGTGACCTTGGTCGGGTGAAGGACGCGGCTCTTCAACGCACGGTAAATGCGCATTTCAAACTTCAGGCTGGTGATCAACTGGTTGAACGTTCTGTCGCGCGTCTGAATGGGCAACGGTGAGTCGATGAGGGTGAACCCGCTGTGCTCGCTCACGCTCACGCGGAACCGCATCTCCCGGGGGTAGGCTTGCACTAGCCCGCCGTTCGGTTCTTTCAATATTCGCCGGACGCCATCGAACCAGACCTGTTCCCCCTCAAACTGTCGGTTCTGCGCGGAGACCATTACATAAAAGATTTGGTGTTCGTCATGGCCTGAATAGCTGAAAACTTCACAACCAAGCGGAATCAACGAGTGATAAATATGTTCTGGCCGTGCTTCTACGGTTGCCGTTTTGGCGGACGCCGCCATGCTGGGAAGACAAGTTATAAAAATTGACGCGATGGTGTACAGGAGATGGGTGGTGAGGGGCCCGATGCGCATTACACTTACACTCTCTTTCAGTCATCGAAGTGGATGCGAAAAAGCCGTTTTTTCGTTGGTACAATTCTCGACAAATTTTGAATGCAAGCGGCTACATCCATTTATTGAGCAGAACGCATCGGCCACTTAGCCCGGCCCAAAAACGATTTTCCTGGATCTACGCATGAGACGAATTCTCGTTGTGACCGCGCATCCGGATGACGAAGTCGGCGGTTTCGGTGGAACGCTGCTGAAATATCGAGAGATGGGCGTGGAGACATACGTCATCTGCCTCACGGCCGGGGAAGCTGCAACCCATCGTGGACATGCCAAGACGGATGAAGAACTGGCCGAAATGCGTCGGGCGGAGTTTGCGGCCTCATGCAACGAGTTGAAGATTTCGCACGGCTGGGTGCTGGAATATCGCGATGGTGGGCTCGATCGCGAAAACGGCTACCGCGTCATCGCCGACCTGGTGCAACGGATCCGCGAAATCCGCCCGCAGGTGCTGCTCACCTACGGCCCGGAAGGTTCCGTGACCGGTCATCCCGACCACTCCATGGCGTCGATGTACGCCACGCTGGCGGCGCACTGGGCCGGTCGCACCAACCGGTTCGCCGACCAGTTTTGGACCGATCTCAAACAGCACCGGGTCCAAAAGCTGTACTACCAGACCGCCACGTTCTTCCTGCCCGATCGACAGCCGGTTTCGCCGAGCCCGGTGAGCTGCCAGATCGAGGTCTCGCAATATCTCGAAGACAAAATCCGTGCCTTCCGCCAGCACTCGTCGCAGCAACCGCTCTTCGAAAATTTCGAGCTCTACCTGCGAAAGAAGCCGGATTACGAGTTCTTCCATCTCGCGGCTAGTACCGATCCACGCAATTGCGAGATGGAAACAGATCTCTTCGCCGGAATTAAGGACTAGTTCAGGAAGTACTGTCGATACAGCGTGTCCCGCTGCTTAGGCACAAACCCCGCATCGCGGATGATTCGCCTGAGCTCTTCTTCGGTCGTGCAGTTCGAAACGCCTGCGGACTTCACCACGTTCTCCTCGATCATTACCGAGCCGACATCGTTCCCGCCAAAGCGCAGGCCCATCTGACAGACCTTCAGCCCCTGCGTCACCCAGCTCGACTGCACGTTGAGGAAGTTGGAGAGAAAGAGGCGCGAGATTGCCAGCGTCTTCAGGTATTCGACCGCGGTGGCTTCATCCCAGCCTCGCCCGCCGAGAGCAGTGTTGTGCGGCTGAAAGGTCCACGGAATAAACGCGGTGAAGCCGCCGGTTTCTTCCTGGAGCCTGTACACATGCTCGAGGTGATTGACGCGGTGCTCGATGGTCTCACCCACGCCGAACATCATGGTTGCGGTGGTCCTCATGCCGAGCTTATGCGCCGTACGATGCACCAGCAGCCACTCCTCGGTCCCGCACTTCAGGCGCGCGATCTTGTGCCGCACCTCGTCGTCGAGAATCTCCGCCCCGCCGCCGGGAATCGAATCCAGCCCTGAATCGCGCAGCCGGCGAATCGTCTCTTCCACCGAGATATGGCTGTACTCGGCAATCGCCAAAATCTCCGACGCCGAAAAGCAGTGCAGATGGATTTGCGGGAAGCGCTGCTTGATGCCGCTCATCATCCGCTCGAAGTATTCAATCTTCAGGTCGGGATGCAGCCCGCCCTGCATCAGCACGCCGGTGCCGCCGAGGTCAACCGTCTCCTGGATCTTCGCGTAGATGGTGTCGAAGTCGAGGATGTAGCCCTCTTTCGCCAGCTTGCCCTTCAGCGGCCGATAGAACGCACAGAAGGTGCAGTACTCGGTGCAGAAATTCGTGTAGTTAATGTTGCGGTCGATGATGTACGTAACCACGCCCTCCGGATGCAGGCGGCGGCGGACGGCATCGGCTTCCATGCCGATCCCGATCAAATCATCGGAACGAAACATCTCGAGAGCTTGTTCACGGCTGAGCGACATACTCCTATATTTTAACCGTAGCGGCGGAAGTGCGCTCGGTCACATTTTACGAATCCAGCGCATGAAATAATCACTCTTTATCGCATGAAATAATCACTCTTTATCGTGAGGTACTCATGTTTACCGGAATCGTAGAAGAAATCGGCCGCGTCGCAGAAATCGAGATCCACGGCGAAAACCGCCGCATCACCATCGAAGCCCAGAACACCCCCAAGCAGCTCAAAACCGGCGATAGTGTTGCCTGCAGCGGCGTCTGCCTCACCGCGCTGAACATCACCCCCACGTCGTTTCAGGCCGATCTTGCGCCCGAAACCTGGGTGCGCACTTCCCTGTCGCGCATCACCGAAGGCGCGCTCATCAATCTCGAACTGCCGCTGCGTTTCGACGCCCGCATGGGCGGCCACATCGTCCAGGGCCACGTCGACGGCGTCGGCAAACTCATCGAGTTCGAGCGCATTCCCAACTCCGACGACTACTGGCTGCACATCGAAGTCTCACCCGAACTGGAGAAATACCTCGTCTACAAAGGGTCTATCGCGATCGAAGGCATCAGCCTGACGGTAGCCAAGCTGGAAGGACTGCGCTGCACCATCGCCATCATCCCGCACACCGTCGAAATGACAAACCTGAAGTCGCTGAAGCCCGGCGACCCGGTCAACATTGAGACCGACATCGTGGCAAAGTACTTGGAGAAGTGGATGGTCCGTGGCGATTTGAAGAAAGAAGAGTTGAACGTGGAAGCGCTGACGGCGAAAGGGTTCTAGATTTATCCCACATCCCCCGGCATATGCCTCCGCAAATCCGATTTTCCAAAGCTGCTGAAGTCGGTCGAATCCAGCTCCAAAAACTCCTGCACAATCTCTTCCTGTGACTGCTCCATCTCTCTTGGGGTCCCGTAAAACACCACGCGGCCCTCGTGCAGGAAGATGAGTTTGTCAGCCAGTTTCTGCGCCAGTGACATATCGTGCGTCACGACAACGCTGGTGAGTTTGAGCTGGTACTTCAGCTTTTGGATGAGGTCGCCGAGCAGGTGCGCCATCATCGGATCGACCATGGTCGTGGGCTCGTCGTAGAGAATGCACTCAGGCTCGGCGGAAAGCGCCCGAGCAATCGCCACCGACCGCCGCATCCCAGTGGAGAGTTCGGCGGGAAGCAGGTCGCGCATGTGCGCCACGCCGACCATTTCCAGCAGACCGTCCACGATCTGGAAAATTTGCGCTTCGTCCAAGCCGCCGCGTTCGCGCAGCGGGAACGCCACGTTTTCGCCCACGGTCAACGAGTCGAACAGCGCGCCGCTCTGGAAGACCATGGTGACCTTCTTGCGTATGCGCTCGAGGTCCGGTTCGGCGTAGTCGGTAATGTCTTCGTAGGCCACCCATATGCGGCCGGAATCGGGCTTAAGGAAGCCCATGATGTTGTGCAGCGAAACCGATTTGCCCACGCCGCTGCGCCCGAGGATGCACATGGTTTCGCCGGCCTTCACCTGCCAGCTCACATCCCGCAGCACGTGCTTGGCGCCAAATGATTTGCTGACGTGCTGGAACTCCAGGTACGGACGATCTTCGTGTGCTCCGTTGCTTGGCGTGGTGCTCATTTCGCTTTCGTCTCTCCGGCCCGGGCAAACTCCTCCGGGGTATTCAAGTTCGCGAACATCGCCGGATCGAATCCGGCCTCGCGCATTTCGTTTTCTTCTACGTACTCCACCCGCACCAGCGCGAGCGTTTCAGCAATCTTGTACTTCCCTTTCTTCAACTGCTGCTCGGCCACAGCACGAAGCGGTCGCCGGTACACCGCGCAAGTGCCCTGCACGCCGCCGTCTGCGTCCGGGACGGTGGCCAACGCATCCGGTTGTGCCTGAGCGCGCTTGAGAAGATACCTTAGAAACCCAGCGCTGACCAACGGAGTATCCACCGAAAGTATGACGTTCAATTCCGTGTGGCTCGCGCCCAGTGCCGCGTGGATGCCACCCAGCGGCCCACACTGCTGGAATTCATCTTCAACGACGTTGACGCCGAACTCCGCATAACGCTCACGCGCGCCCACGATGGCGACCTCTCCTGCGACATCCCGCGCGGTTTCGAGAGCTCGTTCCAGCAGGGTTTTGCCTTCGAGTACGAGCAGGGCCTTGTCCCGCCCCATGCGGGTGCTGCGCCCTCCGGCAAGGATGAAGACGGTTACCCCGTTCACCGAGCCATGATACACGCCAGATGCGCGGAAAGTGGCGTCATTTCAGGGCTTCTCGTGGTATGCTCCACGCCAGCGAGCTTCGCCCGCACCCCTCACCCATGCATATCAGCAAACGTCTTGGCCAGGCGCTGTTATTGCTCGTCATCATCGTGACGGCGAGCGTCATCGGCTATCGCCTGCTGGGCGGGTCGTCCGTCACCATCCTCGACGCCATCTACATGGCCATCATCACCCTGGCCGGCGTAGGCTACGGTGAGATTATCGACACCAGCCACAACCCGTGGCTCCGCCTCTTCAACATCGTCGTCATCATGGTGGGTGTTACCTTCACGGTCTACGTCTTCTCTGCCGTGACCGCCTTCCTCGTCGAAGGCCAGATCACCGATCTATTCAGGAAGCGCAAAATGCAGAAGCGCATCAGCGAACTTAAGCACCATTACATCGTCTGCGGATTGGGCGATACCGGCCGCTACATCGTTGCCGAATTGCACAAAACCGGCACTCCCTTCGTCGTCATCGACCAGAACGAGGAGCACGTGAAGCATTTCATCGAGGTCCAGGGCGACAGCTATCGCGAGATGCTCTACATCATTGGCGACGCCACCGATGAAGCCATCCTCGACCAAGTCAACATCGAGCAGGCAAAGGGGCTCATCGCCGCCGTCTCCAGCGATAAGGACAACCTCGTCATCACAGTGGTCACTCGGCAGCGCAGTTCGAAGATCCGCATCGTCGCGCGCTGGACAGACGCGAAGTACTCTGACCGCCTGATGAAAGCCGGAGCCAACTCCACCGTTTCTCCCAATGCCATTGGGGGCATGCGCATGGCCAGCGAGGTGCTTCGCCCACACGTGGTCAGCTTCCTCGACATGATGCTGCGCGAGAAATCAAAAACCCTTCGCATTGAAGACTTAGTGGTGAAGGGCCATTCCCCCTGGGCAGGCCAGCAACTCGACGCGCTGAAGCTGAAAACCGAGTACAACCTGCTGCCGCTGGCGATCCGTTCAGTCGGCGAAGCTGGCGCGGCTTCCAATTTTTGGGTGAACCCGCCGGAAAACATCGTGGTGAACGCCGGCACGGTGGTGATCGTGATGGGCGACGTAAACGACATCAAGCGCGCGCGGACCGACGCGAAGGAAGACCACGAACCCGCCGCTACTCCGGCCAACGCTTAATTAGGATGGGCGGTGTCGTTGGGTGCCGGCCCTGGGATGCCACACTTGATTTCCATGCCGACAATACGTCCGGAAACATCCAGATCCAGCGCGCCCAGCGCCTTGATCACGGAATCGCCATTTTGTCCGGGCACGGCGACAAAAACCCGATCGTTGACCTGTCCAACCGTCTCGTCACGGTGAATGAATGAAAGTGCCTGCTCGTTGCGGCAGGGCTTCGGCAGGGTAAAGGTCACATCGGCCAGCTCGCCGGTTTCGGTAAGCGACACGGCGACCTCCAGCGGTACCCGCTGTTTCACTTCGTCAGCCTCAAGCTCCCAATGCGGGTTGAAAAAGACGTAGTAAAGGTATCCGGACTCAGGATCGTATTCGGTTCTCTCGACTCGTAAACTCACGCTGGCCTCAACCCCCAGAGAGCGCCGTAGTTGCGCTCTTCAGGCGAGCAATGCATCCTCGGCAGGCTATTGTATCGTCCCGGACCGGCCCAAACACATTACGATCGGGAGTTCCCGAAGGAGAGTGCGGAGGCTACAGCAATCCGGCTCGCTGTTTCCGTACTAACGGGGAACGCCCCGAACGGATCTCGGGAGCGCCGACCGGATTACTAGTGGTAAGGGGATTTATCGCCAACTAAGATACCCATCCTCCGCCACAGTCGCGTTCGGACTGCTTCCAGCGCCCATCCACCTTTTCAAAAAGCCACACGCCTCCATTGCCGCAGAGTGAACCACATACGAAACTGTAGCTC
>DASYAU010000030.1:0-1550 GCA_036501185.1 Candidatus Korobacter sp. | reverse complement strand
CGTGACCAGATCGACGGCGCGGCCGCCACTGATGAGCTCGTCCATACGGGCGAAGATGCGGCGGTGCGAGTCGAGCGAGAAGTCGTCGGCGGTGAGCTTCTTCTCCGCGGCCTCGTGGAAGTGCCCGTTTTCGAGCAGGATCGCGCCAAGGATGGAGCGCTCGGCGTCCGGGCTGGCGGGCATGCCGCGCTCGAGTGAGATATCTGGGAAGGCAGCCATGACTCTTCTATGGTGCGTCATCATCAGCGGCAAATTCTAAAAATAGATTTCCTACGCTGATACTCCCGTTTTGTGGGCTTTTGGCAGAGATGTGGAAGTTTTGCAGGTTCATGGTGGATTCACATGCAAACTATATGATTTCTGCTGGAGAATGCTGTTCATGCCGTCGTTTCGCCTTTACTGCACCGTTGCCACCGCTCTCTTCCTTTGTCCAATCCACAGCCTCACAGCCCAGTCCGCCGAGCCTTCGCCGGGCGTTGCGACCATGCAGCAAGTTGAGGACTCCTGGGATACCGCGGTCACCAAACACGACCAGTTTGCATTGGAGAACCTGTTGTCGCGCGACTATGTCGGCATCAGTGCCGAGGGCGACGTGACGACGCGCAACCAGCAGATTTCGCATCTCTTCGTGGCGGGCGCGGAGCCTGTATCGCTCACGCAAAAGGTGATTGGCGCGCGTGTATTGGGCGATGTGGCGGTGGTGAACGGCACCTATGTCATGGAGTGGCAGGGCACGACGGGCCCAAAGGTGGCAGAAAAGGGCGTCTTCACGCATGTCTTCCGCAAGAACGGCGCCGGAAACTGGCAGTGCATCAACTCGCAGCGCACCGTGGTGACGACGGAAGAGGAGCGCAAGAAGAAGGCTGCTGCCCATGCCAGCAAGAGCGATGCGGCGCTGCCGCTGCACATTCCGCTGATCTACAAAGGCCCGCAGAGCACGCAGAAGGCGCCGGCACCGGGGACGGATCAACCTCCGAAGTAGGTCAACGCGTCGGGACGAAGCAACGGCTGGCGAAGCAACGGGCGGCAATCGTTATTTCGTTTGTTGAGAGAGCTTCTTATCGCACTCGGAAACACCCGCTTCGACGTTGCAGTCTGCATAGAGCTTGCGGGCCTCGTTCCAGAGCTTCTTCGATTGGTCCATGTTGCCTGTTGATTCATTCACCAAAGCCAACCCTCTGAGCGTGTTCGCCAAGTCGAGGACGGCCGGCCCGCCAAGTTGGCGGTAGATTGTTTCGGCCTCTAGATAGAGTGGCTCAGCGTCGTCTGGCCGGCACATTTCCCGAAGCACGTCTGCCTCGTGACGAAGCGCATATGCCAGCCTAGCCGGCGGCCCTATCTCACGGTACAGGAGTGTTGCATTCGCATACTGGTGACTCGCGGGACCGAGGGCGCCGATGTCGCGTTCGGCCTGGGCCAGACCGCAAAGCGCCTCCGCTAAAGAAGCCCGATCGGCCTCAAGCGAGGCTTGGCGTACCGCTTCAAAAAATGCGGCGCGCGACTCCGCCGGATCTTTCTCTGCTCGGGCTGCATAGCCCTGTGCTAACAGC
>DASYAU010000029.1:0-1915 GCA_036501185.1 Candidatus Korobacter sp. | reverse complement strand
AGCCGCCGCCGATGGAGAAGTAGGTTTCTGCGGCGAGAGATTCTCCGTTTTGGTCGAAGGCAGTGAAGCGCATTCCGTTGGGGTGCTGGGTTTTTGCGTTGGGCGGGAGCATCTGGTCGCGGTGGAAGAGCAGGTGCTCCGATTCGTTGAAGGTGATGTTGTGACGGCCGATCAGCGGCAGTGTTTTTGAGGAGCGGATGGCGGCGAGTTTGGAGTCGATGGTGGCGGGGTCGATGGTGGCGGCTTCTTCTCCGCTGAGTCCGAGGAGGATGGCGCGATCGGTTCCGTGGCCGTGGCCGGTGAGAGCGAGCGAGCCGTAGAGTTCGGCTCGAATGGCAGCGACGCGGTCGAGGAGGTCGGAGTCGGCGAGCGATTGCGCGAAGCGGCGGGCGGCGCGCATGGGTCCCATGGTGTGGGAGCTGGAGGGGCCGATGCCAATTTTGTACAGATCGAAGAGACTGGTTTTCACAGGATAGTTTAGTCCTGTTGGGGAGAGATTGGCATTCAACGGCTGTTCACCAGGCTTTTTTTAATGTGAGATACAATGTATCTCAGGAGCAAAGTATGGCTGCGACGGCAATGGTTCATGTTCGGGTGGACGAACGGGTTAAGGAAAGGGCGTCGGCGACGCTCGCCAAGATGGGAATTTCTGTTTCGGATGCGGTTCGGATGATGCTGGTCCGCGTCGCGGACGAGAAAGCGCTTCCTTTCGCTGTGCGCGTTCCCAATGCGACGACGGTGAAGGCGATGCAGGCTGCGGATAAAAAGAGGGGAAAGCGATTCCGTTCGCCGGAAGCGGCATTGAAGGATCTCGGTATCTGACTTGCGAGAGGTCATTCTCGGTGTTCGATTCAGGCGTGACGTGAGCTGGCAGAGAAACGCGGCAAGGATCTTTCCAAGCTGCGTGAGTTGATTCTGCTGCTGGCCGAAGGCAGTACGTTGCCGCAGCGGTACAAAGATCACGCGCTGGGCGGCGACTGGAAGCACCATCGGGATAGCCATATCGAACCCGATTGGCTGCTGCTGTACAAAATCGAGGGCAACGATCTGTACCTCGTCCGCACTGGAACCCACTCCGACCTGTTTTGACGGGAGCCGTTCTGCGTGCACATTACTTACGGCATGTGATGTGAGCCCTTCATTACGGTTTCTCCTGTCGCGTCGCTAGTGTTGCGCCCTATTCTTCAATCTGTATGCTCTTTAAAGCTCTTAGTGCTGCTGTTTATGGCATCGATGCGAACATTATTGATGTTGAAGTTGATTTTTCCGGGAAGACGGCGGACCAGGACCACTTCCACACCGTAGGGCTGCCGGATGCGGCGGTGCGCGAGAGCCGCGACCGGGTGCGCGCGGCGATCAAGAACTCCGGGTTTGATATTCCGCCGACGCACATCACGATCAATCTTGCTCCTGCGGACATTAAGAAAGAGGGATCGGGATTCGATCTGCCGATGGCGATCGGGATTCTTGGCGCGTATGGCGCCCTGCAGATTCGTGACCTGAGCCAGTTTCTGCTGGTGGGCGAGCTTGGGCTGGATGGTGGGTTGCGGGCGGTTCCGGGGATGTTGCCGGTTGCGGTTGCGGCGCGGGAACGTGGGATTAAAAACCTGGTGATTCCAAAGGCGAATGCGCGCGAGGCAGCGGTGGTCGAGGGTGTGAATGTTTATCCAGTAGCTTCGCTGCAGGAAGTTCGCGAGCTGTTGAATGCGGCGGGGAATGGCGGGATTCATACGGCGCCGTTTCGCGTGGAGGCGTCGGAGGCGTTGGAAGAGGAGCAGCACTTTGCGCTGGATTTCGCGGATGTGCGCGGGCAGCAGACGGCGAAGCGCGCGTTGGAAGTTGCGGCGGCAGGCGGGCACAACATTCTGATGATCGGGCCGCCGGGGTCGGGCAAGACGATGCTGGCGAAGCGGCT